>CAZBVG010000001.1:0-175116 GCA_964495425.1 uncultured Candidatus Saccharibacteria bacterium
TGTCTGAGTTGTGAGTTTCTGTGTAGTCATAAAATTAACATAATATTTATAGCGGAGGGTAAGAGATTCGAACTCTTGGTGGGTTGCCCCACGCACGCTTTCCAAGCGTGTGCACTAGACCACTATGCGAACCCTCCAAAAAAATCAGATCATTATTTTTGAATGATAAATCGCAATTATTTTACCGATAACTTTATTGAAACCAGCAACTATATTTACCAATTCATTATTCTCAAATTGAAATAAATTGACTCCAAGATTTGAAGATAACTCCAAATGCCTCTGAATAGCAAGATCTATATAGTACGATCTGTCCTTATCCACGTCACCACTATTTGTTGCTAAAGCATTTTCATTATTAAAACTTGGCACATCCTTAACAAACCCTAATTCAAAGCCCTCGAATATGTATTTTGACGAATGGTAATAATGAAAAGTCAGTTGATCTCTGGCCAGTGAGAATAAATTAAATAAATTTGACCCGGTTTTTGTTAGATCTTTACCAATAGAAAATTTCTGTATTCTTGTCCAGAGTGCTCTTTCTTCTTTATCCAGCGAATTAATTATATTCTGTAACTCCACGTCCGAATCGATTTCCTGCTGATTTTTTTTGAAAAAAATCAGCATCTCATGTAAATGGCTTAGAACCAACCTTACTATATACAGTCTTCTCCCACTGAATTGTCCTAACTCAGGAGATACAGTTTTAGTATCTAAATTTCTTGGCGAATTCGTAGACACTAAATCATGTAGAAAAATTAAATCATTCAGATCGTTATGTATCAGCGCAAGCGTCAACAATGGACTTTTTTTTCTTTTATTTCTACTTGACTCCCGTATTTTTTCTTTAGATATCTTTTCCATGTATGAGTATTACCATCTCCCACTCGACCCACCACCACCTGATGAACCGCCCCCAAACCCACCGAAACCACCGCCACCAAATCCCCTACCTCCGCCCATTCCACCAAACCATACTCCACCAGGACCACCGCCCGGACGCTTGCCTCCAAATTTTTTAGAAAGAAGAAAATCAAGAATGAGGCCTATCATACCCACCACAAGAGCAGCGGCCATGGAAGAGAAAATCATAAAACCTAATCCGAATCCAAGCACACCACCAAGCCACCACGACTTACTGTAAATAATGACCGGGATAAGTTGAATGAGGAAAATAAAAGCAAAAGCATACAGCCCAGAAAAATCTGGCTTCTCTGCAGGCAATACATTATTTTCGACAAATCTCTGAGTCTCGGGATCAGCATCAATAAGACCCATAATTTTTGTGGTCGCTTCATCTATTCCTTCATAATATTTTCCCTCACGGAATGCCGGAATAATAACCGACTGAATAATGACCGATGATGCGACATCCGTAATCGTCGGCTCGAGTCCATAACCCACCTCTATACGAACTTCTCGTTCATTTGGAGCAACCAAAAGCAAAAGTCCGTTGTCATTGAGCGCGTTGCCAATTCCCCATTCTTCAAAAAGTTTTACCGCGTAATTTTCTATAGTGTCTCCATCAAGGGTTGGCACAGTCACCACCGCTATCTCTACTCCCGCAGGACGCTGGTACTCACGAATTTTCAATTCAAGAGCGCTTTTCTGTTCAGCTGTGAAAATCTGAGCAAAGTCATTTACAAATCCAGTTGGTTTACCTGGACTTACATATGCCGAAACGGCGCTCACACCTATTGTGAACGCCGCGACGACACAGAGAGCTTTGAGAAAAACTCTCTTCATACAGTTAGAACTTAACCTGTGGAGCAACTTCTGTACCTGCAGCGGCCTCAAAGTACGCTCGGCTACCAAAACCTGACATACCAGCGATAAGTGAGCTTGGGAATCGGCTCACAAGAAGATTGTATCCTCGAACAGTATCGTTGTATCGACCTCGTTCAACTGAAATGCGATTTTCTGTACCTTCAATCTGTGACTGAAGCGCCATCACATTCTGAGATGACTGAAGCTGAGGATAATTCTCCATTACCACAAGAAGTCGAGCAAATGCCGATTCAACTTCAGACGCAGCTGCCGCTTTGTCATTCGGAGTACTTGCACCAGCATATCGTGTTCGCGCATCCGCGATAGCACCAAACACCGCCTGTTCCTGATTCATGACACCTTTAACTGACTCAACGAGATTAGGAATAAGATCGAAGCGTCGCTGGTACTGTGTCTCCACTTGAGCCCACTGTGCATCAGCCGCTGTATTTGCCGTCACAAGCTTGTTGTATGTCGTGCCCCAATATGCAGCAATCGCGACAACAATAATGACTATTATTATGATTGTTTTCTTCATACCCTCATTATCTACTAAATGGAGCGGAATACAAGGAGTGAAAGTCCTGCAAACACCAACGCAGCATATAAGGTATATGTCGCAGCGACTACGAGTATCGGCGCCTTCAAAACGAGGGCCAACAAAAGCAATATCACACCTACACATTGAAGAATCATCTTGAGCTTCCCCATTGTTTTTGCCGGAACTACCCTTCCTTTATATCGATAGTATGCCGAAGAAACGAGAGCAAGTTCAGTGACCACCGTCGCTACCGCCAAATAAATACCAATATATTTTGAAACAATGATTACAGAAACCAACCCAATAAGTAGCTTATCCGCAATGGGATCATACAATGTTCCCCAAGTCGTTATCTTGCGCTGAGTTCGTGCCAAGGCGCCGTCTAATGCGTCTGAAAACGCCGCAAAGAGAAATAAGATCGTAGCAACAGAATATATGTCGAGAACAAGCAAAAGTCCGATAAAAGGAATCGTAAGGAGTCTGAATTTCGTTATCTGATTCGGTGTAATACTCGAAGGCAGAAAACTCAAAAAAAGTTTCTCTATGATGCGATCAATCAGAGTTACCCGCGTAAGATAGGTAACCTTGGCCTCTGGAACATCGAGGAGACGATCGAGAAACGTAAAGATTGTATTATTTTGTTCTAGCATAGCTGGGCCATGGAAGGCACCTGGATCTTAATGGTATCAAAGAAAAAAGCCCTGTGCATCAATTGCACAGGGCTTGTAAACCTACGACATAGTCGGACGATGGTGTTCTTCCTCAATGTCGTCGCAGGCGGGGTTTTGGGTACGAAAGGAACGCCAGAGTATGGCGATCACCAGAATCGTACCCGCAACAATCGCAATCACTGCTGGAATGGGCATAACTGTGTAGGGTTCAACCGGAGACATAGCTCAGAATAGCGTATTTGACATATATTTGCAAATCTGGTGTTGAAAAGTCTCCCTAAGGGCCACATTTGCGCCCACTATCCATCCATGCTAACCTGTCATGCATGAGTACGATTTCTAGCGTATTACCGTATATCCAGATAGTTATTTCGGCACTCCTTATTCTAGCCGTCCTTCTTCAGCATTCAGGTGCGCAGAACGGAGGAGCACTCGGAGGTTCCGACAATATGAGCTCGGTATTCCATACACGACGTGGCCTTGAAAAGGTCCTCTTTACCGCGACTATCATCCTCGGCGTGCTCTTCGCACTCACATCAATCTTATCGCTCTTGCGCTAGGCATTCTTCTTAATTTTGGTTTAAAATAAACACTGCTTCGGCAGCTTCATACATGGAACAGAATTCTCCCCTCTGGCGATCTCTCGCCCGCGAGCGACACGTTTCTCCTCTCGCAAAAATTCAAAATCTTATTCATTCGTTTTCAATCACGGAAAAGGTACTTTTTCTTGTGTGTGCAGTCATTCTTATTGGCGCAACTCTCTCACTTGCAGCAAAAGTTAGCTACAGCTTTGGTTCAGAAGTGCCAAGTTATGGCGGAGAACTCACAGAAGGTATTGTCGGAACACCTCGTTTCGTAAACCCACTTCTTGCAGCATCAGACGCCGATCGCGACCTCACCACCCTCGTCTATTCAGGACTCTTAAAAGCAACACCTGATGGTGGATACATTCCTGATCTCGCTGAGAAATATACAGTTTCTCCGGACGGACTTGTCTACACCTTCACTATTCGCAAGGATGCTCAATTCCATGACGGTGAACCAGTAACAGCCGACGACGTAAAATTCACCATCGAGAAAGCGCTCGACAGCACACTCAAGAGCCCTCGACGCGTAAACTGGGAAGGTGTAACTGTTCAAAAGACCGATGCAAACACCATCGTGTTTTCACTCAAGCAGCCGTACGCACCATTTATTGGAAGCTTGACCTTGGGTATTTTGCCGCGACATATTTGGCAAAATCTTGAAAGCGATCAGATTCCATTCAGTGACAAAAACCTCCAGGCGATTGGATCAGGTCCATACAAAATTGATTCTATCAAACGATCAAAAGATGGAATTCCAACTGAGTTTGTTTTGCGTTCAAACAAAAATTACGCACTTGGTGAACCGTATATTTCAAAAATATCTCTCACCTTCTATTCAAATGAGAACAATCTTGTACACGCGCTTCAAGACGGAGATGTTGAAAGCGCTTCAAACCTAACACCAAACTCGGCGAAGCTTGTCGAACATGATGCGGCGCTCGTTTCTGCCCCACTTACGCGAATCTTCGGCGTCTTCTTTAATCAAAATGAAAATGAGATCCTCGCACATAAAGAAGT
This sequence comes from uncultured Candidatus Saccharibacteria bacterium, assembly GCA_964495425.1. GTDB lineage: Bacteria > Patescibacteriota > Minisyncoccia > Phycocordibacterales > UBA6065 > UBA6065. The sequence continues at coordinate 4,584 of CAZBVG010000001.1, forward strand.
CAGAAAAGCGCTTTCGCTCGCAATAAATAAGGAAAATATTATTGAAAGCGTGCTTTTAGGATACGGTAGCGAAGCAGATGGACCGCTTCCCCCAACAGTAGTTCATTCAGTGATCGGAACCTCAACCGCATCCTCATCACGAGCCGAGGCACTCGATGTGCTCGGTGATGCAAAATGGAAAAAGAATCCTGCAACTGGTCTTTTCGAACTCAAAGGAAAAACATCTTCATCAACCATTTCTATTTCCCTTTCTACCGCAAACATTCCTGAGCTCGTCGAGAGCGCAAAGAAAATTGAAGAGGACTGGAAGAATCTCGGTGCAACAGTTGATGTGCGCGTCTTTGAGCCAGCTGACCTCAACCAAGGCGTCATTCGCCCACGAAAATATGAGGCTCTTCTTTTCGGCATCGTTACAGGTAAAAACGCCGATCTCTACCCATTTTGGCACTCATCACAAAGAAATGATCCAGGACTTAATATTTCTTTGTATACCAACACAACAGCAGACAAGCTTCTTGAAAAAATGCGCATTGCTACTTCAACCGAAGCAATCGCTAAGTTGTATGCAACTTTTAAAGAGGAAATTGATAGCGATACACCTGCGGCATTTCTCTGGAGCCCAGATTTCATTTACGCTATCCCAGCAAAACTCCATGGCGTGAAGCTCGGAGAAATCACCACACCATCAGACAGATTTATTGGCATTCAGGATTGGTATGTAAAAACAGACCATGTGTGGGATGTGTTTATAGATAACGATGAAAAAATAATTAATAATTAATAACAAAAGCCGGTGGTGTATTTTGTCATCAAATATTGATGCCAAAACCTACTACCGGATTTAACATTAAAATAATGGAAGAACAGAATAAACCAAAGACAGAAAACCGGCCTGCAGACAGCGTATCTGGCCATCGCGGAAACGCACGCCCAGGTGGACGTGGACGTTTTAACCGTGGACACCGAGGAGGCCAAGGTGGACATGCGGGACATAGCGGTCCATCAGCAAGCGGACGACCTCATATGTCACGCGGCAAACTCAATCGCATGATGCGAAACAAGCGACCACCTCGCCGATTCAGCTCTGGTGGAGGCATGAGACCAAACGGCGCTCCAGCTGATAACAAATCCGCTTCAGTTGTTATCCCTCCTATTGGTGATGCCGTGCGCATCATTCCTCTCGGCGGTGTAGAAGAAATCGGCAAAAACATGACTGCCATCGAAGTCGGTAACGATATCATCGTTATTGATGCCGGTTTTCAATTCAAAGATGAAGCAACCCCTGGTATCGACTATATCTTGCCTAACACCAAGTATCTCGAGGAACGAAAGGATCGAATCAAGGCACTCTTCATTACCCATGGTCACCTCGACCACATCGGAGGCATTCCGTATGTTATTGATCGAATCGGATATCCGCCTGTATACACTCGTCAATTCGGTGCAATCATGATTCAGAAGCGCCAGGAAGAATTTCCTCATCTCGAACCTCTCGATATTAAAATTATCACCGGAAACGAAACAATTACCTGTGGTTCGATTAAGGTTAAAACCTTCCCTATTTCTCACACCATTCCAGACTCAATGGGTCTCGTGGTAACCACTCCGCTTGGTGATATTGTGTTTATCGAGGACGTGCGTGTCGACAATGTTAAGGGCGTACCTACTGAGGAAGAAGTCGAGCAGTACAAACAATTTGCTGGAAAAGAAGTACTTCTTCTTACCATGGATTCAACATCTATCGAAAAACCAGGTTTCTCACTTTCAGAAACAGTGGTTATAGAGAATATCGAGAAATTCATTAAAGCGACCAGCGGTAGACTTATCATCGGTACATTCGCTTCTCAAGTAGAACGAATCATCGCTATCATCCGGGCTGCAGACAAATACGGCAAGAAAGTTGTTGTGGAGGGACGCAGCATGAAGACAAACATTGAGATCATCAAACACTTGAAGCTTCTTGATGTAAAAAACATTATCTTGGCAGAGGAAATTGATAATTATCCGCCAGATCGAATTGTAATGCTTGTAACTGGTGCTCAAGGCGAGGAGTTTGCGGCGCTTATGCGAATGGCAACAAAACAGCATAAACACGTACAGCTTCGAAAAACTGACACGGTACTTCTCTCTTCATCGATCATTCCAACAAACTACAACGCTGTAGTGAAACTCAAGGATAACCTTTATCGATCTGAAGCGAGAGTTATTACCTATCTCGACTCCGATATTCACGCATCAGGTCACGGTAACAGAGACGAGCTCAAGTGGATTCATGAACAGATTAAATACCGATTCTTCATGCCACTTCACGGTCAGCATTACATGCTTCGTCAACATGCAGAACTTGCTCAGTCTATCGGTGTACCAAAAGAGAACATTATCGTTCCGGATAACGGCTCTATCATCGAAATTTATGACGGTGGTAAATCTATTCGAGTGCTTAAGGAAAAAGCTCCGTCAAATCTCGTGCTCGTAGACGGCTTTGCTGTCGGCGATGTTCAGGAAGTTGTTATTCGAGATCGACAAATGCTTGCACAAGATGGAATGTTCATTGTCTTTGCCATCCTCGATGCCCAAACAGGACGACTACGAAAATCTCCAGACATCATCTCTCGAGGATTCGTATATCTTCGTGAATCACAGGATCTCCTCCGCGATACGAGAAATATAATCAAGGACACAATTGAAGAATCTGCTCGTGGAATGAATCCTCTTAACGTAGAAATGATCAAAGCAAACGTAACTGATGCGGTATCCCGACACCTCTTCCAAGAGACCGCAAAGCGACCAGTGGTTATTCCCGTGCTCCTCACTATCTAATACAAAAACCGCCCTCGGGCGGTTTTTGTTTGACTAAATAACCAAATCAGATAGGCTTATCTACTGTCGCTCTTTACATGAAATTATTACAGCCCCTTATCCAGGAAGTCTGCATCTTCGTAGACATGCTTAGCAAACCTCACAAAAAGCATGAGGACTACGCAGCTGAATTGGACCAGCAAATTCGAGAACTTGAGCAAAAAAAGATTAACGCGTCCCCACACGAACGCGTCAAAATCGGCAGAGAGGTGCTCAGGCTTACCAAAATTCGAAGTCGCTATACCTGAGGCGAAGCCGCTTATATGCGGCTTTTTTCTTGGAAAATTTTGATATAATTAAACGCATGTCCGAAGAAAAGTCCTTCTCACGCAAGCGATTACTTATGTATGCGATTGGTTTTGTATTCAACCTTGGATACGCCATTCCAACGTATGTTAATTCAACCTTTCTTGCCCAATTCACGAACGAGAAACTTGTAGGTATTATCTACACTGCTAGCTCGATACTCGCCATCGCCATGTTCATCGAGATGCCAGGTATCTTGAAACGATTTGGCAATTACAAAACCACGCTCGCACTCCTCTTTCTCCAATTTTTCTCCCTCGCAAGCCTTACAGTCGGTAACCAAGTTTTGGGCATTATTGCTGCATTTATGCTCAATTTCGTAACGATTTCTCTTACCAACTTTACGCTCGATGTATTTCTTGAGTCATTCTCCACAAATACAAAAACCGGACGTATTCGCGGAGCTTTTTTAACTATCGTTAACATAGCATGGATCTCATCACCACTGCTTGCCTCTCGAATACTCGGTGATAATGCGTTTAATAATATCTATGCGACAAGCGGTATTCTTCTTTTGCCTGTCATAGCTCTCGTATTATTTGGACTTCATTCTGCAAAGGAGCCGGTCTATACTCGCCTTCCATTCTGGAAAAGTTTTGGTGAAGTTTGGGCAGATAGAAATATTAAAGCAATTCTACTTATTCAATTTCTTCTCCAGTTTTTCTATGCCTGGATGATTATTTATATGCCGATTTACCTCCACAATACAACCGGTTTCGAATGGTCTACTATCGGCGTTATATTCACCATAATGCTATTACCATTCCTCTTCCTAGAAGGACCGTTGGGGCGTCTCGCGGATAAAAATGGCGAAAAGAAAGTACTCTCAATGGGATTCGTAATTCTGGGTGTAAGCACGATTAGCATTGCCTTTATCACTGATCACAACCCTATTGTCTGGACCATTGTACTTTTTTGCACACGAATAGGTGCAGCATCAGTTGAAGTAATGACAGAGACATACTTCTTTAAAAAGGTTGATGCGACCCGAACTAATCTCATCAGTTTTTCACGTATGATGAGACCATTCGCCTACATCCTTTCTCCTATCGTTGCCACACTCCTCTTTACCGTATTTGATATAAAGGGACTCTTTATTTTCCTTGGATTTCTGATGTTTTACGGACTACGCTACACAATGTCTATTGATGATGTAGCTTAAAATCGTATACACTCAAAACACATAAACATCGGAATTTCATTTCGAGATCGGTCCTCTGCTGCCTTTCGGGGGCCGGCCTCACTCTCTTTATGTGACATCCACTCTTCAATACGTCGTATAACAAACGAGGCATTAGCCAAACTTTTTGAATACGCCTGAATTGGATGATGGAAAGAATACGTAACCTCCTTTTTCTCTTTACTTCCCGGATGCATATCTATCTGAGTTCGTGATTGAGACATATAACCATCAACTCTGCGGAATTGAGTATTCGTTTTTTCATCGTAACCCCACGCGCTACGACCAGGAATTCTAAAGGCCGGATGATTTATAACAAGCACACATTTTCCTCCTTGCTTAAGCACCCTTCCAATCTCACGGAGCGCTTCTGTCATTCTTTCAATATTTTGAAGTGCCAACACACAAACAGCCGAATCAAAACTTTGTGTCTTGAATTTAGACAAATTATCGGCAGATGAAACAAAAAATTCTTCGTTGTGACTAGCGTGCTTTTTTGCAATTGATATCAGTTCGGGGGAAATATCAACACCTGTCACTATGGCGCCCTTTGCTGCCAAGGCATGAGAAAAGAATCCCTGTCCACACGCCACATCAAGGATTCTGTCGCCTTCACATACTGTCATGAGACGTACAATGTTCGGCAATATGACCTGTATCTGATATGAATCAGGATCATTCACTACATCATCGTACCAATGAGCCACATTTCCCCACGAAGTTTTCATTTATTTCTTTGCTTTCTTTGTGACCTTCTTTACCGCCGGAGCTTTCGTGTTGAGTGTTTTCTGAATACCGTGCCAATGAGATTTCATTTCGTCCATAAAATCCGCAAGTTCTTCAGGATCAATAGATTTAAGTTCGTTATACTTTTTGACAACGGTATCAACAGCGCTCATATAAGCAGATTCTGTCACATCCTTTGCTCTCTCTAGCTCTTCGAGCACTTCACCTTTAGCTTTAAGCATCCAGCTTTTTACCTTTGCTCTGTTTTTTGATGCATCTTTATGACCATACAGATAATAAGCGCCTACTGCAGCTGCTGTAAGACCCGCAATACCCGCAACAATCGCACCCGCATTGCTTTTATTGTTTGATTTCTTTTCTGCCATACATTTATTTGTGGTTAACTTTTAATGAATCGGCTACTTCCTTAACTTTTTTGGCTTTTCGAGCAAAAAACATTCGTACGAGATCAGACACCGCTTTCCACTTCAGACCTTCATCACGTACTGCTCTTCGCAGTTTTTTAATATCTGCGATAATTTCATCACTTTCAGCATTTGCTTTATCAGATATATCCCGAAGATTGCGTAGAATTTTAATAACGTAAAAAAGTGATATCGAAAGCCCAATTGATATTACTACGAGAGCAATTGTCGAGATGAAGAAGAATATATCGGCGTGAATGAGTGATTCGTTTGGCATACTTATGAGTTCATTAAACAAGCTGTAAGTGCAGCGGTTTGCGTCCAACCGCACTGACCGTCAGCCTGACGTGCGCATGTCGCGGTCTTGTAACATGCGTACTCTTCTCTGTATTCGCAGGTAGAAGCCATGTCTTGATCCGAACAAATCTGACCGCTACATCCTGATACAATACAGGGCTTCACAGGAGTACTCACACCCGTTGTGCCCGTCCCAAACTTGACCGGAACATCAATAAATAGATCTCTCGCCGGATCGCCTGACGGATTGTCATTCTTAAACCGAATAACGCCCTCAGTGTTTCCTTTTGGATCGAACTTAATTTGTGCGGAGAAAGGAACAAAAGATTCTGTCATCCAGTCAGCTTGCGCTTGTACTGGACCAGCGCCTAGGACAGTGCCGTCATTTGCTCGAATTTCAACAGGGAAGGATGCTTCGAAAAACCAATATCCCCTCGCCTCGCCTGTTAGTGTAACCGGAGATTGTACCCGCATACCTGCAGTTGGACTTGTGACGTGAATAAGGTCAGATGTTGTTGAGCTAGCCTGAGTACCTGGGACCTTGGTAATTTCTTCAACATATATATTTCCTTTCTTATCCTTACACTGCCGAGGGTACGATTCCATGACTGGATACCCTGCCGCCTCACACGTAACAAAATCATCCACTTTTTCTCCGTACGGAATATCAAGTGCAAAAAGCCCATATACAATAAGAGCAAGTAGTGCAATACCTATAACTAGTCGTGGTGTGGTTAACATACAATTAGTATAACACTTCCGTAAGTACTACGATGGCGGAATGTAAAAAGGTTTTCTACAAAAATATAAAAAGACAGAAGAAAACCACGAATGTTATGGCCAAAATAACGTTAGCCACCACACCAAAGGCTGTGCCAAGAAGAGCACTCCCCGCCGCCTTAAAAGCTTGAACGTGGGGCTTTTTATATGCTATTTCAGCAAGCAGAATCGCAATAAAAAGACCTATAAACGTACCAAGAGGGGGAAATACAAAGGTACCAATAAGTGAGCCGAGAATACCCCATCCAAGTGATTTTGTATGTGCCCCTCCGTATTTTGCTCCCAATAATCCTGATGAGTGATCAATTACGAATGATATCGCAACAAACCCGAATAATATGAGTAGCTCCGTTGATGTAAGTGCCTGAAAACCATCAATAATGGCATAGACAAGTGCGATTACAAACATATACGTGAGCGCCGGAAGCATGGGTACAAGTGCCATAAAAATACCCGGAATCATAAAAACGAGAGTAAGCACCGTCGTGATTGATGTTACAAAAAGTGACATGAAGTGTTATTGAGTGCTATTTCTATGAGAAAGCCACAAACTTACGAAGATAAGAAGGAACGCGGAAAATGCCATCATAGGGATTGTTATATATCCGAATTCTAGAACAAAATTTTTTGCACATGACGAAGAATATCCGATCGCAAGACACTTAAGACCAAATGGATTAAACCCGAGTTGGCCTACGTAGTGGAAAAGTGCAATACATCCACCAATTGCAGAAAGCACGAGTCCATACCGTTTAATTCCTTCATCTTTATTCCACAGAGCAATGCCAAATAAAACCACGAGTGGATACATGAATATTCTCTGAAACCAACATAACTTACACGGTTCATATCCAATTACATCTGAGTATATGAGACTGCCGATCACAGCCAAAAGTGAAACGGCAAATGAAAGCATGAGTGCTTTGTTCGAAATGAGTGAAAGCGCACGCGCTAAGGGTTTTGGAGTTTTTTTGGTGAATATTGCAATAACAATAAGAAGAGAAGCAATCTGCGCAACAATAGCAAGTACACTCCAGATCGTATTCATTATTGATGCAAATGCCTGCATGTGACTTATTTTGTTAGCGGGCAGCTCGTAAGCTCAGAAAGTTCAGAAAGAGAGAGTGTTCCAGTTTTTCGAGAACCATCTTTAAATTCCCATGTTGGATATGTTTCAATTTTTTTATCCGTACACACAGGAAGCTGACCCTGACCATCTACAGTTGAACACTCAACATACGGAAGCCGTTTTGCTGACTTGCCCAAGAGTCTCTTTTGCTCCTGACAATGTGGGCACCAAAATGCACCATAAAATGTTGCGCCGCTATCTTTTATACATGTTGCAAAAGTATCATATTTTCCAGGCGTATTTGAATACCAAATCATTCCACCTAAAATAAGTACGACCGCGACTACGACAATTATTGTTGATGTGTTCATTTTCATATGAGGTCAATTATAGCAAGTAAACCAAGGAGAAGCGCCCGCCGGGTAAGTCCCGGCGGGCGCCTTCCCTTATCTATTTATTATCAATGCTTCGGCTATAGAGATTGAGAATGCCGACAAAACAAATAACAACGAGGACAAAAAGATTGAATATATCGAGTCCAATAAGCCAGGTAAGAGTAAGACCGGTCTTTTGGGTAAACCACTGCGGGTTCAGTATATAGGACACACTATTAAGGACATTAAGGACAGTTCCTACCGCTAGGAAGGCAGCGCCTCTTATAAAGGTCATGTATGTTTCGTCTATAAGACGGTCCTTTCTCACTATGCCTGAAATTATAAGGGTTCCACCCACTATAAGTAACAGAATTATGAGGAGCGCATACCATGGTATGTCCTTTAGAATACCCAAAAGAGCAGTGTTTTCGGCCTGCGGCGTCGATGTCGCTTGGCCTATGGCGCCAGTGAAGTCGTCAGTTGTCGTAGCAGTGTTATCAAGGACATTGTCCTTTATACCATCCTCACAGGTAACTGTGTTGATGTGGCGAGTTGTCGTCACATACACAATGCCCGTAGGCTCTGTTACACCCCAAGGTGCAAGTATTGTATCTGAGTACTTAACCTGCAGTTCTTTTACTGCGGCCTCAGTAGCCTCATCAAATACACCGGTTACCTCTAATCCAGCGTTTTCATATGTATTGAGATAGGTTTGTAGCTTGCGAACCTCTGAAGGTGCGTTATCCCCGCCTATTCTCATAAATACCGTTATATAGTTTCCGCTTGGACAAACGTTTTCCGGACCAGTTCTACCTGACGAAGAGGTGACTGGGTAGATAATAGTAATACCCCCTCCACCTGTACCAGATGTACTTGGTGTAGTTGTTGCAGGGCAGTTGTATCCATAACATGGACCTGAGTTATTTCCACCTCCACCACCCCCGCCTCCACCTCCGCCAGACGAACCTCCACCACCTCCTGTGTTTTCGTTATCGGTGTTAGTTATTGAAACATTCTTTGCCGGAAGACCATTCCATACAGGATCAGCGCTGGTTGTCGAACCAACGGTTACGCTATATACAATATCGCCATCTTTATCTGAATCATCAATACCGGTTACTGTTACCCTTTGCTCCACATTCCAATTCGAAGGCGTAAAGATAAGTGTTGTTGTTGAAGTTGTACCCTCTGTAGTATCTGAACTAACTATCGGTACTGTCACCATAGCCAAAGGAGCTCTATTGAGTATCACTGCAAATGAAGTTGAAAGCCCACCTTCGCTTGTAACATGACCCGACATTGGAGAAATACCGAAATCAGCACCTGGATCACCGCTACCAGAGCCCGGATTTACCGTAACGGCTGCTGACTGAGTTGAAGTACCGTTTGCATTACCGCAAGCCAAAGTGAAGGTTAGAACCGATGTGGTTGTTGTGCTGATTGGACCAATGACCTCTGAACCAGAAAGGGGCTTATAACCAGACCAAGCGCCTGATGCCTCACAGCTAGTCGCGTTTGATGAGACCCATGAAAGCGTTGAAGTGCCTCCGCTCGTTATAGTTGTTGGATTAGCTGTAAATGATGAAATTGTGCCTGGATTATTATCTCCACCTCCGCCACCATTACTTTCTTCATTATCAATGTTAAGGAGAGATACGGCTTTTGCTCCAAGTCCGTTCCAGTTAATATCGTTACTTACCGCCGGACCAATTTGAACACTATAGGTAACATCACCGTCTCGTACGGCATCATCTACACCCGTAACAACAACAGTTTGAGGCACATTCCAGTTTGCCGTACTAAATGTAAGCAAAGACAAAGGTGCCGTAGTACCCTCAGTTAGGTCATTACTTTGAACCCTCAATTCTACTGGGGCCATTGGCGCTGAATCCAAAACCACTGTAAATGCAGCCGTTGCGCCAGCTTCACTCGTTGTAAGGCCGCTTGCAGGTGAAACCGTAAAATTAATGTGGTCGTTTGAAGGACCGCCTGTTATCTCAATTTGAGCTGAAATTGATGACTGTGCACCTTGGGTATCGCGTGCAAATACACGGAATGTCTTGGTTCCCGAGGTAGACCATGAGTTAGATCGAGTAACCGAGGTACCCGAAGGCACATCAGATGACCATTGTTCATCTGAGAGGGTACCTACAGTACCGTCATTGTTCCAATCAAATGCATACGACACACTGTTATTTTCCGGGTCAGTTGCTCGAGCCGTGAAAGAATATGATGTATTTACAACACCTTGTGCTGGACTATCCAAAAGCTCCACAAATGGTGCCTGATTCTGACCACCGGTACCTTGTGTACTGATTGCTATGGTAAATGTGCTTGGATTTGAAACCGCATCGCGAGCATCCTTTGCGTATGCAGTAAATGTATATGTGCCAGCCGCTACAAAGCTGTGTGAAAGTGAACCCGAGACACCTGATGCTACCGTCGATGTATATTCATCAATAGATCCGTTGGTATCCCAATCTATGCCGTATGAAAGATTGTCATTTTGTGGGTCTGTCGCGGTAAATACAAATGTATATGAATTATTTACATATCCAGTTGTAGGACCGGCCACTGTTGGAGCTTGTGGTGGCGTGTTCACATCCACAACAACACCATTGATCGTCACTTGAACAACTGTCGCACCAGAGAAGTGGTTCTGAGTATCCTTTGCATATACCTTTACCACATAGGTACCTGCAGACGTCCACATATGTGAAGCTGCCGCCGATACTCCTGAACTTGTAAATGCTGAATACTCATCTACAGCTCCATCATTATCCCAATCGAAACCGTATGAAATTTGATCTCCTTCAGGATCAGTCGAAAGCGCAGTAAATGATACCGGGCTATTTATTGTCGAACCTGAAACCATAACCGAAGGATTTGTCGGAGGAAGGTTTACTACCGGGGAACTAATCGTAATGGTAAATACAGCAGGACTTGAAACTGCACTCCAAACATCTCGCGCATATACCTTGAAAGAATAAGATCCTGGTTCATTCCACGTATGCGAAACAAGCTGCGAAATACCAGAATGTACAGTATTTGTATACTCATCAATATTTCCATCATTGTCCCAATCAATGCCATAGACAAGATCATCACCTTGAGGGTCTGAAGCTGTAAGAGTGAAATTCTCTGAGATTCCAACAACTCCTGCAGTATGACCGCCAACCACAGGTACGTTAGGCGCAGTATTAACCGTAGCAGGACCAGTTGAAGTCACACTGATTGTTATCGATGTGCCCACAGAGAAATTACCCCAAATATCTCGAGCATATCCAACAACCGTATATGTACCCGCAGACGCCCATACATGTGAGAGCTGAGCTGAAACACCTGATGGAACAAAGCCAGTGTAATCATCAATAACTCCATCATTATCCCAGTCGAAACCATAGTTAAGTTGATCCCCTTCAGGATCAGTTGCGCGAGCAGTGAACGTAATATGTGAATTTATTGCCGTACCATCTGAAGTAACAGTTGGGGCGTTTGGTGCTCGATTAGGAACTGGATCTACCGGGGGATTAACAGGTCCGTTTACTGTAACGGTAAACGAAGTTGCTGCAGAAACAGCATTCCAAATATCCTTTGCGTACACTTTAAAGGTATACGTACCAGCGGTCGGCCACACATGACTTAGATTCGCAGAGATACCAGAAGCAACAAAGTCCGTATATTCATCAACCACACCATCGTTATCCCAATCAAAACCGTATGTAATGCTGTCACCTTGAGGGTCAGATGCTGTTACTGTAAAACCTTCCGAAACATTTACTGTCGCAGTTTGTGAACCGCCGACAATCGGAAGATTTGGTGCTGTATTTACAGTAACAGGACCCGAGCTTGTAACACTTACCGTAACTGACGCTTCGCTAGAAAAATGGCCCCAGATATCCCGAGCATACGCCTTAACAATATAGGTACCAACCGTACTCCATGAATGAGAAAGCTGAGCTGAAACACCTGATGGAACATATCCTGTGTAACCATCAATAACACCATCATTATCCCAATCGAAACCATAGTTTAGTTGATCTCCATCTGTATCGTTCGCTGTTGCAGTAAACGTAATGTCTGAATTTACTGCGGTTCCATTAAACGAAAGGAGAGGAGTGGTTGGTGCCACATTCACAGGAGCAGGTGGATTAACCGGCGGGTTTGATGGAGCGTTTACTGATACAACCACTGATGCAGCGCCAGATGATGCACCCTGCATATCCTTTGCGAATACCTGAACGGTGTATGTTCCTGCAGTTGACCAGGTGTGCGACATGCTTGCTGAAGAACCAGAAGACACCGCGCCCGTGTACTCATCAACACTGCCATTATTATCCCAATCAAATCCATAGACGATGCTATCACCCTGAGCATCAGATGCGGTTGCCGTAAATGTTGCCGGGGTATTTGTATTTACTGAAGATGGGGCAGAGACATTTGGGGTAGAAGGGGCTGTATTCGGATTTGGGTTAGGATTTGGATTAGGATTGCTTGCTGATGAAATTGAGATGCTCTGAGAAGATTGACCTGAGTACTGACCCCAGACATCACGAGCAACCACAGAAATAATGTAGGTACCGTTACTTGACCACGCATGAGAAACAGTTGCAGAGCTACCGGAATCTACATAACCGGAATAGTTATCCACAGTTCCATCATTATCAAAATCAAATCCAAACGATACCTGATCTCCTTCAGGATCTGACGCTGAGGCTGTAAACGTATACGACGTATTAGGCTGACCTGATGTTGGGCCAGATATTGAAGGGTTACCAGGGGCAAAGTTTAAACCGCTTTCATCGGCGAATGCAGAAAGCGGCTGGAGTATGTATGCCAAAAGAAGCGCAGCAGCAAACGCTTTACGTAGGGGAGTTCCGAATCTCTGACTAAATGAATTCATTTCGAAGCTGTTTATGTATCAACACTAAGCAAATACGATGCGAAGTCAAAGAAAAGGTGACTCTAAATCTGCGATCGTCTTTAACGTGTTATAAAAGACATATAAAGGACATTGCAGCAGTTTCAGGGCTTAAAAATGTCCTTTATGAAAATGCGATGGTTTTTGAAGTTTGGCAACCATTAAAGGACAAACCTCAATTTGAGTTATCCACACCCCTCCCAAATGCCCTAAAAGTCATTATTTTTAGAATATAAACCTTAATAAACGTCAATAGCCGCCCTCTCGTAAAAACTACCTCACCTTCCCTATTTTTCATTATCCACAATTGACCAAATTCACAAAAAAGATAACAATAAGGCCCCAGATTGCTCTTTCCACACCTATGTTCAACCACACCCAAACCTTTACCGTAAGGCTCAAGGATCCTGTTCGCTGTGCGCGCAGAATAAAACTTTTTCGCGGCCTCAGAAGCACCTCCTCATCGAAAAGTCATTTTAATTTAGGTGAGGATCGCTACACAGGTACTCACGTTGCCTACAAAAGATTCATGCTCAAAGATTCTTCCGGTAACCATTTGCTCGTTCGTGCTGATAAAATCATTATCATCCACGGACCACGCAAAAGGACATCGGATACTTCAGTTGCGCATCCACCCCTACAACGATTTTCAGAAGTCGCCATGTAGCAAAGTCCCGGGCACACTAGTGTGTCCGGGACTTTTTCTTTACCACTTCCCTCTTTACTCTCATTTTTTAGCTCATCCTCCAAAACGCTCTGTCTTGATGTAGTTTCTGTCAATTCCCATATCAAGAAGTAACCGCGCGGCCGCTTCAACAAATTTTGTTGGGCCGCAAACAAAAACATCTGGCTCATTTAGCGCCACTGCCCCAATTTCTGCTTTAAACATCTCTCCGTCTATTCTTCGTGAATATCCCTGCCAATCTTGTGGTACCTGTTCAGTGAGGGTTATTACAATATTCACCCGAGGAAATTCGCTTTGGATTTTGCGCAGTTCCTCGGCATACAAAAGTCGGTCAATCGTTCGTAAACTAATAATAAAAATAATAGTGCGTGATGTATCCGCCTTTAACACATTAAGACGAAGCATGCACATAAGGGGGACCATTCCGGACCCTCCCGCAATCAATACGAGCGGCCTCGCTGTATTAGCATTCCATACAAAATGTCCACCGATCGGACCTCGAATTTCAATTGTATCTCCGGGCTTTAGCATCCATAAATATGGTGACACTTCTCCGTTTTCCAAAAGCTCAACACCGAGCTCTACAACCTCGCCTTCGCCTGGTGGATTTGCTACAGAATAACTGCGCTCGGCCATATAACCGTTTGGCGCAGTAAGTCGTACATCAACATGCTGACCTGGAATATGTCCTGGCCACCCAGAAACCTTAAATCTCAATTTCATCACATTAGATGCAACTTGATAGGAATCAATGAGAGTTGATTCAAGCCAAGCGCCGGTATGTTGGTCCTGATTAATCATTGGTGTATCGCTGTTCTTTCCACGGATCACCATAATTGTGGTAACCACGAGTCTCCCAAAATCCCGGTTCATCACCCTTCACAAATTCCAATCGATTGAGCCATTTGGCACTTTTCCAAAAATAGAGATGCGGTACAAAAAGACGTGCCGGACCGCCATGCTCTGATTCCAATGGTTTGTCATCAAACATATACATGACCCAAGCCTGACCATTTTTTATATCTTCTAAAGGAATATTTGTTGTATACCCATCATATGAATGAGCAATGAGATGTGTCGCCTCAGGCGAGACTTGAGCAAGCGAAAGGATATAGTCGAGAGAAACCCCGTTCCATTTTGTATCGAATTTCGACCATTTGGTCACACAGTGTATGTCTTTAATCGCCTCTTCCTGTGGAAGCGCGATGAATTCCTGCCAATTCCATGACAAAGTCTTACGAACGAGCCCATCCACCGTTAATTTCCATTGAGAATGATCTATAGCAGGTGTAGGACCGAGTGAAAGGACCGGAAAGCCAGTTTCCTCGTATTGCCCAGGTGGCAACCTGTCGCTCGTCTTTCGTTTTGGCTTAAAGCCTTCGTTAATAATCATAATTATTGAGATCGAGGATCAAAGATGGATGGAGACATCTTTTCTCCTGCAATTATTTTTGAGATCCTCTGCGCGCCATAAATTGACGGTAGTATTCCCACACCATTACACCCGAGATTATACATAAGCATTTTATTTTTCGGCTCCTCACCTACCACACGAACACCTGATGGTGTGTACCCCATAAGTCCATGCCATGTATATTGATAATCGATTTTCTTATTCGGATCAGGATCATAAGTGGACCTAACGAACTTATCGATGCTTTGCTTCTCCTCCTCAGGGTAATCAAGATCTGAATCATATTTTGTTCTATCTTCGAGAGAAAATTCAGGACCACCAACTGAAATAAGGTTCGAATTTGTGTTTCCTTCTACATCAAATTGGCGGCGAGTTAAATAAAAGTAAGGATCCTCTGCAAACGGATCACTTGCATTGGTGTGCGCTGGAGGGAAATAACTAATAGCCGTCGGGGGCTTATTCATGGGCTCAATATATGCGGACATATACCCCACCATGCCTCGAATGAGGTGATGAAATCTGGTGTCTATCGCTAAACCTCCTTCATTAATAATTTTTAAGCCTTCAAAACCATTGGTACACAAAATCACACGCGTTGCAGTAATAGTATGTTTATCTGCATCCAAAAGTGCCTTTTTATCATGCATCGAGACACGTCGTATTGGGGTATGCTCATAGAGAGCAAAACGTTTCGGGTATGTTTTAGCCAAATACTCAACGATTTCCTGAGAGAAAAGTGCCGAATTAAGACAACCCTTTTGATACGACAATGCTGCAATATACTCTGTATTTGTTGTTTGAAGTGCTTCAAGCACCTCTGAATGCGGTACAACTTCATACAGACCAGCATATTCAGAAGGAATACTATCGATAAATGTTGCAGTCTGAGAGATCTTGAAACCCTCGGTACGCAAACCAGCCTTTTTTCTACATACATTATCCTTAAGATGCCGAATAACTTGATCGAAGGTTGAAAACCCAGCCTGACCCATAAATCGAGCGAGCGGAATGGTAAGTCCGGCTTCCGTATACATCGAATCAAGCAATTGCCACGCACTCTCTACTGACCTTTGAGCATCTGCCGCTGCCTCGAGCCCAAACTCGTCTACAAGCTCATAAAAAGGTCGCTCAAAATAACTCGCTATCTGCCCAGCATTATGACCTGTTGCGCCGTGTGCAAGTTTGCCTCGTTCAACAATAACTACATTTTTAGTAGTATTTTTGAGAATGAAATATGCCGTTGATACACCGGCAATTCCCGCACCAACGACCACAACATCTGTTGTTATGTCTTCATTCAGGGCTTGAATCTTCCTGTCCTGATCCATTTGATGGATCCACGGTGAACGGTATTTCATAATCCCTGTATTATACCAAAATCAGAAATACGTAAGACTATGCCGAAGGTTTATCTTTGCGTTTAAAGCCCCACTGCCACGTTGGTCGTTCTCCTGTCTTCCATGCAAGCATGAAAAAAAGTGTAGAAGAAAGTACAAACGGCACAAGAAAATCTTTTATTATTTGCTGTACAGGAGTATTTTTATCAACTTCCGAAACTGTCATAACAATCAAGAGAACATAGGCGATTGTCGCAATCCATCCCTGCCAGGTTATTGGATACCACCCCCAACCAAAACTCTTCGCCCTAAACCATAGTTTTTGCTCTTTCATATATTATTGAATGACCACCGTCTTCATAAGTGAATCAAAATCAGAAACAATACGATCCTCGGGCGCAAGTCGAGTTACTGAAAACAGATATATGTATTCAGCATTCGATACAACGAACGATCTGCCTTCATAGAGACCCGACCAGGTGTACTCAAGACCAGTTAGAGCGCCCCGCGTAGTTGTCGAAACAACACCATTTCCCAATTTTACATTGGAATTCGGATTATTGTTGATGAATTCCGCCGCAGATTGCTTTGACTGAGTTTGCTTAAACACATCAATCGTAATCGCAGGTGGACCTTCTCTGCCAGGAGCTTTTCCTTCACGTATCGCCTTATTTTCCTCAGTATCCTCTGTTAAAAGGATTTGAGCATGATTAGCATCAATATTCTTTTCTTCAAGAAAATAATGTGTTGGATACGTAAATGAAACGCCATATAAAGGCGAAGCAAAGTTCCTTGTTGCAGAAATTTCATTACCCGGTGCCTCAACCCTATTCAACCACGACAGATACACGATTCCGCCAACAATGATGAGCGCAATGAGAATTGAAAGTATTTTTTTCATAGTGATTAGTAAATCTTAAGTGTCGATGCTATCTGATCAAATGTCTCCAAAAGTTTTGCTCGATCGAATTCTGTAACAGTTCCCGGATCATAATTTCCTACATTTGTTGAATGGATGAAATAACGTAGCGCAAAACAATCAGTCCCTCTTTTTGTAATGTAAATGTTTTCATCATACCTATTACCCGCACCCGCACCGGATGACTGGGCGAATGTAAACGTATTAGCACCCAAGGTCACCGTTTCTTCATTTTGTGGCAACTCTAAAAATGTTTCAGGTGCGCATGAGACATTTGAAAGTTTTTCAAGAGCTATGTGAGAGTCACTCGAGAGATTTGTGCCCGTTGATAACGAAGCAGGAATTCGAAATTCAACACCCCGAATTTCTCGACCTGGACCAAATAATTGATTTACATACGCTTCATTGAATGTAAATCCTGTCGGCAACCTGAGTTCAAAACCAAGATCAGGATTTTTATATAAAAGCCCCTGCTCAATCTCAACGAGATCAGGAGTCTGTGCTTCTTGCTCACCTGGATGCGATCCGAAAGCAATCCAGATTATCGCAATAATGAAAATCGCCAATAATGAAAGAATAACGAGTTTTGGTTTATCCATAATGTCTGTAGTTATATGTATAGTACGAAAGTCCGCTTAGTTTTGTTTATATAATACATCATGATAGCCTAAATCAATCATGAAGTACCCAAAGAAGGACTCGTATGACGTGGCAGTCATTGGTGGTGGCCCCGCAGGTATGATGGCGGCAGGTAGAGCAGCTGAACTCGGCGCATCAGTCCTTTTGATTGAGAAAAACGAAGGTTTAGGTAAAAAGCTTCTTATTACAGGTGGCGGAAGATGCAATGTCACAAACGACACCCAGAATCCTCGAGACTTTTTAGCAAAACTTAAGGGTAAGGGTAAATTCCTCTTTTCTACTTTTTCGCAGCATGCAGTAAAGGAATCTCTTGAATTTTTTAATTCCAGGGGTATGGCGACCAAAGTCGAAAATGAAGGACGAGTCTTCCCTGTCTCAGGTTCGGCGCGCTCAGTATATGATGTGCTCCTCAAATACATGAAAGAGCATAAAGTTGAAGTAGTGACAGGTCTTGCTGCAAAAGGCTTTCATGCCCGCGACGGTAGTATAGTCGGTCTTAATACAGAAAAAGAAACCGTTGTTGCAAAAACATATATCTTGGCGACTGGTGGCACATCTATGCCAGAAACCGGCTCAACCGGCGAAGGATTTCAGTGGCTTGAAAAAATAGGACATACAGTTGTGCCGGCCGATGCTGCATTAGTACCAGTTAAAATTGCCGAAAAATGGGTGCGAGAACTTTCCGGCGTTTCTCATCAGCATGCAAAACTTTCTATTTTCATAAACGGCAAGCGCCAAGATTCTCGAATCGGACGAATGGTATTTGCACATTTTGGCATCAGTGGACCACTCGTACTTAGTTTCTCAAAAGAAATTCGGGAAACTATGCAATATGCCCAGCCTACAGACAAAATTGAGTTGTCACTTGATATAATGCCCGATTTCAATCCCGAAGAACTCGATCTAAAAGTTCAAGAAATGTTTAAGAAAAATCAAAACAAAAAGCTTAAAAATGCCCTCAAGGATCTTGTGGCGCCAGCCCTCTGCCCCGCTTTATGTACGCTGACAAAGCTAGACCCCGAAAAAGAAATAAATATCGTCTCTCGAGAAGAGCGGCTCACACTCGTAAAACTCCTTAAAGATATGAGGATGACACCGACGGGATTTTTAGGAAAAGAAAAAGCAATTGTTGCATCAGGCGGTGTAAAACTCGAAGAAGTTGATTTCAAAACAATGCAATCGCGACTTTTTCCTAATCTTTACCTTGTAGGCGACGTACTTGATATTGATAGACCTTCGGGTGGATATAGTCTACAACTTTGTTGGACGACAGGTTGGGTTGCCGGCACACACGCGGGTTCGAAAGGAAAATAAAATAAAAAGAAAGCCGCACTTTGCAGTGCGGCTAACGAATTTAATTGAGACTTACACCACAATTCCCTGATTCAGAAAATTGTAGTGAATCTGATTGATCGTGAGGTCGTGACCAATCAGGCACCCATTGTCCGTAGCAATCCAGTTGAGCCTTTCCAGAGTCTCACCGAGGACAGGTGGCGCTTTGTAAAAAGCGTCCTCCCAGATTTTGCTATCCAGCATGGCGTCGATCAGCATGTGCTGACCGAAACCTCGAATACGAAGCCTCTGTACTACCACCGCTATGGAATTCTTCAAGCTAGGCTTGAGAGTGCTCAGGCGGTAGTTGAGTTGCTTAAGACTGTCGGTGATATCAATCGTTTGAGTATGCATGTTAAGTCCAGTTGAAAGCTAAGATCCGCATGGCACTGTGCCAGCAAGTCGATCACTTCTTTCCTTCTGGACTCAACTTCAAGGATCTTATTACTCATATATTATAGCATAATAAGTGCCATAAAGTCAAGTAATTCTACGGCCACACAGAGCCGTGAAAATCAGTCCCTACATCGTACGTGAGTCATACGCCCAATGAAGCAATGCCTGTCGCTGCTTTGTATTGCACGAAAAATCTCCCTTCCGACACTTATAGACGATTTGAGCTATATGTCGACGCATCATTCTCCATCGCTTTATCTGTCGCGCATCTTCATCAGGTATTCTTCTTCCCATGTAATAACGGCAATACCACTGAAACCAGCCCCGAGGATCATCTTTATATATCCAACCCTTACGGATCCATTCCGAAAGAGGCTGCGATGCATCGACTCCGAAAAAATTAAGTTTCGGATTCCTCTTTTCAGGAGAAAGTTTTGCTTTCGTATACCAATCTGTAGGAAACTCATTCCTACAATCAGTCATATATTTTCCGCCAAATACACCGAGTTCGAGCATCTCCTTTGGCGTAAGGTCTGGTTTAAATTCTGGATCAAACTCCTTCCCCATCGGAGCAACCAAGGTATACTCGTAACCATCCTGCATTTTATCTTTGACGTGAATAGTTTTCATTTACTTGAGAATTTTTTGTAATATTGGAAGAACCTTCTCAGCTACTCGTGCATATCCTGCATCATTTGGATGAATAGCATCAGACATATAGCGACCATCAGCAAACAAGCCGCTAAGCACATTCGGCACATATGCGGAACCTGTTTCTTCCGCTACTTTCTTAAATAATTGGTCTGCATTATCGGAAAGCAATCCACCTCGCACACCGAGCACTACTACAATCGCTCCAGATTCTTGTATCCGATTTATTATTGTCCGCAAAGTAGCAAACGTTTCTTCTCGTGGAACCTTTCTTAGAAAGTCATTGCCGCCTAAAAGCACCATCACGATACGCGGATTTATTTCTAGCACTTCATCTATTCGCTTAAGTCCATCCGCAGTCGTATCGCCAGAGACACCGAGATTAATAATTGGCTCACCGATCTGTGCCGAAAGCAATGATACAAAATCATGCCCTTCTGTTGAACCGTAACCTGCAACAAGACTATCTCCAAAAGCAACTAGTGGACCATCCTTGGGTGGATAGTTTTTAATGTGAGTCTGTCTACCAAATACAAAAAAAGAAATGTCTACAACAATTACAAGAATACCTATCAAGAGTAATAACTTTTTCACCCCAAAATTCTACCACGTAGCTAGTACTTTCTAATCACACCCTTAACAACAGCCGCAATCTTTAAATCATATTCAGGATAGATCGGCTTATAGTTTTTATTTG
The DNA here is from genome assembly GCA_964495425.1 of uncultured Candidatus Saccharibacteria bacterium. Taxonomy (GTDB): domain Bacteria; phylum Patescibacteriota; class Minisyncoccia; order Phycocordibacterales; family UBA6065; genus UBA6065. The sequence goes on from CAZBVG010000001.1 coordinate 25,591, forward strand.
CAGGTTCAAGATATATTTGTCCGCTTTTAGTCTTTCTATAAAATTTCATAGTCCAACCACCGTCCACTTCAGCAATTACTATTTCACCCTCTTTTGCATTAGAGCGCTTCTCCGCAACCACGAGGTCACCTTCACGTATCCCTTCTTCAATCATTGAGTCACCCTTAACCTCGAGCAGGTATGAACTCTCCCTGTCTTCAACAAGATACGCATTAATATTAAGTGTATCCAAGACCGATTCCTCGGCGATAGTTGGTATACCCGCTTCAACAAGCCCAAGCATTGGAATCTCATCGGCCGTGCGAACAAGAGTGATTCGCCCTGATGAATCCTTGGAAAGAACACCCATATCTACAAGTTTAGATATAAGTTTGAAAACAGCATTTTTAGATTTAAAGCCAGTCAGAGTCATAAGCTCCTTATAGCCCGGCATTCGTTTATGCTTTTCGTAGAATGCTATGATTTTTTGCTTGTATGTATCAATCATGAATGCCTAGAACATAAATGTCGCAAACGAATGTGAGAGTCGATTGAACCAGCTGTAAGTCTCCTGAGCCTTAAGACTTCGGAGCTGTGCCAAAAGTGACTTATGGCGAAGTGCGTCCTTTTTGTATGCGCGACCTGTAATTATCTTCATATCAATTTGCCTATTAATTATATCAAGCTCGTATTCAAGTGCTTTTATTGTTGCGTATTTTGTCATAATCGTTTTGCTATGCCATTAAACTTATGTGTTTAGTATAGGTGAACTACAGTTCACCTGCAAGGCATCACCTGTGAATAACTCAAATTACGACTTATAAGTTGCAATCAAAGCAAGTTTTTCCTCTCGAGAAAGTTGTTTTATGCGGGCCTCGGCGATAGATGCTTTGGATCGATCCTTATATCGTTTTGCATACACAAGATTAACTGGTCTGCGTGCGCGAGTGTATTTTGCTCCTACTCCACCACTGTTATGCTCACCCACCCTCCGTGTAAGATCAGTGGTTATACCTGTATAAAGAGTATTATCTGCGCACGTAAGAATATAAAGATAATACGACATAGAAAATCTCGTGTAATTATTTCTGATTATACTCCACACCGGATCAGGTACATGATCTTAGTATGCTCCAGAAACAGTTCGTAGTACGTGTCTTAGTGCTTTATACTCCGGCATAGTCTTTGCCACTAAATCCCAAAATCTTTGAGAGTGATTAAACTCACCCAAGTGACATAATTCATGGACGATTACGTAGTCTGCAATATGTGGCGGAATAAGCGCGAGTTTATAGTTAAAATTGAGATTACCTTTTGTTGAGCACGAACCCCATCGAGATCCCTGATTTCTAATAGCTACCTTACCTATCTTGTATCCGTAAAATTGGTTGAAATGAGAAAGCCTACGCAAGACGAGCTCTCGCGCAGACTCCTTATATTTAAGATACTGGGATTGAGTTCCTTTTCTCAAGAACTTATTTCACTTCCACCTTCAAAAGGGTAACTGGTTCAAGTGGTCGATCTGCTTCGTCAGTCTTTACTGAGTTAATCGCCATTACCACATCGAGACCCTTCACGACCTTTCCGAACACAGTGTGCTTGGTATCAAGGAAGCTATTGTCTTTCACATTTATGAAAAACTGGCTACCGTTTGTATTTGGACCTGCGTTTGCCATTGAAATAGTTCCAACGTCATTACGGTTATCACTATTTATTTCATCAGCAAACTTATAACCTGGGCCTCCTGTTCCCCAATACATCATCTTTGAATCATCCTTCGTTAGTGGATCACCTCCTTGATTCATGAAATCTTTAATAATGCGGTGAAACTTGGTGCCATCATAAAATCCTGACTGAGCGAGTTTCACGAAATTCTCTACAGTCTTTGGAGTTTTTGCATTAAACGCAATAACGATATCGCCGTGATTTGTTTTGAGTGTTGCCTGCATAATCTTGTTATTATCGCTTGTAGTCTGTGTCTGATTTGTCCCCGCGCGGTCACTTACTTCGAGCGGAACCCCATCAGCATCCAATTTGTAATCTAACGTATAGCTATCTGAAAGCTTTGTCGGATTCGGGTTTTCTTTTTTATCAGAAAGCACCCAATAAAATATACCGACGGTTAATAAGGCGAGCACGCCGGGTAAAATAAATCGTTTCATAGACTTGAATTCTATCATATTCTCTCTTAATCAAAATAAAAAGCCGGGTTCCAAAACCTGGCTTTATAACACGCCGTTTTATCGACCCAAAGCGTTTTGCATGCGCTTTTTCTTGCCGCCTGCCGATCTCATGATGGGCAAAGCTTTGACCGAAATGACTACCTTTGCATTGCGAGGGAGTCGGGGTAACGGACGTTGTGTGGGTATGATGGCCATAAAGGATACACAGGAGAACTGACTACCTGACCAAACTAACCTAAATACGCCGATATGTCAATACCTCTAAAAAAGTGGTAAAAATCCGAAAAGACGAAGCAATGAAGCCACCGGAAAGTCATACCACCGAAACGTCACCTCCCCTTTTTCAAGTACATGAGCATCTTTTTTCCATTCATCAATAACCGCGACGAGGTCCTGCACCATATCTGGCTCGCTAAAGAAAATACCTGCCTCAATATTCCAATTAAATGAGAGTCGGTCCAAATTTTGAGATCCAACAACCGCTTCCTTGCCATCAACCACCATTGCCTTTGCATGATTCATGCCGCGCACAAAATAACAACGCGCTCCGGCTGAATTGAGGAACGAAGCAAACGAACGATTTACCCCATTAACAATTCGGTAGTCGGTATATTCTGGCAAGACAATCTCAACACTCACTCCACGAATAATCGCTTGGTGAAGTTGAGCAATGAGCCAACGCGGAGGAAGTAAATATGGCGTCACAAGAATAATCGATGATTTCGCTTGGCTTAGTTTTTTTGTGTAATATTCACGAAACTGTTCACGGCGCTTCCCTATGCCGTGATCGATAAACCAGAGTTTTGCTTTCCTCATTGGCCCAGGCGATGTGCTCACATCCTCAAATTCACCCTTTCCACCGCATCGTCTGTACATACGAATAAACGAGCGCAAAATCGTTTGAACTACAGCTCCTCGCACTTCTACCTGCAAGTCCTTCCAGCGAGCGTAATTCTTGCCCACATTCACTCCGCCGATATAGGCGACTGATTCATCAATAATAAGAATCTTTCGATGCATTCTTTGAAAGAAAAAACTGCAAAAAAGTACTTCAACGCCCGCGGTGCGTAAATGTGCGACAAAATCATTATCAAGAGTAAAACTGCCAACGGTGTCTAGAAGCGCAATCACCCTAACGCCGCGCTTTACAGCATCTTCAAGCTTAGTTAGAAACTCACGACCCTTTGGATCATCACCAACAATATACATCTCTAAATAGACGCTCTTTTTCGCCGAGGCTATACTTGCCTGCATTGCATCCCATGCCTTTTCCGACGTCGTAAAAAGTCGATGCTTCATGAGAAATACATTATCCCACAAATACGAGAAAACAACTTACTTCTCCAAATCAAGTACTTCATCAATACGAATCTGAGACACAAACTCTGGCACGTGAGAAACAAGAATCATTGCACCTTCATATTCATCGAGAGCCTTAGCAATCACCGGAAGATGACGGAAATTTATATGGTTTGTTGGCTCATCGAGGATAAGGAGGCCTGGTTTTTGAAGCACAAGTCGTGCAAACGCCACGAGACCCTTCTGTCCTTCTGAGAGAGCACCAATTTTTGTGTCCATCATGTCTGCATGAATAAGAAATCCAGCTGCCGTAGCACGAATATGCTGCTCTATATGAGTCGCCGATGCTGAAAGAAGCGATTCATAAACAGTATCCTCAAAATTGAGTGTAGAAAAATCCTGTCGATAATATCCGACACGTATGCCTTCTGAAATAACCGCGCCGTCAGATTTACCTGAAGCAAGTTCCTCAAGAAGAGTTGATTTACCAATTCCGTTAGGACCCTGGAGAAGCAGATGCTGTCTGCGCTTGAGTTTGATACTTGCTGTTCGTTTTACCGCCTTATGATTTTTAATTACCTTGTACGAAGAAATATGTAAAATGACACCCGTAAAGTCCGGTTGAGATGGAATAGTAAATGGTTTAATTGTTTTATCCTCTTTTCGAACTTCAACTATTTCTTCCTCGAGTTCCTCCGCCTTTTCACGCATACGTTTTGCTACAAGTCGCATCTGACCACCTTTGTTAGCGAACGTGTTAGCCTGATCCTTCTTCGCTTGAATTTCTTTTGCCAAAAGAGCGTTGGCTCTATTTTCTTTTTCAACGCGCGCAGTAATATCTTTAAGCACATCAAGATAGTCACCAACATACTGTTCGATCTTTCGAGTATGAACGTCGAGGTACAACACGCCGTCTGTAAATGAATTCAAAAATTCAGCATCGTGAGAAATAACAATCACCGTCTTTTTGTAATTTTTAAGAAAGTCAGTGAGATGTGCGATGCCCGCTTTATCTAAATTGTTCGTTGGCTCATCGAGAAGCAAGATGTCTGGATCTTGAATAAGAGCTGAAGCCAAAAGCAGTCTCGCCTGCTGACCTCCCGAGAATGACTTTACAATACGATCCTTGGGTGCATGAAAATTAACCACCTCAAGTACCGCATCAATGCGGGGATCGATGTCGTAGACTTTTTCTTTAAAACACTTTTGGAAAAAATCTCGAACCGTAAGTTCAAGCTCCGGTCGTGGAATCACCTGTCGCGAAATGGCAATAGATAATCCGTTAGCGATATGTATCTTTCCTGATTCAGGTTTGAGGTGTTTAGTAATGAGCTGGAAGATTGTTGACTTGCCAGCACCGTTTTGACCCATGATCGTGATCTTAGAGCCTCGACGTATCGAAAAGTCCACCTCGTCGAGGATGGGCTTATTGTGTCCATATTCAAATGACACTTCGTCGAATCTTAAAACTACATCTGCACCTGCCATAAATTGTATGAAGAGATATTATCTCACACCCTTTCGAAATACTCTTCGGTAACCGCCACCTAGTGACTTAGATTTTGAAACATCAGTCTTGAGTGGTCGTGCAAACTTGCCGCCACCACCAAAGCTTTTGCGTGGAGCGCCTCCCTTGTACGGCTGATTCGTATGAACCTTGAATGCACCTGGAGGACCAAATCGTCGTGGGCCAAAACCTCGTCCGCCACCACCTCGTCCTCGATATCCGCCGCGGAATGATCGTGGACCTGTGCCTGAGCCCATTGCAGCACCTTCATGACTCTTGGTTGGGATTTCTTTTTTGATGAGGCGTTCGATATCCATAATTTCTCGCTTCTGATCAGGTGTAGCAAATGACACCGCTTTTCCTTCTTTGCCGGCGCGACCAGTTCGACCAATTCGGTGAACATAATCCGCGGTCTGCTCGGGAAGATCATAGTTAACAACAAGCTGAATATCCTTCACATCAATACCCCGAGCAGCGATATCTGTTGCCACGAGCACCTGGAAGACATGTTTCTTGAAACCATCGAGAGCCTGTCGTCTCTGACCGAGAGATCGGTTTGAATGAATTTCTGTTGCGGTAATGCCGATCTTTTTAAGATCCTCAGAAATTTCACCTGCGGCGTGCTTGGTTCGAGTAAATACGAGCACAGGCTGACCTGGATGTTCACCAATGAGTTTCACAAGCAAATTAAATTTAGATTTTCGTTCTACAACGATAATTTCCTGATCAACATTTTTGTTTGCAGTACCCGCCGGAGCAACTTCTATTCGAAGTGGAAGCTGCATGTGCTCGACCGCAAGCTTTGCGATCGGTTCAGGCATAGTCGCTGAGAAAAGCATCGTCTGTCGAGTCTTTGGAACTTTCTTAACAATTTCTTTAATTTGCGGAGCAAAACCGATATCAAACATGTGATCAGCTTCATCAAGCACGAGCATAGAAACACGATCAAGGGAAAGTGTTCCCTGCTTTAGGTGGTCAATAAGGCGTCCTGGAGTAGCAATCACCACGTTTGGACCACGTCGCAAATCACGAACCTGGCGACCCATAGAGTCACCACCGATAAGAACAGCAGTGTAAACTCCTACCGTCGAACCAATTTTATTGATTGTCTCTGCAACCTGAAGCGCTAGCTCACGGGTAGGCAAAAGAATGAGACCGCGAGTCTTTGAGTCATTTATGATGTGTTCAATCATAGGAATACCGAACCCGAGCGTCTTACCCGTTCCGGTCTGAGCAATACCAATAATATCTTTTCCTTCAATACCAGCTGGAATCACTTTCGACTGAATTGGTGTAGGTGTGACAAAACCGTTCTTATCTAAAATAGATAGAACTCGTTCGCTGATATTTAAATCTTTAAATGAAGAAATAGCCTCATGAGAAGCGATTTCCGCTGTTTTTGTTGATGTCATATATTGATGTGACCCGAGTCTTTAGGTCACATACATGACAAGATTCAGAGCACGTTTTCTCCTAGTAATGAGGAGAAGTTAGTTGTGCATGGATAATAGCAGGTTTTAGATCGAATGTCAAAGATAGAAACTTATCCCCTTTTAACCAGTAATTCACATCAAATTTAGCCTTTCTTTATCTCCATTCTGCTATTCTGAAGACATGACACGGTTTGGGAAAAATATAGTCTGGATTTGCGTCGCTTTGGTAGCGATTGGGTTTTCGTTTGTGTTATACCCGAGAAAAACGATAGAAAAGCCGCTACCTTCGCTCAATACAGACACAATGATCATCCCACCCTTTCCAATTGTTGAGACCTACGACAATTCAGTTGTGCCCAAGGAACCAGAAGTCGTTTACACACCATACACAGTGACAGGATATTATACGCAATATGATCGTATAAATATATATGATGGTGAATTTTATGGCACAAGTACCTGCGATGCATTTATTGCCACAAAAAATGATAATCCGCTTACAGAATATCTGGCTGGCTTAATTCGTGGTCAAAATACCATAAACTCATTTACCAAAGAGGGTTATATCCGAATAAATATCAATCTTACCGACCTCAGCGATGCGATTCGAAAAAAAATAACTAATTCGTCAGCAACAAATACAATTAAAATTGTAATGTCTGAAAGAACTACAGAAGGCAAAGACGGTATTCCTTGTGGGTCGTTCGTCAAAATACTTGAAAAATAAAAGTTGTTCCTTTCGGAACAACTTGTTTGTTTAGGGAGTATTAGTCGAAGTGTAGTACGAGTTAATAGTCCTATTGCCTGCCGCATCGATCTCTGTTTGAAAATTCTTCATCGTCCAACCCTCGAGCTTTACGAATGAGAGTTCATTCACAGAAGATGCACCAGATCCGTTATAACGAACACCGAAGTGAAGATGCACCGCCTTATTCAACACCTCACCGGTATTTCCCATATACCCAAGTAACTGTCCCTGAGCGACGTGCTGCCCGACATTTACAATCGGTAAACTCTGGAAATGCAGATACCGAGTCGTAAACCCTGTATTTTCATTCCCATCATAATCATGATCAATAACAACATGATTGCCGTTGAACTGATTATACGTAGCAGTAGTAACTCTTCCTGCTGCGGCTGCATAAATCGGAATCGGCCCATAGTATTCCGGGATACTTTTTGTTGAGAAATCGAGGGAAAAATAATTTATCCCCGAATGGGAACTCAAAATCTGTCCCGGATTTTGGGCGTCACCACTACCGATTTCGGTTGTCACCATCCATTTTCTATTACCCGGTAGAGGTAGTTTGAAATTGGGCGGTGTAACTGTTTCATCATATGTGATCTGCAAATACGGCCGATAACCTTTTGTCTCATAATCTGAGCTCAAAAAAGTATTGAACCGATTATTAGTCGCCGTAGGAAGAAACATCAAACCTTGATTGGTTGAAGGATTTGCTTTCCAGGCGTTATAAACCGAGGTAATGACGGTTCCTTGCCACATGTAGTTTGAAGGAGCCGGCATCGTACCGAGTGAATATCCTGTCCATGTGGTGTTTTTCCAGCCAGAATTTTCGTCCCAGTTGTTCGTAAGACGCCAAACACTCATTGGCACAGTCGTCGAGCCGTCATTTGCAGGATATGGATACATGGCCAAAACAACCTGCGTAGCATTCTGCGGCAAGCCTTCAAGATCAAACTTGATCGCGGAATTGTATTGATCGCCCCAACCACCGACACGCAAACGACCATCATTTACACCATAATCATCGTTATAGCTATAGTAATTGGTGATCCAGACATCCTTTCCCTTGAAAGGACTCGGTTGATAGAAAAGCGTTGCGGCAAAAGACTGCAACGCTGACACTACAAAGGCCAAAAACAGCCTGAGATACTGAGCATTCATATGTTTGTTGTAAAGAACAAGGCGGAATTGCCTGTCCGCAACCAGAATAAAAAATGCGTCTAAAGAAATTTAAAAGAAAAGCTGAAGAAAAAATAAAAAACACCGTTGTGAGACGGTGTTTTCAAGTGGTCAATTACAATGTTCCCTCAAATGGATTTTCTGTACACACTTTTTGCAAATATGTTGTTCCATTATCTTCCGTAAGCTCATAGTATTCACGCGGGAGTCGTGACCACGTCATCGCAATTTCAAGTGGCGTCATATCAGTTTCATCAAATTTTGGAAAACTCTCCTTTGGATTCGTAATCAAGATTCGATTGTTTGGATAATACTTGATCCCCATCTCTGTAATAAGACCAAAAGAAATCACATCGCCTGACTTTACATCAACGACGGCATGCTCCTGACATCCTGAACCACACCCCCATGTAGCAACCGTGTAATGTCCTGCAAAATTTGGTCCTTGCGCAACTGCTTCGGTAATTTTTGTCCGAAACATCCGCGCGTCAGGAAAATTGCCATCAAACCTTACTGGTGCACGAGGCCCATCATAAATCGTAGATACATCATACGAGGTATGAAGCACATTCATTCTCTCAAAAAGAACCTTCTCGCATGTTGTAAGCGTATTTGTGGTAACAGGTATCTCCTTGTCCTGAATCAAATACACAATGCCGAATATAATAAGAAACGGTACGAGTATCGCAAAAGTCTGGGAAAGGGTTTTATTTTTCACACAGAGATTCTACTTTTCTTTTCCCACTGGGGCAAATCCCAATATTGCCCGCGCCAAACGTATGTGTAAAAAAGAAACATTGGCACCCACCTTACTTTTAATGGGTGAAAGCATAATTTCATCTGAATCTTCAGACAATTCTTTAATCGCCTTTTCGATTTTTTTCCAGTGTGTTGGACTCATCTCAAACTTTAGATACCCGATATCAATAGGCACATGCATCTCAAGGAGCTTTTCTATATGAGACACAATAGTTTCTGTGGTAACCCCTCTCTCTTTAGCCATTTCATTCAAACTTTTCTTTTCTTCTATAAGCTCCCGAGTTTCATCAAATGTCGAAAGTTTCTTTTCGCGCGGAAGCGGTTTTATGAGCTTGAGAAATTCCTCCTGCTCTTTTTTGAGATCTTTCGGCTTGGTTTCCTCCAAATCGGACTCCGCCTCAGCCGACAGTGTCTGAAGTTCTGCATCAAATTCAAGCACCTCATTATGAACAGAAAGCGCCTTTTCATTTATTCCTAAAATCGTAAGTCCATCGAGTGTCCGCACGCGAGAGAGCGCCACATACCCCATCCCTGGCTCAAAAGATTTTGAAAGATCGACTTCAACAGCATCAAGCGACATTCCCTGACTTTTATGGACCGTAATCGCCCAGGCTAATCGCAAAGGATACTGCGATAGTTCCGCTTTAACCTTACCTTCCTCTTCAATTTTCCAAGACGCCCGCTCAATTTTTATAACTTTGCCTGTCGCGGTGCGAATTACCGGATCTTGATTTTCTTTGCATGAAATAACTATGCCAAGCGTGCCGTTTACATACCCCTCATCAAAATTATTTTTTACACACATTACCCGAGCACCAACCTTAAGTCGCAACACCTCCGGCGCCAAACAAGATTTTTTAAGCGTGGCAACGAGCGGCTCTCGCCCTTTCGTATCCATGTAATAATCCGTCTCTTCATCGCTTTTGAGATTATTAAGTTCCGTCTCGTTGAGTGAATCAACATCTGCGTTATGCGTAAATAGCCTCGTTGGCTCGAAATCTGTTGTCCGAATGTTATAACGGGACTGAAGCAAATCACGAGTCCCGTCGGAAACATCTCCCTTTCTGATTTCATTTAATATCGAAAGTACTGAATCGTCTTTTTGGCGATGTTGTTCAGATAAATAACAGATTGTGAACCGCGCCTCCTTCCATGATTCCGAGTTGTAAATAAAATGGGTTTCTGGTTCACCTAGTCTCGATACAGGAGGTAGTTGGAAAAAATCTCCACACAAAACCACCTGTACTCCACCAAATGGTTTTGCATTGCCCTTCATATGTTGAAGAACCTTATTTACCAAATCAAATCTAAAGTGATGAAGCATAGAAACTTCATCGATAATTAAAACCTTCACCCGGTCGAATCGCTTGGTGAGATATGTTTTCTCAAACATCGATTCAAGATCTCCCTGTGTAAGAGATGCAGCGATCCCTATTCCCGCCCACGAATGAATTGTCATACCACTCATATGAGTCGCAGCGATTCCCGTAGACGCAGTAATACCCACATCAATATGATGTTCGCTCAGATATTTGATGTATGTATTAACTAAATGAGTTTTACCAGAACCTGCAGGTCCCGTCACAAAGACATTCCTTCCCGTTTTTAGTATTTCGAGCGCCTGTTTCTGGGTCATAAGTCACCAGATTCTATCACGCCAAAGATAAAATTATTTTGAAACCCACTTCACCAACTAAGCTTCATCGTATGCCTTCTTAAGTTTTGCTACATCAAGCTTACTCATTTCAAGCATTGCTTTCATGGCAGCTCTACTTTTTTTAGTATCATTACCATTAAGGAGCTCGTTTAAAATCGATGGGACCACCTGCCAAGACACACCGAATTTATCTTTAAGCCAACCACACTGACTTGGTTCTCCCCCTCCCGCAATGAGATTATCCCAGAAATAGTCAACCTCTTTTTGATCTTTACAATCAATCATAAAAGAAATCGACTCATTAAATTTAAAAAGTGGACCGCCGTTGAGAGCGAGAAATTCCCTTCCTTCGATTTCAAATAACACAGTCATAACCTGCCCCTTCTTTTGACCAGAAACAGCCGCGCTGCTCTCATCATAAGTTGTCGTCGCTTTTATTTTTGAATTCTTAAAGAGCGATGTGTAGAACTTCGCAGCTTCCTCTGCCTTACCATCAAACCACAGACATGTAGATATTTTTTGCATAGATTTATTGGGATTCAACATACTTTTTAAACGCATTCAAAATAGATTGCCAGCCCTGTCTCTGCATTTCAACCGGATTTTCATTTTCAGTTTCAAATGTCACCGTAACCTGTGTATTCTTACCGCTTTTTTCAAAAGAAACCTCAACCGTACGCCCATCACTTATCGTGTAGGCAAGAAACTCATCTTTGACAACTTCATCAAAGGTTCCGCTAAAATCAAACCCTTGTGAACCATCACGAGATTCCATACGATACGTAAACTTTCCTCCTGGCCGTACGTCATTTTCAGCCTTCGGTGTATGCCAATCATCAGACGCACTATTCCACACCATAATATCTTTTGGTGTGTTATATGCGTTCCAGACTTTATGCACCGGCGCATGAATTAAGGCTTCAATTGTTATTGTATTCTGTGGCATATGAGATATTACGATATGAAATACATAATGGTTCTTACTTCTTTTTTACCTGACGCTTCTCCTCGATCCGATATGTAATGACCTTCTTAAGTAAATCCAACGGCACCTGTTCACTGAGAGGAATTTTAATTGTACTTTTACCCGATTTATAATCAGCGAGCTCCTTACTAAACTTCACAAGCGTCGCAGGATACGGATATACACCAATATGATTGGCATAACCAGCAAAATATAAAAGTATTCCGTTTAATTTAAATGCCGGCATGTTGTAACTGATAACCTCCTGAGCCTCGGGAGCAAGCGTGCGCACAAGCTTCCGAATCGCCTGCAATTTTTGAGCAGTCTTCTTTGGAAAGGATGCAATATATTCTTCAATTGTTGTAAAGCGTTTTGATGACTTCATACCATTTACATATGTGAAATTTCTTCTGCCTGCCTTTTAAGAAATAACTTCCCTCCCAACCACACCGATGGATACGCTAGGACGGCGAGTGCAATCGGATACCAGTGTGCGGAAAGATTCCACCCAACTACAACACCAGCGACTCCCGCAACAGTTCCGATAAGTCCGAGCACATTCACATGTATAGATGGATTCGACGGAGATATTTTTGCGGTCACATATCCACCAACTACTGTATAGAGGGTTCTATATACTAAAGCGAGCACAAGCATCCAGGGTACAAAAAGCCCTTGATCTGTCGGAGGTGGAAACACACCGACGGCTTCTAATATCCAATCCGTACCCATCGACAAAACTACTACTGTTAAAAAACCTAGAAGAACCGCTCCGATGCTTTTTATAATTTGCATCGCTCTATTATAAATTATGCAAAGGTAATAACCACAATCTCACAAACCGTACCAACCCGAATTGGCGGACCCCATGTTCCTGCCCCGCTCGAAGTGTAAACATACATATCGTGTGATTTGTTAAGCCCATACCCAAATCCTTTATACGCCCAATTAGCAATGAGACCAAAAGGCCACATCTGCCCTTCATGTGTATGTCCAGAAAGCTGAAACGAAATACCGGCATCTCGAGCCACATCCACATCTTTTGGTTCATGTTTTAAAAGAATTGACGGCATAGCCGATTGTAATGACATCGATGCCAAAATTTCTCGAAATGCATTTTTATCTGATGAAGTAGAGTAATCAACGCCGATAATTTGCATGCCTTCTATTTCAATTTTTTCATCAAGAAGCACTCTGATACGCGCGTCACGCACAGCAACAATAAATGAAGCAGTGTCTCCGTATTCTTCATGATTTCCGGTTATATAATATGTACCCAGTTTTCCTTGTATCCCTCCAAATATATTCGCAAGTTCCTTGATATCGTGAGCTTCGGCTCCATCAAAAAGATCACCTCCAATGAATGCAATATCATGCGAGATGCTATTTATTGTACGTACGATCGTACGTGCATATGATGGACCATATATCTGACCAAGATGCACATCACTTACCCAAATCGCTTTACGCCCTTTCCAAGCAGATGGTATGTGGGGCAAAGTAACAGATACTTCTGTAACTCGTATGTCTTTTGCATGGAAAATTCCATAGAAACCCACCACAATAGACACGACCGCAAGCACCACACCGACTATGTGAGCGAAATCAACATGTATTAAAGCAATAAGTCCATAAGCAGCTGAACTGAAAAATAAATAGCCCAGGAGACCAAGCCAAACTGAAGACACATAATAGAATACTCGCGTTGCACTGTTATAGAATTTTCTTCCAACAATCATTGCGATAATAAAACTGAGTGACAAAAGACCAAGAATAGATCCGCACCACATTGCACCAGCCGTTGAATCGATAGCGAGTATTCCAAGAAAGGCATTGTATACAACCAGATTTGCAATACCTAAAAATACCACCACTATTCCTATAAATAGCAGCCCTTCCACCAATCCTCTTGATGTGGTTTTTTTCATAGCGAAATAGTTGTAACTTTATTTTTCAAGCATTCGCTTGAGTTCACATATAACTGCTTTTTCCCAAAATTTCATTGAATACCATGTAATCAGAGGCGTCGCTACGAGACGAAGCCACTTTTTATGGATAGAGACTTGGTAGGTATAACTAATCAAAGTCCCCTCTGGATGTTCAGAAAGCAGTAGTTCTTCATGTCCAGAAGTTCCGAATTGATAACTATCATTATCCGAAATGAATCCTTTATGAGGAAGAATTTCGGTTTTCATCTTCACTTTAAAGTTTCTACCGAGTGACCTTACCGTTGCTTCCATCTCTAACTTATTTCCCTCCCGCTTACTAACCACAACCCGCTGAGCTACTTTTGGAAAATACTCAGGAAGTCGCTCAAAATCAGTCATTATACGAAACACACTTTCGACAGGCGCTTTGATGATCCACTGTTTATAAAGTGTTATTTCTTTCATTGCTCTTAGATGGCGTTAGAACTTTTATGCCTTAGGCATTTCTGCTGTAAACACAAACATTTGCCAAATATGACCATTAATATCACGGAATGCTTTATCGTACATAAAAGCCTCTGATTCCGGATCAGGTTTTGTCATATCTGTAGCTCCAGCAGCAATTGCCTTCTTAAAAAAGGAATCAACTTCTGCCTTTGTATCAAATTGCAAGCACAAAATTTGATTATTATTTATAACTTGAGGCTGAGCATCAATAAAACCCGCAAAACGATCATCCTCTAATAGCATTACAAAAGTATTCTCGTTGATGATTACATTTGTACCACCTGGGCCGCTAAACTGTTCGTTCTTTTTCATGCCTAGAGACGAAAAAAATTTGTCTGTGTCAGCAACGTTTCTAATTGGTAAATTAAGGAATGTATTTTTCATATGTTCAAATTATAGCAAAGAAACTTCGTTGTTGGCCTCATCGGGATAGAACCACGTCATGCGTTACCCCACAAGGCGGTTTAGACGTTGTTTGTGGTATCAGTACGACCCGTCTTGGGCGATAGCAGAAAGTGACAAAAGTGACACAGGAATGAGGTGTTTGAGTGTCACTTTAAATCGCCTAATACCCAACAATTGACTATTTCTTCAATGCCTTCCGTCGAGCGGTAACTATATTTCTTAGCTTTTCTTTCCAGCCTTTTGTATGTACAACCCGTTCGAATGAATCGCCGAATTTGCCCGACATTAGATCCAGTCGGCTAAGCTTGCTCAAATCCTCCCAATTATCGAAGAGAACATAGACGGCGTTACCGTACTCAACGTTTTCAAAGACTACGAGGTTATCTTCAAGAAGCGCGCCGAAATATCGCCTGAACCCACTTTGGCCAAATACCAGACTCTTCGGCTTGAGTGTTTGAAAGAAATTATACCTTTCGGCTGTCACATCTTTCTGTTGCTCTGTCGGGGCTTTGCCTCTAAAGATTCTCTCGATGGTTTCGTCCAGCGTCCCTGGCGGTAAAATCTCCCAAGATACATGAAGAGATTTGGTGTAGTCGGCGATAGCGGTATTTGCCGCTTCCACCCCGCAGGCCCCAACATTTTCTTGGAGCAGATTTAAATCTTCAAGAAGATAGTCCTTGAAATTTTCATCTTTCTTGTCTAGAACCTCTTGAACCTGAAAAGCGAGAATGTAAGTTGCAAGGCCTGGCTTTGTATCTTTGCAAATCATGCTGATCTCTAATTCGCGAGGAGGATGAAAGTCCCTAGGATACTTTTCGTAGGGAAGATCAACAGTATGTGTACCGTTGTAGGAGTCTCCCCAGTTTGGAGATTCGATACTGTTGTAATGCGTTTCCTTAGGAAGATCTCTTCGTACGACCTCGTGTCCGTTAATATTCCTATTTGAATACTTTCCGCGATTTTCAGGAGGGATAATACTTGCGGGAAGTTCTAGTCCTTTCTCTGTCAGGGTGATTCCTAAATGCTTGAGTCTTCCTGCGGTCAGGTCTTCGGCCTTAAATTTTACCGCACATCCCGCGACAATCTCTTTCGCTCTTATTGTTTCGAGCTTTTCGAGGACATTTTTCGGTATTTTGTTGATGTTTTTCTTTGCCATATGAGTTTTAGAGTTCCACTTCTACGAATTTTTCTCCTGTGGCCGTAAGCTCCCATGCTTTCTTGGATTCCTTCTTTTCCTCCGCTTCCATAATTCGGCCGGCTCGAATATTCATATTTATCTTATCGTTCACGTTTGCGGGCAGAGCGATTTTTGCGAGGCGGAATGCCTTTTTGAGGTCGTCTGTATTAAATGGCCTTACATTTTCGAAGTGCTCGATGAAGTATGAGACCGCCAAGGTGCGCTTAACATCGTCGTCGAGCTTTTTGGTCATCAGGAACTCTTTTATCGAGATCTTTTTCTCCGCAGACGGTTTTTCGACGACAGGTTTCGCTTCCGTGTCAGAAAATCTTTTTTCGACTTTATCGAGCCGACCTTCGAGGGCAGAAATTCTTTTTTCTAGTTCGAGGTTATCCATATTATTTATTGAGTTTTTTAAAGTTTGCAACGACCTGCGATACCTTATAATTAGGGAGGGAGTACTTACCACCTTCGGATTTTATGTCCCTGGAATCGAGAAGTGTTTTGAGGGTTCCTTTGACGCTACCCACTGGAGCGATCTCCAGTTTGATTATTTCTGACGGGCTGATCTTATCCTCGGTGCCGAGAAAAAGGCTCCGCGCTTTCACAGCGGCAAGAACCAGGAGTATTTTCTCCGCGTTCGGGAGGGCCATAAAGTTCCCAGAGAATTCAAAGGACTGGGTTTCCTTATTTATGCTTAAGTAAGGCGACAATAACTCTGCGAGTTCTTGTCTATTAACTGCCTGTGATTCGCTCACGAACAGTTTCTGAAGGGGGTCTGTGTTTTCTGTCATAATTTTAGTTATATAAAACCTCTAATAATCCAAGTTTACTGGAACAAGCCGTTGGGTCAAGGGTATTTCGAGGTTTTGTTCGAGTCTTTTTAGTTTTTTATTCTATAAATCTAAGCCCATATTCCGTATAACCCTTGTTTTAAAAGGATTATACGGAATAATTCAAGGATAAGTATATTAAAAATAATAAACCTATCAAGGATTTGTTTCTGCAGAATGTCAAGACCGTTTTAATCTTTCGAACCTGCTAAAATGAAGATTATGAAAAAGAAGAAAATCGTCCTTTACCTCACAGACATAGCGCATCACGTCAAAGATCTTCGGCCCGCAAAGACGCTTGAGAAATCACTTAAAGGGCCCACACCGGAGGGTCTTCCATACGGCCGGTTAGCCGCTACCCTAGACAAGGACGGAGAGCTTCGACTTAAACTGCCTGATGATATGCAGGCGGCGATAAATCGAGGTGAGCTTGAAGTGGTCCTGGCGTTCCCTAAAAAGGGCCTTCCTGCGTACGCGGGTAAGGATACGGTAGAAAAAGTCAGACAAATGGAGAAACAAGCAACTAACGAAATTATCCACAGAGAGAAGATTGCGGAGAAAAAGAGGAGTATACTATAGGCACAATTGAATATTACAGGTGGTGTACCGCACTCGTGTGCCATGCCCACTTCGTACAGAAAGCCTAGAAATCAAACCTTGATTTCTGCGTCTTCCCTGCGAAGTGGGCTTTCTGCTTTATAGGCAGTTATATAGCACCACTATGTCAAAGCAAAATTTGGTCTGGCGTCCTGAACGCCGATCTGTCAGTGAATTGAGAGCTTGGAAGAAAAATCCAAGGAAGATAACGGAAGAGGCCTTTGAACGGCTCAAGAATCGCATCAAAGCCCGTGGCTTCCATGATGTCGTTAAAGTTGATACGGATAACACGATCCTTTCGGGAAATCAAAGAAAGAAAGCTCTCGTCAAGCTTGGTATAAAGGAAGTAACGGTACTTGTGCCGAATCGCAAGCTCTCGGAGACAGAAAAGAATAGCGTCGCCCTCGAAAGCAATACAAACGATGGTACTTGGGATTTTGACGCACTCAAATCATTCGATCTAAAAGTGCTCACGGATATCGGCTTCGACAAAACAGATCTTGAAAACGCATGGAACGAAAATCTGAAAGCGGAAGACGATGACTTTGACGTTGAAAAGGAGCTTGAGAAGATAACGAAGCCTAAGACAAAGCTCGGCGACCTCATCATCATGGGTCCCCACAAACTGATCTGTGGAAACTCAGGTGATCCCGCTGTACTCAAAAGGCTTTTCGGCAAAGAGAAGGCTTCGATGATCTATTCTGACCCGCCATACAATATAAAACTTGATTACAAAAACGGCGTCGGTGGTAAAGGAAATTATGGAGGAGATGTAAACGACGATCGTACATACGATGAGTACAAGGAATTTCTGAAAAAAAGCATCGTCGCCGCTCTTTCTGTCACCAAAGACGATACGCATGTATTCTACTGGTCTGATCAAGCCTATATCGGCCTCGTTCAAGAGCTGTATCGCGAGCTTGGTATCGACAACAAGCGCGTCTGTCTCTGGATTAAAAACTCTCAGAATCCCGTACCCACCGTTGCGTTCAACAAATGCTATGAGCCCTGCACCTATGGCGTGAAAGGTCGTCCATTCATATCTCCAAAGATACAGAACTTAAATGAAATTATGAATCGTGAGATGAGCACGGGTAACGCCCTCATGGAAGAAGCTCTTGATCATCTCGATTTGTGGATGGTGAAGAGGCTTTCAAGCAAAGAGTACGAGCACGCAACATCAAAGCCGCCGAAGCTTCATGAGAAAGCGATACGCAGGTGTACGCGTTCGGGAGAAATAATTCTCGACAGCTTCTCGGGATCCGCAAGCACCATGATCGCAGCCGAGCAGTTGAAGCGTCGTGTTTTTGCTACAGAGCTCGAACCGATTTTCTGCGATCTCGCGATCAAGCGATACGAGAAGCTCACGGGCATAAAGGCGAAGATAATCCGAAACGACCATGAAGAAGCTTAGAAAGAAAGATCAATTCCTCGCAGAGCTTCGGCGTATCCCTATCGTCCAAGTTGCGTGCGAAAAGTCTGCCATTTCCCGCAACAGCGTCTATAGGTGGCGAAAAGAGGATGAGGAATTCAAGAAAGCCATGGACGAGGCGATGACAGACGGCGAAGCATTCGTAAACGACATGAGCGAAAGCCAGCTCCTCTCCCTCATTCAGGAAAAGAACTGGTCGGCTATCAGCTTTTGGTTGCGTCATAGGAATCCGAAGTACAAGGATAGTATTCATGTGACAACCGAAATAAAACAGGACAAAGTAACTCCCGAACAAGAAATCGTGATCCGCGAAGCTCTGCGCCTCGCTTCCTTGGATATGCCTAAAGAAGGAACTGAGCAAAAAATTCAGGAGATATACCTTAAGAAAAATGATGATGGAAAATAACCTCATCTCTGAAGAGTTGATGCAGAAGATTCTCCACGATCGCATAATCCGATCCGAGATAACTCGACAAAGCCATCTGATGTTCTTTCTTGTCTACTTCCCGCACTACGTGAAATATTCTATCGCGGAATTCCATAAAGATATATTCAGAATCACCGAAGATCAGTCGAATAAGCTTGCATGCATCGTTGCGTTCCGCGGCTCTGGAAAATCCACCCTGATCACGTTCTCCTATGCGATCTGGTCTATCCTCGGTGTGCAGAAAAAGAGATTCGTGCTCATCATCTGCCAGACCCAAGCCCAGGCCAAACAGCACATGGCGAACCTCCGATACGAATTAGAGACAAATAGGCTGTTAAAGGGCGATCTTGGCCCTTTCCAAGAGGAATCAGGAGAATGGGGCGCACACTCACTTATCTTCAGCAATACCAACTCTCGAATCACTATCGCTTCGATAGACCAGAGTATCCGAGGAATCCGACATCACGAGAATAGGCCCGACCTCATTATCCTCGATGGTCTATTTTATCTGACCAATCTTAGAATCGGATTGCTTCGTAATACGAATTTCGATCGTCGGTACGGCCTTCTGATTTCAAGAGATCAGGTAGAGTTGTGTATGAGAAATTTGTCCAGTTGATTTTGTCATACAACGGTCGGCCCATGGCGTATACGATTGCCGTGTCATCCTTTTTATTTCCGTACTGATCGCTTACAGGCAACCTTTCCCAAATAATCACGTCACCGATCTGCGGGAAAGATGAAAAGGTATCTTGAAATATTTTTGCCGCCTCTTTGTGCAGAGTCATTTTCTGAAGATTCGACGTGAGATTCTCACTAGCATTTGTCTTAATGAATGCCGCTTGGATTGTCTCGGTCGGAGCGTATCCATATGTGCTCAATTCAGAGGGTTTGTAGTTCGTAAGCTCGACGAAAACTACGCGTGGTTTACTCGTATTGGTCGTCGCTCCAAGTGAGGCTTCTATCTTTTGTGTAATGAGCTGTTCTCTAGTTTTTGGCTTTGGCACTTGAACTGGCTGTGTAGCTACAACGGGTTGAGCTGTTATTGGCGGAGTTGATTGAACGACAACGGGCGGTGGCACTTCTTCTGCCGGAGAAGCGATGATGGTAAGGATCATGAGAAGAACGAAAGCTCCGGCAAATATTCCTGATGATTGTCTGCGAGATTTCATCTTAAACCACGAAGGCTTAATGAGTCCCGCAAAAAATCCCAGAAAGGCCAAAAAGGAAAGTAAGATAAAAACAATGTGCATATTTTTGCTTGATCGGCTTGTAATGTGCGGCGAACAAAAAGCCCGCCACGGGTAGGAGCCGAAGCCCCTCGTACCAGTTTCCCGATACGGCGATCAAGCAACCCCATGACGGGTTTTTTATGCTTGATCGACTAACTTTCGCCATGCCCGCATTGCTACGGGGTTAGGCTACTTTTACCTATTTAATTGTCATGGACCATGATAACTCCAAAATAGCTATCGGTCTATAACCCTAACGCTGAACGAGGCTTTTGCTAAGCCCTGCTGTCAACACGTTGCCAACATCTACTTACTTAGCAAAGCCAATGGTTCTGTCATCAATATACGTATGGAACTACAAGCCACCGCCCTCATGGGCAAATCAACGATTGCTCCCGTTATAAAAGTCAGGTATTGCCTCTATGCTCGTAAATCGACCGAAGATGAAGAAAAACAAATTCTCTCCATTGATTCGCAGGTAAACGAGATGAAGGCGATAGCTATTCGCGAAGGGTTAGATATTGTCGATACCTATAAGGAAGCCCATTCAGCTAAAGCTTCAGGACAGCGTCCTGAATTCAAAAGACTTCTCGACGATATCAGGTTGGGTAAATTCAACGGAATACTTGTCTGGCATCCCGATCGACTGTCTCGAAATGCTGGTGATCTCGGTTCAGTCGTCGATCTCATGGATGAAAAGCATTTGGTCGAGATACGAACATACGGACAGAAATTCACAAATAACCCGAGCGACAAATTTCTTCTCATGATTCTCTGTAGCCAGGCCAAGCTCGAAAACGACAACAAAAGCGTGAACGTGAAGAGAGGTCTTAGGACACGATGTGAAATGGGATTATGGCCCGCACCTGCGCCGACAGGATATGTAAACAGCTCGAATGTAAATGAGATCTGCGTGGTCCATGTGGATCCCATAAAGGCACCGATCATCAAACAAGTTTTTGAAAAGGTTGCATATGAGGGTTGGGGTGGCAAGAAGACATATCTTTGGCTTAAGAACGATTTGAAGTTTACTGCTCGGAGTGGAAAGCCTCTCACATTGAGCAATATCTTCATGATTCTCCACAACCATTTCTATTACGGCATATTCGAGTATCCAAGGAACAGTGGTAAATGGTATCAAGGTAGACACATACCAATAATCTCAAAGGATCTGTTCGATCAAGCTCAAAAACAACTTCATTGCCAAAGAAAAGTAAAAGAGACGAATAAAGAATTCGCTTTTACGAAACTCATGTCCTGCGGTCTCTGTGGATCAGGCATAACAGCCCAAGAAAAATTCAAGAATCTAGCAGATGGTACAGTCAAAAAATATATCTATTACGGATGCACTAAGATACGAGACAAGGATTGCAAGAACGGATACCTCGAAGAAAATGATCTCATAAAACAACTACTTGAATTGATGGATAAAATAGATCTCGATCAATCAGGACTACGAAAGAAACTACAGCATGAGATTGAAAGGTATAAAAATTTCAGTGTGGGTATTCTTGGTGGAAAGAAAGTGGATTGCTCGGTTAAAGACATTGATATACGAAACTACGCGAAGTATCTTTTGAGGGAGGGCAATATCTTTGAGAAAAGAGATCTGTTGCTTTGTCTAAAAAGCAAAATTTTGCTGAAGGAGAAAAAGATTATTCTCGCTTAATCACTTACAAAGATTTCGCGCTTACGGTAAGAATCTTAAATATGGTTTTAAATGTATTTGCCACATCAGGATTTTCTATGAGAGTGCTTATGATCTCACCCTTGAAGTCTATAATTGCAACCTTGTCGCCATACACCAGAATCTGGGCAGGAGTGGAAAGCTTGTCTTTTGGGAGACTGTAGCCCACGAATAGTTTGCTGTTACTCTTAGAAGCATACTCAAGACTTCCATGACCCGTCGGAGCCAATATTGTCGTTTTTATACCCGCGACGGTGCGCTTCTTGTAGTTTTCTTCTTTAAGCTCTTTAACTTCTTGGCTATCAGAATCATGAATGCTTTTTATAACAAAAACTTCCTGTCCATCGACAAGGATCTCCCGATAGATCTTCTTTACACCATCGACACCCTCATAGAAAGTAACGTTCGGTTTCCCAGAATTAAGGTTATATGCGGAGATCAAGTTCCCAAGACCCGATTCGACGATATTTTGAGCACTTTCTAAACTCTTCTTTTTTGAATCAAAAAGTTCCTTGAGCTTTGCGGGGTGGAGGGCCACAAATTTAGCGATTTTTCCTAGTTTCTCATTCTTTTCAACAAGACCAAGATCAGTGAGTTGGCCGAGTATTTTGTACACAAAAGTCCTATCAAGTCCTACTTTAAGGCTTATCCTACCTGCCTCCATATAGTTATGTTCCAAAAGAGCTGAATATACGAGCGATTGCTCCTTTGAGAGGCCTGCGTTTATGAGTACGTTTTCGTGAGAATTCATATGATTTTTATAAGAATGAATAAACCTAATGTATATTCGTTATATTACTATAACAAATATAGGCAAATAAAGCAAGCATTATACAGCCTTAATTATAGGGTTATAACTTTATATATTTAAATCGTTATAAATCTATTTACATATTTACAAACTTAGAATAGAGTGGCGATATAAGGCTCTTTGAAAGGTTGGGTTTGGGAAGAAACACGCAACAATTCCGTTGTTGGTTTCGACCAAACTCAACTCATGAAAATACTCGTATTCGATGATAGTGCCAAGAATCTCGACTCGGCGAAACGTCTTCTCGGTAAAGATCACTCGCTCACTCTGGTGAGCACGTATGACGAAGCTGAGGTGGCTCTTACACCTAAGACGGACTATGATCTCCGGAACCGCTTGCTCAAGGAGCGAATCTACGTCGAGGTCGGACTTCCGGGTGATTATAATCCCTATTCTGGGAATAAATCGGATTCGGAACGCGCCAAATCCAAAATCGCGTATGACAAGGCCATGGAGCTCGCTACGAGATACCCGGACTTCGACGTGGTTCTCACCGACCTATTCGTTCCGGCATCAGGCAATGCTCAGGGTCCCGAAGGACTGCCTTTCGTCGGCAAGGAGATGCCGATCGGGACGACTATCGCGCTCCTCGCTATCCGCGCGGGCGTGAAGAACGTGGCGGTCGTGACCGATATCAACCACCACAACCATCCTGCGGCGGCGATGTTTGATGCTTTCGCCGATTGGAGCGGCTGTCGAGCTGGTGCAGTTAATATTCACTGCGTCAACAACATCCATTCCATCGCGATCGACAGCGCCACCGACGAGGTTATCAACAGTGATTACCTTTATTCCGCCGAGGGGCGCACCCGCTACTTCTATCCGTCTTCGGAGGGCGGTCGCGAAAAGGGCTTTGTCTGGGGCGGCAAGGATTGGTCTCGCGTCCTCAGCAATCTTCTTGGTTCTGGCGCGGCTTGATTCGGTTTCCGAGAGTTTGACCTTAAAACTCTCGATCTTAATGCGGCTCTGTCAGATATATTTCTGACAGATCGGTTCCAAGCCCGAAACAACGCAGAGGAGGATTGCTCCTTACAATGGAAATATGTGTTTGCGAGACGACGAAGGAGTTAGGCGAAAAAACTTCTAAGGCCTTCTGTATCAATGGTCCTGTAATTTGTTTCGCCAAAAACTATGAGCATGCCGTCGCAATAAAGACAAAGGAGAGAAGCTCTGGTGTATACATGGTTATTTTCACCGTGGATCCAGAAGCAAAGAAGAGGCTTGCTGCAAGATCTCGTCGAGTGAGGATTTATGGCTTCTTGCTTATCATCTCTTTTATCATTATTTCGCTGATTGTGTGTGTCAGATAGTCGGCGCGCGCAAATCGTCCCGTCGAAACGGTTTGAAAGTTTGTCCATAAAACTTTCATCTTAATGCAGCTTCATTCGATATATTTCGAGTGGATCGGTTCCAAGCCCGAAACAATGCAGAGGAGGATTGCTCTTTAACATGAAAGAACTATATGTATTCCTGATGCTTCTTTGTGCATTCATCATTATCCGGGTCATCGTTCGGATCATAGCAAGATCAGACGAGACGCCTCGATCGGTGGGAAAACGGCATGAAAAAGATGCCAAGAAAACAGAGCTTATCCTCCACGAGAAAAAAGTGCTCATCTTTCAGCGTGATGCAAGCTACTTTTCTCCGAAGACGGATGATGTCGTCGAAGTGCGATTCGGGAGGCATCTGATCCGAAACTACCCTGATTACACTTCGAAGCACCAAGACACCCGCTATGTAGTTCGTGCTTCATCTCCCGTAGGGTATGTATGAAGAGGCGCATAGATATTGACGGATATGTATATCTATGTTATTATCGGTTTAGGTATTTGTCCATAAAATACCTCTGTATCGGAATGTGTTATTCCGACTGATGATTCCGAAAGGATGAAACAGGGCTCTTTAACGTCAACAATCAACAAAGGATATACCATGCCAGATACACTCACGGTCGATAAGATTCTCGATCGTCATCAAACACTGACCATCGCGGGCTTTTGGGAAATGTTGCAGCGAAACCTCACCGAGGCAGAACTGCGATATTTCGATGCCCTCGACATGTCCCGCTCACCCTTCGAGGGTGTGGCCGCCCAGGCCGTGATCGACAAGGTCAAGGAATGGGCGAAGGAATCCCGAACGGCGATCGAAATCGTCGATTCCACCTCGGGTAAGTTAGTCCTGAAAGCAGTGATCCAATGGGACGCCTTTCTGGAGGACCTTGAACTGCCGGAAGGGCTCGAAGTTCGTAAGATCGCCATGACCGACGAACTCTCCAACCAAGATGTCGTAACCATCAACCAGGTGGAAGCGGCTATTGGCAAAGCGTGTTCCGCTCCAGTTTCTTGAGAGTCTGGCTAAATACTCTCTACAACCCGCATTCGTGCGGGTTTAGTTTTGGAAAAAACCGTCTTGGAATCGAACCAGTGCGAATATCGAAAATCTCCTTTACTTCAAAGGTATTTTCTTGAAAACTAATTTTAACTACTTTTCGATGGGTCTTGGTATCGAACCGACATGTTCAAAATACCTTTTAAAATCAACCCATCTTGAGCGATATAAACTACGCTCGACTTGGTTGCCGGACTTGGAATCGAACCAAAATTTTCGCTTTCAGAGAGCGACGTCCTACCTTTAGACGATCCGGCAATGTGTAAGCAAATTATCACATTATTTGCTGAAAAACAAAGGCGTTTTCCCTTGACCTTGTATTGACCCGGAGTACGATAATACACAAACAGTACCTCCATGCCACTTATCATACGCGATCAACTTGTCACTCCCCCGACATGGTTTGCATCGTTTCGAGATCTTACTCTCTATTGCCACTGTTTTCTGCGTGCAGAGATACTCATCGAAGCAGAAAATCCTGATCCATACTGGAAATGGATGCGGGCCCGAGGCGGAATGGATTTCGTTAAGGATTTTATTCGGCCGGGATCCGAAGATGGAGTGCGACTCGATGTCGAACCGAACTACCCTCGAACCATTGTGACCGATCGAATCGCACCAGAAAATATTCACCGCCTAATTGCACAGGTGCGATTCTGCGGAAAACTCACCTAACAAACTGCACACGTGTGCAGTTTTTTATATAAAAAAGCTGCGATTTCTCGCAGCTTGCACCTGTCCTACGAAGCGAACAGGCTCAGTCGGCCCCTGAGAAGGGCCAATCCGATGAGTCCAAGGCCGAGCATCACGACACTCGATCCGCCGTCCGGGACTCCTTGCGCCACGGTTGTCGAAGAGAACGAAAATACTCCGTCGGCCGGTTGTCCTTGAGTTGAAAAGAACCACTCGCCGGGGGTACTGTCGAACCCATTTCCATACAAGGTGCCCATTCCTTTAACACTCAGGAACGAGCCACTTTGGAATTCAACCGCCGATGTAAGCAGATCGAGGGTAAAACCCCCAACCGTCCACATGCCGAGCATCCCTGAATTGAACATCCAGGGTGCGCCCATCGTTACGGAATTACCCGGATTGATGGTGCTATCGAGGGCAGAACCGACGGAGACACTGGTCACCGTAACATTGTTCCAACCCGTCACTCCAGTCGCCGTAGCAAGCGGACCGTTAAGGACCGCTCCGCCTGACAGGTTGAGAGTCCCGGTAATCGGGACAGCCTCCACCAGAAGCGGCAGCGTGCAGAGCACAGCCGCCGCGATGATACGATACAGTTTCTTCATTGAGTACCTTTTCTGACGTTGCTGACGTTCACGTGAATGGATCTTTACACCCTTTGCAAGGTTACAAAGAGCATAGCAATCCGGGTCGCATATTACGTTCGATTGAGCATAAAGTCAATACTTAGGCCAGAAAAAGCCGCGAACCGTAAGGTTCGCGGCTTCCCTTTTTAAAAACTATACCTTGAAATGCGACGCATACTTGCCCACAAGCGGAAGTTCTTTTTCTTTTCCTCCAACTGCATTAACAATACCGACAATTGAGAGAATGAGCACCCCGAGCTGAGCCAAATTAATGATTGGCCAAAGGATCCAAAGCACCATGCTCAAGAAATACAACGCTACCTCAATCACAAGAAGCACGAGACCTTGCTTTATGTGGTACTTCACAAACAAATCATCCTTAGCAACAAGTAAAGAAACAATTACAAGAGGACCAATATATGAGAGAACCGCCATAAGCGTATTCTTTTCTGGACCAGATGTTGGTTGCGATTGCGAAGTTGTGTTTGACGCCTCAGGAGCCTGGCCGCCGTTTTGTGTAGTATTCATTGTCATATTACTTAATTAATGTATGACACATATATTCATATTAAATAGAAAAATGTGCAAGCATTAGGTTGTCCCCTTTCGTAATAAGGTACCGCGTGTTTTCGTTATATACTTAACCCGAAACACTATTAGCAATTTTAGCTTGGGTTATGTCAAAAAATAAATACGTTCTGCTTGGTTTCTCTGCGGCTATCGCACTCGCAATTGTAGGATACGGCACATGGAAAGGATCTCTAGTGATGCCGTCACTACATATCAACAACTCTGCTGCAGTCGGCCAAACACCGTCTTTTGGTAGATCTCGTGGAGAATTTCCACGCATGCAACTCTCGCGAGATACACGAGGAGAAGAAATTGTCAGAGAATGGGGTGATAAATTACCCGAAGTTGCTCGATGGTATCAAGTATCTGAAGGCGAACTCAAGGAAAAAGTAAAGGATCGCACCCTCCATGCAGACAAACAGGGTCGACTCTATTACGTTGAACAAGAGACTATTGGAGTGCAAAATGCAGTAGGTGTGACCGCAAGCGCTTTAACCGCGGGTGGTTTCCAACCACTTGAACAGACTTTTGCTCTCCATAGCAAACCAGGTTCATCAAAAACTCTCTATCTTGATTTCAATGGCCATCTTTTCCTCGCCGGAAAATCAATTTGGATTTCAACCGACTTTAATGCTCCTGCATTTGATCTTGATGGTAGTCCAACCACCTTTAACGATAATGAAAGACAAATCATCCAAAATGTCTGGCTCAGAGTTGCGGAAGACTATGCACCGTTTGATATCGATGTGACCACAGAAGAACCTACCCAAGCACAGCTCGAGCGATCTTCGACATCTGATACCATATTCGGTAATCGTGTTCTCTTCACCCCATCGTCAGGAACTTTTAGCCCAGGATCTGGAGGTGTTTCCTACGTCAGTGTCTTCGATGACATTGGCGAAACAACCAAAATTGCTCTTGTTTTCCCTGAAAACCTTGGCTACTACGACAAATATATAGCAGATGCCGCTTCGCACGAAGCGGGTCACTCTCTTGGACTTTGGCATGATGGCCAGACTAATGTTACCGATTATTATTCAGGTCACGCGGGTTGGGCGCCAATCATGGGTCTTTCGTACTACGGAAATATTACTCAGTGGTCAAAAGGAGAATATTCGGGTGCTAACAATACGCAAGATGATCTTCAGACCATTATCTCAACTGGCCTAGCATACCGAGCAGATGATTACGGAAACTCAATATCGACCGCTGGCTCTATCGCAGTTTCAAACAATTCAATTTCAGCAAGTGGACTTATTGAACGAAATACAGATGTCGATTATTTTAAATTCAACACAAGTGGCGGTGACATTGCGATAAATATCAATGTTGCGTACCTTGGTGCAAACCTCGATGTTCTTGCAAATCTGTACAATGCATCAGGTGGCATCATCGCAACAAATGATTCAGCGGGACTCCCAGCTACTATCACAGCCAACATCCCTGCCGGTACGTATTACCTAGCAATCAAAGGCACGGGTATGGGGACAGCATCAACCGGCTATACCAATTATGGAAGCCTTGGTCAGTACTACATCACCGGCACAATTCCAAGCGGTACTACTAATAACGCGCCGACTGCGGTCATATCAGCTAACCCAAGCGCAGGCACACCACCTCTCGCTGTTTCATTCTCAAGTAGCGGCTCTTATGACCCAGAAGGAAGCGCACTCACCTATGCATGGAATTTTGGAGATAACACGTCATCAACTGAACCGAATCCTACAAAAACATACTCTGCTGGTGGCACATACACAGCAACGCTTACCGTAACTGACGCAGCAAACCTTTCTTCATCAAATTCAATTCAGATTGTTGTAAGCAGCCAATCCCCTACCGCTTCATTTACCACAAACACAGCTTCAAATGTTGTACCAATGACAGTTGCATTCGATGCATCAAGCTCTTCGGATCCTGACGGAACAATCACATCATATGCCTGGGATTTTGGTGACGGTACTACAGATCAAGGCACAACTATTAATCATACCTACACAAAGAGCGGCAAATACACCGCCCGACTTACAGTCACTGATAATCAAGGCCTCAGTGCATCTAAGAGCATTTCACTTACCGCAAATGATCCAGTAGGCAACCAACCTCCTGTTGCAAATATCACTACAAACACCACGTCAGGAAATGTTCCTCTTGTTGTTACATTCTCTGGTGCGAATTCTTCTGATGTTGATGGTTCAATTGTCTCGTATGCATGGACATTCGGAGATGGAACAGCTGGTACAGATTCAGTCGTAAGCCACACATATAGTATTGCTGGATCTTATACCGCTACCCTCACAGTTACTGATGACAAAGGCGCAACAGCCTCACGATCAGTAACTATAACTGTGAAAAGCACTGTCACTACCAATAAAGCGCCGATCGCTTCATTCACCGCAAATTACACGACAAATCTCATTCCAATGACCGTCGCTCTCGACGCGGGAGGCTCTACTGATAGCGATGGTTCAATCGTTTCGTACGCCTGGAACTTTGGCGACGGAACAACTGGCACCGGGGTCAATACAAGCAAGACTTACTCAGCAGCAGGAACATACACCATCAGACTCACGGTAACCGATGATAAAGGTGCCGTTACCTCAAAAACAACATCGGTCACGGCGATCGATGGATCAATCGTTAAAGCCCCTACCCGACTCAATGAGTCAGTAAATGGAAAACAGGCGTCGCTTACATGGACAGACAATTCGTCTAACGAGACTAATTTCGTTATCGAACGAGGTCAGAAATCTTCAAAATGGGGATCAATAACTTTCACTGAAGTGGCTCGAGTAGGTGCAAACGTAACCAAGTTTTCCGAAACACTTTCGACAGGAACATATTACTATCGTGTGAAAGCAATCAATACGAATACCGGCATTCAATCTGCATACACAAGTACCGTAAATATTCGCATCCGCTAGCTAAAGCCTAAAATCCCCAGGTTTCCCCTGGGGATTTTACGTACCGGTAAGAAAGTGGTGTATGATACGTCTTATACATATGGATACCAACTCTCTCAAAAAGAGCTTTGTAGAGACCCATGCAGCGCATTCAGACGCTATATTTCGCTACTGTCTTTGGAAGACTTCCGATCGCGAAATTGCTCTCGATATAACTCAAGATACTTTCATGCGTTTTTGGGATGAACTTTCTAAAGGTGAACGAGTGGATAATGCTCGTGCCCTTCTTTATACAATCGCTCGCCGCCTCGTCATCGATCATTACCGAAAAAAGAAAACCGAATCGCTTGATTCAAAACAAGGTTCGGATGATCCTTTCGACATTCCGGACGAAAGCTCACTTGAATCATTCGAACATGGCACAGAAGCTCGAATCATCGTCGAAAAGATGGGCGCGCTAGATCCGGTATATAAACAGCCGGTCTATCTTCGATTCGTAGAAGGACTTTCTCCAAAGGAGATCGCGCAAGTGCTTTCCATTACTCCCAACTTGGCTTCAGTGCGAATCGACCGAGGTATGAAGGAGCTGCGAAAGTTGATTGATCCACAATAACATGAACGACACTCAATTTAATAAAGGAATAGAACAGCTCAAACACATCTCGCTTAGTCAAAGCGAGAAGCAAAAGATGCTTTCTGAAATTACCGTATATGCGGACTTCCACGCACCAAAAACTACACCAAAGAAATCTGTGGAATTTTGGTCATGGTCATTCTTTCAAGCGCATAGTGCTCTTGCCGTTCGAGCACTCACTCTCGTTCTTATTGTGGGTGGAACTTCATATATGGCGGACAAATCTCTTCCGGGTGACATCCTCTACCCTTTCAAAGTCAACGTTAATGAACCGCTATACGGTAGCCTATTAAAAACCGAGGAGGACAAAGCTGCCTGGAATTCAAATAGATTTATACGCCGTCTTGAAGAAGCGGAAGCTCTTGCACGTGACGGCAAACTTAACGAATCTTCTCTCGCAGAAGTTGAGCGTCAAATAGATGCGCGCTTTGCAGACATTCAAGGCACATCTCAAAATTCTATAGAGAGTGCAGCGTTTGATACAAGCGTTGCTTCAGATGCACGCATGGCGGGAAGTCAGGCAAAATTTGCCGCATCAGCACAAGAGCCGGAATCAGCCACCCCAACTCTTATGATGCAAGCAAATATGCAGACGGAATTCTTTGCAACAACGACAGAAGAAAAAGATGCGCTTGAACAAAAAATTGAGGAGCATACAAAAATTCTTGAAAGCCTTATACGAGATGGCGCCGGCGAGCATAACGTACTGATCCGCAGACTCCAGATAAAGCTTGAGGAAAAAGCATCATTACGATCACAGAATAAATAACATAAGGCGCCTCATGGGCGCCTTATGCATTACGGATATTCATTAATTACTCTGCGTGTCTGAACAGGATAATATTTTGTCTGACCATACGTGGTGTAGTGCGGCTGTCCTTGTGAAATCTTTGAATAATTATTAACCACACTGCGGCCAGCATAGACGGAAGTTGGCATAAGGGTTGCAGCAACAATACAGAGAGAGCCAAACAGAACTAGCAGTTGTTTACTCATATGATTTTCGGTTATCGCTTGTAAGACCCTTCCATATATAAGACGCTTCAAATACATGTTTTGTGCCACAGGAAAACCTGATAGAATGAATACTTCAATTCATGGAACTCAAATTTTACATAGGTGTTCTGGCTGGTATTTTTTCCCTCGCAGGTTATGTTCCTTATGCCTTCGAAATTATTCGCGGTAAGCAGAAACCTCAACGTGCCGCTTGGCTCATTTGGACCCTCACAAGCTCACTTATCGCACTAAGCTATTTCCAACTTGGCGCATGGGAAACTCTCTGGGTACCAATCGCCTATGTCATTGGTACGGGATGCATTACTCTCCTTTCGCTTATGAAAGGTAGCGAAGGCTGGGGCTTTCTTGAACGCATCAGCCTCATTGCAGCAATTGTGAGCGCGGTACGCTGGGTGTTTTTTGATAACGTGCTCTTCACCCTACTCATAAATCTCTCCCTTTCATTTTCAAGTTACGTTAACCGTATTAAAAAACTGGCCGCAACTATTTCTCAGGAAGAAGAAGATTTGCCTGGATGGACATTTTATTTTCTTGGAGCGCTTTGCAACATGTTTGCTATTACTACATGGAGCATAGAAATAAGCACACTGCCCATCGTGTACTTTTTGATGAATGGAATCACCTTTTTCCTCATCATGAGAAACCACCTCCGGAAAAAGAAAGGTGTCACTGTATAAGCTGTCAACGGCATACTCAAAAAATGGCTCTATGGAGCCACACAAAAGCGCTGCTTGCGCGTGATACGAGCATCCTATATACTGCCCGCGCTCCAGAAAACACCACCACGAAAGTACGCCTTTAGCATGCGGTGTAGGTTAAGCAGCAACTATATTTGATGAAAATTTCTTTTGGTAGTTTTGGTTTGTTATGTGCAAGTGTATTTATCGGTATCTGTGTGTACGGAGCACCGTCTATCGCAGAAGCAAATGAATCAGTTGAAGTTTGGTGGCCGACGCAAGGTGTAGTCCTTGAGGGAACACAGCCACTTAAAGCAATTCTGAAAGACTCACACATTAATAACTACGTGATGTTTTGGCAGGTAGATGGTGGATCGTATGTACAAATGTATAACAGCTCTATTGATTATCCTCATAAAGAAGCGATGATCGACGTAACGAATTGGAATTGGAATTCAAGCGGTGAATATAAAATATCTTTTATAGCCCAGGATTTGTCGGGAAAGGAAATAAGCAGGACTTCTGTTCTCATAAAACATACAGTCCCATCTCCTGCCCCAATCAAAGTACCCGCTACTACTACTTCTCAGAAGGTAGCAAATGTTTCAACGGTTTCAGGAATCCTCTCATCCGTTAAAGCGGAAGTGGTTACACCACCTGTAGTACAAGCGCCTGTTACAACCGTAACTCCCCCAGCTGTTACCGCCCCTCTTACTCCTGTTGCTTCGATTGGCACAAAACTCTACGTTGATCCACAAAATCCCGCTTTACATCAAGCACTACAGTGGATTGGCTCACGCCCGAATGATGCACTTGTAATGCAAAAATTAGGCGCTGAAGCGAGTGCTATCTGGCTTGGTGGCTGGAACGCGGATGTGCAAAAAGATGTACAGACCACGATAGCGAAAGCAAAGAAAGAAGATTCAATTGCAACCTTTATTGCGTATAACGTTCCAGGACGAGACTGTGGAAGTTATTCCGCAGGTGGACTTGGTTCAAAAAGCGCATATCTATCTTGGATTACACAAATCTCAAATGGCTTAGGTGATGGAAAAGCAATCGTCGTACTTGAACCAGATGCTCTCGCAGGAATTGAGTGTCTCTCATCCAAAGGAAAAGAAGATCGATACGCAATGCTATCAAGCGCCCTCGATATCTTCAAAGCGAATAAAAATACAAAAGTGTACCTCGACGCAGGACATGCACAATGGATAGATGTTGATGAAATGGCGGCACGCCTCAAAAAAGCAGGTATCTCAAAAGCTGACGGATTCTCACTTAACGTATCAAACTTTGTTTCTACGTCTGAAAATATTGTGTACGGCGAAAAATTGTCGAAAGCTATCGATAATGCACATTTCATAATCGATACCTCACGAAACGGTAATGGATCGAATGGCGAATGGTGTAACCCAAGCGGAAGAGCTCTCGGACAAAGACCGACCTTTGAAACAAAGAATTCTCTTATTGACGCGTTTCTGTGGCTCAAAAAGCCAGGTGAATCTGATGGCTCATGTAACGGAGGACCAAACGCCGGAGAATGGTGGCCGGAATACGGGCTCGGTCTCGCAAAAAGAGCAGGCTTCTAGGCACTCTGCCCAACCTTCTGTGAAATAACTTTCAGTCGCGCTACCGCAACACGTTCTGGGATAAATATGAGTCTGTAAATATGTGACAGATATTTCTTCATGAGACCTTCAGGGGCTGACGCGAATATATACGGCAGTAAAATTCCCACATCGAATGCCGCCCACGCGAGATTGTTTATCACCGAAGCAGAGAGACCTTCTCGCATAAGAGCAACAGGAACACTTCCAAGAGCTAGCGCCACATAGAGTATGTGCGGGAGTGTAAGATGTAAAAAGTTTCCTTCAAGACCAACCTTTGAGGTAATGGCAAAAGAAACTTTCTGCTTTGTTACAACTGACCAGAGGGCTTGAATATGAATCCAAAATGCACCCATAGAAAACGAAAGCGCTCTAAATGAGAATCTTCGATTTGATGTAGAGGCAAGGACCCCGATCGTAAGGAACATGTACGGAATGAATATGAGCGCAAGGAGCATTGTGTCAATTTTCACAGGAATGATTCCAGTGTAAAGAAACAACACTGGCAACAGAATATTCATAAGCACAACCACTCCAGATAAAAAGTATGTCACAGATGAGAGGTACTGAATTTTCTGCATGAAGGTAAGCCCGCGCCTAAAGAAAAGATTGTACTTAAAAAGCACATCGAGCGCTCCTCTCGTCCAACGAAACTGCTGCTTTGTGTATGACAGAAAATCTTCAGGAGCAAGACCCTCAGCAAGCACTTCGGGCACATAAACAGATTTCCAGCCTTTCTCGTGGATAAAAACTCCGGTGACAAAGTCTTCGGCAATTGATTCCGCCATACCTCCTACCCCTACAAGTGCCTCTCGACGAATTACCATATTGGTTCCACACATTGTCACTGCGTTAAATCGATTTTTACCGCGACAGATCGGTCCAAAGAAGATCTCCTGCTGCTCCCATGAACTTAAAGCGACCGCGTTCACATATGCGTTCTTATAAAATTGAGGTGTTTGTACAAAGCCCAATTTTTTATCGACAAAGTAACACATTGTCTTTCTCAAAAATTGAGTATGCGGTACATGATCAGCGTCAAATATAACGATATAAGGTGAATCCGTAAGAGCGGTCGCGTTATTGATATTTCCCGCTTTCGCCCCACCTGGAACCTGGCGAGTAATACAATTCACATTGAGCCTTTCAGCGAGCTTGATAATGTCTTTCCAATTATCTCTTTTTGCGACAAACCCATCATTTAAGATGTAAATAGTGTGAGATGGATAATCCATATCCCGCGCCGCAGTTACTGTTTTCTCAACGATATCAACCGGCTCACCAGCCACTGTAATAAAGACATCAACAGGTGGTAAAAATGTATCATCGGATTGTGGTTTATAGTTCATCTTCCAAACCGTAATAAGGTATGTGAGCGCTTGCCATGTATGGAATATTTCTCCAGCAATGAGGATCCAAAACAAAATTTCATTTCCGTGTGGAAACAAAAAAGCAATAATGAAGAAATACACTATCGCCATAACAAAATTTGCAATGACAAGCCATCGCTTTGGTACGCTATGTAAGAAGTCGTGTTTTGAAGGCATATTCGCTATATATATCTAAGCCTGTATACATATAACGTCAGACCAGGTGAAAAAGGCTTCACTTCAAGTCTTTGATAGTGTGTATCCATATATAAACGAACATCTTCCTCGTACCCTTGGTCATAACCCAAAAGCAAATACATATCCTCGTATACCGCAGCAAACTCCTTCATACGGGTTTCTATTAGGTCGGGAGAATACGGCTCAGGCACAAGGCTTTCTGTATATCTTTCCCATTTTGGGAATGTGGTGAGACGAGCTTTACCATCGTAATAATATTCCACAGGATAGGTAATAAACGGCGCCGAAACTACAAAAATATCACTTGGCTGTGCTCGACGCTCGATATACTCAACAGCAGACTTGTAATTTTCTTTGACTGGAGAACGCATCTCGCCCGCCTGAACAGCAAGCATGAGCACCATAAACACTATGAGAACTGATACCGCAAAATCACCTATCTTCCCTTTATAAGACGAAAGATAATACACCGCCAGAATATAAATCGAAGGTAAACAAATAATGAGATATCGAGACAAAAAAAGTGGCTGAAGAAGCGCACTCACAACGAATGCCATGATAATGGGCAAAAAAGAAGCAATTATAAAATACATCGTCTCTGATTCATGCTCCCTTCTCTTTGAAATAAAGGTAAATCCCACAAGCACCAAAATCGGCCACAACGACAAGAGAATGGTATTTAATGAATCCGTTTGGAAACCAATAAAGAAATTGGAGAACACGTTAAAAAAGTCAAAGCTTGTTGGTCGAGCTAGTACTGGGTCATTCAATCCTGCACCAACGATGTTTCGATACCAGAACCACGCTCCAACACATGACAAAGCCACAAGGGCTATAAGTGAAAATCGAGCGCTTGATCTAGGTGCAAATAACGTTCGGTGGGTAAGGAAAAACACAACCTGTACCACAACAACGAAAGCAAAGAAAAAATGAGTAAAGAGGCCTACAATCGAAACAATCGCGTAGTAATACCAATATGAAGTTTGTGGAGCTTTCCAGAGACGAACAAATAATAAATGGCTACATGTTGTGAGCAAAAATATAAGTGAATACATTCGCGCCTCAGATCCATACCAATTCAAAAACGGTGAAACAGCGGTCATCAATGCGACGCCATATGCAACCCGATAGTTATATGATTCTTTTGCGAGATAAAAAATTGCCGGTAATGCTAAAAAAAAGAATAATAGTGAAAAAAATCGAATTGTGAAAAGCCCAGTGCCGAAGAGCACTTCCCAGAAATGCAGACCTACGAAATAAAAAGGCACGTGAACATCCTTTGCAATGATTGTTAAGACACCGGGTAAGTCACGACTTGTCTGCCAAATACTTTGTGCCTCATCGAGCCTAATACCCTGTTTCATCCACACAAAAAAAGACATGACAGCAACAAAGCCGATAAGCATTCCTAAATACATTCCCGGGTGAACGAATTTTTCTGTTTTAGAAATTCGATACAGCATATTAATTGTTTACACCGTACAAATCAGGTGTCTTTTGTAAGTAGAGCGCCATACCAAACCAACCCCAATTTTCATCATAGTAACTTTGTTCTTTTGACCATTTGGACTCATTCGTATCGTAGAGTCTTTCAAGTTTGTTGATATATATTTCATGGGCCATGGATGGATTTGTAACCATGAAATACCCTAAGCTGCCTCCATACATTGATAGCGCTTCGAGATCAATAAGACGGTTTCCATCATGAGAATATGAAGCCGTGAGTGAACCTCGGGTATTCCACTCTTGTTGCAAATGACCAATTTTATCGAGCACAGCCTTCGCTCGCGGATCTTTTGTAAGTGAATAGTCGAGTGCGAATCTCCACGGCAAACGAAGCGCATCAAAGCTAAAGCGTGTCGTTAATCCTGATGATGGATCAGGAGCATACATTTCCCCGGTATTTCTATCCAGAAGCACCCAATCTGGAGGTAAATGAGCAGATGCGTTTGTGTCGAGATCAAGCTCAATCGATCGAGCCGCAACATCATATGAAGTCTCAGCGAGCCCGAGCCAGTTATGATCAGGATCGGCCTTCGCAAATACCTTGTATGTATACGGCGAAAGATACGAGGGATTCACTATAATTGTTGATTTATTAGTAGACTTCTCGAGATTATTTGCAGCAAGGTATGGCTTACCATTGATAATCACTACCTCCTCTGCCCAGATATCACGAATAATACCAATCGCATCACCGAAATAGGCTTCATCATTCCAACGTTTTGAAGCAAACAAAAGCGCGAGAGCAATATCTTCATCAGCATCACTTGCAGTATTATTTCCCCCTTGTTCAGTCAACACGCCGTATTCCCCGTCTTCTCGCTCACCAAAAAGCCAGCTAATCAAGAGATCGTCGTCTCTTTGAAGATTGTCCTTGGTCCATTGCCATGTGGTATCAAACGTCTCTTTATCATCCATCCAGACAGCTCGGAGCATAGTGTAGCTCTGTCCTTCAGACGTGGTAATGTCATTTTGCTGCTTATCAAGACTTCTCAGTGTACCAGGTTCCAGGTAGTTATTTTTATATTGGTGCCACAAAGCCCGGAGCATAGTGTCCTTTGAAAATTCTTCTGGTCGCGCATCGATAATATTCCGAATATTGAGTGCGAAAAGGATAATGAGGCCAAGGGTAATTACAATCGAGCTGAAAACTACGAGGCGTAACTGGTTGGTGTTCGGTTGCATAATGCTTAGGAAAACTAAAGGGCTCATGAGTACTACGCAACAAATAGCGGTTTTCGCACCTTTACTAAAATCACAGTGTATTTTCTAATTTTAAACATGCGTCTGCTATAATATCTCCATGAAAACCATAGCCATTTATCATAAAGACTGTACTGACGGAACAAGCGCGGCGGCGGTAGTTTTAAAAAAATATCCTGATGCTCTCCTTTTTCCTTTGGGTCATAACTTTGAGTCTCACGAGCTTGAGCCGCTCATGTCGCTCGCAAAGAAAGGTGATCGAATCCTTATGGTCGATTGTGTTATCGGAGTACCCGAATTTTTGAAAGCGGGTTTTGATGTTACTGCAATCGACCATCACATAGGTATTCAAAAAGAAATGGAAGCGTTAGCAAAATCACATACAGCATTCACCTATGTGTTTGATAATACTCAATCAGGTGCAACCTTGTGTTGGCAGTACTTATTTCCTAAAGAAAAAATGCCTGAGCTTCTCAAGTATGTGGCAGATGCTGATATATGGACGTGGAAATATGGTGAAGAAACAAAATACGCAAACAGCTTTCTTGTCTCATTTCAGAATAAACCCGAGGAAATGCTTGCTCTGTTTGATGCACCCATTGAACCACTTATGCATACGGGAAAAATTATTACTGAATATGCCGATGATATGGTAAAGCACGCAGTAGAAAAAACCGAACCTATCTATCTTATGATCGGTACGCACAAAGTTCCCTTCTACAACATCACCGTCCTCAAATCAGAAAGCGGCAATAAACTTTCCGCACTCCGCAATGAGCCGGTGGCATTGTTTTCAATAGACGGCATGCGCGTAAAAATAAGTTTCAGAAGCATCGACGGTCAAAAGCCTCAAGCAATCGAACTCGCACAAGCAATCGGCGGAAATGGTCACAAAAATGCCGCTGGAGCAATGCTTCCGTTACCAGAATTCATTAAGGCGCTCGTTCCATAAATCAAAAACTGCACCGAACAAACTCGGTGCAGTTTTTGTTTATGCGATAGGATTCCTACCCTGTATCACACGGATGAGGAACATGACAACCGCTATCACAAGAAGGATGTGAATAAAGCCACCTACTGTGTATGAAGTCACAAGCCCCAATACCCACAGAATAAGGAGAATTGTAGCGATAGTTACGAGCATAAGAGTTTAAATTAATACGAGTAATTGATTGGTAGACGGTCATCAAGGTTCCCCAATGCACATGCCCCCAGAGAGGGGGCATGTCTTGCTTTTGGACCGGAAAATCCGGGAGCTTTAGTGAGGGAATCACCAAGCTCAAAGCGTAAATTCCCTTGCAGCACTATTTTTTTGATCTTTTGAGATTGTGTTATGTACAAAGAGCACCTATCTCTAATACGCCACCACAACCTAAAAGTAGTCTGTACAAACAAATTATTCTGTATCGTACTTTTTTAAAAACTGTATCGCCCTTTAGAAACAATCGTGTCAATGAGCCCGTACTATTTTTGCGGAATCATAAACCGACACATAGCATGAATACATACAAGCGAAATATAGTATCGCCATTTAAGGAGTATGCAAAATTTTGTGCCACTGGTCTTATAAATACTAGTATCGATTTTTTAATCCTAAACTCGTTACTATTTTTTATTACCACCACACCAAAAGAAGCTACTTATATTAGCTTCAAAACACTTTCCTTCTTGGGTGCGGTAATCTTCAGCTATTTCCTAAACCGAACATGGGTCTTTGCCCACCAAACAAAAAATAAAACCGTAAATTTTAAAGAAAGCAGCAAATTTCTTGTTGTGAGTGTAATTGGGCTTCTCGTAAACGTGGGCATTTCATATCTCATCTTCTCTGCCTTTGCGAACACAAACATTGCCCACCCAGTACTTGGAGCAAACATAGCGGCTCTTCTCGCCACCTTCTGCACCATGCTCTGGAATTTTACGGGCTATAAATTCTTTGTCTTTAACAATCCTATTAGCCAACGAATCATATGAACCCCCTACTTTCTGTCATCGTGCCTGCATATAATGAATCGAAACGAATCGGTGTTACTCTCAAGGACCTAAAACGTTATTTTGCAACGAAGGCTTATTCCTATGAAATTATAGTTGTAAATGATGGATCAACAGATGACACAACCATTGTCGTACAAAAGTTTCAAATCGGATTTCCTCAGTTAAAGCTTATAGACAACAAAGAAAATCACGGCAAAGGATATGCTGTTAAATGTGGCATGCTTGCTGCAAAAGGCCATTACAGGCTTTTTATGGATGCTGATAATTCAGTAAAAATCGATACACTTGATGAATTTTTTGACGAAATGCAGCGTAATGATCACGATATTGTTATTGGATCTATTGCCCTCTCAAACCTGTCTGTTATCGAACACAATGGCTGGCACAGACGTATATTTGGCTCAATTTCAAAATTCATAATTAGAACCGTTGCTACTCCAGGTATTTATGACACACAGCGTGGGTTTAAACTCTTTAGCAGCAGAGCTGCACGAATCCTTTTTCCACTACAAAAAATCAGTCGTTTTGGGTTTGATATAGAAATTCTGACGATTGCTCAAATCCATGGACTTTCTATTAAAGAGAAGCCGGTTGAATGGGACAATCCCGATGGCTCAACGGTAAAAATGAAAGCATACCTCGACTCACTCATTGAGCTTGGCCAAATCTGTATTAACAAGTTACGAGGAGAATACAATCGATCTCCGAGAGGATATACTTCATAACAGGACATATGAAAAATCCCGCGCATGGCGGGATTTTTCTACTCTAGACTCATTGTGAGTTTAGTATGTGCTTGCATCAGTTGATGTACCTGTAGCAACATTCGCTTCATTGTGTGATTTCATGCTTGCATGAATCGCATTTACAAGACGCGCCTGTGTTGCCGAAGAGAACGTGGTTGAATTTTCAGATCGAACTATTGCTCCAGCAGTTGTGTTCACACTTGCCTTGAGATCGTCTGCATTCTCATCACGAACAAAGATGTTGTACCACCATGGATGGTCAATAACAACACTACCATCAACATTCACACGAGCCTCAGTTGTAATCATAATTGGTACTATTCCAAGGAATTTCGCTGGCTCCTTGTACCAAACAGATACAGAATCTGCATTTGATTCGATCTTGGTTACATTCTCATCACTTGCAACAAGTGATCGAGCATAAGCCTGAAAGTTCGCTGCTGATGTGACATCGGACGGATTGTATGTGACAGAAGTATCACCTGTGATATCTGATCGTGTGATAGTAAATGTCTCCATGCTTCCGTTTGAATTTACTGTTGATCCAGTTGAAGTTGTGCCTGTCACCGTTGTGTTAACACCGGTGCCTGTAGTACCTGTACCCGAAGATTGTACTGTTCCAGTTGCGGTAACAGAAGTTTTAACACCAGCCGTACCTTTACCTGATGTTGCCGTACCACCGACATTCGCATCAAGATTAAGTGAAGTATTTATCTGAGCGTTTGCAACAGTTCCCGTAGCAAAGAGTCCCAATACAGCCGCTATGAAACCTACTCTTTGTAATGTAGTCATGGGATGAAAGATTAATTGTAAAAGGGTGCTGCAAGCACCCCTAGTAATACTACGCTTATAACTCCCAAAAGTTTCTCTAAAAAATGGCTTATTTACTTGATATTAAGCACGTCTGGCCATTTCTCTGTATATCAAAAGCCTGTTCTGTAAGTAGGATCTCCTTTCCCTGCAACGCGAGTTCAACACCGAGACCTGTGCGAACTTCAGAAGTCCAATATTGATCGAATACAAAATTACCGAGCGAATAATAAATATGCTTGTCGCTATATATCTCATGCTCTTGTATGACATGAGGATGGGAACCAAGTATAAGATCAGCGCCAGAGTCAATAAAACGATGTGCCACTGATTTCATATATTCAGTCACTTCAACATATTCTTCACCCCAGTGCGCATACACGACAACAAAATCCGCTTCTCGACGCATTTTCCAAATAGCATCAATAGTTTTTTGAGGATCATTTTGTCCCAAAAACTGATTAAAAGCCACAAAGGCAATTTTCTTGTCACCTATTTTCTTTACAATAGAAATATCCCCGATCGGTGATCCAAAATATGATATGTTTGATTCCGACAAATACTTCTGCGTCATCGCAAGCCCTTCCCTTCCAAAATCAAGAATATGATTATTTCCAATGCTCACTATCCCAATGTTATGTCTTGATAATGTCTGCGCAACATCTGGATGAAAAGTAAAAGAAGTGTTTCCTTGTTCACCCGGTTTCGTGCCTGCACTCAATGATGGATACGTAGTAATCGGCCCCTCAAGATTACCGACAACAACATCAAATTCTTTTAAATAATCAGCGGCGCATGAGAATATAGCGTCGTACCCCTTGCTGTCCGCGAGTGATCTCAACGTTCGATCAAACATCATATCCCCCACAAAGAGAATCCTCGCCGAACCAAACGCTCCAGACGAATGTCCGTTTGAACTATAGAGAAAAAAACCGACGGCACATATGCAAAGCGCTATGAGAGCGTTTCGTTTGTTCACGAACGCCTTGAATGAAGATGTGGTCATAATATGGAACAACTAGATACGAAGATACTTTCGAACAGCGAGATAACTAGAGACAGCGCCGAGAACGACACCTGTTCCCGCAATAAGAATAAATATATGAACGAAGTTAGCTATGTAATACGAGAGAACATTAAATCCACTAAAGAATGTCTCTGTAATTGAAGAAAGCCAGAACGTTGCTGGGTAGAAAAACGCAAGCGTTATGATGGCCGATACAAATCCATACATAATTCCTGCCATAATAAACGGACCTCGAATATATCTGTTCGAAGCTCCCACAAGTCTCATAACGGAAATTTCTTCTCGTGCAATATATATAGCGAGTCGAATGGTGTTAAATGCAATAAGAATAGAAATAAGAACCAAGATGAGAGTAATCCCTATAGCAATTTTGGTTCCACCATCAATAATGCGAGTAAGCGTATCAATTGCGGTCTTATTTTGATAGTAGTTAATTTTATCAATGAACGCACCATCGCTTCCCGCCTCGGCATCAAGGAACTTTGCAATCCCTTCGTACTGCGATGTTTCTTTCGCCTTGATGTTTAAAATTGCGCCAAGTGGATTTTCTCCAAGTTCCTCAAGTGCCTGAAGCGTAATCTGATCGTTTGCGTGGCGATTCTTAAAATTCTGAAGTGCCTCATCTTTAGAAACATACTGAACAAGAGCAACCTCGGGCAAACTTTCAATTTTGTTTTTAAGCGCTAACACATCTGCCTCACTTGCATTTGGGACGAAATACACATTCACATCAACCTTTGACTTGATTTCTTGGAGCGATGAGTTGAGAAGAGCTCCGGTGAATACAACGCTTCCTACAGCAAACAGTGTAAGAGTAATGATAAGTACTGATGAGAGCGAAACGAAACCATTTCTCCAAAATGATACGAAGCCTGATTTGATTATTCGCCGTGTGTTAAGCCAAAACATAGATGTGAAAATTAAATTGCGTATTTACCATCCTTATCATCCCGAACCACCCGTCCCTTTTCCATAGTGATAACTCGCTTGCCGATCGATTCAATTACTCCTTT
The DNA here is from genome assembly GCA_964495425.1 of uncultured Candidatus Saccharibacteria bacterium. Taxonomy (GTDB): domain Bacteria; phylum Patescibacteriota; class Minisyncoccia; order Phycocordibacterales; family UBA6065; genus UBA6065. Next base: position 69,306 of record CAZBVG010000001.1, read on the forward strand.
ATTATGAGTGGTCAAAATAACCGTGGTGCCAAAATCATTAATTTTTTTAAGGATTTGAACAATTTCGTACGTGTTCACAGGGTCAAGATTACCTGTAGGCTCATCAGCAATAATCACATCAGGTTGATTTACAATTGCACGAGCAATTGCCACGCGCTGCTTCTCCCCGCCAGAAAGTTCTCGAGGAAAACTCCAGATCTTCTTTCCCAAATCAACAAGTTCGAGCACATGAGGAACATCCGAGGCAATTTCTTCATCAGAACGTCCCGCTGCCTCCATAGCAAAGGCAATATTTTCAAACACGGTCTTGTTGGGGATCAAACGAAAATCCTGAAACACCGTACCAAATCGACGACGATACTCAGGCATTTTAGTGCGCTTGATTTTGTGAATGTTAGTAGACTCAAAAAGAACCGATCCCTTTGTTGGTCGTTCTTCTGCCAAAATCATTTTTATGAGTGTCGTTTTGCCCGCGCCAGAATGACCCACAATTGATACAAACTCCTTGGGATCTATCTTTAAACTCACCTCCTCGAGGGCAACCGAATCATCAGAGTATATCTTTGTTACTTTATCGAAATGAATCATAGAAACCAGGTCTAAAGTATATCAATCATATTCGGACATGTCCGTATCTCGTTATTCTAGCACATTATTATATGCTGCACTTACAAGCCTTTCTCCGCCTCGATAAAGAGGTCCAGGTCGCCGGCAAACACCGCATCAACAGTAGCCGTTTCAACACCCGTACGGTGATCCTTTACCATTTTGTAAGGATGAGTCACATATGACCGGATTTGATTTCCCCATTCTATATCAGTCGTTTTTGAAATATACATTCCCTGCTCTTTTGCTTTTCGCTCATCATCACGCAACTTATAGAGCTTTGCGCGCAAAATATCCATAGCAATTTCTCGATTTTGTGCCTGTGACCGTTCCGTATCAACGTGTACGGCAATTTTTGTTGGAATATGCACAAGACGCACTGCCGTTTCTCGTTTATTAACATTCTGGCCACCTGGACCTGATGATCGCGCGAATTCGATTTTAATTTCCTCCGGTGGAATCGGCATATTTTCTGCCTTTTCGAATTTAGGAATAACCTCAACTAGGCTAAATGACGTATGTCGCAATTTTTTGGCATTAAATGGAGAAATGCGAACCAATCTATGCACACCGGACTCATTTTTAAGCGTACCGTAAGCACCTTTACCTATAACCTCGCATGTGACATTACGATACCCTCCGTGATCATTTTGATGTTGATGCAAAAAGTGAACTGACCAACCTTTCCGGTCAAAATACTTCAAATACATTTCAAGCAACATACGAGAGAAATCTTCTGCATCATCTCCACCGGCGCCGGAAAAAATAGTTACAATTGCATTTCCCTTTTCATATTTTTCCACTTCAGCAGCCAGAGCTTTGAGCGTGTTAAGCTCCTTCAAAATGTGCTGAGCTTTTTCTTTTGCATCCCAAAACGACGCATCAGCCATGAGCGCTTCGATTTCTGCAATTCGTTTCTGTGGATCAATCATTGAATTTGAGTATACCCCAGTCTTATAAATAAAAAAGCCGCGCAGTATCTGCGACGGCTATAAACAAACAAAATCTAACGAAAGATCTGAAGGGGTCCCCAAAGAAGCTATTGGTGGGCGCGCGCGGGACTCTGAGGACCCCCATTCAGCATTGCTACCGGAATCCAGGGCCGGTAGCACTGAACACATAATAACCAATCTATCGGTGTTGTCAAGGTTTTTGCAAAAAACGCCGAAATAACCTATAGTGGGGCTTGTATTTTCGGTATTTGCAGCATGGTTATTTCAAGCCAACGTAGCTCAGTCGGTAGAGCACGTCATTGGTAATGACGAGGTCTCCGGTTCGATCCCGGACGTTGGCTCCCGGCTATACATGTGCCACCTTAGCTCAGTTGGTAGAGCAATACTTTCGTAAAGTAGAGGTCCCCAGTTCGATCCTGGGAGGTGGCTCACTTAGGATTTTCACTCACCTCTCCTCTCCTAAATTTATTCACGAGCTCGTGTGCAAGTCGTGTCGGCTCGGGTAATTTGTAATTTTTGATCGACGCTTTCACTATTTCAAGTGCTCCCATTTGATCGATCAAATGTCCGGGCGAAATAATAAGTGGATTTGAGCGCTTGTTTGATTTATACGCATATCCCAAAAAATCCCCTGTATATGAGTCCTTTATCTCTGATGACTCGCCGGGAATTGTTGGCGCTCGAAATGCACCAAACAATCTAGTCTTGGCACAACCAATCGTGGGTATTCCAGTAACCAACCCCAAGTGAGATGCGATACCTAAACGCCGGGGATGAGCGATCCCCTGACCATCAACAATTATGAGATGAGGCTTTACCGGTAATTTATTAAAACATTCCAAAAGTCCAGGAATTTCTCGAAATGAAAGTAATCCGGGAACATACGGAAAAGTAATTTCTATTTTTGATAACGCGTGGCATACCGGTTTCAAATCAGGAAATGAAAGCACAATAATACCTGCGTATAAATCAGTACCGAATTTCTCCACTGAAGCATCCGCCCCGGCAATAAATGTTGGTTTCTTATCGAGCGGCTTTAGTTGTACCTTCGATTGTAGTTCTTTTTGTATATCTACAGCCTTCTTCGGATCGATGCTCATCCATTGTATTTCCATAATAATAGGTTTATAAAAGTAGTACGTCTGAATATGGTAAGTAGGTGCACGACGCCACTGAAACAAATCAGAAACATATAACGTACTACCAAAGTACATGACTATTCCTGCCGAAATAATTGAACGAGCCAAAAATGGCGACCTGGTAGCATTCGAACAAATCATTTTTGAATTCGAAAAGCCGCTTTGGAACTACCTCGTCCGTCTTTCTGGCAGTAAAGATGATGCTGAGGACCTCATCCAGGAGACATTTGTGAAGGTTTATAAGCACATCAAAACTATCGATGGTTCGCGTAATATCAAATCGTGGATCTATACTATTGCCACAAATACCGCCTATGATCACCTCCGCAAACGAAAGCGAGAGGCGCTCGTAGAACTTGACGAAGAGCACGAAACAAGCGTTGATAATAAAGCGTATTATTCAGTGTCGGTGGAAGAGAACATTGAGTCAAAAGATGTTTCGGCGGCAATAGATCGCCTGGACACTCTGTATAAAGGGCCCATCCTACTTTATTACAAGGATGGATTTAGTTATGAGGAAATAGCGGATATGCTATCTATTCCGATTAACACCCTTAAAACTCGACTTTCACGGGCAAAAAAGCAGCTTGCGACATTACTTGTTAATTATCAATAAATCAACATACATGCCGAATCTTTCTTTCGACCTCAACACCAAGAAGGACCTCCTCGAAGACGTACCCCTGCCGCGCGACCTTCACTCGAAGATCATGAAGCGAGTTTTTGTAGCAAGCTACGGAAAATATCTTTTTGCCGCAACCACCATCCTCTTTGTTAACCTCGGTGTGCTCTCTGTTGAGCTTTATCGTCGAATAAGCGACGTAAATTTCAAAGAAATGGCTGAGACGCTTTCTCAGAACATCGCTTTCTCTCCTGCATATATAGGTCACGCGACACAAACGCTCTATGCTGCATTGCCGGTCCAATCGATCTTCGCGACATTGGTCACCGCTGCACTCTGCACCTATATGACGTTCGTCATTCTTAAGTTTTATAAGGACCCACGGTCAGTTGGTCTCTTCAGAAATCTTGCTCGATAGAAAGAACAATACACGAATCATATATAAAAGAACCGGTTATGAGCCGGTTCTTTTATTTTTATACTGATTATTGATTTGAAGGAGAATTTGATCCTCCGCCTGTACCAGGCAAATCAACTTGTATCACTGCGTTATCGGTGTCAGATTCAACAGGCACCATTCGTCGCTGACCAACCATATACCACACAACAAAACCAACCACCACAACAAGTAAAATCACAAGAATTGCATTCGTTGTCGAATTTGTCTCATTCATACATTTATATATTAATTAACCACATATATTACGCCTGGATAAGGCCTTTGGGGTGCAAATTTAAACAGAATATGCTTAAATGTTTTCACGCGAATACGCGGTATATGCGGGTGTAGCTCAGCTGGTTAGAGCGCTTCCCTGTCACGGAAGAGGCCGAGGGTTCGAGTCCCTTCACTCGCGCAGACAGCTAAAAGGCCAAGATATTCTTGGCCTTTTACGTAACTACGTATCATGTGGTGTCAGGAGTGGGGATCGAACCCACGACCCCAGGCTTATGAGTCCTGTGCTCTACCGACTGAGCTATCCTGACATACGCTATAGCGTTTTCCTACGATATCACGGTAGGGCCCCTTTTCCAAGATTTATTTGACTCAAATCTCCTTTCATTACATAAAAGGAAAAGTGAAAGAAAGGTTTTGGGTGCCCCGTATTATCCATGTGTCCTTCTAATAGTGATTGATAAAAACACCCTCTCCCGGGTGTTTTTATCTTGTAAAAGAGCATTTCAAGTGGCCCAATAGTTGCTTTTCTGTAAAACAAGAGCAATCTATACAACGTAGTATTATCGTAGCGTTAATAAGTAATACAATGGAACAAGAACAAAATAGCAAGGCTTGGATTTGGATTGTGGTGGCTATCGTTGTCATCATCGCCCTCTTCTTTGTCTTCCGACCAAAGACCACCCCTTCAACTGAAGTAGGTGGCGAAACAAGCACTTCAACTTCACCTACAAGCTCACTTGCAATCCGCCCATACGGCGAAGTAGAGCTTAAGCTCGGTGAATCAGCTAACTTCAACGGCATCTCAATCACTCCTCTCTCAATAGTAGAGGATAGCCGATGCCCAGCTGATGTGCAGTGTATCCAGGCTGGAACCGTGCGCGTGAATGTTAAGTCGCTCCAGAACGGAGGTGTAACCAAGGAAACCGTTATTGGCCTTGGAACTCCTGTTAAGATCGACACCTTCTCTGTTGCCCTCGTAGCAGTTACCCCTGGTACAAAAGCAAATCAAAAGATTGCAAACTCAGACTACCGATTGCGCTTCCGCGTAAATCAGGCAGCTGTAGTTGATACTGGTTTGATTGGTAAATAACCCTGAAAACAAAAACCGCTAATTTGAGCGGTTTTTGTTTGCATAAAAAAGAAGCCGTTGGGCTTCTTTAAGCATGACAACACCAGGTTGCCAATAAAGGATGATTGTATTCCTTTGGCCATGACTCGATTTCAATTTTCTCTCTAGACACACACCGAAGTATTACCATGGCACGCCTAGAGATACTAGAACTTGTGCGAAAGTAACGCCCATCGAGCAACATCAGAGGAAGATTTCTGCGAATCGCGTATACCATTAGCATACTCATAGAAACTGCTGTTGGCATCAATAAACCAGAACCACGGTCACGCGTTTCTGTGTGCTCCATCACACTCAAACCACTAGCAGATTCATCCATAAAGAATGGATAGTAAGCAGGCCACCAATTTGGTTCATGAAGGAAGAGATTTCTATTTCGGATCCAAAACATTTCCAGTGTTACTGGATTAGGATAGATCCGAATAAACTCATCACGAAATACCAAGGAATCAGAAGCAGGAATATCGACGAGACTCATAGTCTGTATAGATTGTTTTGGGTTGAGAACAACTTCGATATTCATCCTATTCCCTAATACAACAAAAAGCACCCTTGTTAGGATGCTTTTTGTATTTCTTGTTGCGGGGGTTGGATTTGAACCAACGACCTTCAGGTTATGAGCCTGACGAGCTACCGGGCTGCTCTACCCCGCTATGTTTCCAGCCATTCACTGGTCTGCATAGTATACAACGTCAAAACTTCACTTGCAAGCCTTCCGCTATAGCGTTTTACACAGTTGTATTAGATAGTGTAAAACTCCTCAAAAACCTTCCTATAAAGCCCTATAACGCGCTTAGCCTCACGTTCGTCTATCTGGAACTCTGTACCCTTATGCGCTATGTCGTTACGGATTTTATGGGCTTCCCAGGCGAGATCAAGGGTAAGGAAATCTTCCTTTTTTATACCCTTAAGCTTCTCCCCTATAGAGTCGCCCTGGTAGCCCAATTTCTCCAAAATATCATTAAGCATGATATCTGCCTCTATGATGGCCAGGCGCCAATCTGAGGGCGCTAGAGAGTTGATATGAGCCTCGATCTTGAGCCACTTCTCTCGCAATTCCGGATCATGGGCGGTCTCAATGTCGCTTTGCTTAAGCGTAAGTGCCTTGAACTTCTTTTCTTCTTCATCTTTCGCGTCTTTGAGCTTCTGATAGCTATAAAAGATCACGTAGACAAAAAATACAGTGAGAATAATCGCGACAGGTAAAAGAAGCTTGATGATCCCAATGATCATGTTAAGAATCGCAACCGGGTCGAGATTCTTTAAAAAATCAAAAATCCGCAGGAACAAATATTCGAGGTTGAGAAAGTTTATGCTATCCACCTTTCTATTCTACCTCACCTAAGAATTTTTTTCCGAGTGTAAAGAGGATATCTTCACGACCACATGGGGACGTAAGCTGCACGCCAATTGGGAGTTTTTTGCCATCAACCATCTTTTCACCCGCTGGGATAGATACTGCTGGAGCACCAATAAGATTTGCAGTTACGGTAAAGATGTCTTCAAGATACATTGCAACCGGATCAGAAGTTTTTTCACCTATTTTAAAAGCAGGTGCAGGTGCTGTAGGGGTAATAATTGCATCCACTTTTTCAAAAGCTTTCGCAAAATCAGCCTTAAGGAGTTCACGCACCGCAAGCGCCTTGTTGTAATACGCATCATAGTATCCCGATGATAGTACGTACGCGCCGAGCATAATGCGTCTTCGTGCTTCTGGGCCAAAACCGGATCCGCGTGACAAAAGATAATCTTCAAGGAGGTTTGCTCCCTCTTTATGCAGACCATATTTCACTCCATCAAATCGAGAAAGATTCGTTGAGACTTCTGCAGGCATAAGGACATAGTAAACCGCGAGAGAATATTCGATGTGAGGCAGCTCGATATCTTTGATTTCATACCCTAGCTTTTTGAACGTAGAAAGTGATTCTTCAAAAACCCTCACAACATCTTTATCGATGCCATCACCCTTAAGGAAATGTCGAGGAACACCAATTGTTTTTACTGATTTTCCTGCACCCCCTACATCTATAGACGTTGAATCCATCCGATCCTTACCTTTCATTGCGTTAAAGAGAATCTCCGCGTCAGAGACGGTCTTTGTAGCAGGACCAATGACATCAAGGGATGAACCCATAGCCATAAGACCGTGTCGAGAAATAGAGCCGTACGTTGGTTTTAAACCCACAATACCGCACAAAGATGCTGGCTGGCGCACTGAGCCACCTGTATCAGATCCAAGCGCTGCAAGTGCCATATTTCCCGCTACAGCGGCAATTGAACCACCTGATGAACCACCAGGAACACGGGAATGATCGTGAGGATTTTTTGTAAGACCGTACGCAGAATTTTCTGTAGATCCACCCATAGCAAACTCATCCATATTTACACGACCCAAAAAGACAACACCTGCATCTTTAAGTTTTTTAATAGCTGTCGCGTCATACGGTGCAACATAGTTTTCAAGAATTTTTGATGCAGAAGAAGCCTTTCTTCCTTCAATCAAAATATTGTCTTTGACAGCGATCGGAATACCAGCAAGCATATTACCCTTCTGCACCTTCTTTTGAGCTGCATCGGCCTGCTTCAATACGTCGTCAAAAACTTCAAGATACGCATGAATATCACCGTCTTTCTTTTTTATCTCATCTAGATAGGCCTTGCAGAGATCACGAACAGTATAATCACCCTTAACAAGGGCTGCGTGCGCTTTTTCAATGGTAAGTGTTGTAAGATCGATCATATTATTGTGAGCCACCCAAAATCTTTTTTACTTTCACATATAAACCGTCTTTGGTTTTCTCATGCTTTGGCGCGAGGTTAATGAGTTTTTCTGTGTACTCACCTCCAGGCAATGGATTCACGTCTTCTCGAAGCACATTTTTATTTACCGACATGACAGGTCCATGTTCTACTCCTTTAGCTGACTTGAGCTTATCTACATATGCCAAAATAGCCCCCATATCCTTCTGCATACGGGTAATTTCGTCTTCAGAGAGCTTGAGACGAGAGAGATGTGCGAGTTTTATAACTTCTTCGCGGGTAATCATAAGATGTAGGTTTTCACTATAGCAAATTCACTAAATTAAGCGACCATGTCCCTAAATTCCGCTTCCCCAATCACTTTGACACCCAAAGCTTGTGCCTTATCAAGTTTCGAACCAGCAGATTCACCCGCAACCACATATGAAGTATTTTTTGAAACTGAAGATGAGACATTTCCACCAGCCTTTCGAATCATTTCTTCAGCATCCTGACGTTCAAGCGTTGGTAAGGTACCTGTAAGCACAAACGTAAGCCCTTTGAGCTTTCCACTCGCCTCTTTTACTTTCTCAAGTCGGATTTCCTTCAAAAGCCGTGTAAGCATTTTTTCGTTTTTCTTATCCTTAAACCATTCTGATATAGACAGCGCCACAACAGGGCCAACACCTTCAATCGCTTCCAACTCTTCCTTCGTCGCTGCGGCAAGCGTATCCATAGATTTAAAATGATCCGCTAAAAGGTGCGCCGTTTCTTCTCCCACATGATCAATCGAGAGCGCGGTGATAAGTCGCGGCAGTGTCGTATGTCGTCCTTTTTCTATAGACTCGAGCAAATTATCGGCTGACTTTTCAGCAAATCGTGGTAGCGCCAATACATCTCCCTTTTTAAGAGTAAACAAGTCAGGAAATGTGGCTATCAGACCCGCATCAAGTAACGCATCAAGTATTTTTGGTCCACAACCATCAATATCAAGTGCGGGACGAGACACAAAATAATGAAATTTTCGTCGAATGAGGGTTTGAGAATCCTTTACTACGCACCTATGCGCAGCCTGTCCTGGAATACGTTCGATGCGACCATCTCCACCACACTCAGGAATATGCGTTGGAAACACAAAAGGCTTTTGTTTGCTTGTTCGCAATTCTGTTACCACTTTGACGATGTCGGGAATAACATCACCTGCTTTCTGCAAAATAACCGTATCACCAATACGCACATCAAGGCGTTTAATTTCATCCTCATTATGAAGTGTTGCTCGCGAAACAGTAGAGCCAGCAACTAATACCGGCTTGAGGACCGCTACAGGCGTGATCACACCTGTTCGGCCAACCTGAAAAACAATATCCTCGAGAATTGTGGTTACCTGCTCTGCTGGAAATTTAAAAGCAATTCCCCAGCGTGGTGCCTTGCCGGTATAGCCGATCGCCTCTTGATATACACGCTCATCAACTTTAATAACGACGCCGTCAATCAAATAATCTTGTTTTGGTGCCTTTACTGTCCATTCCTTCCAGAATTTAATCGCATCTTCAACAGTTTTCACGTGTTTCCAATGCTCGTTTGTCTTAAATCCTAAGTCTGCAAGAAGTTCGAGCTCTTCTTTCTGAGTTTTTGGCATCTGCCCATCAATCCGCGCGATATCGTATACAAAGTTATCAAGTTTTCGAGACGCGGCAATTTTTGGATCAAGCTGACGCACTGAACCCGCCGCCACATTACGTGGATTGGCAAACAATGGCTCACCCGCCTTTTCTCGTGCATCGTTGAGCTTTTTGAGATTTGATTTCGCCATCCACACCTCACCTTCAACAATGATATTTACCGGTTTTGTAAGCTTTAGTGGAACTGTAGGAATCGTTTTCACATTATGCGTTACATCTTCACCCGTTGTACCATCACCTCTGGTCGCGGCACGCACCAAAAGTCCCTTTTCATATTCCAATACAATTTTGAGTCCATCTATTTTTAGCTCACATGTATATGTCGGAGTCCCTTCCTTTCCTGTTTCTGATTTTATAAATTTCTTTACTCGTTCATCGAACGCTCGTAAGTCTTCTTCAGAAAACGCGTCATTAAATGACCATTGCGCGACCTTATGCTGAACTTTCACAAACTCAGGCAAAGGTTCCCCGCCCACACGCTGTGTTGGCGAATCTGGTGTTCGGAGCTCAGGATACTTTTCTTCAATATCTTCTAATTCCTGAAAAAGCGTATCGTATGCTGTATCTGATATCTCTGGCTTATCATGCGTATGATAAAGCCCCCGATGATAATCTATAAGCTTTCGGAGCTTTTCTGCGCGTTTTTCTATGTCTCTAGAATGCTTGAGCATTACTTAAGATTACGGCGTTTAAGGTAAAAGCGGAAGGGCCGAGCAATGGTCGAATTAGTAGTGGACCTGGAGACCTCGTTCCACCTTATTTGGATCTGTACTTGCACAATCCATGTTGTAACCTCGTGAATCTATATCAGTTTTTACGATTCCGCCTACTAATGTTTTAGAAACAGTAACAATTGCACAATATGGCGCTGAGTTACCCAAATAATCCCTGTTCGGAATACTTACATTAAACCGTGTTGCTGCATACGAAGGTGTTCGTGCACCAACGAAATTATCGATAGTAATTGCCTGGCCAACGCAATCAGGATTAGCAGGCACAGCTGTTCGTGGGTTAGATGATGTAGCAAAAATATCTACACCTTTTGCATCCCAGTAGAGTGCACACTCCGCTCCGGTATCTGCAGCATAAAACGCAAATTGAGATTCACGTCCCGATGAAGATAAAATGAGTTCCTTGAGCGTGAGATTAAAAATAGAAATACCAATCGAGAGGAGCACACTAGAAATAAGCACTGCGAAAAGTAGTGCAAATCCCTTGTTATTTGAAGTGTGAGTAGTGTTTTTCATATTAGTAATTGAAAATATGCTCACGAATGGTAAACGTTCTCGTCGGTGTAAACAAATTGGTATTCCATGAAATCGTAACAGCAATTTCGGCCTCTTTAGGAGAATTCGGGGTGCTTATAGATATTGTTCGGGTGAATTTTGTTTGCTGCCAGCCACTTCCATATCCATAAATACCTTCTGTTGTATCAAAGAGAAGCGGCTGACATCCTGAAAGCGGACACGAGAGAATTGCCTGTGGATTAGTAAACGGATCCGAATATCGCGCATCAATCGTACATTTTTCGCCCGCGCCCGTATCAAAACACAGTGAGAGTCCATCGAGCCATCCTGCACTACCGGTTATACGATTGGTATCACGCATGTTTCGAATGTACTCCACAGCTTCCTGTGCGAGATAAAAAGCGGTGATCTGATCTCGTGCATATATTGCAGATGCTACTCCCTTTTGAGCAATCATGAGAGGTGCAGTAACTGAAATCGCCAAAATCGAAATTGCCACCATACCTTCAATCAAGGTAAAGCCCTTTGTATTTCCCTTATCCTTAAATATTCGTGAGATACATTTCATAAAATTATAAATCTAGAGCACGCTGCGATACCGTTGTCTGAATATTAAAATCAGATTTTGAATTACCCGCCCCTGAATATCCAGAGATAGTAAATACGACCTTTGGCTGCTTTCCATCTGAATTTCCCGTACCGATTACGTAAAATTTAAGATCTGTAATTGTTATTTCTTCTGCCGTAATTGGATATGTTGAAGGTGATGTACCGTAAATTCGCTTCTCAATTCGCCCTCCAGAAAGCGCATATTCTATCTGATCATTGTTATCAAGCGGATCGTAAAAACTATCACCATCAACATCACGATTCGCTTTGTACAAAAATCGAGCTCCGGGAGAAATTGGGCAATCGCCTGATCCATCACACGCGTACCGCGTGCCAACACGAATGTCCCTCATCATGCTTTCAAGTGCAAAATTAAGGTTCGTCATTACAGATTTAAGACTATGGCTCTTTCGGTTTGCTTCGATAACTGAAAACACAGCACCTGTCGCAACGAGCATCACGATAGAAAAAATAGACATCGACACGAGTACCTCGATGAGAGTAAAACCTGAGTTAGATTTTTTTGAATAGTATTTCATACGTATTAATCACATACAGGGCTAGCGTTTGTAGCGACAGAAATCTGTCCCGTAGACTCGACCACCACCTTTCGTTTCGTTCCAGCACTCGGCGAAAGCACACAGATTTCAGCTTTACCAAAACTTGTGCCATTTACTCGAATATATGCATCGGGATTAGGACGGATGAATGAAATATCCACGATCGTTGGCGTACAATCACCATCGACGCATATTCTTGAAATTCTATTCCCTCTTTGGATGTAGAACGTTTCAACTACATTTTCGTATGAAACTCCGCATTCTGACATGTCACAATAATGATCCGGTGGAGTTCGATCTTCAAAAAGGTAATATCTGGTCGGAGTAGACATATCAAATCGCATTCCGTAGCCGGAATCGAATTTATTTGCATCCAGCGCTGTTCCCTTTACTGTAATACCGTATATCTGAGCCTGACGCACTGAAAGACCTATTTCATACGCGAGATTTGTAAGCAACACACTACCATTAAAGTCAGTGTGATTTAACACCGCAACAGAAGTCACGACAGCAAAAATCGCGATTGAGACGAGAAGTTCAACAAGTGTAAAGCCCGCATTCTTTTTAACCGGTTTATCCTGCTTTTTCGACTTGCGAAAGAAAAAACTCATACGTATGTATTATACAGCCAAAACTGAAAGAATCGCCCCCATGTTTATCCCACTTAGCCAAATGATAAGAAAACCCAAGAGTATATAGGGTCCAAAAGGAATTTCTGATTTAAAACCGAGCCCGTAATTTGTGTGAGAAAACTTTTGAATAAGAATAACGAGCAACGAAACAATCGAACCTATCCAAAATGAAAGGAGTATCGCCGCGATTCCACCTGATAGTCCTAAAAACCACCCAACCGAAAGGGCTAGCTTTGCATCACCAAGACCCATCCACCTTCCCTTTGAGACAAACCAAAAAAAGAAAAAGAAGCAGAATAAGATGGGACCCGCAATGAGTGAATACAAATCGAGCACCCGCGTCGAATAGTACGTGACACCGATATATATTAGTGAAAGCACGGCTGCACTATACGAAAAGAGGTCAGGAATAATTTTATGTCGAAAATCATACAGACAAATAACAACGTACAAAGAAAGAAGTGCGAGAGTGATGATGCCTAAAAGTATTGGAATGAGCGCGAAATCCTGTAAAGGATTTTTAATATACGTAAGTGCAAATAAACAGCCGGTCGCAAATTCAACAATGGGATACTGCCAAGAAATAGTTGTTCCGCACTCCTTACACCTCCCTCCTTGAATAAGAAAACTAAATAAAGGAAATAGTTCTTTCCACGTGAGTTCCTTTCCGCATGAAAAACATTTTGAGCGGCCGTGCGCAATTGATCGGCCCGTATCGAAACGCAAAATGACAACATTAAGAAAACTACCTATGATTAAGCCTAAGATAAATAAACAGCCACAGATATACCACATCATGGTTTATCGTTGGACCTTATAATTCGCCGTAGAGCCAGAAGGTGAACTGGTGCAGTTTACTGAACCTTCCGGTGGAGTTCTCTCGAGCGTAGCACCCAGACAATATCGCGACCCAGTAACCATATATTCATAATTACCGCCCGAAGGATCGGTTGGAATTGACGGTATATACTTTTGATCAACAAGAATAGTTAATGCAGAAATATCATTACCTGGCGGATATGCTCGATTAACATCATGATAAAGAGCCAAGCCAATTTGAATAGTACGAAGATCGCCAAGTCGAGCTTCATCACGCGCCTTCTGTCGCGCTGCTTCAGATGAAGCAACTACTATGGTTGCAAGAAAACCGAGTATCACAATAATGATAATAACTTCAACAAGTGAAAATCCTTTCTGATGTGTTTGTGACATTCAATAAAACAAATTATGGGCAGACACCAGCAGCTGCAGTAGAATCCTTATAATTACCCGAATTATCTATACACCAAGCACCGCCGCCTCGTAGAGGACTCACAGACAAAGCCCATTGTTTACCCCCGTTTGATGTAGAGCATGTAAATGTTGCTGCCGGTGCCGCATCAAGCAATATTCCGGCTTTTATCTCTACCATCTGTGGATCAGCAAAAACACCACTCGTGCAATCCGCCACATCTGTCGTTGCACCCAAGCCGGTTCCGAATCCCCCGTTCTCATTAAAATATATCTCTGCCTGAGCAAATACTTGTCTAAAACTTGCCTTGAGAGCACCGTCTGCACCTTTTGCTCGCGCACTGATTAGCGATGTTGAAACAAAGGCTGCAAGCAAAGCAATAATTGCGATTACAACAAGAAGTTCTACGATGGTGAAGCCTTTAGTGCGCATTGGGATGCATTAAATGATATAGGCCCATTATAGCAACAAAATAAAACCGCCCGCTAGCAAGCGGACGGTTTTATGTGGAAAAGACTAGTTACAAACTCCAGCTCCTACGTTGTTAGCAGGTGTTGAGTTCCATGAGATCTGCTTTGCTACACCTGAAGATGAGATGCAGTATCCCAAAGACGTGTCGCTCTTAAGTCGAGCTGCAACTGTGTAATAACCGGTACCTGCACCGCAAGCAATTGTACCTGCCTGTGCATATACTGATGTGATTGCTGCCTTAACAGTTGGGTCAGAAATAACTGATGTTGCCGCACCTGTGCATGAAGCATCAGATGTTGTTGCAAGAGTACCGTAGCTTGAGCTGTTGTTATCGTAGTAAAGCTCAGCCTGTGCTCGCATGTTGTTAAGACCAGACTTGATTGCTGCATCTGCACCCTTGTTTCGTGCTGTTGAAAGTGAAGCCAATACAACAGATGAGAGGATACCGATGATCGCGATAACGACGAGGAGTTCGATGAGTGTGAAACCCTTTGTCTTATTCATAGAATTGACGAGTAATTGATAATTAATAATACCGATTCCCGCTCCGCTCAAAGGCTCGAATCCAAGAGATCATATACAAGCGCTTGGGCGGGCCGGGAAACGACCGAAACTATATAAAATCGGCTTCTATATTATACAGAACGGAATTTTTCATGGCTAATTTGAATATGTGGACAAGTACAACATAACAAAAACCGCCAAGCGCAAGGCCTGGTGGTTTTACACTCGCATACTGCTAAAATCCCCTGTAATTACGAGATATTTGTTGAGATGTTATAGATCGGAATAAGTACCGAAGCAAGGAGGAAACCGACACCAAGACCGAGAAGCACAATCATTGCAGGCTCAATAAGATCAACAAGCGTATCAACGGCATTCACCACTTCTCTACTATAGAAAATAGAGAGGGTTTTCAAAATCTTTCCCAATTCACCCGACTCCTCACCCACCTTAATCATTTGTACCATGATGCCTGGAATCACTTTTTTACCTGAAAGTGCCTCAGATACTGACTTACCTCCCTTCACATCTTCAATTGCCTCATCGAGTACTTTTTTATATACCGCATTACCCACAACATCAGACGTAAGTTCAAGCGATCGAATCATCGGGATACCAGAAATAAGAAGTGTGTTCATGTTGTCAGAAATTCGAGAAAGGTAAAGTTTCTGATAGAGATGCTTGATAAACGGCGCGGTAATTTTCATATCGTCAAACGCTAGCTTACCTGAATCTGTTTTCGAAAATCTATACGACAAGAAGCCTACAATAATCGTGACGATCAAAAGTATTACACCGTATGAAGTAAAGAATTGAGATATACCGATAACAAACTTTGTATACAACGGAATTTGCTGACCTGATTCGATAAGAATACTGCTGATTTTAGGAATCACAATCGTAAGCATCAATATCATTACCACGACGAACGTAAAAATAACGAACGCTGGATAAATGAGAGCGTTTTTTGCTTTTGAATTCACTTCATATGCCCTATCGAGATGTTCCGCAAGGAAAAGGAACACCTCATCAAGTTTTCCAGACTCTTCACCTGAACGAACCATATTTACATAGAAACTTGAGAAGATTTTTGGATGCTTAGCGATCGCTTTTGAGATTGAACTACCTGCTTGAAGTTCATCAGCAATTTGCGTGAGAGCTTTTCGCAGTGTTGGGTTCTCTGTTTCGCTTGCTAGGAGTCGAAATACACGGAGCGCAGATACCTGTGCCTCAAACAATGTCGCAAGCTGTCGTGAAAGTACCACGACATCCTTATTTGATACGCGTGAGAAAAGTGCGAGATCTCGCTTAAAAATAGATTTCTCCTCTGCTGGTGCAATCTCTCGAATAATGAGGCCTCGTCTCTGTAAGGATGCTATCGCCACCTCAAGAGATATGGCATCAATTGATCCCTTCGATTCAACCTGACTTTGATCTATTGCACTGTAATTAAATAACATGATGATTCAATTAAAGGAGTCTTTCGAGCACCTTCGGATTTGGCGAATAAAGATACGCATTATCAGGGGTAATCTCGCCTCGACGCACAAGATCTGCGAGCGATCGATTCATATCAATCATACCCTGCTCAAGACCTGTTTCAATAACCGTATTGAGCTCGTGAACTCGCTTTTCACGAATGAGGTTTGAAACTGCGGTGTTCGAAATAAGAAGTTCGTATGCTGGAACGAGTCCTCCCGCAACACGAGGAATAAGTCTTTGGGAGAAAATACCCGTGAGTGTTGCTGCAAGCTGAATTCGAATTTGATCCTGCTGTCCCGCTGGGAAGGAGTCAATAATTCGGTTAATGGTTTGAGCAGCATTATTTGTATGGAGTGTTGAAAGCACCAAATGACCTGTTTCCGCTGCAGTCACAGCAGTTGCCATGGTATCAATTCCTCGCATTTCTCCGATCAAAATCACATCGACGTCCTGACGGAACACTGAACGCAATGCTGTTGAAAAATCAATGGTATCGAGTCGAACCTCTCGCTGATCGATCACAGATTTTTTCTGTTCATAGAGATATTCAATGGGATCTTCGATTGTAATAATATGCTCTGCTCTCTTTTCGTTAATTGACTCAATCATTGCAGCGAGAGTCGTTGTTTTACCGTGACCCACAGGACCCACAACAAGGAAGAATCCCTGCTGCTTTTCAGCAAAACTTTCGAGAATCGGTGGCAAATTAAGTTCCTCAAATGAACGGATCTTCTTTGGAATGAGTCGGAATGCGAAAGAAACACAACCTCGCTGGAAATAACCATTACCTCGGAAACGAGATTTATCTTTGTAGTTGTATGAAAAGTCTATTTCCTTATTACGCAAAAAGAGATCACGATCATCAGCATTGAGGACGACTGTCATAAATCCCGCGGTATCATCCTTGGTCAAAAGCTTTCGATTCATGAGAGGCACGAGAAATCCGGATACACGTATTGTTGGATAACGGCCTTCACACAAGTGTAGGTCAGAAGCCGACTCCTTCATCATCGTTTCTATGAGATCCTCAAATTCTTTTTTGTAATCAAGTGCCATGGTTTTTAAAATTATGATGTACTATTTTTTCTTTCCCCCTCCCTTTTTCGAAGAATATATTTTCTCAACTTGGTTTAATACTTCTGACGGAATCGTCTCCGCTTTGATAATGTACCCGTCTACCTTCAATTCTTTTGCTTTTTCTATATCTGCCGACTGACTTTGGTTCGTGAGCATAATAACCACCGCATCAGAAGCAAGATTTTCATCACGGATCGTCTTTAGAAGTTCTAGGCCGTCCATGTGTGGCATGACAATATCGAGAAGAAGAACGTCAGGCTTTGCTCCGTTATGGAGCTTATCGAGAGCCGCAGGTGAACCCACCGCAGTGTCGACATCATAACCATTATTGGCAAATTTCAAGGAATACATCCCAAGAAGGAACTTATCATCATCGACAATGAGCACTTTTACGTTTTTCTTTTCCTTTTCCATGACACAATACGACTTCTTTAGTATATCACGCCTCTTTTAGAGCTTATTCACCTCACTCCATGGTATTTCACCATTGAAAGCTTTGAGCATTGCGTCTTCCTTCATCGTGAGCATTCCTTTCGCTCGAGCTATTTTATATATCGTTTCTTCAGTCGCATTTGTTAAGATTGCTCGTTCAAATTCACGATCCATTTCGATAACTTCGGCAACAGCCACTCGCCCGCGCACACCTGTTGGGCACGCAGCTGATGGTTCTGCCTCAACAACACTTTTTGGAATCTTGATATCTTTTTTAAATTCAGGAGCCAAGTCAGAAAACTGCTTGGTGATCATTGTGTCGATTGAACCCTCAATAGTTATCCTTCTACCTCCCTCACATATCTTTGAAACGAGTCGTTGTGCTAACGATAACGCGAGTGTTGGTGCAATAAGGTACGGATCAACACCCATGTCTATGAGACGAGGAATAACACCGATAGCGGTGTTGGTATGGATAGTTGAAAGCACCAAGTGACCCGTGAGCGCCGCCTGAATCGCGAGCTGAGCCGTTTCTTTATCTCGAATTTCTCCCACCATGATGATGTCTGGGTCCTGACGAAGTGTTGTTCGAAGTCCCGATGCAAATGTGTACCCGATTTCTGGTCGAACCTGCGACTGGCTCACGCCTTCCATGTTGTATTCAACAGGATCTTCAAGTGAAAGCACGTTCTTGGACTCATCATTAATCTCTTTAAGCATTGAGTAGAGCGTTGTCGACTTACCTGATCCAGTCGGACCAGATACAAGAATGAGACCATACGGACGCGCCATCGCACGCCTGAGTGCCGCGAGATTGGCTTTTGAGAAACCAATATCCTCAAGCGTTCGTACACCCCTTTCCTGATCCAAAATTCGCATCACCACCTTTTCTCCGTAATATGCCGGGAATGTAGAAACACGGAAATCGATCTTTCGACTCTCAATTCGAGCTGAAAAGCGTCCGTCTTGCGGTTTTCGCTTTTCGTCGAGTTTCATGTTTGAAAGTATCTTGATACGTGCAACTACAGCATCGTGCACTTTGATTGGCAAAATGAGAGATGTGTGAAGATCGCCATCAACTCGGAAACGTACACGAACTTTGTCTACCATTCGTTCAACATGGATGTCAGACGCATCTCCTTCTACTGCATATCGCAAAATAGTTGCCACAATTTTGGTAACTGGTGCATCTTCAATAATTGTTGTTTCTCCTTCTTTTGTGACCTGGCTTTCATCGAGCTCACTTTCCACATCATCAATATCAGTTTCGAGCTCATCGAGCGCCTTTGTTACTTCTCCAGAGAGTCCTCGATAAAGCGAAAGTGCCGCCTTGAAATCCTCCTCGGTAATGAGAAAGAGTTTAAAAGGCATATTTACCTTTGATGCAATAAAGTTGAGAGCGTCACGAGCCTCAATATCATCAGGATCAACCATTCCTACCTCAAGAGCATTATCTGCAACCGCAATCGGCACAAATTTATAATGCATCGCAGATTCTTCAGGAATGTATTTGAGTGTTTCGAACGGAATATCTACATCTTTGAGTGATCGCGCTGGAACACCGAGATACTCGCCTTTTGCTTCTAGAATATCCGAGTCCTTGAGACCTTTTTTAGACAAAACAGCTTCAAGAGATTCCCCGGTTAGACGCACTTCTTCAGAAACGGCGGCAGCGTCTTTTTTGTCGAGCAGATTTTTCTGTACGAGGATGTCTAATACGCTCATATGGTGGCGCTTTCGCGCGAGTTAAACGTGTATACCGACTTTACTGAGTCGAAGACTCACTTGTACCGATCGGCGCAAATGGATTAGATCGTCCAGCCGGCTGCGGTGCAAGTGTTCTTCCAAAATCAACGAGTGTTGTCCAAGCAGCATTTCTAAAAAGAGAATCATTGAGCTTGAGACGCTTCAAAGAATTAAGAGCTGTAATGAAATTACCTTCAATTGTGGCTGCTGAAGGGTTATTTGTGACACCGGTAAGAAGCGATTCATCAACAAGTGGCTGTCGATTCATGTAAAAGTAAGCACCGAGTACAATAACAACAAATGCTACTGCGCCTATCACCAAATTTTTTACATTTTCATTATCGATCATATGATTTGGATGATTATTTGAGCCAATATGTCTTTATTGTCACGTTGTAATCATACAACGGGTTTCCATCGACGGAAGTAAAGCTGATTGAAGACACATCGATGAGTCGGAGGCTTCGTTCGAGATCGCGCATAAACGCAAGGAATGTTGTATAAGAAGCAGATGTAGAGAACGTCAGTGTAAGAGTTCCGTACACGCTATTATCTCGCCCTATAGTCTCCTTCTTTTCTGCCGCATCTGTCTTGAAATTTCGGATGCGCATATTATACGTCTTTGCCATTTCATCGATATCAATGATCAATCGAATATTATCAATGTTATCTGGCAAAAGCTTAGCAAGACCATCGAGATCCGCATCCGGCATTGCATCGAGCTTCTCTAGAAGCTTATCCCTCTCCTGTTGTAGGCTCTTTGAGTTAGTGAGAGCTTCTTCGTAATTTGCCTTCTCGGCATTCAATTGCTTTATCTCAGAATATGTTGGATCAACATAGCCAAAGAAGAGGCCGATAGATGCGAGTATTACTGCGAGTGAAATGATAGTGCTCATTGTGCTGGTTGTTCTAATGCTGGCTCAGTTGCTGATGGCGCTTCAGTCCCTGAAACAATTGAAGAATACGACACAAGACTTGGATTCACCGTTGTGGTGACATTAAATGAAATAGTGCCAGCAGGTTCAAGTGTCATATCGCTTAATACAGTATCCGTAAGGCTTGTTTGTTCGCTCAAAAGATCAGCCTGAAGTGCAACTGACGCGTAGTTTTGCGCCTGCCCCTTCATTTGTACCTGAATTTTGTCACTCGCGAGATATGTGAAGGTAAAATCCTTAAATCGAACAGATCGAAGTGTTACAGACGAAAGAAAATCGAAAAGTGGTGTAACTGCAACGTGATTTTCAAGGAGACTATTACCTGCGGTGAGTCGAGAATCGAGTCGAACGAGATCTTTGATAACTTCAGGCTCAAAAGCGCCTTTCGCGTCATCAAGCTCCTCTTTACTTGCCTCAATCTGTTTCAAGACGAGCTGTTTGTAGAAAAACATACCTCCGGTTAACACGAGTCCGACTATAAAAAATATAGTGGCGATAAGTGAAAAGAGACTTATCGGGGTCGCAACTTTACCTGTTGCGGCGATAACTGGTTTCTTTGGTATGAATGATGTTTGAAATCGAGGATCCATGGTGCTCTAATACCGCTTCATTATACTGTACTTTTAATAATTGCTATCCACAGCATTCAAACAAATCAGAAAATTATTCAGATTCCTGGAGTTTTCGGAGGGCAATACCGATTGCAACGGCAAACTCAGGACCTGCTGTTTTGAGTACTGGTTCGAGGAATGCTGGTGCCTCTGTCTTTGAAAAAGGATCTCCGAGTACCACCTCAGTCTGGAATCTCTGACGTGCAATATCAAGAAAACCCTTAAGCAATGACCCTCCTCCAGTCAAAATTACCTTCGAAATGCTTTTATTGTATTTACGTTCAAAACTCGCAATAACACGATTAGTCTCGGTGAAAATATAATCAAGGTTAAGCGCGATTACGTCGTCTATGTTCTTATTATCTGGTTCCTTAGAAATTCCTATAGTTCGCTTGATATGCTCCGCATCACCTACGCTCAGTCCAAGTGCTCGCGAAAGGCCAAGAGTTATTTCCTGGGATCCACGATTTATAGTATGAGATGCTCGCAAATTCCCCTGTTCTATAACATACAGCTTCGTTGAACCTGCGCCCATATCAAAAATCATGACCGTTTCGAGATTTTGATCTATAACAGATCGCATAGAGCTGAAAATCTCAATTTCATAGAACGAAGACTCGAGTCCAGCCGTTTGTGAAATCTGATTAAGATGGCTGAGAACATCGTTATGGATAACCACAAGCAAAACATCAATAGTTTTTTCCTTCGGAGCCTCTCCAGGAAGTGGAGCTTTTTCAAACTCTGAAAATGCATTCTCCTGGCGTGGCACGATTGACCAATCAAGAGCCACCTCAGTGATCGGCACAGGGATATATTTACGCGCCTCCATTGGAATCATGGTCGCAAGCTGCCTCTGATCAACATCAGGCATCTTTATAAACGATAGAAGGCTTGAAGATGAGGCGATTGAGATACCAGACGCCTTGGTGGTGACATTCGCCTCTTTGAGGAGGTCTTTGAGTGCTTCCGCAATCTTTTCCATCGGAAGATTGGTTGCGCGGCCAATTTCTATTCCGGAATAGGGACCCAAAGCGAGCTCACCATATGTCTCAAGCACAGCTCGACCCCCTTTTTTTCGAAGCTGAACTACTTTTATTGAAGACGAGCCTATGTCGATACCGACGACGCTTTGGCCTTTTTTAGCAAACAGATTGTTGAGGAAATTAAGAGGCATACCTCAGAAGTATACCACGGTCCCACCGCTTCCTCTATACCTTTATTTTTCTTTTATCTCCTTTTAATACGTTATGCATATGCACAACAATCTTGGAGTACCTCCATTTTTGAAAATCTGGAATCTTTTTATTGATACCATTGCCCCGCAAGATCCATTCATTAAAAAAATCGAGAATATGACAGCAGAAGAGTTTATTCGCGAAGCCCATAGGCTTCATACAAGCACTGCTGATGATTTTGTTGCATTTTTTGCATACAAAGATCCTTTAGTTAAAGCAGCCATACTTGAGGTTAAATCGTATGGAAATAGGAAAATTGCTCGTTTGCTAGGCGAAGTAATACACGAATTGCTTGTTACTGAACTTGAAGATATGGAAATTTTTTACAATTTTCGGTCACCACTACTCTTACCTATCCCCATGACTCGAACATCTCTTCGCAAACGCGGCTGGAATCAGTGCCAATTATGTGTCTCTGCACTTATTGCTTGTTCAGGCAATACATTTGATACGGCACAAAATGCACTTACTAAAATGAGAAAAACTGACGATCAAGTAGGAAAAGGTCGAAAAGAGCGCTTCGAGAATTTACGTCACTCGTGTGTTGCTGATCCTGCTTTAGTGCGTGACCGAAATGTGATAATCCTAGATGACATCGTTACCACCGGAGCAACCTTAGCTGAAGCAAAACGTGCTTTGCTAGAAGCCGGTGCACGAAAAGTATTCTCTGTTGCGATTGCCCACTAATTACTTAATCCTACAGACCTGTTTAATTGAGGCGATATCATCAGCACTCGGCGTAAGACCTGTGGCCTTATTGAGGTAATATAAAATCGATTGAGGATTTTCATTATGATCAGCACCCAAAGCATGCCCGAATTCATGAGCGATGATTCTGGTTAATTCATCCTTTGTATAAAACTCATAAATGTTAATTTTTTCTTTGCCGCCAGAAGAAATGTACTCTCCCTGTTCAAATTCTTGATCTGCAGTTTCATTGAGCTTATCAATATTAGAATTCACTTCTTTGACGAGATAATTGTATTTTGAAACAAGCGCATTTACTTGATCCGCCAAACTGTTTACTTCTTGCCGCTTACTCTCAACTGCAGTTTGCATATCACGAAGAACCTGTTTCTGTTGCTCAAGTTTATTGTATTCATTTTTTGGAGCACCTCCTCGACTGTTCCAATATTGAACATGAGAAGTATATTCGGCTTGAAGCCTTTTATACTCCTCAACGAGTGCCTCATAGGAGTCGCTTGCCGCCTCGTAGCGTGCCTTAAGACTCTCAAACTGGGCCTTCACAGTTTTTGCTGAACTTTCTGTTTCATCTACCTTTGACTCAAGCGTCTTGTTACGAATCGCTATGGCCTGTCGCTCGTCATACACAAGATTAAGTGGCATGCCCTTTGATTCCTTGTACACAAACAAATCTTTGCCCACTGCTTCTTCCCATATTTTTTCAGCCGCCTTTGCTGCCGAAGCAAATTCGGACTCAGTAACGCCAAATCGTTTGTCGTACACACCTATTGTGTACGATTTTGGCGCGTAGCAAGGACCAACGGCAAGCACAAACGCTGAGAACGAAAAAGTTCCAATGATAATCGCCCAGAGAATAATTTTTAAGAGGGTTTTCATGTACTTAGATTATATTGACATCGTTGATTAATTCAAATATGTTTGGGCAAGATTATGAACCCACCAGACCCTCACTCTGGCTATCACTCCGATCAAGCAGGAGTCATGTCAGATTACAAACATTCAGGTGTTTTCAGAAAACCGGAGGATGCAGGAACACTTCATCTCTTCTTTAGTCCAAACAGAGTACCCGCCGGACTCATCGATTGTGAAATTGAAGTCTGTCTTGCGCTCGCACCGCTCGTCGAAACCTGGCGAGAAAAGTGCCTCAAACGCAGACAGAAACACTACGATGAGACACTCCATCAGGAACTCTTTGACATACTTGAGAAACATGGATACACCCGGTTTCAGGCAACGGGCATATTAGCTGCCACCGAAAGACCAGGATTACCCATTGAGCTCTCTCTTTCTCCTATGACACGTGAGTCATTTCAACTCGGCGTGCAAAAGCTCATCGAAGTTCTTCAAAAATCACCATAACATCAGCGCAAGCTGGTGTTTTTTAATGATTATGCTGCTTCACTTTGTGTACATGCCTGTCTTCAGGTTTTGAACCTTGCTCAAGAAGTAGCACCTCTGAGTTTCCAAAATGAAATCCAAGGAGCACGTCTTGCCATGCGAGTCCGTAGAATGAAGCATAGATCATTTTGCCTATATCACCGTGCGTAACGAGTAATACCCGCTTTGCGGAACAATTCATACTAAGCCACCGGAGGATCTTTTCAGCTCGAGTATAGAGAATCGGAAATGTCTCGGCGCCCTGGGGAGAAAGAAAGTATGTAATTGTTGAAGTGCGGACAATATCCGGAGCACAGAGTTTCTCTATGTCTTGTATGTTTTTGCCAGACATGGTGCCAAAATCTCGTTCAATTAATAGATCAAGTTTCTCCGGCTTGGACAAACCTATCAGATCAGTTATCTCCTCCGCAGTTTTGTACGCTCTTTGCAATGGTGACGCAAACACCTTTTCTATACCTAAATCAAGATCCTTCACTTTCTGCGCAAGTACTTTTGCCTGCTCAATGCCAATGGAAGTAAGAGGCGTATCACGGTGACCATTCAAAATTCCGTTTGCATTGTCCTCATCTTGACCATGTCGTACGAGGTAGATTTTCATTGGGCGGAGACGGAGGGATTCGAACCCTCGGAGCCTTTTAAGGGGCTCACCTCTTTAGCAAAGAGGCACGTTAGACCACTCTGACACGTCTCCGTTGTGAAAAGACAATATCATATAAGCACCTTTTTTTCTATCGATTTTGACAGCTCTCAATTAAATGATAAGTTGTCGAGAGCTCTTTATATATGACACACGACCCACTCCTTACCTGGTACAACCCAATTGGTGATTCTGCGTACGTTGAAAACAAGGTGCCCGGTGAACTGCGCATCAGGACTCGTCGGGAATATGGAAGCGGCTTTAAAGTTACAGGCTTTCTCCGAATCCGACGAAATGCACAGAATCCTGGTGAGTTTCTTGTGCACTCAACTGTTTTCGGCCCTGGTTCTGCTAACATCGAAAAAACTCTCACCGCCAGTGAACTCAGAATGATGTTCAATTGTAAACGAGAGAACGATGCAAACAACGATGTTGCATACGCGCTCCGTTTCCATGCGACGTATGCACGACAAGGTCTATTCATTCGGCACAAGGGCAAGATTAGTTTCCCCTGTCCTGGAACTGGTCTCGATGGCGATCCCAACTTCTGCTTTCATCTCATTCCTGAAATGATCCAGATGGTTGAAAGCCTCATCGAAAACGGTACAGTTTCCTGACTCACATCGCGACATATTGTCGCGATTTTTTATTAACTTTTTCTCTTGTGATGAAGAAGCATTTCAACAGCGTGCTCCATGGAACCAGCCTCTTTCACTTCCCCGCCGTTTACAAAGAATATGTCATCAGCATTTTCAATAGTGTTAAGTCGGTGAGCAATCACAACCCGAGTGGTTTCCTTTGGAAGCTTCTTAAGAATATCTTCAAGTATTGCTTCGGTCACCGTATCAATATTTGCAGTTGCCTCGTCGAGGATGAGTAGTTTAGGCTTACGCAAAACCGCTCGCATAAATGCAATAATTTGCTTTTGACCGAGTGAGAGCGAGCTTCCCGAGGACACTTTTGTCTCAAGCCCCTTATCAAATCTTTGAAGAAGAGAATCAAGTCCAGATGACTTCAAGAGTTTTGTAAGATCATCGGTTGAATAGCCAGCTAACTCTTCATTGCCATACGCAAGATTATCTTTAACGGTTCCTGTAAATAAGAAAGGATCTTGAAGAATAAAGCCGATATGTTTTGCGCGTTCTTGCGGTTCAAACGAACGTATATCTTTTCCTTCTAGATACACCGTGCCTGAAGTTGGATCATATAAACGTGCGATAAGTGATGCTGTCGTAGTCTTTCCTCCACCCGTTGGTCCAACAAGTGCGTAAGTTTTTCCCTTTTCAAACACAAAATTTACATTCCGGAAAACCTCGCTACCGTCAGGATAACCAAAGGACACATCCTTAAACTGAATAAGCCCCCTGCCATCCGTTTTGCCATGTGGAATCACCTTGAGATTTGATTCGAGATGAAGCACTCGGCCAATACGATCCCATGCCGCCATTGCTGTCTGAAGCATTGCCCACAATCTTGCCATCTCTCTGAGCGGGTCATAAAAACGAGTAACGTAGAGCACAAAGGAAACTAGAAGTCCGAGTGCAAATTGACCCGAAGCAACAAGGCCAATACCGACAGCGATAACTGCCAGCTGTGCAAGATTTCCCGCAAATTCAAACACCGGCGTAAAGAGCTCATTGGCAATACCTGCGCCGAATGCTTCTTTGAAATTACGCTCATTAGCTTCCGCAAACTTTGTTCGGAAATAATCTCGACGATTAAACGCCAAAATAACTTTAAAATTCGTCATCGACTCCTGAATTTCACCGGAAAGTTGACCTGAAGCGGCAAGGCTCGCTGCATTTCGTTTACCTACCCACTTTGACACAAGTTGCACGAACACGAAGATGCCGATTCCCGGAATAAGTGACGCGAGCGCTAACTTAAAATTAATAAAAAGAATAAAAATTCCTGCGCCAATTACGATAAAGATATTCCCTGCAAAGCGCATAAGACCTTGCGAGAAAAACTGATTGAGCTTTTCTGTATCGTTGTTTATTCGTGAGATGAGATCACCAGATTTATTCTGGTTGAAAAAAGCAAGCGGTAATTCCTGCAGTTTTACGAACACATCATTTCTCAATTTCCAGAGCGTCCTCTGAGCGACACCTCCCATCACGCGCATCTGAATATAATTAGAAATGAATGCTAATACATAAATTCCAAGGAGAATCGCAGAGTATACAAGTACGCCACGATAATCCCCTTTCGACACATACGTATCAATCGTATATCCAACCACCAACGGACCTAAAAGGGTTAACCCAGCATTTAAAAGTACCGAGATAAACGATACGACTAGTTTCCCTTTTTCTTCAGCTAAAAGCGGCAACATTTTTCGAAACGCCTTGGCCATAGAAACCTTCGCATCTTCCTTAATTATTTTTGAAAGTGAATAATCCATAGATTTAGTGGTTATGAGATTGCTCATAAGTATGAGTACTCTTCTGAGATTCCATAATCTGAGCATACTCAGGCGATGTTGCAGAAAGCTCCTTGTGAGTTCCGGAGGCAATTACCTCTCCTTCCATCAAGAGGATAATCTTATCGAAACTTTCGACCGAATGAATTTTTTGAGTAACTGAAATAACGGTAAGGTGCGGATAATTTTTCTCGATGTTCTTCAATATCTTTGTTTCAGTGTTTTGATCAACTCGCGCGGTAAAATCATCCAATAAAAGTACTTTAGGATTAATCGAAAGAGCTCGAGCAAGCATAATACGCTGCTTTTGGCCTCCTGAAAGTGAAGTTCCTCGTTCACTTGCCATCGTATCAAGACCTTGCGGCAAGGACGCTACGAAATCAGAAAGCTCAGCTGTTTCGATTGCCTTTTGTACATCCGCTTCATGTGCCTGTTTGTTGAATGCAATATTCTCGCGAATAGTCGTCTGAAACATCACGCTGTCTTGAAATACAATCGCAACCTGCGAATGGATTGAGTGCTTTGAATACGAAGTTATTGGCTTTCCATCAAAATAGACTTCTCCGGAATCAGGCCGAATAAGACCAATGAGCGTGTGGAGCAATTGTGTCTTACCTGCGGCAGTAGGACCGATAATAGCAGTCTTGGTGCCGGCACGAATCGCAAACGACACATCATCAAGCGCCTTCTTCTCTCCATATGAGACGGTGACATTTTTTACTTCCACATCTCCCTTCACCTGCGCTTCGATACCTTCATCTTTTTCATCTTCAAGTTTAGTAACTTCCGAGATTCGACCGTATGATTCTTGAGCTCGAGACATAATACTTGAAACGAAACCGAGCATTATGATCGGGAAAATAAGAATATATACGTAACTATTGAATGCGGCGAACTCACCGAGAGTCATAGAACCACCGATAACGAATTTGCCTCCAAGCGCCAAAATAACGAGTATGGCGAGATTAGCAATAATTCCAACCGATGGAATCATCAATGAAAAATATTTAAGAATTTTGAGACCATTATCTCTTGCAGCACTGTTCTCGGCATGGAATTTCGACACCTCAGATGTTTCAGAATGAAGTACCCGCACAAGACTCGCTCCGATGATTGACTCACTGATAGTCGCATTTAATCTATCAATGATTTCCTGGGTCAATTTAAATAATGGACCGATTTTCTTGAATACCACAAAAAACAAAACACCTATAAGCGGCAAGAGCGCGAGTACGGCCAATGCCAATTTCCAATGTATTGATATAAGCAGAATTGCGGAACCAACAATAAGAATAAGTGAAGAAATGATCGTCACAATACCCATTGATATAAATTGCTTAATCGCATCTATATCCGAGGTAAGGTTGGTGAGGAGTTTTGCCGGTGTCTCCTTCTCAAGCTTTGCAAAACTCAATCGTGAAATTTTATCTGTAAGTGATGTGCGAATATCTCGAGCAGATTTTTCAGAAAGGTATGTCTGAACCACTCCCTGTAAATAGGTACATACAAGTACGAGCACTGAAACAAGTACAAACTGCATTGAAAGCGAATTCAAATCAAACGTTCCTGCAGAATAACTATCTATGCCCTTTGAGATAAGTTTAGGAATGAAAAGACTTATTGCGTTTCCTGCAATAGTAACTACTGCCAAAAGTAAAACAAAGCCTTTGTACGGGCCTAGAAGAGCAAAAACGTTTGCTTTCGGCGTCGCCTTTTGAGCATTAGTATGTTCTTTCCTTTTATTCATAGACTCTTAAGGATATAGTACGAACATGAATATGAAAAGGTTTAAAACTCTCATATATACGTATTATCGGGCATCTGGTCGACACGACCTACCGTGGAGAAAGACGCGTGATCCATACAAAATCCTTGTCTCTGAAAGCATGCTTCAGCAAACACAGGTCCCCCGAGTTTTAAAAAAATATAATAAATTTCTTACAAGCTTTCCAACTGCAAAAGCTTTGGCACAAGCACCTACCGCGCAGGTACTTACCGCGTGGCAAGGATTAGGGTACAATCGCCGCGCGCTTAATCTAAAACGTGCCTGTGAAATAGTAGTGAACACATATGACGGAATATTTCCCAAAACGGCAGAGGAACTTGAGGCGCTCCCCGGAATCGGCCAATCAACGCGAGGTGCCATTATGGCTTTCGCCTATAACATACCAACTGTATTTATAGAAACAAATATCCGCTCAATCTTTATTCATCATTTTTTTGATGGCGTAGAAAAAATTCATGATAAAGAAATTCTGCCGCTTATCGAAAAAACTCTCGACCGCGCACACCCTCGCGATTGGTATTACGCACTCATGGATTATGGTGTTCACTTAAAGCAAACGCTTCCCAATCCATCACGAAATAGCATCCATCATGTAAAACAGTCTGCTTTCAAAGGTTCAAATCGCGAAATGCGCTCTAAAATTCTTGCGTATATTCTGAAAGAAAATCGAACCGAAAATGAAATCATACAGCACATTGGCATGCCTGATCGTGCGATCAAAAAAAATATTCAAGCACTCACCTCTGAAGGGTTTATCGTGCGTAAAAACGGCACCTATTCTATTGCCCACTAAGAAACTTGTACCCTTCTAAGAGCGTACTAAGTTGTATATCCCTAAATTCACACATATGAAAAACGCACTTATTATTATAGTTATTATTCTGGTTGTAGGAGGTATTGTTTATGCATTTACTCGACCGACGACTCCGGACATACATGACGACAATCAGGTAGTTTGTACCATGGACGCAAAAATGTGCCCCGATGGTTCATATGTTGGACGAACTGGTCCTAATTGTGAATTCGCAGCATGCCCTACCGGCGGAACTACGACCAACGGCACCTCAACACTCAACGGTACAACGAGTATACAAATGAATCTCTAATTGATCGACTCAGAAGGTAGGAAATAAAAAATGCCCAGAAGTACTTCTGGGCATTCGCGTATGCGACTAAAGCTTTTTTGACTCTTGCACTCTCACCACGTGACGGTGAGAAATCGCTTTGTCCCTCGTCGTCGCAAACTGAACCACGAGCCGGATTGTGCCTCCCTTGGTTACGAATCGAGCGCGGTAATTGTTTACCACATTCTCTTTCTTCGCATCCAAGATCATGGCCCCTTCCGGAAACTCGCAGAGGGTTGATACTTCCTCATTGGGAAGTTTACCCTTCTTGCGGAGATGATGTTCAAGGATGAAGAGCGCATGCTCCAAACACCCTTGTGTTGCGGTCTGCCGCTTCCGAACATTTTCTCCCGGCACTGCGACAA
Source organism: uncultured Candidatus Saccharibacteria bacterium (assembly GCA_964495425.1). Lineage (GTDB taxonomy): Bacteria > Patescibacteriota > Minisyncoccia > Phycocordibacterales > UBA6065 > UBA6065. The sequence continues at coordinate 100,061 of CAZBVG010000001.1, forward strand.
GCGACTTGTCGGGCTCCGAACTGTCCGCAGTCCAGAACCCATAACTCGTCTCGACAGGTGCATCGATTTGCGACAACACCCCTTCGACACTTGTCTTTGGGAGACTTTTGACGACGTCCTCGACCACCACCCCTTGCTCACGAAGAGCAGAGAGAACAGTGAGCGGTGACATGCCATTGCCAGGACCAAGCACATCGTCACCTAACACGATGACGAAGTAGTTGAGTCCTTTTTTGTGGGCCTGCATCGCCTGTTCGATGATATTCGTTCGAAACACCTGGTAATCGGCGTTTTTCACAAGCTTCTCACCGAAACAGACTCGATACATCCGCTCCTGACGTTTGAGACTTTTCTCAACGTATGAGCGGATCCTCGGATCTGGCAACAGACGGGGTTCCTCAGGCGTCACTGGCGACGCATCAGAAAGACCTCCTGCCAGACCTCCGACCTTGAGATCACGGATCCCGAACACTGACGCGACCTGATCGAGCTGATTGTGTTCAACCATCGCCCGAAATGAGTCGATAAAGGCAAGAAGTCTCGCCTTGCTTCCAGCATCCTCTTTGGCTGGCATTCTGGGTGCTACGCTTTCCATAATTTCTATGTGCTGTGGGTTGGGGTTACGTTTCAAATTCCTATTCGTAACTATACATATTTTTTTCATAAAGTCAAGTATATTCTTGCCTCAGGTGTCTATACAATAAACGCGTGAATTTAAGCCATCTTTTGGAGGAACATATTCGTATTCTCGGGCCTCAAAAAAGCGCCCTTTCTAAACTTGGAATAAAAACTATCGAGGATCTCCTCTATCACTTTCCCGTACGGTATGGCGACACTGTTGAATCAAAATCAATCGCAAGCCTCCATAAAGGTGACGAAGCTGTTATTTTTGGAACGGTAAGCAAACTCAAAACAGGTAAAGGTTTCAGAACAAAAGTAGCCATGGCAGATGGTGTGATTACGGATGAATCAGGAACCATAAAAGCAATTTGGTTCAATCAGCCATACCTCGCAAAAATGATTCCTGAAGGAGCATTTGTCCGCGTTGAAGGAAAAGTATCCGAACGAAAGAAAAATGGTGAACTTTACTTTTCAAACCCAAAAATAGAAAAAGTTGATCACCTGCCTACCGCTGTCGGTGATTCGCTCTTTGGAGAATCAGGTGCAATTCATACTCTCTATCCTGTGTATCCTGAATCACGCGGTATTAGTTCAAATTGGATTTATCACGCGATTCAAAGAATCTTCAAAAGTGGCATTCTTGATACACTGCACGATCCGTTGCCTGAAGACATTCTCGCTAAATACAACCTTCCGTCCCTAATCTCGGCGCTCATCTGGATTCACGCCCCACAAAAGGAATCTGATGCTATCGCCGCTCGAAAGCGCTTTGCATTCGAAGAAATATTCTTTATTCAACTTGAGCGACAAAAGGAAAAGAAAGAATGGAAAAAGAATCCTGCGTTTGTCATTGAACCAAAACCAGAGGTCATCGAAAAATTTGTATCTCGATTTAATTTTCCTTTTACAAACGCTCAGACACGAGCGATTAGTGATGTGCTCAAAGATTTTAAACAAGGTCATGCTATGGCACGACTTCTTGAAGGAGATGTGGGATCAGGAAAAACTGCCGTTGCTGCAACCACTACCTATGCGGCTATCATGACTCGTCCCCGCGGTCAGGACTATGGATCATTACAGGTTGCCTACATGGCGCCAACAGAAATTTTGGCGACCCAGCATTTTGAATCATTTATTCAGTATTTTGAGCATACAGGCGTCTCTATTGGCCTAATTACAGGCTCAGGTTGCAGAAAATTTCCATCAAAAGTAAATCCAAAGGGATGGACCGATATTTCACGTACACAGCTTTTAAAGTGGGTAGCAAACGGCGAAATCCCTATTCTGATCGGCACACATGCCCTTATTCAAAAATCAGTTCAATTTAAAAATCTCGCGTACGCCATTGTTGATGAACAACATCGATTCGGCACAGCACAGAGACAGAAACTTGTTCGCAAAGACAGAATTCACCCTCACCTGCTCTCCATGACCGCAACACCTATTCCCCGCACCCTTGCACTCACCATATACGGAGACTTGGATATAACACTTCTCGACGAAATGCCTCATGGGCGAAAACCGATTATCACCGAAGTCGTCCTGCCCACCAAGCGCGATGAAATGTATGAGAAAGTTCGGGCACAACTTGCAGCCGGTCGCCAGGCATACATTATCTGTCCGCGAATCGACGAACCTGATCCCACCAAAGAATTTGCCATTATTGCAAAGTCAGTAAAAGAGGAAGCAAAAAGACTCAAAGAATATGTATTCAAAGAATACGAGATCGGTGTTCTCCATTCAAAAATGAAAGACGCGGAAAAAGAAAACGTGATGAATGAGTTTAAGGCGGGCAACATTCATATTCTCGTCGCTACATCCGTAGTTGAAGTGGGTGTAAACGTTCCGAATGCAACCGTCATATTAATTGAAGGAGCCGAGCGATTTGGGCTTTCACAGCTTCATCAGCTTCGCGGCCGCGTCGTACGATCAAATCATCAAGCATACTGCTATCTCTATGCAGAAAGTCAGGGTGATAAAACAATCGAACGACTACGGGCGCTCACAACTGCAAAGAATGGTTTTGAACTTGCAGAGTTTGATCTCAAATTTCGTGGTACTGGCGAACTCTACGGCAAAAAGCAGTGGGGTGTCTCTGATGTGGCAATGGAAGCAATCAAAAATATAAAAATGGTTGAGGCGGCACGAACCGAAGCATTGAGACTCGTCCAAGAAGATGATACGTTCACGCGCTACCCTCTCCTACAAACCGAACTCAAACGACGCGAGAACGCGCGAATACATTTTGAATAGTGCGCCTACTTGGACTCGAACCAAGGACCCTCGAGGTATAAGCTCGATGCTCTAACCAACTGAGCTATAGGCGCAAAGTATGTAGCAAAATCAATACTAAACCAGACCGACGCGATATACAAATGTGTGAATATCTTTAATGCAACAACAGAGAACAGGCGTATACTAAAGACAAATCCCTCAGCCCAAACCAACGTCCTTTACGTCATGAAGAAAAGACTCGTTCTATTCCTTCTGGCTCAAGACCAGGAGATCTACGAAGTTCAGCGTGGCCCTTATCGCGGTTTTCCCTGCAAACTTCTCAATGTGGGGGAAAGTGCCGCTCAAGCCGCCTACGAAACACTCGACAGGGGTAAGTTCTACCTCCATGGTATCTTCCCTTCTCCGGTGCTCATCGCAGAAAGGTACGACGGCGCAACTGGAGAGCAGGTTGATTTCGAGTATGATGGCCAACCGGTGACCGTCGAATATTATGTTCTCACGAACTATGTTCGATTCATCCATTCGGTTCACAACTTGAGCTTCCTGCTCCCCGACATCTTCGTTTCTTTCTTCCGTAATTCAAGTGCCGCGAAAAAATTTCACGCCGCTTGAAATAACAAAGACCACCCATTCGGGCGGTCTTTTTATTTATGCCTGATGCTCTATATCCTTCTTTTTCTTTGGTACAACGCCGTGAGCAACGAGTAACTTTTCAAACTCATCTCTCTCGATTGTTTCCACTTCAATGAGTTTCTTTGCAATCGCATCGAGAAGTTTCTTGTGGGTAGTTATTGTCTGCTCTGCCCTCGACATTGCTGTGGTCATAATAAGTTTTACTTCACTATCAATCTGAGCGGCAACTTCATCTGAATACTCGCCCTCCTCGACTCCTCTGCCGAACAAGACACGACCGCCGGCACTTTCAAGCGCCACAGGACCCATCTTCTCTGACATACCATATTTAGTCACCATATCTCGAGCAAGTGCTGTTGAAACTTGGAGATCATTTGATGGACCGGTCGTCAGATCACTGAACATCATTTTTTCTGTTACATAGCCACCAAGTGACACTGCGATATCATCAAGAAACTCTTTTCGAGACTGCAGTTTTCGATCTTCAAGTGGAAGATGAAGGACATATCCTGCCGCACGACCACGAGAAATAATAGAGATTTTATGTACAGGATCAGCGTAGTCGAGAACTGATGAAACTACGGCGTGGCCCGCTTCATGATACGCAGTAATTTTCTTTTCCTCGTTTGAAAGAATATGACTCTTTCTCTCTGGACCGAGCATTACCTTCTCTATTGCTCGAATAAGGTCGTACTGAGACACCTTTGTGCGGTTTTCACGAGCAGCTAAAATCGCTCCTTCATTCATAAGTGAATACAAATCGGCACCAGAGAATCCCGGAGTTCGCTCTGCAATAACTTTCAAATTCACGTCTTCAGCAAACGGCTTCTTGCGAGCATGAATGGTGAGAATCTCTTCTCTATCGCTTCGGTCTGGTAAATCAATTGTCACCCGTCGATCAAATCGTCCTGGTCGCAAAAGCGCTGGATCAAGCACATCCGGTCGGTTCGTTGCAGCCATCACAATTACCTTTTCGTTTGGTTCGAAACCGTCCATTTCAACGAGTATCTGGTTCAATGTCTGTTCTCGTTCATCATTTCCTCCACCCATTCCAACACCTCGTGATCGTCCTACTGCATCGATTTCATCTACGAAAATAATCGCCGGAGCTGCAGCCTTTGCCATCTTAAAGAGATCTCGCACGCGTGAAGCACCAACACCCACAAACATTTCCACAAATTCAGAACCTGAGATTGAAAAGAACGCTACGTTTGCTTCACCTGCTACCGCTCGTGCAAGCAAGGTCTTTCCTGTTCCTGGTGCACCCATGAGAAGCACACCTTTTGGAATGACCGCTCCCACATCCAAGAATCGCTTCGGATTTTTGAGAAAGTCCACAATTTCCATAAGCTCCTGTTTTGCTTCTTTTGCTCCTGCAACATCCTTAAATGTTACCTTTTGTTTCTTGTCGTCAGGATGCGTAATTCGCGCCTTTGACTGACCGAATGAAAACGCCTGCATACCTGCGCCCTTTACTTGTCGTGACAAGAGCCATACCAAAAATCCAATGAATACAACTGGAATAATAAACGGTGCGAGATTGAGAAGCCAGAATCCAAGACCAGAAGGTTCATTCACTTCAATTTTTACCGCAGAAATCTTCTCTGCAGGTACTCCATAATTTACGAGCGTCGTAGTAAGCGCATTATCAGATTCTTTCTTTGATGTTTTCTGGACGCCGTCTTGATAGGTTGCCTTGAGCGTATCACCTTCTACTAAGATTGAAGTCACCAATCCCTTGCTTACATCATTAGAAAGCTCCGACAATGAAACAGTTACAGCGTCTTCTTTGCCGCTAGTTACAAATGAATAAAACGCAACGAGAAGCAGGAAGATGAGAATGCCAGTACCAAAACTTCCAAAGAAGCGTTTGAGATTCTGGGTCGGTGTATCCTTCTTATGTTTATGAGATTGTTTTTGGAATTGCATACGTGAAATTATAGCAGTAGAAACGTGTAATGTGATAGCATGATCCTATGGCTCAGAATACCGACAATAACATTCTTGCGGACAATGGGAAAGCCTTTTTTGACTACGAAATACTCGAGACCGTTTCAGCGGGAATCGAGCTTTTGGGCTTTGAAGTTAAGTCGGTGAAGGCGCGTAAGGCGACTCTGGATGGCTCATATGTAACAATACGTGGCAATGAGGCGTATTTGATGCAGATGTCTGTACCGCCCTATCAGGTTTCGAACACCCCAGAAGACTACGATCCACTACGAATCCGCCGCCTCCTCCTTACAAAAGACGAGATCAAAAAACTCGCGGATATCGAGTCAGGCAAGGGCTTGACAATTGTGCCAATTCGGGTTTATACTAAGGCTCGCCGAATCAAGGTAGATATCGCAATTGTGCGCGGAAAGAAGAAATTTGATAAGCGCCAGTCAATTAAAAAACGCGAGACCGATATCGAGATTCGAAGAACATTGAAATACGAAGAATAGACATTTTATACGGGGATGATCGGCCTAGACATACGATCCGCTTCCCTTTGTGCGCGATAAAGCTTGAGTACCTTTTAAAACTGCTCAAAAAACCAAATGCAAAATCTGTAAAGTCACCTTTCGTGGCTAACAATTTTTCATTCGCTTACGCTTTAGCCTAAGTGACATCGCCGTGCTGCACTCCTGATGCGGTACGTCACGATGATATATATTCAGGATAGAACTTGGTTAGTCAAAACTTTGTTCGAAGAGCTTCGGCTCACATGACTCGGCGAGAGTGCGTTCTGTAAGTCCTATAGTACACTCGCTTAAAGCCTTCATGGCAAAGACTTTCTACATCGCGTAGATTCAAAAGGAGCCTTGTGTGCACGGCGGTTCGATTCCGCCCATCTCCACCAACATTGACAAACACCATAACTTATTGTTATGGTATTTTCAGTTTTAGCTCTTATGAAAATATCTACCCCTGTTGGCTTTATCGCCGAACTACCGAGCATACTGTCAGGAAAAAGCTCGTTGAACGCCATCTTCTCAACATATAACAGTGTTGGAAATTACAAGTCGGGTCCAATGAACGTCCTGAAACCCGGACTCCAAATCGTAATCTCAAATGGCAAGCGTGACGAAGACAAGACGGCTTTTGCATCAGCCATTATGGCAAGTGCATCAGGCATCCTATCTAGAATGGAGGCAAGCAACGAAATCGAACGAATCGCCTGCACCGAAGCCGCGGTCAAAGTTCAAGAAAAATTCTCAGACTTATCTGGAAATGTATTTGCGGCCGTGTATGCGGGAGTAAATGCGCCAGAGGAATCTCTTGAATTTGTGAAGAAGATTCGGCGAGTATCTCCTACAGCTTATGTTGTAGTGGTAACGTGTGATTGCGGAATGCAATACAAACAGACTTTATTCAAGGCAAATAGCAAAATCATCGACATCCTTGTGGTAACTCCGATCTGCGGCGGGAGAACTACCATGGGAAGCATCCTCGATGCCTTGATTGATCTTTGGCCTCAAGGTTCTTAATTTTGCGTATCCAGCTCGATTACATAATCGGGCTTTTTATTTTTCTTCTGATTTCATTCCCTATCTGTGTCCCCTCTTTTCTATCGTAATCTCTAGAATCTAGAGCCTTCCAAGAACCTTTCGCCCTAAAATCGCCTCAGAACTCTCAAAAATCCAACAATGTAATTGGTTCCAGCTTTCTGCACCTATCTCCATTATCATTGACAACTCTCAATAAAAATTATAATTTGACCTTCGATCCGCACCTTCAATCCAACTCGGGTTTTACAATGACTGAATTTCAAGAATTCATTACTACCCTGTCCTCACTCGGAATCAGCCACACCGTCCGTTGGCGAGCTGACCCAGCGGAATGGCAAAAGATTATTCTGGACGCAGGATACAATCTGACCGCCACTTCCTGCGTAATTGTTTCGACAATAGACACTGAATATCTTTTTTCAATCGGAGAAGCATACTGGACAGTGAGGCCGAACAAAGGTCATGGTCCTCAGGGGGTGTTCCTGCTTTCTCGGTCTAAAAGCACACAAAAAGTCACGGAACGGTTGTCGTTCAATGCTCGTACAAAAAGGTTCAAGAAACCGTCGGGCCTGGGTGCTCTCAAAAGAAAATACCCCGGAAGCTACCCGAAACGCTAATCAAAACCACAGGAGACATCCTGTGGTTTTTTCTTTATCGAGCAGGGCTTTGAATAAAGTTGATTGTAGTTGGGAGTGCAAATGTCGCCGCATCAAGCTTTGCACTTACACATTTCCAACTCGTGTTCGCTCCAAATGCTGTGAAATCCATATTGCCCGACATTGCAGTTCCACCAGTTCCTTTGTTTACGACAGGAACCTTAAAACCAGTATTCGTGTTACCGGTCCATGTATATGAATACGATCCATCGCTAATAGTATACGTGTTTACCGTCTGGTTTACAGTCTTTACCGTGCTTTTAAAATCACCTCGAAATTTATTTCCATCAATAAAAATAGTACCAGAAGCATCTGCGTTTGAATCAGTCATACTAAACGTACATTTGTACTGCCCCCCTTTGCTTGCTAGTTCTGACGGATTCGAAATGACTGTACCTTCAGGAAGATTTGCCTGTGCCCCAGTCTGTGAACCTGTAAGTGATTTGTCTGATGTGCCTCCGTTTGATGAAGCTGCCCAGATGATGCCAATAACTACCAATACCGCTACTACTGCTGCTGTTGTTTTCATAACGTCACGAATAACTATTAAAATCCTGTAAGAAAAACTATACACTGTTTTAACCCTGCGCGCCCGGCAAATTCGGTGGAGGTGGCGGTGATATATGGGCATGATGCGAATCCTCCATTTCTATTACTTTAAACGTCCGCACCGCTCTATTAAGTATTCTGTGTCCAAAGAGATAATGCAAGACAAATTCAATGATCACAAAAAGGAGCAGAAGTGAGAGCGCGATAACGATGATGTTATCCAAAAGCCATTTTGTAAGTGTTGGATTGAGATCTATATCAACCGATTCATCACGTGCATTCCCTGCCGCATCGAAAACGCGAACAATGGCACGAATGTTGCCCGATGATTGAGTTGGTAATTGATACGGACTCTGGGTCTCCACAAAAAGTGGTGAGACATCCTCGGTGTCGCTTTTATCGAGCACCGCTACTTCGTAATGATCCACACCCGAAAGTGCATCAGTAGTGAAGAACGAAAGCATTGCTTTGTTTTCTTTGAATTGTTCAGAATACAATTCTACTTTAGGAGTAAACTCTGCCGGCGGCACCGTATCTACACGAATGAGAAAATGTGTTGTTCCACCCCACACTCCCTTTTTAGATGCTCGAATATGAAAATACGTAAGTCCTTCTTTGACATGCGGCAATGAGATAGTTGTGTCCTGAGTATCCTCTACCGTGTCCGGAACAGTAAACGGCTTGTCATCTACTTCGTAACTAAAGCTTGAAACATCAGCCGGTTTTTCCCAAGAAATTACAGGCGTATCATTTTTATAATACGTGTCTTGAAATGGATGGGTCTCTGAAAAAACCTTCACGCCTTCTGGAGCCTTCGCCACAACAGAATACACCGCCGTATCAAAATTTATCTGCACAGGTGTTCCATATCCATCATTTGCAAGAACTTCAGTTGTTTCTGCAACTGAGACGCGCGCGTCACCCAAAGCAACAGCTTTGAATGTAATTGTTGTGATAAGTCCACTCTCCGTATTTATACCTCCAGGAATAACGCCGGTTAACTTGAGCGTTCCTTCTGTATTTGAATAATTTGGTGGCTCAACCCAAATACCGATAATAGATTTACTTCCTGATGGCTGAAGGATCGCTAATTTTTTAGGATCATACTTAAGTCGAATATCGAGTGTATTTACACTTCTTCCGTGCGTATTGATATAAACCGGAATTTCAAACGTTGAACCTTCCTGAAATGACCCCGAACGAGATGAAAAGAAAATCGTCGCCTTCTGAACCAAAGAGTTGGCATTCACCCGCACGTTTTGCTGACCATGTACAACATGGGCTCCAGAAAAAGCCAAAAAAAGACCCAAAAAAGTTATAAGTAAGGCACGATGCATCGCTCCCTAAATTATAGCATCTTGCCTCAAGCCTGCTAGAATATATCCATGATTCAACCATACGCAGCTCGTACACATGAAAAAATGAAGGAGGTCCTTATGGACCCAAACGGTATTGGCCCAGATATCCACTACTATATGGTCAGAGGTGGTACCGCAAAGACCAACGTAACCGTGTGGGAGGCCGGCACTGTTTCAGGTGAATATATAAAGACCTATGGCCACTACCATGTGGGTAGACTCGATGAAACCTACACCGTTTTACAAGGTGAAGGCATTATCATCATGCAGGTACGTAAGACTGATAGCTCTGGAAAGCCGCTTGATGGTGAAATCGAATCATTCAAAGCTATCAAAGTAAAAGCTGGCGACTCAGTATTCATTCCAAGCGGCGCAGGACACCTCGCTATAAATACTGGAAAGACCTGGTTTGTAACTTCCGATGATAGTCCAGTCAATTTTGAGGAGAAAGATGCGGTGAGTCTGCCTGGTCACGCTGACTATGAACCATTCCGAAAACTCCACGGCGCCGCTTATTACGTTGTAGAGAAAAACGGATCTATTGAATTCGTAAAGAATCCAAACTACACATCAGTACCTAAAGTAGAGTTCAAAAAACCGAGCCTACTTTCCTTTTGGCGTTAGCATCACGCGTATTTCATGAACTTTTCCATCCTTTGAGAGAGGAATTTTCTTGTCTGGCATAACTACACCGTTTTCAGAAATCTCTGAAACTTCACACAAAACACCGGCAGGTTTTTCGTAGGTAATTTTATAGATAGTACCTCCGCGATTATATGTAAGCGTAGCGGTCTTCCAATCTGTTGGGAACGACGGTGTGATTATCAGTGCATCATCTTCAACTCGAACACCAAACAAATACTCAAGTATCGTTCGATACATTACGCCCGCAGAACCGGTGTACCATGTCCATCCTCCTCTACCTTTATATGATGGCTCGGCATACACATCAGATGCCACAACATATGGTTCAACACGATATTCTTTAGCCTTTTCCGCTGAGTCAGTTCGCTTGAATGGATTGATGAGATCAAGCACCTTCATCGCATTATCTGAATTACCAGTTTTAAAGAATGCCTGAACAGCCCATAGTGCAGCATGGTTGTATTGCGAACCGTTTTCTCGAACTCCTGGCGGATAATCCTTCACGTATCCTGGATCAAATGGCGCGTTGCGTAGCGCAGGCGTAAGCAACTTCATGTTTGAACCGTCAAAAAGTTCTGCAAACGTAGAGTCCATCGCCTTTTCAACTCGTTCCTTTGGCGCAAGGCCTGAAAGGACCGCCCACGACTGTGCAATTGAGTCGATCTTGAATTCATTTTGCTTTCGAGAACCGAGCACTGTGCCCGAATCAAGAAACACTCGTCTATACCAACGGCCATCCCATGCGTGTTTTTCAATAGCCTTCGCAAGCGCTTGCGAATATGACGCGTAGTACTCCGCCTTATCAATATCACCTCGCTTTCGAGCGACAGCAGAGAATCGCTGCGTGAGCGAACCAAGGAACCATCCCACCCACACGCTTTCTCCTCTACCCAGTACACCCGCACGGCTCAAACCATCATTCCAATCGCTTTGTCCGATAAGTGGCAATTCATGTTCACCGAGCACCGAGCTCTTTGCGAGCGCTCGCACACAATGCTCATACAATGTTCCCTTTTCTTCAGACACTTTTGGTGTTCCCGCCCATTCTCTTTGATAAGCAAAATTAAGTGTTGGACCCTCAAGGAAAGGAATCTCTACTCCGAGAATAGACTCGTCGCCCGTGATCGCAATATATTCAAGTGTTACATACACAAGCCACAACTGATGATCAGAAAGTACTGAACGTGCACCGAAACTATTATGATCATGCCACCAATTGAGCGCATCACCTTCCTTAAACTGATGTGCCGCAGCCTTCAAAATAAACTCACGAACATCCTGCGGCTTTGACCAAATAAAGGCCGACATGTCCTGCAACTGATCACGTAAACCAAATGCGCCCGAAGGTTGATAAAAACCTGTCTTGCCCCAGATACGTGATGAAAGTGCCTGATACAATAATTGTGAATTAAAGAGAGCGTTGAGACTCTTGTCCGGAGAATCGATAGTGACCTGTGAAGTAGCTTGCTTCCAGAAATCCGAAACAAATTTCTTGGTGTCTTTGAGATTAAATGTCTTTCTTAGCGACTCAACGAGCATCTCTGCCTCAACTTTACTTTGAGCTTCACCGAGGAAAAATACAATCTGCTTTTCTTCTCCTGGCTCCACAGTAAACTTGGTCTGAAGAACAGCACAGTTTGTCGTTCCTGACATAATTTCATTCGACAAACCTTCTCGCTTGAGAGCTGCAGGATGCTCGAATGATCCATGACGACCAAGGAACTCCGCCTTGTCAGTTGTTATCGTGAAATCACCTGAAGAGACATCGGCGAATGCGGTTGAGTTCGGGAGCTGATTTCTAAACGATTGCTTGAACATAAGCGCGCCCGTCTTTTCATTTCGCTCGTAGGTAATGAAATCACGCGCATGATCGCGGAACATGTTCATTGCCGGCTCAAGATAAATAGTTTCTGAAAGCGTACGAGCTTTTGCTCCGTTGTTTTTCATCCGAAGCGTGAGAACTTTTACAGATTCCTTAAGCGGCACCGTGATTTCTAGCGAACAAGAAAGCGGTCCGCGCGCATGCTCGAATATCGTATAGCCCTTTCCGTGGCGAACGGTGTAAGGATATTTCGTGCGAATAGGCATCGGTGTCGGATTCCATACCTCCCCCGTTGCTTCGTCACGCACATATACAATTTCAGAACTCTTGAATACGAGCGGATCGTTATTCCATGATGTGATTCGATTATCGTAACTATCTTTACTCCACGTAAACATTGAACCGGATTCCGTTACAACGGTTCCGAAATGAGGAGAGGTAATGATGTTAGACCATGGCGCAAACGGAAGATTGTGTGAGCTCACATTCATTACATACTCTGACTTTTCTACATCATAACCGCCCCATGCATTCTTGAATTCAAGATTTCCTGGGAGTGGATTACTCTTAGCGATATGATGAACGGCTCGCGCTGTTGGCACATGTTTTGCAGGATATTGAGGAGCCTTTGCAAGTTTTGAAAACGCTTTGATCTGTTGCTTGAAGGTTCCGTCCTTACTATCTAATGTCACACGTGCGACATGGAGCAATACTTTTTTATCAATTTCTTCTGTAAGATCTGATTTCACGTGGTGCACGGTGCTGCCTGCAACATCACTCTTCACACCCTTACTTTGTCGCAAAAGGAAATCAATTTCATCATCGAGCACTTTAATGTAGCTTGCCGGCTCTTGGTTTAGAATGACGAGATCAATTTCAAGACCTTTATGCTTCCAATACGCATGGCACAAAAGCGCATGCTTGATAGTCTGGATGTCTTCAATATCCTTAATTTTAACCACAACGACAGGATAATCACCTGAAATTCCGAGCTTCCATAGTGAATGAATATATGGAAGGGGTGACTGCGGCAATTCTGTTGTTTCGAATCTTCTTCCTCCGAGAGCCCGAGATGCTAAATCCTGGAACAACACGGCCATGTTCTGAGTAATACCTAAATCACGTGTCTTATCCGCACTATTTTTAATTGCTGCAGAAACCACATTAGCACCCACACCACTTCGCTTATATTTACGGATAAGATCAAGAAGTCCCTCATAATCCTCGTGCGCGATATTTACATAGACAAAGCGCGCGGTTTCCTTTGGTTTAAGTTCAATAGACTTAGATAAAGAGAAAATGGGATCGAGAGTAAATTCTTTGAGCGGAGCATCCTCTACCCTGTCAAAATACAGAGGATCCTTAATATTTCGTGATCGACCAATGAAAAACTCACGGTCGACACACGCATGAACTTTATCTTTACCAAAACCCTCTCGAGCAAGCATATGGGCAAAATAAATCTTTCTCGTTCGATCACCCGGGTACGGTCGAGAATATATAAGCGCATTAAATTCCTCTGAGAATACTGAACGCACGAGCAATTTCTGATACTGAGGATGATGACTTTCCTCTGATTCAAGCGCGAGTGACACTTCGCCGTAACTTGCTACTGACAAACGCTCTGTTGTCTCGCCTGTATTTGTGAGTGTAAGTTCGCGTACTTCAACCGGTTCCGTTGCAGCGACAGCGATCTCTAATTTACTTGCGATAGTACCAGAAAGCGTATTGAACTCAGCTTTATTCTCGTGGTATACAACTTTATGGCGTTTCGTGTCTCCGCCAAGAGGCCGCAGCGTTGGTGACCACAACGTTTTAGTCTTTTCATTTCGTATATAAATAAACGAGCCACTTTCCTCGAGCATAGAATCATCCTTATACCGAGTAAGTGATACTTTCTTGTACCGTGACTTGCCCGCACCTGCATTACTTATCATTGCCGAATATGTACCATTTCCAATGAGCGCAAATTGCGGATACTGAGTTTTAACAGGAATATACTGCTTGCTCTCTGAGCCATCGTCGGAAACACCTGCAGACGCAGTAAACGGAAGTCGTGTTGGAAGTGACAATGTGGTTGCCGCTGGAGTTGCAGGCATTTTTTCTTCAAGAAGAATTTCAAGCGAAGCAACTGATGGATCTGAATGGAACAGATTTCGAATACGATCCTTATCAAGAAAGTTATGAATACCAAGAAGCGTAAAGCCTTGATGATGGGCATAGTACACACGCGCAGGAAGCGGCTTAATAAGAGGCATTCGTGCCTCATCCATATAATCAAGCGCATCATAGAAACCAAAATTACCTGTTCCCCCAAGCGCTGCCATACGTTGAAGATTTTTTGCTGCTGCCTCTGGTACAAATGAAAGCGATAGCGCAGAAACATACGGAGCAAGCACCTCATAATCGGCAAGACCTCGTTTCAAGCCCAGTGCCGGGCTTCCAAATACCTGGTATTGATAATGCTTTGCTGCATCAAACAAGTAATACGCTGACTCACCCATTCCCCAAGGAATTCTTTGCCTAAATCCGTGCTTTCTATGCACAGCAATTGCAGCACGTGCCGTTGAACCAAGAAGGCTTTCTTCGTGAGCCTTAAGATAAATAAGTGACGTAAGATATTCAAAGAGTGATCCTCCCCACGACACAAGCGCCACATGTCCACCAGATCGAACGAGTTTTCGGCCAAGATAGAACCAGTGTTTCTGTGGTACCTGATTTTTCAAAATTGCTACAAAACTTACAAGATTTGATTCAGATGCAAGGAAGTTATAACAAGCACTATCAACACGCTCGTATGTTCCGTTGTATCCAATATGGAAAAGCCCACGTTCCTTGTTATAGAGGAACCCAAATTCCGGCTCATCAATAAACCGATTGGCATCTCGCTCAATTATCTCTAGATCAGACAAAAATTCTTTCGCACGCAACTGTGATCGAAGCATGTCTTTAACAAGTTCGTCATACCAGGCAATCACATACTCCTTTGTCTGCGGAATGAGATTAGATTCAACAGCAGCTTTTCTAAAATCAAAAGCTCTCACCTTCTCCAACAGTTCATACCCAACATCATGCAATGACGGTACTGTTTCAAGAAGATCTATGAGATTTTTGTACACAACTGAAAGATTTTCGTCTCGTGACACATGGGTATCAATCGTGTGATCGCGAGAATGTAAATGCGGTAACAAATATCTCTGAAAACCGAGCTCTTCTTCTACAAGCTTTGCAAGATGCTCAACAAAGAAGAATAGTTGATCTGCACCGACAATCGCATGGTCGGCGCGGAGACTTGCTACCGCCTTTTCGATATGGACGATATCCCCATGAATATCAGCAAAAAGTTTGTAGAAATCAGAGAAAGTTTTTGGTTCTTTAGCTGTTCGAACCTTTTCGTATGTTTTGTTAGTTACCTCATACAGATCCTTCACAAGATGTCGCTCGGTCCTGCTTTTTATTATTTTTTTAAGTGAATATGCCTCGGCTCTGATCGAGTACAAACCGTCTTCCAAACCTCGAATCGAGTGAGCTCCCACAACCGGACGCTTCGATAGCCCACGGAGACCCTGCCTAAATGTTATAAGAGCAACGATAAAATTCGCACTGTCTACACTTGATAGATATGCAGGAGAAAGAGGTTCTAGCTTCTCGATATCGTACCAATTGTAAAGATGACCTCGATAGCGCTCTAATTTCAAAAGACTAGTAAATGCTTTGCGAGATCTTTGTAAAAACTGATCGAGTGATACATAACCTAGCTCATACGATGAAAAAAGTGACGTAAAAAGCATACCGAGGTTCGTAGGCGAAGTCGTAAGCCTATCCACTTGAGATAGTTTCGGAAACTCTTGGTAATGATCCTGAATAAGCCAATTATTTTCTCGACGAGAGAGATCAAGGAAATAACGCGCTGTTTTATATGCAACAGATCTCAATAATCGTTCATCGTTCTTGCTCACTTCATGAATCTTTTCTATCGGACGGCTCACGATGTATCCGACAAGTGGTGATGAAAGCCACGCTACAGCAAAGAGATATGAATCAAGAAAGATGTGCTTTGTGTACAGCGCGTGCGCAACATACGCCAGAGCGACAATTTGCGTAACATACATCGTACGGTAGAACTCAGACAAGTTTCCTTTGAACTTTCGTCCTGCATCTGCGAAATTTTGCCATTCAAGAAGATTTCTTCTGCTTACAAACAATCTCCAAACCGTTATAGAAATAGCTGAGAAAGAAACGGCAGCATGATGCACAAGGAAAATAATGCGAAGAAGCGTGTGAATAAGCGCGTATCCGAACTGTTTACAGATATCTACCGCACGAATTCGAAGCGGAATTTTCTTGAGAGAAAACAAATCGTTACAGAATGCGAAAAATGAGGGTGAAGCAAGAACAATAACTGTGTATATCGCAACAGTCAGGGCAACCTTCTGATTAAAGAAAACAAACGCAACGAGGGCTAGTGAAAAAACAGGAACGAGACTACGACGGAGGTTATCGAAAATCTTGAATCGATCTACGAGCGTGAATGTTCGTTCTACCCCCGATATATGCCATCGCTTTTTCTTGAGCCAACCTATGATTTGCCAGTCTCCTCGAATCCAACGATGGAGGCGTGTCGCAAACTCATGATAATAATTCGGGAAACCATCAAACAAGACTACATCTGATGCATACCCTGTTCGAGCATATACACCTTCAAGCAAATCGTGCGACAGTACGGTGTTGTCAGGAATCTGGCCTTCCATTGTCTTTTCAATCGCATCAACATCATAAATTCCTTTTCCAAAAAAGAGCGCGTTACCAAACAAATCCTGATATACATCAGAAATAGCGTTTGAATATGAATCGATACCCGAACCTATCGAATACAACCTTGAATAAAGTGATTTCGCAGCTGTAGCAAGACGCACTCCCGCACGAGGTTGAATGATGCCGTATCCACGTTCAAGCATATGTCCCTCCTTTGAGAAAATAGGAGTATTGAGCGGGTGATCAATTGAGCCGATAAGTTTACGCGCAGCATCCTTTGGCAATTCAGTATCTTCATCGAGCGTGATGACATACTTTACATGAGGAATACTGTCCATATCTGACTCATTTATAAATGAAGTGCCACGAACTCCTCGTAAAAGCATGTTGAACTCGCGAAGTTTTCCTCGCTTTCTCTCCCACTCCATGAACTTACCTTCTTTATCATTCCAACGACGCTTTCTGTAGAAAATATGAAATTTCTTATGCTCGGAAGAATATTTTTTATTGAGCGCCTCAATTTCTTGCTTTGCCACTTCAATCAAAGCCTCATCACCAGGCATCACTTCTTTGTCTGCATCGCGAAAACCGAACAAAACAGCATACAAAATGTTGTCGCCCTTGTTCCCCAAATAACGGATCTCGAGTTTTCGCATGATTTCACGAATCGACTCAGGACTGCGCAGCATTGTTGGAATAACCACGAACGTTCTTTGTTTTTCAGAAATACCTGCAGATAAATCGAGTGAAGCAAGCTTTCGAACCGGCAGAAAACGTGAAATCAACACATTTATCAAACTCAAAGCGATTTCGAGATTCAAGAAAAGTGACAAAGCGCCAGCCGCTCCAATAACACCAGGATGCGCTCCCGTGCGCGCAAGCATCGCAACAAATACTGCTGTGGCCAACACATCGAGACCTATCGCACCTCCGAAATAAATTCCAGAAGGATGATTGGTGATAAACCGATACAACTTTTCTTTAAATGTCGGAACATAGTCGATTCGACTCTCCAAAAGGAGACGCCCCTCATCAATAAGGTAGTAACCAACGTGCCCTTCTGCAATATTTGAAAGCTTATCTTTTGATCTCCCCTTCTCGGTTGTTGCGTGAGCCTGGGTAGCAAGCCGCACAGCTGTTCGAGCAACTTCTGCTTCATGAATACTTGAAGTCTCTGCGATGCGAACAATAATCTGACGATAATGATTCTTGCTTTCCATGCTCATCAATGGAAATGCGCCGACCGGATCCTTCGACAAGATTGCGTCGACAACGTTGATCTCTTCAACGATATTTTCCCATCGCGCCTGAGTAAGCCAGTGCAACGACTCAATAATATTGGATGCTATAACTGAATTTTTGCCTCGCTCCTTGCTTTCTAGATCAGCAAGATCCTTCACGTTAATACCCTGTTTTTCAAAGTTGAGCTTAAGCCAACGTAAAATAGGCCTCATTACAGAACCCTCCGGAGAAAGTCTTTGAAGAAGATAAAATCCGAGTGATAGAGGCACGATACTGTAATCCGATGCAAGATCAGAAATTACTTTTGTAATATTGTGTTGATTCTTTTTACTTACCTCTTTCTTGATTCTTTTAACTATCTTGCCCGCCTCTTCATATTCCTTCAGCGAATCAATTGCCTTTTCAATGAGTTTGCCAAAATGCTCAACAAAGACAATCTGCAAAATTCCAGGAATAGCATAGAGCTCTCGAATCGAAAGCGGGCTGTATTCTTGATACGTAATCAAAAATTGATTAATGACGTCCTTGTCGACAATTCGATTTGTCTCCTCGACTAGCTTTGAAAGGATGTAATACAGACGCGGCACAGAACGACTCTTTGCTGTCTTGATGAGAGGTAGCTTTCGAACATCTTCCTTTCGCATGCTATTGCGAATATCGAATATAGCGGTCTCAACCACGAAAAAGTTATCGAAGATTGATTCGATCTCGTGCGTCACGTGTTTTTGTCTACCAACTTCCTCGACTAATTTCCTGTAGAGCGTATCAACACGATGTGCTGATTGTTTAAATTCATGAAAATAAACAAGAGAATGATCGCCTCCGGATATAAGAGAGGTATTCTTTCCGAGCGAATGAGCAAGCAATCGGGCTTTCTCGGTCAGTTCGTTGGTGTCGATCTGCAACATACCTCTATTATAGCCTTAAAACTGGCTCTCTTCTAGGGATACAAGTTATTACAAGAGTTCCAAAACGATGCTTTCTGTAGACTTTGGATTTCGAGTTCGTCGAATATCTACGCCTGTAGTGAGTGCAGGTGCATCATTGCCCCCTTCTTCAAATGAATCGCCCACAAAAACCGCATCATGAGGCTTGATATGTAAATAAGAAAGCAGTTTGTTTATACCAAACGCCTTATCCATTCCCTCTTCCGTGAAGTTAATTGTTGTTGAACCTGCAATTTTCATAGAAATCCCATGCATATGAGGCTCAAGATGATGTATGATCGAACGCCTGCGTTCATGCGTCGGATCCCACGCATATTTTTCTTCCAAAGGAGAATCCTTATCGATACCGTGCAGAGCAATTACCCCACCACGATCTTCAATAAACTGACCTATCTGTGTTGGTTTTGCGCGAGCAATTTTAGCAAGACGTTCAATGATCATCCGTCTATGATGATCTGAAATGGGATGTGAATATACCTTGTGCCATGAGCCACTCTTAAATACTTGGAGTTCAGCTCCCTCAGTCGGTAGGACGAGAAGATTTTCCTTCTTTGTGTGATGAAGGTGCGAGATTACTTGTTTTTCAAAATCTCGGAGTGAGCCACCTGAAATAATCGCAACGGGCATTTCATCAATGAGCTTTGAAAGGAGTCGTGCGAGATTTTTTGAAATAGGCATACGACTCTCAGTCAAAGTGTTGTCTATGTCAAAAATAGCGATTTTGTACAACGAAGCCATAAAAATAGTTTATCACTTAATATTTATCGACACCACGGCTTAAATTAAATGTGTATGCGTCTAAGTGCAAATCATTTGCATTTAATAACAGATAAGATACTATGTTTTCATTACTCGATTAGATATCTCTATGTACGCCATCACATACTCACTCATCGCCGCGTTTATTATTATGCTTGCTTCGTTTTCCGGCATTATATTTACGTCAAAACGTATGGGTGGCTGGGTGAAAAACAATCTTCCCCTTCTTGCAACATTCTCAATCGGTATTTTCGCCGTAATTACTTGGGGGCTTTGTAGCGAGGCACTCGAGCACGGCAAAGGAAGTATTGTCGTTATTTCACTTATTATTGGTGCACTTATTGTGAAAGGGTTTTCAGGACTTATCCCCGAAGCGCACCATCATCATGACCCAAACACCGATCATAGCCACAGCAAGCTCGATGCACGAAGGATTATTATGGGTGACGCTATTCACAATATTGGCGATGGCTTACTTTTAGTACCAGCATTTATTGCCGACATACGACTTGGCATCGCAACAGCAGCGGGAATTTTCATCCATGAGCTAGTTCAAGAGATCTCCGAATACTTTATTTTGCGAGAATCAGGCTACTCTACAAAAGAAGCTCTTATAAGAAACGGAATTTCATCAACAACCATTCTTATCGGAGTGTTTTTATCAGCCAGCCTGTCGTCTATCGAGTCATTTGAGGCGCCACTTATAGGTATCTCGGCTGGTGGTTTCCTCTATATTATCTTGCGCGATCTCGTACCGCACACAATCATGTCTATCCGTACTAAGGGTAAAGGAGATAAACATGTTCAGGCGCTTGTTTTTGGAATTCTTATCATGCTTGGTGTAAATCTCGTGGTACCTCATTCGCACGAAGAATCCAAACCAGTGAATACCAATACGAAGCTTACACAAGATACTCATGAGCAAAATTAATTTCACTGAAATACTTCATGTAGTCGGCGAAAAATCGACAAAGGCTCGAGTTGATGTACTCCGGGTCCTTTCACGCGAACAATACCCTCTCTCCATAAAAGAGCTCTCGCTTCGCGTACAAGCTCCGAATCAAAGCACTCTCTACCGCACACTTACAACACTTGTTGCAAAAAAGCTCGTGCGAGAAATTATGCTCGATAAGACTACCGCGCGGTATGAAATCGGATTTGGTCGCGAACATCACCACCACATCGTCTGCACTTCCTGCGGATTTATGGAAGATATTCACTCATGCACCAAGGATGACAACCAACGCGTGCAAAAAAACTCAAAGAAGTTCGCTGAAGTCTCGGGGCATTCACTTGAATTTTTCGGTATTTGTAAGTCATGTGTTAAAAATAAGTAATGAAATACTTCTTTTCCTTTTTCTTTATAGTGTTATCATCCCTTCCCCTTTCGACTGGCACTCAAGAAATCGTTGAAGATAGACAAGAAATTCTGAAGGCTGAGGTGGTTGAAATAATCAGTAACACATCTGAAAAAATTCCTGGTACTGACACACTCCATACAGTTCAATCAATCAAAGCAAAAATCCTTGAAGGTGCCTCAAAGGGCGAAATCGTTGCACTCGATAATGATTACATCGATCTCAAAATTGGTACGACCTTTTATCTTAAAAAAATAACCCCATGGGATGGAGGCACTATCATGTACTCCGTTTTTGAACCATATAGAATCCCCGCACTCTTTATACTCACAATCTTATTCATCATACTTACCATTATCTTTGGAGGTAAACAGGGTGTTCGCGGACTTCTTTCTCTATTTGGAAGCTTTGCTCTCATTGCTTTTGTACTTTTGCCGGCAATTACACACGGCTACTCGCCAGTTTTAGTCTCAATTGGTGTCTCATCACTTATTGTTGTTCTAGGTTCATACGTCACGCACGGATTTAATAAAACAACAAGCGCTGCGGTACTCGGCATGATACTTACCATTTCCTTTATAGGTATTTTTGCCCATATTTCCATCGGAGGCGCACAACTTTCGGGATTTGAGACCGAAGAAGCAACTTACCTCCACTTCAATACACGAGGAACCATCGACTTGCCGGGCCTTCTCCTTGGTGGAATCCTCATCGGTCTTTTGGGTGTTATGTATGATGCAGCTATCGGACAAGCAATTTCTGTTGAAGAGCTCCATCGCGTTGCCCCACACCTTCCACGCAAAACCATTTATAAAAGAGCAATCCGAATCGGACGAGAACATATTGGTGCGCTTGTGAACACTCTAGCCATTGCCTATGTCGGCGCATCACTACCTCTCCTTCTTCTTTTTTACTCTTCAACAACCGAATCAGCTCTTGTGATCGCCAATCGTGAAATATTTGCAACAGAAATTGTGAGGTCGCTCGTCGGTTCAATCGGTCTTATCCTTGCCGTACCTATCACTACGCTTGTGGCCACATGGATGCTCATCAAAAACACCGAAGCAATTGACCCAAAAACTCTTTTGGCAGAAGAAAAAGCAATTGAACACGCTGGTCATCACCATTCATAAAAATCTTTGCCGGCAAGCAAAAAATATGCTTTAATCTCCATTACCAATGAGCAACACTCGTATAAACCATCAAATTAAAGCGCCCCAAGTTCGTGTTATCGGATCACAGGGTGAGAACTTTGGCATCCTCACTATTTCTGAGGCTCTCGCAAAAGCACATGAAGCCGGCCTCGATCTCATAGAAATCTCACCTAATGCTCAGCCTCCGGTTGCTAAAATTACCGATTACGGAAAGTTCCAGTACGAAGAAAACAAAAAGCAGAAAGCTGCTAAGGCAAAAGCTCATACCATCGAAATCAAATCACTCCAGATCAAAATTGGTACTGGTGAACATGATCTCGAACTTAAAGCCAAAAAAGCATCAGAATGGCTCAAGGAAGGTCAGCGAATTAAGATCGATCTTTTCCTCCCTGGTCGTTCAAAGTACATGGATCCGAAGTTCCTCGAAGAACGCCTCCAGAGAGTGCTTGCTTTTATCACCGAAAACTACAAAATCGCCGAAAAACCTCAAAAAAGCCCTAAAGGTCTCACTACTATCATAGAAAAGGCCTAAATTTGACAAATTATCACTTTGTGATATTATTAACTTGGGTCTGTAAGGTGATACATACTTATCACCACATCGAGGACTAGCCGCTTCGGCGCTAGAGTATGTAAAGCAGATAACGAGAGGATCAGTTCTTCCAGAATCCTTTCACGCATACAAGGAAACTTCGGTTTCTGTGTAGCAAAAGGCCGCATCTCCAATGGAGCAGCGGCCTTAAATTTTAATTTATAACCAAATACTGGACAAAAAGGAGAAATCTGTTAGACTGTCCCCTACCACTATGAAAACTAATAAGTCATTCGCAAAGCGACTCAAAGTAACGAGAAACGGCAAGGTTCTCGTGCGCCGACCTGGTCAAAACCACTTTAATGCTAAGGAATCTGGTCGATCACAGATCAAAAAGGGTTCTACTATGGAATTCCATATGACCAACAAAGAGAAGTCTCGCTTCCTTTCTGGACTTAACTAACTTTTAATCTAAACCACCATGGCACGAGTAAAAAAAGGCGTAAATGCACTCAAAACACGACGAAATGTCCTCAAGCAAGTAAAGGGCTATCGTTTCCGACGTTCAACTAACGAACGAGCTGCGTACGAAGCTATCTCACACGCAGGAGCATATGCTTTCGTTCACCGCCGAGACAAGAAGGGCGACAAGCGAAGCGAGTTTATCATCAAGATCAACGCCGCTCTCGATGCAAAGGGGCTTTCATACTCAAAGTTCATGGGCTCAATGAAGAAAAAGAATATTCTCGTTGATCGAAAGATCCTCGCAGATATCGCTCACAACAACCCAGAGACATTTGATCGAATCGTAGCTCAGGTTAAGTAAGAAAAACCACCGCACTCGCGGTGGTTTTAATTTTCGTATACCCCTTTCAATATCGTACTTAGGAACTGATCTTTATATTGTGCCATATAGTTAATTGTTCCTTTTTCCAAGAAATGATCCACCTTGTGATTCCCTATCACATAATGCTCGGTCTCAACCCATGTACTATGAATTATCATCTGATAAAAAATATTAAACCCAGCAATGAGCGCATTCTTACTTATCGGGTTTAGTGAATTATAGGTACGAAGATAGAGAATTGCTTTGCGTATATTATCTTCAGTAAAAATACCATTGAGAAAAATGAACTCTGTCGATCTCCACAACTCATGAGCCCGTGGCGCCATTTTTACTTCACCAAAATCAAACACATATTTGATTTTTCCCTTGTCATCAAAAAACAAATTTTGTTCATGGAAATCGCCATGCACTAATATATGTGGATCTATGTCAAATTCTGCAATCGCCACTTTATCTCTCAAAATAAGCTTCTTCTTTAGTTCAAGCACTTTCTGAGCAGATATATCGAAGGATGTTTTATGGTGAATCTGGGATATTATATTGAGAAGCTCGTCTATCTTTTTTAATGAATCCTCATCATTCCAGAACTTAATTTCTGCAGGAATTATCTTTGGATTATCCATTGCTATCCTATGCATCTTAGCCAACAATTTAGCGATCTCAATATTTATTTCATCAGAGACAAATTGTCGGTTATGATGCACCCCTTCCACAAAGGGAAAAAGAGCATACACCTTTGCTCCAATACTAAAGAGCGTATCCTGACTCACAGTCTTAATCGGTAAAATAACCGGAATCCCATGATCAGCAAAAAAACTTTTAACCATATGTATATCCCGATTCCTCTCAATACCTTTTCTGTAGCCTTTCAAAAAATAGACTTTATCTAAAGTTATTACCTTAAAATTATCACTCAAAAAACCAGCCTGAATACGTTCAATAGAAATAATTGCTTCAATATTAAACTGAATTTTTAGTGAGTTTTTGATTTCATCCATACCTATAGCTTATATTCCTTCCCTTTCTCCATCACAAGTGCATTCGTACCAACTTCGCTTCGAATGCGCTGAGCAAGATACGCCGCTGATTTATTTTCTCCCATGGCAATAAAAATCTGCTTGAGCTTCTTTGCATGTGACACGAAATCAACTAGCCCGTTAGAATCCTTATGAGATGAATAACCTGAAATTTTTTCTATGTGCGCAGCAACTTTAACTGGCGCACCGTTTACTGTTACTTTTGACGCCCGCTCTTCTATATGACGACCGAGGCTGCCAGGCACCTGATACCCAACAAGCAAAATAGTTGCATTCGGGTCCGCTAGATAGAACGCTTCATGACTAAGCACTCGCCCACCCACAGACATGCCAGATCCCGCGATAATGATCTTTGCACCTGGAATTGAATGAATGCCATTAGATTCATCTGGATTCTTTATAATGCGCAGGCCAGGAAAATCAAAAATATCATCTCCTCCCGCGATCTGACTCTTTATCTTTTCATTAAAATCTTCTGAATGGCGGCGATACACTTCTGTCACCCGAATAGCGAGCGGTGAATCCAAAAACACCGGCACGCTTTTTATGGCTTTCGACTCAACAAGTTCGTTTATTTCATACAAGATCACCTGTGTCCTTTCCAAAGAAAAAGCAGGGATAACGACAGTTCCATTTCGATTGATGGCTTCGTTCAAAATCCACTTCAATCTCTCGTCGCGAATATTTTTCGGCTCGTGATTACGATCGCCATACACCGATTCCATAATCATGTAATCAGCATCAGTGACGAATTCTGTATTTTGTAAAAGTGGTGTTGGTGAATTACCTAAATCACCAGTAAATGCAATCTTTTTCTGCACATCCTTGAGCGTCATCTCAATTATTGAAGAACCGAGCACATGACCAGCGTCCTTTAGGTAAATTGAAATGTGTTTGGTGAGATCCGTGCGGGTATGGTACGGGATTGTCTTCCAGAGATTAAGAGCCTGCACTACATCCGTCTTTTCATAGAGAGGTTCATGTCCAGATTCACGTGCTTCGCGGGTAATAAGACTATACGCATCATCAAGCATGAGCGCCGCCAATTCCTTTGTTTCAATGGTTGAATAAATTACTCCATTAAATCCCTCTTTTACTAGTTTTGGTATGCGCCCAATATGATCCATATGGGCATGTGTTACAAGAAGAAACAAAATCTCTTTTGGATCATACGGAAACGAATCACGGTTTTCTTGCATAGCAAAATTCGATCCCTGTACAAGTCCACAATCAACCAACAGCTTTCCCTCAGGTGTAGTCAAAAGAAAATTCGCCCCTGTCGCACTGTCCACCCCTCCGCATCCTCGTAATGTGTAAGGACTCATCTGAGTTTATTCTTTATATCTTTCTTATATACAAGAATACCAAATATTGCACCAAGTGTATCCATCACCAAATCTAGTTTTGTATCAAACCAATATCCAACATCAGAAAAACTGGTGAATTTAAAAAATATTTCATGCCATTCCCACACAACTCCAACAACGAGTACTGCAACCAACAGACTTATTACCGAAACATATTTTTTCAACCTGTAAGCATACTGTGTAGAAACTACCCAAAGTATAAAAAGCAGCGTCCACAAACCACCAAGAAAATGCATTACAATGTCATACCAATCAATAGACCAATACAAACCCTCGAGCGAGGCAATCCAATGTAGTCCAACAACGAGAAGCATTACAAGTATTGAGGGTTTAAAGTATTTGTTCCAAAACATGGCCTCAAGTATAGCATTCTTTATATTCCTAAACGCAAAATCCGATCACGTTTGTGATCGGATTCTCCGGGGGTCATTCAAAATTTTGTCCCTAGTGTAAACTAGGTGGGTGATCTCAGTGGATGGCCAAGGCCAACAACTATATGATCTCCCTAAAAAAATGTTATAGAGTTAAAATTTCGAATAACCCTACAACTATTATAGACCTCTCCTTCTGAGCCGCAATCCCCTTTCATAAATGCGAAACGAAAAAATGCAACGGTAAATGAATACGATCTGATTCCAAAAAAGTTCTTTTACTCTACATGTGTTTCTTGATATTTGACGAGACCTTGCTGCCTGCTAGTATTATCCATGTTGCTCTTTCTAAACCTCTACAGCTGCGGTTCTTGAGAGAGCTTTCAATACACACAAGCCACACATGAAAAAGTGCCCGCCGATCCGTACCGTCGCGACGGCATCATAATCGAGATCCATTAGTTGCAGCCGCAAACCCCGTTGGGGTTTGCGGCTTTCTTGTACACTCCACAAAGTGTCAGTTTTTATCGAAAATTCCCTCGAGGAAACATTGACAAGTCGATATTCGTATGTAGTATCAGAGACAGAAGATCCTCGTAATCCGCGTAGATCAAGCGTTTTCAACCCAACCACTCAGATATTCATGAAAACATTCAGAATCCTCGGGCTTGTAACTGCCCTTTTCGTGCTCTCGCTCCCCGTGCACAGTGCACAGATGCTTCGAAATCTTTCCTTCAGGTCAACCATCGCCACCGGCGATAATGCTCCGACGGCAGGTTTTGTCATCAAGGCATTGCCCGGCACCCGTTTCGGAGCAAAGAAGACTCTGCTTATTCGGGCGGTGGGGCCATCGCTTGGACAGGCTCCCTTTAACGTGCAGAATGCAGCGACCAATCCGCGCTTGGAACTGTACACCGGTTCCAAGCTGGTTGTCGCAAACGAAGGCTGGGACAGCAGTGCGCAATCCCAACTTGCTGCGCGTAACGTGGGGGCATTTCCCCTCCTCTTGAATAGCAAGGATGCTGTCATCTTTGTTGATCTGGAAGAAGGTGCTCACACGGCTCGTGTTACCGGCACGGGAAACGGCATCGTCCTCATTGAGGTCTATGACGTTTCTGGCGACACTGACAATATTGAAATTCTCAATATGTCTGCTCGAGCCTTTGTCACCGGCAACGGAGCACAGGCTGGAACAATTGGACTTGTTGTCGATGGCACTGGTCCGCGCCAGATTCTCGCACGAGTTTCTGGTCCGGAACTTTCTGCCTTCGGCATTACTAACGGCCTTCCTGATCCTGGACTCACCGTTTTCAATGCCCAGGGCACAGTTGTTGGAAGCAATAGTGACTGGGGAAATTCCTCGGGATTAAACGCAAGTTCATTTGCTCAAGTCGGCGCATTCCCATGGCCGGCAAACAGCAAAGGAGCTGCAATTATTTTCCCCACTACCGGCACCGGGACTGTTAGTTACACGATTCGAGGTGGACAAGATAACGCCTCGGGAGTTGTCGTCATTGAGATGTATCGACTCTGATCATCAGTTCTTTCAGATAAACACAAAGCCACGCTTCACTGCGTGGCTTTTTTCTGTGTATAAGTCTGGGGATAAGGTGTTAAGAAACGTGGGATAGAGTGTGGATGATGCGGGGAAAAATCAATATTTCAGTGGATTACTCCCTGTTGCCATCCATATTTACATCATAGAGTATCTTTTCCTGGACATGCGAATAATTCATAAGCTCATCTTTCTTAAACCAAAAAGCAATTTCCTTATTCGCTTCATCAACTGATCCCGAAGCATGAATCAGATTTCTTACAGAACGATCATCATTATTACTCATTGAGTATGAATCGAGCATAAAATCACCACGAATAGTTCCAACATCGGACGAAAGTGGCTCTGTAGAACCAACTAACTTTCGAACAATCGGCACTGCGTGCGCGCCCTCCAAAACCACAGCGATAACCGGACCACTCGTCATATATCGCTTGAGTTTCCTTAATATGTCTTGAGACACTTTCACTGGATCATCACTCACAGGATGTTTGAGCCCCTTATCTGCATATGACTTGATAGTTTTTGCGCCGGTGATTTTAAACCATTCAGGATCAATCGTGTAATGCTTTTCAATATGCTCAGCGGTTGGTGTAAGCATTTTCATGGCCGTAATTTTAAGACCGATGCGTTCAAAACGCGACAGCATCTCTCCCACGAGCGATCTCTGTATTCCGTCAGGCTTTATGATAATCAACGTTCTCTCATCTTTTGGATGTGGCATCGAATTAAAATTAGCTTTTAAATCTTCACCCACATTGTACTCGCACGAAAAGGTTTTTTAAAGTTTTGTGAGCACTTCACAACCTTTTTCTGTAATCACAATCGTTACCTCGAAGTGCGCACTACGCATTCCATCTTTTGTTCGGTATGTATAGCCATCCTTATCAAGAACAATTTTTGCTGTACCTTCATTTATGATTGGTTCAAGTGCGAGCACCATTCCCGGCAATAAATCGTCGCCTTCCCCACCTTTTCCATAGTTTGGAACATACGGATCTTCATGAACCTTGTACCCTACTCCATGTCCTGCCAGTTCCTCTACAATCCCGTATCCAAGGGGTGAAATGAAGCTTTCTACCGCTTCTCCTATATGACCCGTCGTATTGCCTGGTTTTGCAGCTTTTAAGGCCATATTAAGGGCTTTTTGGGTCGATTCCATAAGCTTTTTTGCCTCAGAATCTACCTTTCCGACAGGTACCGTAATTGCCATATCTGTAATGAGACCCTTATGAACAAGACCAACATCAAGAGTAACGATATCGCCCTCCTTGAGCACATAAGGATGTTCGTTTGGAATGCCGTGAACAACTGCATCATTCACAGATACACAGATTGATGCGGGAAACGGTCTCTTTGCACCATACGGTTTGTAATCAAGAAAAGCAGATGTATCACCACCCTCAGCAATGAGATATGCGGCATAGTCATCGAGTTCTTTTGTTGAAACACCCGGGGCAACTTTCTTTGCTACCTCATGCAAGATAAAAGCATGGCGTTTTCCGCCTTCTCGTAGTATCTCTATTTCTTCTGCTGACTTAAGTCTAATAGCCATGGCTATAGACTACCTTTTTGAGAGAATTTTGCCAGTTTTGAGTAAATCTAAATCCCAAGTGCCTTGAGAATGTCTTTATGTACATTTTCAATTGTCTGATGGCCATTTATGTGCAAATACGTACAATGTTTGCTCTTTTTAAAGTAATTGACTGAGGGCATCACATCACTATCGAACCATTTAAGTCGCTCAATGATTTTTTCGTGCTTGTCATCATGTCTTCCACGCTTTATAAGACGAGTTGTCACTTCTTCATGGGGAACATCGAGCAACACAACCGCGACCTTTTCCCTACCATAGAACTGAAGAGCCTGATCAAGAATCGGTGCTTCATCGGCACGGCGCGCAACACCATCAAATATCATGTGTTCCTTTCCGGTTTTAACCCCATCTATCAAAATAGATGACCATGCCCAGATTGGAATTGATGCTGGCATAAGTCCCCCTTTACTCATTACCTCTTTAGTCATAAGAGCAGTATGGGATGTACTATCCTTTGTGAAAGCACGAAGCTTATCGCCCGTTTCTACATATACAACTTTATTCTGAGGATCATGTGCATTTAAATATTTAATGAGAAGGTCTGCCTGAGTTCCCTTACCCGATCCTGACTTCCCGAAAAATATACATGTGGTTTGTTTCATGAACTGATTTTAGCGCAAAAGTATAGAAAATAAAAAACCAGGTCTACGACCTGGTTTGTTGTGAAGTGGGTGTCTCCATTATCACCCGCTCTACTTTACGCCATGGATTAGCGGCATCACGAAATCGATCAATAATTCGATCAATTACCTTGTTATCCGCTGCATCCCTTTCTCTATAGCCGGCCGCTCGCAGGAGCGCTGTTGGATTAGACGTCCTGTGCGTATCAAAAAGAAACACTTCAAATTCTCGCGTCTTCCCTTCTACTTCGATGCGAATATATACTTTTGTACGAGCGTGATCAATTTTCTTTTGATCCCGATCTGAGAGAGTATATGTTACCGGCTCTGCGGACAATGCGGACAGAGCCAGTACAGTGCCCAAGATGCTGAAAGTAAGGGCGACCAGAAGTGTGCATTTTTTCATGATGTGGGAGCTTTCGGGGTATTTTGAGATTAACAGGCGGCTTACTGCCACCCAAGATAAAAGCATCAATGAGGTCGGAATAGTTGCGCCTTTTGCAAAACTGCAAAAGTGCAATATTCATATCGAAAACCTTTTTGTTAGTTGGTCTACGAGCTTTACCTAACGCCTGGCGAAACGCTCCAACCCGATCAGCAAGTTGAGCGGTGCAACACCGTTCCCTTTGTAGAAGTATCGAAATGAGTTGAGATCGTGTGAGTCTCATGGTTGTAAGGGTCGAGTCTGAAGTTAATTCTCCATGGTTGTCACTCAAAGTCAAAGGCCCGGATCGCGTACGCGATCCGGGCCTTTTCCCTAGAGATTAGTACTCTCGCATTGAAACCTGAGCATCAAGCTTCTTTACAATATCGAGCACCACAGAAACTGCAATGAGAAGTCCTGTTCCACCAACCGCAAGAGTTGTGAGACCAGACGCCGATCGCAAAATAAGTGGCAATACCGCAATGATACCGAGAAAGAGTGCGCCTACAAGAGTGATTCGAGTTACGATCTTCGAGAGATGTTCCGCCGTTGACTGACCAGGTCGAACACCAGGAATAAACGCTCCTGACTTCTGAAGATTCTCAGAAATCATCATTGGATCAAACGTAACTGCTGTGTAGAAGTACGTGAAGACAAATACAAGGAGGAAATATCCAATATTGTAAAGCAAATGATTGTTCAATATTGAAGTACCAACCTGAGAAATATGAAGAAGTGTTGCGTTCGTAGAAGTCGAGAGGAAATTAAAGATCATCTGCGGAAAAAGAAGGATTGAAAGCGCAAAGATGATTGGAATAACGCCTGCCTGATTAAGACGAAGTGGAAGATATGTTGAAACACCACCATATACCTTCATACCTCGAACTTGCTTGGCATACGTAACTGGAATTGGTCTTTCTGCCTCGGTGATAACAACAACGGCATAAATAACCACAAGAGCAAGAGCAACGATACCAATATAGATTGGAAGCTGGCTTGGATCATATGCAGCGATTGCACCCGAAAGCGCTTGCGGCATGCTTGCAACGATACCCGCAAAAATAATAAGTGATGTTCCGTTACCCAAACCGAATTCAGTAATAAGTTCACCAATCCACATAAGGAGAAGTGAGCCGCCGGTAATTACGAGTACATTGAGAAGAAGTCCAAAGGTATCAAGTTCTGGCAAGATTCCCTGTCGCTGGAAAATAACGATAAAGCTGAATGCCTGAATGAGGGCAAGCGGGAGTGCGAGTCGTCGTGAGTACTGCGCAAACTTTACTCGTCCCGCCTCACCTTCTTCCTGGTACATCGCCTTAAGCTTTGGCGACATAATCGTCAAAAGCTGCATGATGATAGATGCAGTAATATATGGACCAACACCAAGCATCACAATTGAGAGCTTTGAAAGTCCACCTCCAGAAAAAAGGTTAAGGAGACCGAAAAACTGATTGTCGCTGAAAAGCCTTGCTAGCTGTACGGTATCAATACCTGGAATTGGAATAACAGTAAGAAGTCTGAACGCAATGAGCGCAAGAACAACAAACAAGATGCGTTTGCGAAGGCTCTTATCTCGGAATATGTGAGAGAGTTTGCTTATGAATGCGTTCATGGTGTTTTAAATTGTAACGTTTAAGCGTGCACTGTACCACCTGCCTTTTCAATTGCTTCCTTTGCGCTAGCTGAGATTTCACAACCAGAAACAGTGAGTTTCTTGGTAATCTCGCCGCCTGAGAGAATCTTGATTCGTGGGAAATTTCCTTCGGTTCGTTCAACAACACCCTTTGCTACAAGAGTTGCAGGCTCTACTCGCTCGCCCGCCTTGAATGCCTTCTCAATTGATGAGAGGGCAACCGGAACTGCTTTTGGAGCAAATGACTTGAATGCGTAACCGCGAAGCTTTGGCATTCGCTTAATGAAATCTCGAATTTCTGGGCGCTTCTTTCGTCCAGCTCGAGCATTTTGACCCTTGGTACCTCGACCAGAAGTCTTGCCACGCTTTCCACCGCGACCAATTGATCGTCGCTTGTAGTTAGGGCTCTTTCGTTTGAGTTCGTTAATCTTCATAAATATGGATGTTACTTCTTGGTT
This sequence comes from uncultured Candidatus Saccharibacteria bacterium, assembly GCA_964495425.1. Taxonomy (GTDB): domain Bacteria; phylum Patescibacteriota; class Minisyncoccia; order Phycocordibacterales; family UBA6065; genus UBA6065. The sequence continues at coordinate 132,727 of CAZBVG010000001.1, forward strand.
GATACAGGTCGAGTGAGAGTGAGATTCTCGAGAGCTGCGATAGTTGCTCGTGCAATGTTGAGCTTGTTCTTTGATGGAGAAACAATCTTTGCTGCAACATTTTTAAGACCAGCGAGTTCAAGTACGGTTCGGGTTGCAGAACCAGCAACAAGACCTCGATCCTTTACAGGGCGGATAGAAACTCGAGCTGATGAATATTTAGCAAACACTTCGTGAGGGATAGACATATCCTTGGTCGTATTGATTTTGACCATATGCTTCTTTGCATTTCGGGTTGCCTTGTCGATAGCGAGTGCTGTATCAGCGGCTTTTCCAAGACCAACACCTACCATTCCCTTTCGATTACCTGCAACGAGTGCTACAGAGAAAGCGAATCGTCGTCCACCTGAAACCACTCGGGCTACTCGTCGAATATTAAGCATCACTGAATCATATTCAGGCTTTGTTCGTGGAGCTCGGGTATCTGGCTTTCGTGGGCCACGTCCTCGTGCGCCGCCTCGAGGAGCTCGTTCACCTCGTGCTTCAGAAGGTGCTGCTGCAACAGGAGCTACCGCAGCCACTTCAACATTATTTACTTCGTTTACGTCTGGATTCATATGATTAATTAGAATTTAAGTCCGCCTTCGCGTGCACCGTCTGCCAAAGACTTCACTCGACCCTTGAAACCGAAACCACCTCGATCAAACACAACTGACTTGATCTTGAGTGCAAGTGCTTTTTCAGCAATCGCCTTTCCTACAGCAAATGCAGCGTCGCCCTTCTTTACACCTTTCTTAGCTGCCTTTTTGCCTCCGTGAGAAGAAGCTGAGGCAAGCGTCTTTGATGTCGTGTCATCGATAAGCTGAGCGTACATGAATCGATTTGATCGGAAGATCGCAAGTCGAGGTGTAGCCGAAGTGCCTGATACGCGAGTTCGTATCTTTGTATGTCGTCTTATTCTCTTTTCTTTCTTGATGTTTTTCATATGTGAAAATTGAGATTAAGATTACGCTGCTTTCTTACCCTGCTTGCGTCTGATAACTTCACCATCATATCGGATACCCTTACCCTTATATGGCTCTGGCTTCTTGAGGGCTCGAACCTTTGATGCGAAACCACCAACTTTCTCGTTAGAGACACCAGAAACGGTGATAATGTTCTTTTCTGCGGTTACCTTGAGATCCTTTGGAATTTCAATTGAAATTGGGTGTGAAAAACCAAGAGAAAGATCAAGTTTTGCACCCTTAACATCTGACTTAAAGCCGATGCCTTCTACAATAAGTTTCTTCTGAAAACCGGTGGTTACACCCTTAATCATATTCTTGATATGAGAAGCGTATGTTCCCCAGAGCATGTAGTCTTCTGGTCGCTTGAGATTTACAAGGACTGTTCCGTTTTCAACTTTGATTTCAACACCTGACTTGAAATCTCGAACCATTTCACCCAATGGTCCTTTAACAGTAAGAGTTGTTCCGTTCATTGCGACGGTGGTCTTCTCTGGAATTATGATTGGCTTTTTTGCTACTCGTGACATTGTAGTGTTGTTATTAAAAGTATTACCAGATCTGGAAGAGAATTTCACCGCCGACCTTTTCTTTTCGAACTTCATCATCCGAAAGGATACCCTTTGGAGTAGAGACGAATGTTGAACCGTAGCCCTGCTTTACCTGATGAATTTCAGAATAGCCTTTGTAGAGTCGCTTTGAAGGCTTTGAAAGTCGCTTCACATCGGTGATGCGAGGATTCTTACCGTTGTAGATAATGCCAATCTCGAGAGTCTTCTGAACCGCCTTACCCTTCTTAACAGGAGGCTTAACATATCCCTTTCGAGCGAGAGCTTCTGCTACTTTCTCAATAAAGTTTGAGTGCGCGATTGTAACCGCATCCTTGCCTGCGCGAGATGCGTTCTTGAGTTGAATGATGAGATGTGAGATTGAGTCTTGCATATTCGTTAGCGTCTAGGTTTGGGTCGTAACTTATGTGATCATCCCTTACCTACTGCCTAATTAATAAATGTTTACCAAGAAGACTTTTTAATACCTGGAATGAGACCGTCATTCGCAAGTTCCCGGAAGCAGATTCGGCACATACCGAAGTCTCGCATAAAACCATTCTTTCGTCCGCAACGGAAACAACGTCGAACAATTCTCGATGAGAACTTCGGTTTCTTGTTTGCTCGTGCAACTACTGATGTTTTAGCCATATTCTGCTGAGGTAAAATAAAAAGCCCTTGAAAAAGCTTGTCCAGGCATACTAGCAAACAGTTTTAAGGGTGTCAAATACCTTCATGCTGATATAAAAAGCCCCGTTGAAACGGGGCTACTCTTACTCTTTTTGAGTGCTTTTCTTACTTGGAGCAGGATAGGTTGGCTCGTGGCGGGCAACGAACTCTTCACCCTCACGGAATGGCATGAGCCAGCAAAAACCCGAAAGATACCGGTCATGAATGAGAATACACTCAGGATCATCATCTCCCATGCACTCAATGGAATTTTCATTTCCATAGCGTGCCTGCAAATAATGCAAAAGCGTTTTCATACTTAGATTCTGATCCAGAACGACCGTCCACCCTACTGTGACACCCACAGGTTCATTATTTCGGAAGTAATATCCAAAAAACCGAGGCGGTATAAATGTGCCAGAACATCGAAGCAGCTTGAGCTGCTCATTTACATATCCCACAAAACCACACCGGTATGGAAAATCGAACCGTAGAGGAAAACATTCAAAGGGAATGATATGTGTGTTTTTCATGTAAAAGTAATCTCGTCCTATAATGCCAAGAATCGCGAACGTGTCAATTACAAGAAAAAACCACCTTGTCGGTGGTTTTTTCTTGTAATTTACTTCGCTGCTCCGTCTTTCTTGATTGGGAATCCGAGAATTTCGAGGAATTTCTTGGTCTGTTCCTTTTCTTTGAGGTTAGTAACAACTGTTACACCGAGACCGAATACATCCTTGAGTTCTTCTTCAGATGTTTCTGGGAAGATTGAGTGTTCCTTGATACCGATTGAGTATCCACCCATTCCGTCAGCTGAGGTTGAAGGAAGCCCACGGAAGTCCTTTGTTCGAGGAAGTGCAATGTGCACGAGCTTCTCGAGGAAGTGCCACATCTTTTCTCCTCGGAGAGTTACCTGGTAACCCATTGGATCTCCTTCTCGTGACTTGAAAGAAGCAATAGACTTTTTTGCACCTCGGAGAACTGGCTTCTGACCAGTGATTTTCATAATTCGATCGCCGGCGAGTTCAACCTTCTTCTTGTCCTTGAATGAACCAACACCTACAGATACAACAACCTTAAGTACCTTTGGTGCCTGCATTGCATTTTCAAGCTTGAACGACTTCTTCATCGTTTCAAATGCGTGTGCCTGCTTTTCTTTGAGAGTATGAGTTTTCATAAAAGTATTCTAGGAAAGATTATTTCTTCGCGACGTTAGATGCGTGAAGCGGCATTTCCTTATCGACAACCTGGCCCTTGCTTCCCTGCTTTGTAGGGCGCATATGTCGCTTCATCTTGTTAACACCAGAAACAACAACTTTATTTTCCTTAGGAAAAGCGTGAATAACTTCACCAGTTGCTCCCTTGTCTTTGCCTGCGAGTACCACTACCTTGTCTCCTTTTTTGATATGCATAGAAGTATTTGTTAGTGGTTATTAAACGATTTCTGCCGCTCGAGAAGCGATAGTCTGGAAACCTTTCTCAGCGATTTCTCGTGGAATAGGACCGAATACTCGACCAGCAAGAGGCTCCTTCTTACCCTTTTCAAGGATAACGACTGCATTTTCATCAAATCGGATGTATGAGCCATCCTTTCGCTTGGTTGCATTCACAGATCGAACAACTACTGCGTGGAGCACATCCTTCTTCTTAACAGACTTTCGTGGTTCTGCTTTCTGAACTGAAAGCACAACAATATCTCCTACCATTGCGTAGCGCTTTGCTGCTGATCCGAGCACTTTGAAAATTCGTCCGATCTTTGCACCGGAGTTGTCAGCGATTATTACTATTGAGCGTGGTTGTAGCATGGTAGTTGTTGTTAAAAATTAGAGAACCTTGAAATGCTTGTCCTTAGAGATAGGAGCACATTCAACGATCTCGACCTTATCACCTTCCTTCTTGGTGTTACCTGCATCGTGAGCCTTGTACTTCTTTGAGATCTTGAGGAATCGCTCGTACTTTGAGTGCTTTACGAATCGGTCAACCTTAACAACGATGGTGTCTTTCATCTTTGTTGAAGTTACGATACCAGAAAGTACCTTTGGTCGAGTATTTGAAGCCTCAGCCTTTACTTCCTTCTTCGTTTCGGTTTTTTTGCTAAATAGAGACATGGTTTTGTAGATTAGAGGAGTTCTCGAGAAATTACAACTGATTTAACAGGAAGCTTCGTTCCGCCCTTTCGGAGAGCTTCTCGAGCCATCTTCTCGTCAACACCGTCAACTTCGAAGAGAACACGACCTGGTTTTACTGGTGCGCAGTACCCCTGGAGGTCTCCCTTACCCTTTCCGAGCTTTACTTCGGCAGGCTTCTGGGTGTATGGCATATCTGGGAAGATTCGAATCCAAATCTTTCCGTTCTTACCTACTTCTCGAGAGATAACCTTTCGAGCTGATTCGATCTGCTCAGAGCGAATTCGCTCAGCTGAAATAGCCTTAAGACCAAATGATCCGAATGAGAGGGTTGTGCCGCGAGTTTCGAATCCAACCTTCTTTGGATTCTTTCGCATGACGTGCCACTTACGATATTTAACTTTTTTAGGGACTAGCATGGCAGTTTAAATTATTTCTTATCTTTATTGAAAACTTCGCCCTTGTAGATCCAGACCTTGATACCGATATCACCGTAGGTCATGTGAGCCTTTTCTCGAGCAAAGTCGATGTCAGCGCGGAATGTCTGAAGAGGAACCTGACCCTTCTTCATATCTTCTACACGTGCCATTTCTGCGCCACCAAGTCGACCACCAAGGAAGATTCGAACTCCCTTAACTTCTCGGTTAGCCATTACTTTCTCAACCATCTGCTTCATAACTCGGCGGAATGGAAGTCGCTTTTCAAGACCTTCTGCGATCATGTACGCAACGATAGCTGCATTTGATTCTGGAGATCGGATTTCTTCGATATCAATTTTAAGGTCCTGGCCCTTAGCAAGCTTTGAACCATTCTTCTGCATGAAAGCGAGGATATCTGCCTTGAGCTTTGTTGCTCCCTCACCCTGTCGGCCAATGATAACGCCTGGTCGTGAAGTCTTGATGATAACTCGAATAGCCTTCTCGTTTCGTTCGATATCTACGGTAGCAACATACATGCCTCGGAACTTCTTTGAGAGGTATTCTCGCAAGAGAACATCTGACTTGAGATATTCCTGATACTTTCCTTTTGCTGCAAACCAGCGAGATTTCCAGTCTCTGATGATTCCAAGTCTATGAGCGTATGGGTGAACAACTTTTGACATATGTTTACTTGGTTTCTTTATTAGCTTTTGCCTTTGGAGCTGCGATGACCTTTGACTTCTTTGGTGCCTTCACATCCAAAACAAGCTTTACATGGCTCGTTTTCTTGTGAATTGGAAAACCTGTTCCTCGAGCACCTGGCATGAATCGCTTCATGGTAAGGCCCTGGTTTACGGTGCACTCCTTTACATAGAGACCTTCTGTTGAGACACCCTTATTCTTTGCGTTAGCAATTGCAGAGTTAAGGAGCTTCACCATTGGATCAGAAGCTCGCTTGGTTGTAACCATAAGCGTATTGAGGGCAGCAGGTACGCTCTTTCCCTTGATCAAATCTGCGACAAGGCGGACTTTTCGAGGTGACTGACGATAGTTTGTGAGGGATGCTGTAACCATATATTTTATTTATCCTTCTTTTCAGCAGCAGCGCCCTTTGCAGCCTGAGCAGCAGCAATTTCACCTTCCTTCTTCTTCTGTTCGAGTTCCTTCTGCATCTTACCGCCGTGCTTGGTGAACTTGCGGGTCAAAGAAAATTCGCCGAGTCTGTGTCCCACCATATCCTCTGACACAAGTACCTCGACGAAGTCTTTACCGTTATGAACGCCAAACTTAAAGCCGACCATTTCAGGTGAAATGTGGCATGCTCGGAGCCAGGTCTTAATAACCCCAGTTGTCTGAGGTTTCTTTCCTTCGATCTTCTTGAGAAGTCGTGGATCTACGTTTGGTCCTTTTGAAAGGGATCGGGTCATGGAATTTTAGTTTCTGGCAATGAATTACAGCTCGGGCGTCTGGGCTATAGTTGCTAGAACAACTGTAGTGAAGCAAAAATCTAGGTTTTACCCTAGATTCCTGGTCTAGTGCCCATTCCGAAGCTAGTGTGAGTATCCTAACAGAACGAGTTTTAAAGTCAAATATATTCCGAAAAATCCTTACAATTCTTTGCTAATCGCATGAATATCGCGAAGCATCTAAATAGTGAACCGCAGCTGCTGCATGCACAGTTCCTAGACCGGGCCCAGTCTCATAAATGTTATCGCATAATCCCCCATCTCTTTGCATGAGACCATCATTTGCCTCGAGTTTTGTATACAAAATATATGACTGAGAACCGATAAGTGGATCGTTAGGCGCCTCGTACACATACATATGGAATGTACCTGGCGTGCTGCCAGTATTTAATGGATCAAGAGGAACTGATGGCAGAAAACCCTCATTAACTAAATTTCCGGTGCCATCAACTGGACAGTACGGAGACATTGATGGATCAGTATTCATCTTTAAGAAATATTGCGGTACGACTGACCAAGCAAAATTATTTAGATTAGGGGTATTACCGTTATATGACCACAATGCGTAGCACGGATAATGCCCGTGCGCATCATAGAAAAATTCCATAGCGGTTTTAATGGTATTCAAATCTCGTAAACGCGCAGAATCACGAGATTTCTGTCGAGCTGAATTAAACGACGTCATCACTATCGTTGCCAAAATGCCAATAATCGCGATGACAACCAAGAGCTCAAGGATAGTAAATCCCCTTTTGAATGTTTTACTATGAAACTTATCGAGTTTTCGCGTGACCGCCAATAGGAGTACAACGATTATATAAGTCCCTACCACCTCAAGAGGAATGACATAACGTGAATCAAAAACAAAAGGCAAAACGACCGCGAGAATGAACACATACACCGTCCATGCCATGACATATACCTCCCCAAACCGCGCGTGCGCGTGGTGCTGCTTAAAGCGCAAAGATTCCTTTTCTACACAATAAATGATGAGTACAGAACAATATATGGTGGCAATAATGCTCATTACCCCCGTCTGAACGAGGAGTCCTTTTGTGTACACATCGTATGCAACAAGCACGAAAAAAACGGCGGCCCAAAAATTGGCGAAAAGTCGCCAAAAACGAATAGTACAGATCTTCTCAAAAAATTTTGAACGATGCCTCACACATGAATTGTAACATGTGCTTGGTATGTATAGACAAACAAAAACGGCCCTTGTTGGGCCGCTTTTGCGAGTATTACTGAACGTTGTTTCGATCCTTTCCAACCTTTCGGCGAGAAACGATGAATACGTTTGAGTACTTCTTTGGAGTTCGAGTCTTCTGTCCCTTACCTGCTGGCTTACCCCATCGAGTCTTAAGTCTTCGGAGACCTCGTCCCTGTCGTCCTTCTCCACCACCGTATGGATGGTCTACTGGGTTCTGAGCAGTACCTCGAACGGTTGGTCGAATACCAAGCCATCGTGATCGTCCTGCTTTACCAGAGTTAACGAGCCAATGCTCATCGTTAGAAACGGTACCTACAGTTGCGTAGCACTCTTCATGAACTCGTCGCACTTCAGAAGAAGGCATCTTGATCATAGTGTAGCTCTGGTCGTTACCGATAACCTGAGCGAAGATTCCAGCTGCTCGAGCTGCTTTTGCGCCAGAATTTGGCTTGAGCTCAATATTGTACACAAAGGTACCTACAGGGATCTTCTTGAGTGGAAGTGCGTTACCTGGCAAAAGTGGTGCCTGTGCGCCCGCCACGATCGTTGTACCTGGTTTTACGCCCTTTGGAAGGAGAACATATCGTCGTTCACCATCTCGATATGCTACAAGTCCAATGAAACCTGATCGGTTTGGATCGTATTCAACTGATTTAACAGTTGCTGGAATATCTCGCTTGTCATACGCGAATGACACATCTCGGTAGAGTCGCTTGTGTCCACCTCCCTTGTGTCGAACCGTAACTCGTCCGAATGAGTTTCGTCCTACATCTCGCTTTCGTCCGAATGTAAGTGACTTTTCAGGATCCTTCTTCGTGATGTACTGCTTGAAGTCGATGGTCTGCATCTGACGACGTCCTGGGCTTGTTGGTCTATATGTTTTCATATATGTGGATTAATAAAATTAAATGAATTCAATGGTCTCGCCCTTCTTGATATAGACGTACGCCTTCTTGCCAGAAACAGTTCGACCTGACTTACCGCGAGCAAACATTGTCTTTGACTTTACTGGAGCTACAGACACTCGTACTGGAGTAACCTTATACGCTGCCTTGATCGCGTCAGAGATCTGTCGAGTGTTTGCGTCAACTCGAACATCAAACGTATATACTCCATTCTGTGAGAGAAGTCCTGCCTTTTCAGTAACTCGTGGCTTTATAACCGCTGAGTTCTTTGGAAACACAACACCTGCTGCTGCAGCTGCGCGTTTCTCATTCTTTGACTCAGCCTTCTTTTCCTTAACAACCTTTTCAGTCTTCACCTTCTTTGGCTCAACAACCTTGGTTGCCTTAACAGGCTTTGCGAGCTTTGTTTCACCCGCTGTTGTGCTACCAGCCTTTTTTCTCTGTGTGTTAAATAGCGACATGTTAGTTGAGTTTATTTTCAATAAGTTTGATTGATTCGACCGGATTCTCGATAACAACGTAGGTATACTTCAAAAGATCCAAAAGGTTTATGTTTCGAACCTCATCAACCATAACCGAACCAACGTTTCGGAAGCTCTTCTCAGTATTCACATCTTTCTTTGAAAGACCGATGAATGCTGAATTCTTTCGCTTTGTTGCAAGCTTTTCAAAACCCTTTGCCTTTGAGAGACCTTCGAGTGCTGCAACTGCCTCAGCTGTCTTTGGAGCATTGAATGAAAGTGAATCAACAAAGAGCACTTCGCCATCCTTGTACTTCTTTGAGAGAAGTGTGAGGAATGCCTTAGCCTTCATTGTCTTGTTAACCTTTCGGTCGTAGTTCTTATCATTTCGAGGACCATGAGCAATACCTCCACCTACCCAGATCGGTGATCGAGTAGATCCGTGTCGAGCACGACCTGTACCCTTCTGTCTCCATGGCTTCTTACCACCTCCAGATACCTCACCTCGAGTCTTGGTGTGAGCAATGTTCTGTCGAGCTGTCGACATCATTGAGTGCATAACCTGATGAACGAGGTCAGCATTCCAAGAAAGACCAAAAGCCTTTTCTGAAAGCTGCACTGTTCCCGCTGATGCGCCTTTGATATTAAAGATTGGTGCTTCCATAGATGCGTTCTCCTTTGCCACCTTTGGTGCCTTTACTGTCTTTGTTACTGCCTTTTTTGTTGTTGTAGTTTTCATGGTGGTTATGATTACGCAACGATAGATACAAGCACACCCTTTCGACCAGGAAGAGATCCGTGCACTACGATTTCATTAGACTCAGGCTTTACCTGAAGAACCTTGAGGTTCTTAACGGTGACCATGTCGCCACCCATTCGTCCTGGCATTCGCTTGCCCTTGTTAACACGACCTGAACCGACGCGGCCTCGGCCGTTAATAGAACCAACTTCTCGCTCAGAGTGTTTCTGACCGTGAGTTCGTGAACCTCCCTTGAAGTGATGTCGCTTAACAGCACCCTGGAAGCCCTTACCCTTTGATTCTGATCGAACAGTTACATTGTCGCCTGCAGCAAAAGTTGAGAGATCAATTTTATCTCCTACCTTAAACTTTGACGCTTCCTCTGTTCGGAATTCGCCCATATGTCGGAAAGATCCATTCGCATTCTTGAGATGACCTTTAACCGCCTTTGAAAGTCGGAATTCTTTTTGTTCACCGAAACCAACCTGAAGACCAGCATAACCGTCCTTCTCTACCGTCTTTACCTGGGTAACCGTGACAGGACCTGCTGAAAGAACCGTTGCAGGATATGCACGGCCGTTTTCATCAAAAATCTGTGTCATGGCTACTTTCGTGCCAAGTATGAATTTCTTCATAGCAGTTGTATTACTAAATCGTTTAGCGCGAGCGCGGAACTTGAGGCTCCGTAGGCTCTCTAAAACCTTATAATTAAAAAGAAGCTCCTGCTTCTCTCGTGGCGAACATAGTACCTTAAAGGTCGGAATATTGCAAATATGGTGTAGATGCAATAAAAAAGGCGCGCGTATCCTCGCGCGCCCGTCTATTTACACGAATATTGAATCCGGATTTCGATCCAGAACGAAGGAAAAGAGATCGACGATAGCCGGGGCTTTATCATTGAGCGGAATGAACTTAATCTCGTAATATTCAATCGGATCCTCTTCCTTGAGGTCATGATTGATCCTAAAAGCCAGCTCTACGACTGGTACCCGCTGAATAAATTTAGCCCTGATTCGCTCAATCGCCTCCTTGTCATCCCGTGCTGTAAGCACAATAGGATGTGGACGCTTCGAAATCGTGATGATATTTCGCACCTTCTCCCCATTATCACCATTCTCATGAGCTGGAGGATGAAGCACCTGATGCTCTGCCTCTATCGTAAGATATGGTTCCCACACTATTGCTACATAGGTCATAAGTGGACTCTCCTTTCTCTACCATACTCTTTCTATTCAAAAAAGAAAAGTGTGCAAAACAAAACACCGCGCTAGATGCGCGGTGTTTTGTTTGTTAAATCATCTTAACGTCGATGTTTACTCCTGAAGGGAGAGACATATTCGTAAGAGCTTCGATTATTTTTGCATTAGGATTCAAGATATCGATGAGTCGCTTGTGCACTCGCATCTCAAACTGCTCTCGCGCATTTTTATAGACGAATGACGAGCGGTTTACCGTATATTTCTTGATTTCCGTAGGAAGAGGTACTGGACCAAGAACCTGGACGTCATAGCGGAGAGCTGTATCGATGATCTGCTTTACCGATGCGTCGAGGATTTTGTTCTCGTACGCTCGAACGCGGATTCGAAGTCGAGGTGATGCGTCAGCTTTGACTGCTGCCTTTTTAGGAGCTGCCTTTGCCTTGCCCACTGTCTTTTTAATTGCTTCTGCCATAGTTAGGTCCTAGTCTAGTTAATTCTGCTTAAATTGCAAGTTTACTTAACGATTTTCGTTACAACACCTGCACCGACAGTCTTGCCACCTTCTCGGATAGCGAAGCGCTGCTTATCTTCCAAAGCGATTGGAGCATGGAGCTTTACCTTGAAGGTAACAGTGTCTCCAGGCATAACCATTTCAACACCAGGGTTGAGAGTTACTTCACCTGTAACGTCCGTTGTTCGAACGTAGAACTGAGGCTTGTAACCATTGAAGAATGGAGTATGTCGACCTCCTTCTTCCTTCTTGAGGATGAGCACTTCTGCTTCGAACTCAGTATGAGGAGTTGTTGATCCTGGCTTTGCGAGAACCTGTCCTCGGTGAACAGCATCCTTTGCAGTACCTCGGAGGAGAATACCAGCGTTGTCTCCTGCCATACCTGACTGGAGCTGCTTGTTAAACATTTCGATACCAGTAACGGTAGTCGTTGTGGTGTCTTTGATACCAACAATTTCAACGGTATCTCCAACCTTTACCTGACCTCGTTCAATACGACCGGTAACCACAGTTCCTCGACCTTCGATTGAGAAGATGTCTTCGATAGGCATAAGGAATGGCTTGTCGGTAGCTCGTTCCGGCATAGGAATATAGGTGTCGAGGGTATTCATGAGATCCTTGATCTTCATTGCCCACTCGTCTGTATTGTTAGCCGCCTCAAGAGCCTTGAGAGCTGATCCTCGGATAACTGGAGTAGCTGCACCGTCGTAACCGTACTTCGTGAGAAGGTCTCGAACTTCACCTTCAACGAGGTCGATCAAGTCTTTGTCTTCTACAGCGTCGCACTTGTTAAGGAAAACTACGATTCGTGGCACACCAACCTGCTTTGCAAGAAGGATGTGTTCTCGAGTCTGTGGCATCGGACCGTCAATTGCTGACACTACGAGTATAGCACCGTCCATTTGAGCGGCACCGGTGATCATGTTCTTAATGTAGTCAGCGTGACCTGGGGCGTCGATGTGAGCGTAGTGTCGAGAGTTTGACTCGTACTCTACGTGAGCGAGAGAAATAGTAACAACTTTAGATGCATCTCGAACAGTACCACCCTTAGCGATATCTGCGTATGCCTTTCCAACTGCCAAACCATCACGAGCTTGTGTCGCGAGGATCGCGGTCGTCAAAGTCGTCTTGCCGTGGTCAACGTGGCCAATAGTACCTACGTTAACGTGCGGCTTTGTTCGTGCGAATTCTGCCATAACGTTTTTGGTAAGTTCACTCGGATCTACGCGCGAGATGGTTGCAGATCCCAGTTACTTACAAATTAATGTTCTAAGTTTGATAATCTTTCTTCAAAAATCTTACTTCTTACGGTTTGATCAATTGAAAAAAGCGCGCAAATTGCGTGAATCACATAATAGCAGACGGAAAGGCAAAGTCAATCAGCGGCGAAATGGCACCACACATAAGAAAAAGCCGCCTTTACAGACGGCTACATTGAGACCACATAGACTTCCACGAGCACTATCCCACTTTGAGCAAGATCAGGATTCTTGAGACTCGGCTCAATCGATATGGTATATCCCCCTTTCGCAAAGCCCATCAAAACGGCGGCATCAAAACCTCCTTCGGCGAGTGCAAATGCACCCACCTTCGATTCAATCTGGCGCATCTCCTTCACTGAAACACTTTCAGGACCTTGCTGCCAATCATCGTTACGATAGATTTCAGTTAAGCCCTTTCGAATGATGAAAGCGGGATCAGGCAAACAAGCTCGAGTTGTAAATTGCTGTAAACTCGGACCAACAACACGGATAAGAAGAAGGCACCTGTCGACACCAACCGTGAATCCTGAAACGGCGAGCTGACCTTCTCCTACAGAAAGAATGGTAGACACATTCTGGACTCCACTCCTCTCTGCCGCGGTACACACCAAACAAAAACATATAAGGGTACACAGAAAGTGACTCATAGAATGAACGACTTGCCTAGTAATACTCCTGTTTGAGGTAAACTTCAACTCCGTTGTACACAAAGCAAAAGGCGGTGCATAGGATGCAACCGCCTTGTTTGATCTTCACTCGATATTAGTTATCGAAGTGAAAACCACCTTCATCCTCGTGGCCACTGGGGGCCCGGATGATAGCCACCACTTCACTCAGTAGCAACACGGCTACTAAGACAATGAACAGGTTCATAATTACATATTATCATAATTTAATATAAAAGTCAAGCATATACCCCGCTCTTAGGGTAGCAAAAGGACGCTGTAAACAGCGTCCTTTGAAATTCCTCAGTGGAACTTGTGATAACCGGAGTCATCCTCGTACCCCTCCTCGGAAGTAAGGAGAGCGTATGTCAGTGTAGCTGCGCAAAAGAGTATGACCCATACTAGAATATTCATAATTCAAGAGATGGAACAAGCTGTACTTAGTATACACTTTTCTCTCTTTTTGTCTCCTTACTTATACACAAAACCACCCGCTTTCGCGGATGGTTTGTGTGTATCTATTTTCGTGCTTCTACAATTGCCTTCTCCACGTTTGGAGGAACCACTTCATAGTGATCGAACTCCATTGTTGAGTTACCCTGACCTGATGTCATAGATCGGAGTGCAGTTGTGTATCCGAACATTTCAGCAAGAGGTACCTTTGCAGTAATAACCTGAGCCTGACCTCGCATTGAAGTTCCTTCGATCATACCTCGCTTAGACATGATTGAACCAGTGATATCGCCCATGAACTTTTCAGGAGCAACCACCTCAACCTTCATGATAGGTTCGAGAATAACAGCCTTTGCTCGTTTACAACCGTCCTGGAATGCCATAGATGCAGCGATCTTGTACGCGATTTCAGATGAGTCCACATCGTGATATGAACCGAAGGTAAGTTCACATGAGATATTTACCATCTTGTATCCCGCGACAATACCTCGATCCATTGCTTCTCGAACTCCCTTCTCTACAGCAGGGATGAATTCGTTTGGAATCACACCTCCCTTAATTGAGTTGATGAATTCAAAGTCATCATATCGAGATACGTTCTTTGGAATCTTTTCACCTTCAACAAGCGGTGGAAGAGGCTTCAAGGTGATCTTTACGTGACCGTACTGACCTTTACCTCCAGACTGCTTGATGTACTTGTGTTCAGCTTCCGCTGTTCCGAGGATAGTTTCTCGATACGCTACCTGAGGCTTACCGACGTTAGCATTTACGCCGAATTCTCGCTTCATTCGATCCACCATGATTTCGAGGTGAAGTTCACCCATACCCGCGATCAAAGTCTCTCCTGTTTCAGGATTTGAGGTGATCTTGAATGTAGGGTCCTCATTGGCAAGCTTTCGAAGTGCTGTACCCATCTTTTCCTGGTCCGCCTTTGTAGCAGGTTCAATTCGAAGCGAGATCACAGGCTCAACGAACTTGATTGCTTCGAGAATAATAGGATTGTTTTCATCACACAATGTGTGAGAAGTGAGAGCATCCTTAAGACCTACCGCCGCAGCAATTTCACCTGAAAACACTTTCTGTACTTCCTCTCGCTTATTTGCCTGAAGTCGCACGATTCGAGAAAGTCGCTCTTTCTTTCCGGTTGTAGAGTTGTAAATATAAGAACCTGCTTCAAGAGTACCTGAATACACTCGGAAGAATGTGAGCTGTCCTACGAATGGGTCGTTCTGGAGTTTGAATGCAAGTGCACAGAAAGGTTCCTTGTCATCTGCGTGTCGGAGAATGTCTGCGCCTGTGTTTGGATCAATACCTTTAACAGCAGGAATATCGAGTGGAGATGGAAGATAATCTACCACCGCATCGAGTACGAGCTGCACACCCTTGTTCTTGAGAGCTGTACCAGTAAGCACTGGAAAGATCTTGCAAGCAAGAGTCGCCTTTCGGAGCATCTTCTTGATAGTTGGTACATCGAATTCCTTTCCTTCGAGGTACTCTGTCATCATTGTGTCATCAGTCTCAGCTACCTTTTCGATAAGTTCTGCTCGATACTTCTTTGCCTCTTCAAGCATATCTGCAGGAATCTCGTTTTCGATAACATTAATACCCATTTCCCCATCCTGGGTATAGAACTTCATCTTAATGAGGTCGATAACGCCCTTGAAGTTTTCTTCAGATCCAACAGGAATCTGAATTCGCACAGCATTTTTGTTGAGTCGCTCTCGAATAGATGCGAAAGATTTTTCAAATGATGCACCCATTCGGTCGAGTTTGTTGATGAAACAAATTCGAGGAACGTTTGACTCATCGGCATATCGCCAGTTGGTCTCTGACTGAGGCTCCACACCTGCCACACCGTCGAACACCACTACAGCACCGTCGAGTACTCGAAGTGATCGCTTCACTTCTACGGTAAAGTCGATGTGCCCTGGTGTGTCGATAACGTTGAAGCGGTGCTTCATGCTGTTGTCGCCCTTTGGCATGTATGTAGGGTTCCAGAAACAGGTAATAGCAGCCGCGGTAATAGTGATACCTCGTTCTCGCTCCTGTTCCATCCAGTCGGTGGTTGTTTCACCTTCATGCACCTCTCCGATCTTGTGGATCATACCGGTGTAATAAAGGATTCGTTCTGAAGTTGTTGTCTTGCCCGCGTCAATGTGAGCAATAACCCCGAAGTTACGTACTTTGTCTAATGGATAATCTCGATTCATAAATAATGTTTAAGGTTTTGATGAGCTTTAATTATACCAGCTTGAAAAGCTAGTAGACCAACTACCACGCAAAGTGAGCGAATGCCTTGTTTGCTTCCGCCATCTTGTGAGTATTTTCTCGCTTCTTAACTGCTTCACCTTCGTTCTTAGATGCAGCAATAATTTCATCAGCGAGTTTAGCTGAGATAGGAGCCCCCTTCTTTGATCGAGCTGCTTCTACGATCCACTTCATTGAAAGTGCATCTCGGCGCTTTGGTCGAACCTCAACTGGAACCTGGTAGTTTGCACCACCAACTCGTCTTGATCTAACCTCCACGTTTGGTGCGGTGTTCTTGAGAGCTGTCTCGAATACTTCGAGAGGATCAGTGACCTTTGCCTTTTCCTTAATAATATCGAAGCACTTATACACGTTTGATCGAGCAGCATTCTTCTTGCCATCAAACATGATGTAATTTACGAGCTTTGAAACCTTCTCTGAGTTGTACTTGAAATCAGCTGGAAGATCTCGCTTTATGTTTATTTTTCGTCGCATGGGATTTTAAATTAAAAGTTGATCTTATTTAGCTGCCTTTGGTTTCTTGGTACCGTACTGGCTTCGACCTTTACCTCGCTTCTCTACTCCTGCTGCGTCGAGAACACCTCGAACAACTGAATATCGAAGACCTACGTCCTTAACACGACCGCCTCGAAGGAGCACCACAGAGTGTTCCTGAAGATTGTGACCCATACCTGGGATGTACGCAGTAACTTCCATACCGTTTGAAAGTCGAACTCGGGCAATCTTTCGGATAGCTGAGTTAGGCTTCTTTGGGGTCTTGGTCGTAACCTTGATGCACACACCTCGTTTAAATGGTGAGTCGAAATAACGTGGCTTGTTCTTAAGCACGTTGAAGCTCTTTGTGAGAGCAACAGACTTTGACTTTCGCTTAAGCGATGATCGCTTTCGCTTTATGAGCTGATGAATTGTTGGCATTAAATAAATGTAATAAACGCTTTTTGGCGTTTTATTGAATAAGTATTTGATTGTCGAGCTAAAGTGTTCCTTCGCGAAGCGGGGCTTGAGTTGTATCCCCTCTCCGTTACTCACTTTTCCCTAAATAAATAGCGTCTGAGACGCACAAGAGAGATTACTATAAAAGAGGGTTTTGGGCAAGATTTGGGTATCAAAAACCCCTCATAGCCTTTGGCGTGAGGGGGAAACGAAGCCTTGAGACTTTATTTCTAAGTTATTCCTGTAGGTTAAACTTTGCGATCTCCGTGTACTCAGGAGATTGGTCCGGGCCTTGTGTGAAACCTATACACACTTTGGCAGTAAAAACGTAGACCAGTTTAATTATCCTACTTACTGACTCCCTAAATAACGCGACTTGCTACCCTGCCGCGGGGATCAGATTTCAATACCTATACTCTGACACTATGAGCTTTCCCGTTCTTATCGCATTTTGAACGAGACTGGCAATTCCAATTAACTCGTTTATACATCGAGCTCGCCGTTTCATGAAAGCACCTGTTCCCAGTTACCGTGCTTTACTACTCTCGTATACTTGTATAAACAGTGCGGCTTTAGACCGCGGTTTCCGTTGTATATAATAGCATATACAGGAAATTTGTCAAGGATTTTCTTACATTCTTTACTTATTCCCCAAAAAGCCTAGTATTAAAGCCATGATTAAAGAGAACCTCCCCTTAGAGCTCCTCACCAAGCACCTTCCGGAGCTTAGACTCACTGACCCCCTATATATAGAGGGAGAAAAAAGTCTATTTATAAAGCCTTCTACCCTGCGACAATCTGCAATTGTTTTTTTGCCTAAATCAAAAGCACTTATAGATATGACGTTAGCATTGGTATCTGGAATGGTGAAAAAAAATGGCACCATTATACTCGTCGGATCAAATGATGCCGGTATTCGATCTGCAAAAGAACTCTACGAAAAAAATATCGGACCGGTTGATGAAAAAATTGTTGGGAAACATTCAGCACTGTATGTAGGAAAAAATCAGAGGCTCGGTGCTGACAAGAAAATTGAAGACTATCTTTCATACTTCCCTCTCTCCTTTAAAGAAACCTCGCTTGAGGTCGCAAACTTACCCGGAGTTTTTTCTGCAAACAAACTCGATGAGGGCACAAGGCTTCTCTTGGACACAATTCCGTATGATGCGAAACACGTACTGGATATCGGATGCGGAGCAGGTGTACTCGGAGCTCTCTATAAAAAAAGAAGTCCTGCAAGCACCATAACCATGAGTGATGTAAGTCCCCTTGCGGTACTTGCCACTCAGAAAACCCTTGAAAAGAGCGGTATTTCTGCGACCGTAATAGAATCCGATGTTTTTTCACATGTCACAGGCACATTTGACCTCATCATCTCAAATCCCCCATTCCATGCCGGTGTAGAAACGGATTATTCATTTATAGAATCCTTTGCTCGAGACGTAAAAAAGTTTTTAAATAAAGGAGGCGAGGTATATATTGTCGCGAATTCGTTTCTTCCCTACGAAAAAATTCTTGAAAAATATGTCGGTGCAACAAAAATTATAACTGACAACAAAAAATTTAAAGTCCTTACATCGAGATTCCTGTAATCACTCCAAAAAGCCACGGTATCAACGGCTCAAAAAACTGCCAGAGGAAAATAAGAAAAATAATTACTCCCAAGAAACCAAACTGTTCAACTTTGGTTCGTACTTTCATCCACATATCTGGCAAAAGCGCCGTGATGATTTTAGAACCGTCGAGCGGCGGCATGGGAATCAGGTTAAATATCATAAGCGTGAGGTTCACGAGTACGATCACAAGACAAATAACGCCAATCCCATCATTTATCAGTGCATTAGGCACAAGATAAAAACGGATGAAAAGTCCGAATATAAGTGCCAAAAGAAAATTTGAAAGTGGTCCAGCCAAGGCAATGATCGCCTCGTCTCGACGAGGATTTTTCAAATTATATGGATTATACGGAACAGGCTTTGCCCAACCAAACAAAAGGCTTCCCGGAAGCATGAGTGAAAGAGCGGGCAAAATAATTGTTCCCACCATATCTATATGAGGAATAGGATTGAGCGTAAGCCTGCCCTCATACTCAGCCGTCCTGTCCCCCAAAAACAATGCAGCATATCCATGAGACACTTCATGTATGATGACCGAAAACAAGAGAACTATGAGTGAAAAAATAAATTGAAATTCCATACACTCATTATAACGTAATAAAAAGCCGGGGTGTTCCCGGCTACAGAGCTAAAGGATTACTGGAACTGAGAATGAGGATCGCTTGATTCGATGATCGAGCTCCTCAAGAGCCGAATCAGCCTCAAACACGATTTCATCATAGAGACGCAACGCTTCATGCACTTTTTGAGAAGGTAAACAGGAAGACACTTGATCAATTTCCGCCTGTTCTCTCCCAAGAAGCTTGAGAGCGATGATTCTCGCTTCGTTAGAACACAAGGGCAATACGGCCCTTTCAAAAGTCTCTTTCATATCCCCCATATGACGACGATTGAGGGCGATGATTTTCAACCACTTCAAGACTGAAGGTGTAATAGATCTCATAAATGGCTCCCGATATGGTGTACAACGCTTGTACCAGTTTACCCTCATCTTGGAAAAGTGCGAATTTGCTTTGGGGAAAAGCATGTGATAGCATGACTTTCCAATAGCTTATAAGGAATTCCATGGCAAAAATCTGCCCAGTTACAAAGAAAGGATCAATAGTAGGTGGTGGATACTCAAACGCAACTCGTGCGACGCAGTTTAACCCTACCGGAAAAGTTCGCCGATATGTAAACCTCCAACCAAAGAAGATTTACATTCCTGAACTCAAGAAGTCTATCCGACTCACCCTCTCTACCCGAGCGATCAAAACTATCAATAAAAACGGCGCGTTCGCAACACTCAGAAAGGCCGGAATTATATAAAGAAAAAACCTCTGGATCTCAGAGGTTTTTTCTTGCAAATGTAACAAAAAACCGTAGAGTTTGATGAGTACCAGCTCTACCATGTTGATAAAACTCTTTCTCATTCTATTAGGCGTAGCTTTACTCGGTCTGCTCGCCTGGGCAGGATACGACCTCATTCAGTCACAAAGGAATCCAAACAAGGGGCATGACAAACCCCAGAAGAAATCATGAACAACTTCTGCAGATTCTTGCTTGGTTTATGTATTCTTGGAATTGCAGTCTTTCTTCTTATCCTTGAAAAGATGAGGCTGCGTAAAAATCCACACTGACCCTTAACAGCCATTGGCTGTTTTTTATTTGACGAAAATCACCCAAAGAGTAGGCTGTACACAGAATGAAAAAATTTAGCGTTTGTTATCCTATCCGGACATCTCGTGACCGTACAACAGTTCGCGAAGAAATCCTGCTTGGCAAACATAAAGACAGTCCTGGTGCACGCAAACTGCATTTAGTGGGCAAATGGAACGGAGTTGGCGGAAAATTTGAGGAAAACACAGACAAAGACATTTTTGACTGTGCAATCCGAGAGACGCTGCAAGAATCCGGCCTCGTTCTCAGACGCAATCATTTGTACAGAGCCGGAATAATCACCTTTGATAACAGTGGTTTTCTTGCCGAGGTCCATTTTTTCTTTGCATCTTGGTGGAACGGAGACCTCTTGCCCGAATCTGAAGAAATGTCAGAATTCCGATGGTTCCCGCTTGAGAATCTTCCCTATAGTGAAATGATGCACGCTGATGAGAGATTTAAACTCCCTCTCATGCTTCATGAAGCAATGTGGAAATTCAGTCTGCTTACTTGTACCATCAAACATGATGCGGACATGAAAGTAATTGAATCATCTGAATTCGTTCTCAGTCACAACAAGGCTCTTTCCCTACCCCAACACTAGTTGGGGTTTATTTTTTTATAAATCTTTTCCCGTCTGATACGAATTCAATCGTTCCGATTTCTGCAGTATTGAAATATGGAATACCAAGTATTTTGAATATATCCAGTGTTTCGCTATTTGGATGATGATATCGATTATTCCTCCCCGATGAGATAATTGCGTATTCCGGAGCAACCAATTTTACAAAAGCCTCACCTGAAGAAGTCTTGGAGCCGTGGTGTCCCGCTTTGAGAATCTGGCTGTGTACTTTTTCCCGATCAAGTTCTGCAATTTGATTTTCAACTGATTTCGGGGCATCGCCTGTAAGCATCACCGATGTTGAGCCGTACCACATCTGTCCCACAATCGAAGCGTCATTTAGATCTTTTAACCCAGACACATCTCCTATGGGATACAAAATGTCGAAATGTGATCCATCACCGAAATTAATTCGAGTACCGCGCCGTCCGAGCTCAGATGCCATGCCTTCTGTTTTTAACAATCTCCTTATTTCATCATCGATCGCATTCTTTGATTCTATGCCCGGTTCAATAAATCGACCCACCTCATATCTTTCAAAAACATGTGGCAGTCCGCCAATATGATCCGCATCAGGATGAGTT
Organism: uncultured Candidatus Saccharibacteria bacterium; assembly: GCA_964495425.1. GTDB lineage: Bacteria > Patescibacteriota > Minisyncoccia > Phycocordibacterales > UBA6065 > UBA6065. The sequence continues at coordinate 154,004 of CAZBVG010000001.1, forward strand.
TCTACAACCACATCGATCGCCTTGTCATAAAACGGCATAACTTCAGCTAATCTACGTAAAATAACGCTCGAAGGTCCACCATCAATAAGCATGTCATGACCAGAAGGTGTCCTAATATAGATTGCGTCTCCCTGACCAATATCAAGAAAGTACACATGCAAACTCTGATCACTTTCACTTGTATAGGCAGTAAAAAGAACCGCAACAATTGATAAGAAAACGAGAAAAAGCGTCCTTTGTATGTATACCCGAATCTTGCTCATATAAGACCCTTATCTTTGAGAGCAATTTTGTAGAGACCCTTCAACGTATCCTTCTTGTCATAACTAATAAACCCCTCAAAATTTGGTTTTGTATTTGCCTCAAGGAGGTAAATGTCTCCCACACCGTCTTCGATAAAATCCAAAGCGCCCCAAGAAAGATCGAGGTGCTCAAGCACGGTTTTTGAAAGCGATTCAAGTTTTTCCTCAAGTTCATTTTCTATGAGCTCCTTGGATTCTCGATCATAAGCAAAAACAAATTTACCTCCAGCTATCGCCGCCCTTAACTCCCTCTTTGGTTCTATATATTCTTGTATTAATGCCATATAGTCATAATTACGAGATGATTTCTCGAAAATTCTTTCGAGGGCGGCTCGACTTTCAGTCTCATCATGCACGATGAACACATTTTTACCCTGCTCGCCGGAATTCATTTTAATAATTCGAGGATAAATAAAATCTGAAACCGCTGTGAGAATAGCGGGGATAGTTTTATTTTGTACCAATTCGGGATATTTACCCTGTGGGTCTAAAAAGCTTCGGGTCTTCGGCATGGGCACTCTCCCCTCGCAGAGAGCGTGAATCGCTGATTTATCTCGGCACAAAACCGACACAGCCTCTGAATTAAAAGGAGTCGTGGCACGAATAAATAACTGATTACGTAGTATAAGCGCATCTGGAAAATCAGGAATGGTTGTATATGTGATTTTTTCTTCAGTCAAAACCTTCTTCAGGAACAGAATATTCGGATGCATAGGCTTGATTGTACCAGGTGCTATACTAAGGCCAAGTAATTTGATTAATATGAAAAAATTCGAAGAAAAGAAATTCAATATTCCAGCCCTCAAAGGCATTTCTGCAAAGACTATCGAGGAACATCTCAAACTCTATTCTGGATACGTAAAACACGCCAACCTCATCCTTGAAAAGATCGACGAGATGTCAAAAGACTCTGAGAAAAATGCTTACGCGCTCGGTGAACTCCAAAGACGCTTTGGTTTTGAATGGGGTGGCATGAGAAACCATGAATACTATTTTGGCCATCTTGAAGGAGGAGCAAAGGCGCTTGATATCAAAGGTTCCCTAAAAAAAGCCATCGAAGAAGAATGGGGTCAGTTTGATGCCTGGCTCGCAAGATTTAAAGCAATCGCCCTCACTCGAGGTGTAGGATGGGCAATGCTATACCATGACAAAAAGACCGGCAGACTTGTACATGCTTGGGTGGATGAACAGCATCTAGGACAGCTCATCGATGCGTCTCCTATTTTGTGTCTCGATATGTGGGAACACTCATTTGTTGCTGACTACCAGCCATCTGGCAAGAAAAACTATGTCGAAGACTTTTTTGCCAATCTTAATTGGGAGACAGTTCAAGCAAATTTCGTTTCCGCCACTCGCGGTTAAGCACATATCCAAAGACCGCATACATGCACATAAGCATCCAACTGCTTATGTGCATTTGTATTGAAGCGTATGGAAAATTACCTGTATATGCCGCGACCTGGATTATGTACCAGAGCATTGCTTGGGCCATCCAGGCAAGCGGAGCGGCCGCCGCATACCACACAAGCCCTAGCGTTGCCGCTAAAAAACCCAAAAGCATAACCAGAGGTATGCACGCCAAGACAAGAATGTTTGATAGAAGCGAGACTAATGAAAGCTGCCCCATCGCAAACAAGAGATATGGCGCTACAAACAATTGCGTACCCAACGTGGTGGCGCACATTTCCCTTACATTGTATGTTTCGGGAATAAATTTCAAACGATCTGAAAACAAAGGTGAGACATACACAATACCAATTGTTGCAAGAAATGAGAGCTGAAATGATACATCGAATACCAATATATATGGATTATGGAGAACCATAAGAAATGCGGCGACCGTGAGCGCTCGAGCAACATTATATTTCCGAGCAATATTTCGAGACAAAAGACCAATAAGTGCCATGAGTGAGGCTCTTATTGTTGTCTCACTCGCCCCTGTCATGAGCGCGAAAAGAATAATTGATCCCCCGCCAAGCACTGATCCATATAACCTCGGTAGAAACAGAAACACCTTTAACAAACTCTCCGCCACAATATTTACGTTATAACCGGAAAGCACAAGAATGTGCGTTAATCCTGCCGCTCGAAAATTCTCGGTTACATCTTTAGGCAAAGAAGATGTTTCACCTAAAAGTATTCCTCCAAGCAGCGATGCTTCGGGTTCTGATAGTAAATTCTCAACAGAACGCATAAAACGCTGCTTAATTTTATAGAGCGTACCAATAAGTTTAGAGCCGCCTCCCTCTCCGTCCCTTATGATCTGTGGTCGAAATATGGTGTAGCGAATGCCATCCTTTGCCAAATACATTACATACTTAAATTCTGGTCCCCCTTCATATGATTCAAAATTTTTTGGTATTTCAAGTACTCCCACAAGAGTGATCCGGTCACCGTATTCAAACTCAGGAAAACGTTCTGCACTTACCAAAACTCGATCCCTGCTTTCATACGGTTGGAAGCAAAACAATAAGGACAGTTCTCTTGCAACAGGTTCTGAACAAATATAACCACTGAGCTCTATCTGTGCCCCAATATTTCTATCTAACACATGCTCTCCTCTCTGAGCTATTTCAACTCGCACAAGCCCCACGCAGAATACACATGCAACATGCCCGAACAGTACGCATGATTTTGCCGCCTTTCTCGTGATACATGTAACGGTATAAAAAATGGAAGAAAGAACTAAAAGACCGATGAATCGCGTAGGGATCTGCCAACACGACATCACAAACACGCCTAGAAAAAATGAAACAAGTGGTCCATAAAACACGGTATCTCTCACCCACATATTTTGTATCAGGCGTATAAAAAAAATATAAACTAGAAAATTTCACAAGGTGTGTTAGGGTTAGCCGAGAACCTGAAAAGCACCGTTCACCCTTAACCTTCTCTACACATGAGTTTTAATGACTGGGAAATATCAGACGGCTTTTACCGGCTTATGGTATTTATCGCTTTAATTCTTGCTTGTACCGCAATCGTTTACGGCATCCTCATTTTCCGTGAATACAGGATGCGCAGTCGAACATTGACGAGCCTTCAACTACGGAATCTGACCGCCCGCAACCGTCTGGCGTCCTGGATGAAGGAATACGAGAATCCTCCACTTTTTGAACAATACCCGCAGCAACTGATACACAAAGAATTGGCATGTCTGTCATATATTAGTGTTTTCAGAAAACTAACTCTCTTTGAGACTCAAAGAGAGGTGTGGTTAAGATCAAAAGCGGCGCCGAACTTCGTACCTCAGTTACCTAACGAATATTTGAACAGGTGTTCAAAACGCAGACAATGAGTCTGCGTTTTTTTATCTATACTCCCCACTCTGCAATTATTGCCTTTTCATCATCAGCACTTGTGGCTTTTTTAAATTTTGCGTTTTTCTTTCCCTTCACCCGACCTTCACACTCGGCCCATGTCTTGTGAACCATAAGTTCACCATCAACATACGAAAGATACGAGTATGCTTTGGCGCTTGAAGATTTCTTCTTTGCGACTTTAACCACCGTTTGTGCTTCCAGATCAACCATATATTTATCACGCGGACCGATATAGAGATGTGGATCAACCATATCAGCATACGAAGTAGCGATCTCATCGCACCGCTCATTCCCCGGGTGTCCCGCGTGTCCTTCCACATAATTCCATTGCACAGAAAGACCTGTTGCTGCCCGAGAGAGCCTCTCCCACAAATCCCTATTTTCAACATCCTTTTTACCAGCTGTTTTCCAACCATTTCTCTGCCATCCTGAAACCCATGAGGTAATACCCTGAATCACATATTTTGAATCAGAAAAAAGGCGCACCGGCTCAGCATGAAGTTTTTCTAATGCAACCCACTCAAGCGCAGTTATTGCAGCCAATAATTCCATCCTGTTGTTTGTCGTCGGTTCCTCCCTACCACCGAGTTCGGTAACGTGATTAACCGTTCGTACAATCGCACCAAAGCCCCCTGGACCTGGATTTCCTCGTGATGAGCCGTCTGTATATATGGTTATGGACATAAATTAGAGTATATCAACAATTCTAAGACGCAGTTCTGGATAATTCTTGAATGTTGATTTTTCAAGATGCGCTACCAAATCAACCCTTGATTGTGGTTGTGCGTGTGACGGAAGTGCCGATACGGGTATAAAAAACTGAATAGCGGATATTTTCCTATTATTTCCATCAAGAAATGCAATCTCAGTATGATTTTTTTCTTTACCGAAAGATTTAATAGCATCTATATACGCATTTTTGATGAGGAATAGCGGTTTCGGATTTCCTGTTCCATAGGGAGCAAGTTTTTCTATATCCTTATATAAATCCCACGAAATATCATCGAGCGTAATTTCTGCATCGAAAAATTCTTTTCTGTCTTCCATCTCGTGCCCAAGCTCATGTGCAGCCTGCTCTAGCTCATCTGCCAATACATGAATTTTTTCGTGTGAGACTTCAAAACCGCCTGACGCACTGTGTCCACCGTATGCAAGAAATACATGCGGCCGTTTGTGCATAATTGAAAGCACACTTGCCGTACCACCCGAACGACAAGAGCCTTTTATGATCCCCTCACCGTCGCGACCCCAAAGAAATGTCGGTCGATTGTATTCCTCAGCTAATGAATTGGCTACGAGACCAAGCAGCGATGGCCTCCACGAAGGATTGCCAATGACAATGACTTTTTTGTCGCTCATGTCACGTTCCGTGAGCACCTTTTTAATCTCCTTCACAAGCGCTGCAACGGTGCCCTTTCTTTCATTATTAACCGTTTCGAGTGCATCTGCATACGCACCAGCCAGCGCTTCGTCACGTGTTGATAATAAATTAAAAGCTGCCACAGGTTCACCCATTCGAGACGCGGCATTTATACGAGGTGTGATGGTAAACCCGATGTCATCTTCTGAAAGGTGTTCTCTTTTTACTTTTAATTTAGAAAAAAGCTGTGAAAGTCCCGGACGCGAAGTCTTCTTTAGCACCTTGAGCCCATAATATGCAAAAGTCCTGTTTTCACCAGTTAACGGCACCATGTCAGACAGCGTAGCAATACCTACCATATCCAAAAACCACTTCTCCCAACCCGACTTAATACCAAACTCTTCACCATGCTTCTTAAAAAATGCTTGCACGCATTTAAAAATTACACCGGATCCACACAGCATCTTCTCCGGATACATGCACCCAGACACTTTAGGATTAAGAATCGCGTACGCTCGTGGCAACTTTTCATGCGGCATATGGTGATCGGTCACAATCACATCCATACCTTCATCCATTGCAAAGGCAACTTCATCTATATCAGCAATCCCGCAATCTATAGTGATAAGAACCCGGGCACCTCCCTCTTTGAATCCTTTTATTGCGTCAATATTTAAACCGAATCCCTCGTCATGACGATAAGGAATATAAATTTCAAAATTGGTGTATCCGATTTTGTTAAGCGCGTCAGAAAAAATAACGGCACCAGGAATACCATCAGCATCATAATCACTAAATACAACGATCTTTTCTCCCTGCTTGATAGCCCGGTAAATCCTTTCAACGACTCTATCCATATCCCGCATCAAAAATGGATCATGTGTATGTAAATCATAATCCGGAGCAAGAAACCTCTCAGCTTCCTGCAATGTTTTTACACCGCGAGATAACAACAAATGAGAAACGGTATCTGAAAAAGCAGAAAATTCTATGGGTTTATCTGTAATCGCCTCTCTGAGGGAATATTTCATGGAGACATTGTACCAGAGTCGCTCCACACAATGATCCGAAAAATGTGGTATTTTTAGTTCATGGAACAAAACTGCGTATTTTGCAAAATAGTTACAGGAGACATCCCTTCTCACAAAGTTTACGAGGATACAGATTTTGTGGCGTTTTTAAGCATAGACCCACTTTCCCCTGGACACACCCTGGTGATCCCAAAGAAACATTACCGTTGGGTATGGGATGTACCTCATGCTGGACCATACTTTGAAGTCGCTCGAAAAATTGCCCTCGCTCAAAAGAAAGCTTTCAATACCGACTTTGTGCTCTCAAAAATTGTCGGTGAAGAGGTTCATCATGCGCATATCTGGATTTACCCAGATAAAAATGTTCTAGGTGAAAAGAAAGACTTCGCAAAAAATGCAGAAATGATTCGAAAGCATCTCCCCCTCCAGAAAAACTAACCCTCAAGAGCTTCAATACCAGGCAGTGTCCCTTTAGCCAAAAATTCAAGCATAGCGCCCCCGCCCGTAGAGATAAAGGAGAATTTATCGAGGAGTCCTGCCTTTGCCACCACCGCAATCGTGTCCCCTCCTCCTATCACCGACTTCGCCTTACTTTGCGTGATCGCCTTTGCTAAATTCTCGGTACCTTCTGCATATCCATGTTCGTAATCACCGAGTGGTCCATTCCAGAGAACAAATGCGACATCTGTAAGCAAATCGGAGAGCATGCTAACAGTCTGTGGTCCTGCATCCAAAATACTTTCATCAATTCCCACATTGTCAGGCGAACGCACTTCTCGTACGGCACTATTTGCCACAACCACATCTTCGGGAACCATGAGTTTCGGATTGCGTTCGATGTGTCTCATATTGATTCTCTGCTTTGCAATCAAAGATCTACCAACCTCATATCCTTTTTCCTTAAAGACATCATTAGAGAGCGCTCCTCCCACAAACACATAATCTGCAATGATGAGAAACTTTTCTACAAGAGGAAGTTTAGTATCAAATTTTGCACCACCAAGCACAAAAAGAAACGGCCTTTCCGGATCAAATGCTTTGGAAAGCTCCTCTACTTCCTGAGCAAGAAGTGGCCCGGCGTACGAAGGTAAAAACTTTGGCACAGAAACTATCGAAGCGTGTGACCGGTGGGACACCGAAAAAGCGTCATTCACATAGATATCACCGAGTCTCGCGATTTGTTCAGCAAATTTTTGATCATTTCCCTTTTCCCCCTCATGTACACGCAGATTTTCCAGCATGATTATTTCTCCATTCATCATCTCATTTACAACTGCTGGCGCTTGCGCAAAATCTGTCACGAATGCTTTAAGTGGGATTGATTTGGAGATGTATGTAGCTACCCGGGCAAGCGAATTAGTTACCTCACTTTCAAGATGCGCAATCATAATCACTTTTGCCCCAGCCTCACTCAACATTTTTACTGTAGGTAAAGTTCTTTGAATGCGAAAGTCATCGCGCACCTCTTCGGCAACAATCGGCACGTTAAAATCTACTCGAAGGATAATTTTCTTCCCTTTCAGATTTTTTTCGTCAGAAATTTTTTTATAAGTTGTTTGCATAATCAATCATGTTCCCGAATGCTTCAGGATCAAGAGACTGTCTGCCAACAAGAAGCCCATCAATTGCACCATCACTAAGAATCGCCTGAGCATTTTCAAAATTAACAGATCCACCATACAGAACCTGAAACTTCAGACCGGGCTTCTGGCCAAGAACCTCAGAAATAACTTTCTTAATATAAATAGACATTTCATGAATGTCTGAAGGCTTCAAAGCCGTATCGTAGCTTTTACCAATTGCCCACACAGGCTCGTATGCAATTGTGATCCATGACGCTTTCTTTTGATCCACTTTTGAAAAAACTGCTAGAATCTGCTCGCGAATTGTACGAAGATAGTGGGCCTGCTGATCTCGCTCTTTTTCACCAACACACAAAATAACTTTGAGGCCAGCTTCGAGTGCTAAAAGCGTTTTTTGAGCGACAAGTTCATCTGTATCCCCTGCTTTACGTCGCTCGCTATGACCAATAATAGTTGAAGTTGCTCCCGCAGACTTTACCTGGAAAGCGCTCACCGCACCGGTAAACGCTCCGCGAGGCTCCTGGGAGACATCTTGCGCGGCAATGGTTATCGAACCAGACTTAGCCGCTAATGTACTGATAAAAGAATATGGAGGAGCAATAATTGCTGTGACCTTTGATGCTTTAGCTGCCTTGCGAGAAAGTGCTGCAAAAAGCTTCTTTGCATCTTCTAGCGTATCTGGATTCATCTTCCAATTGCCGACTAATGTGAAATGTTTCTTTGCTGTTGTATGTAACTTTACCATACAGGGATTATATCACCCCTTAGGACTAGAGTTCCCTCCACGAGATAGTTGAGTATTGATCTGATGACAACGGAAACGATGGCGGTGGTGAATACAGCAAATTGGCATCATAGGTAATCGTTCTGTTTGTGTAGCCTGTACCATCGGTATATGCAAAGCCGTATCGCTGATTAGTCGCGATCATGCCAAAGAGAGTAAGCTGGTTGCGAACATAATTTGCACTGCAATTGCTTGCATAATAGTGCCTACCCACCCTACCCGACTTCGCTAGTAGTGCTGCATCAATCTGGAGATTGTCGTCGCTATAGAGACCGACGTTTACGTTACCCTGCGCTACGAGTGATATAACATCCTGTCCATCATAATTTGTATAGCGTAGATCATTATTGACCGTTATATGTTTGAGATCGCTCGCTGATTCAGGGAACTTCGCAGCCGCGATAGTGACACGCGCAGTGTTAATCTGACCTTCAACCCACACGTCATCTTCAACAAAGACAATGCCATTTGCTGGAATAGGATAATTCGCAATGAATGTTCGCGTATTAATACTCCATGTTCCCCAATCTGTCTGGCTTGCTGAATTAGAACAAGCTCCCGGCGGATTTCTCAAACTATTAACTCGATAAACATCCATTGTGTCATCAGTTCTTAAAATAATTTGATACCCATCATCAGCTGATGGAGCCAGATACCGACCACCAGATTGAGCACTTGTTTTCATGTCAGCTAGATCTGCAGTGAAACCATTAAAATCCAATGCTGGTACCGGAAAACTTCTTCCCGCTTCAAATACCGCTGGCACATTTGGCACCGCTGTTGGTGGCAGCGGATCAACGGGTGTATGCGTGTGCACACCATATTCATTTGCGCCCGCATGATCAGGGTCATCATAGGAAGCAACAGCGGATGTTACAACGTTATGAGCAATTCCATCAAAGCGAATACCGTTATTTGAATGTAGCGCACCAAATACTTCTGTCCCGGCGCCAAAGCGAATGTCGGTATTAGCAACAAAGGCATATTTAGCGAGCGATGGAATAGCGAGGCGGGCTTCAATCGTACGTACCACATTAGGATTTGATACTATCCTTCCAGCTGATTTAATGGTCACAATGGTTGAACCCGGCAACGGCGGTGTAATGGTAAGACTATACGTGCCCAAAAGTACTCCGGATGTATCATAATAATTGTGAACATACGGACCTGGTGCTCCGGTTCCGTCCTGAAAATCTTGCTGTGCGTGCGCCAAATGCCAACGATAATACTCTATCCCCGCTTCAGCTATATAAAATGCCTGTTCTCGTTGTGCGGTATATCGCGCATCACGAAGACTGTTCCCCGCCCATGTGACGATTGCACCGATTATCAAAGCGGCGATTGCTCCAAAGATGAGCACTTGAACGAGCATTATTCCCTTTTGAGGTGATCGATGCATATCAATAATTATCCTTTAAATTTCTCAAAGTTGCTCGCGTTTCCTGAGCTACAGTTGTCGTTGCCAAACCATTTACATCGTACACAACCGATGAAACTCTCATCTGCACGCTTCTCACCAGAGACACATTTGCCGGATTAGGGAGTACCACGCCGTTAGTATCATAATATGTGAAAATCTGAGTGGTAGACGAAGCGATTGATGTGACAAGCGTAGTCACTTTTTCAGGTCCAGTATAAGTAGCTGGTGAACCAACGGGTTTCATCACGGCTTTCTTTAAGTTGCCATTATCAACATAGTAACGAAAACGCTCTTTCAAATTATCATTATCCGTATCCGCATAGAACGTAAAACTATTGCTGTCAGCAACCACTATAGGATATGAGCCTGTTGATGACATCGATGTATTTCTTGCCTCCTCGATAAATCTACGCAGAGTAATTCTCTCCTGCTCTGTTGCAAGAATGCGCGATCGTGCAATTCGCTCCTTTCTAAATATATCGCCTTGAAATGTACCGATTGCGACCGCTATAAGCGACACTATTGCCACGGCCACAAGGGTCTCCGCCAGCGTAAAACCTGAAATATGTGTTTTAGAAAATTTCATACTTATGGTTCAAGTTCAACATCAATACTATTTGCCCCGAAATTTACCGTCGCCGTACCCGAATAATTAGCGTATCCAGGCGCTGTAACGTCTACCGTGTATGTGCCTCCAAGAAGTCCGGAATAAAATACCTGTCCGAACGGTGTGCAGTTGGTTCCGAATGTAAATGAAATATCTGAAACAAGCGGAGAAACGGTTGTGTCCGCTGAAGACAGAAATACTTTATATCTGACATACCTCTTATTGGTATGATCGCCTGATATCACCTGTCCAGGAGCTGTGTAATATGAACCAGATGTACCATCAGGGCCTATAAAACCAGACAGAGGTGTTGCAATATCATTTCGACTCTCTAACTGAAATTTCACACTGTTACTTCCCGCGAGCGGATTCTGAGATACGGGCAACCAATCAAGACTATAGAGGGTTGTTGAAGCTGTACCAACATCAAACCATGAGGATGTGAGCGTTCCAGTAGGTACATATGTACCGAATACATTTTTTAGAGAAATCTCTCCGGGAGAACCCGTGTAATCAATACCCGAATCTGTGGAATCAAACATATTTCCTGCTGAAAAATATGTTTCCCCTGTTCCCCCCGACCAATCTGTCTGCAAAAAGAATCCGCGACTTGTTGTGAGCGTGCTGGTAAACGCCGCTCTCGAAATAGTGACGTTTGCATCAGATATCGGCAATTTAGTTGATTTATCTCGAACTTTTACAAGGAGCGTATCTGGAATCATGGGCTTTGGGACCACAATGAGTTCCTGAGATACATTAGGAGAAAGGGCGAAAGGTACAAACGGAATGCTTCCGGAAAGCGTATTACCTCCATCGAGACTAAAGTCGTACGTGTCCCATTCCATATTTGATAATACATACTGACCATTCACATCTGTAGCATCGCTTTTTGTATATTTATACACATCAGGACTAGTTCCTATCTTCTTTTGTCCGGTGATGGTAAATGGAACAAATGACCTTGGAGCGCATGTTTCATCAACCGACTTCACGGTAATAGTACTTATCTTATCGATTGCCAAGGTAAGCCTCGTCACAACACCTGCCGCCACGGTCGCGTGAGGTAATGTTGGATTAGGATTTGCAACAGCGCCAGGAGTGTTTGTTGTCTCTGATGAAAATGTGTTTTTACTTGCTGTGACTTTGTAGAGAAAATTGCCCGGCACGACATCAACAAGTTGGAATACTCCCGATGTATTCGTGAGTTCGCTTATGTTTACTGTGGAGGTGCTTTGCCCTTTAATAGACACACTTGCAGAGGGCACCGGCTGACCATTTGCATCAATTACTTCAACAAAAAGTGCTCCATTACCCGTGGTAGTCTCCAAACTGCGCGGCGCAATCGTCGTGGTTTCGACAATAGGTGTAAATCCCGGACACGCGTTCACGCAACCTATGTTTAATTCAACAAGTTTATAGTCTGCAGGTGAAAGATCATTCGGTGTACCACCAACTGTACCATCAAACGGATCATCAACATTACGAACAGTGGTCGTTGCCCTAAAGGTATACCCTGCTCGTGCGTAGTCCTGCACTCGTGCAATCGTACCCACTGGAATACCGCTTATGACTCCAATATCTGCATACGGCATATTCCTAATTGTCTCTATACGTTCCTGTGCCAATTCAAATGCCGCGGTCTTTAATCTTGTTGCACCGATGAGCTTAAATATAAGTCCGTAGCTTTGATAAACAGCAAGTGCTATCAGCAAAAAGACAAAAACTCCAATGAGCGTTTCTACTAAACTTATTCCTTTCTGATATGTGTTCTTAGGAAAGATCATACCTGCACTTAAATGTTCTTGTGTGGCAGAAATGTTCCCTATATATGACACACAAGCTGGACCGCATGTTTACTAGTCAGTTTCCTTCCAGGATTTAATCGCGTATGGCTCAGTCGAACCATCTGAGGTGATGTTGAGCGCAGACACAAGTGGGTCATAAATAATTGTTGATCCACCGTCTACGTATATAGTTTTTGCCGCTGCAGCATTAACCGTTGCGCCACCTGATATTGAGATTGTCCCATTCGGAGCAAACACGACTGTATCATCAGCGCCTCCATTTATAGTTATTGCTGGAGTAACATTACCTATATCACTTTGCAATGAAAGAATAATTATCTGTCCATCACCGCCCGCAGGCCCACCACTACCGCCACCGCCCGAGCCATTTACTATCTCCGCCCCTCCACTGAGCGTTACCGTTCCGTCGCTTATCAATACTGAACTCTCATCTCCTCCAACATGGATCACCTCTGCTCCCCCGTTAATGGTCACAGTACCGGTTACCCAAACCACACCTCCCAGGTAAACTGTCCTACCATTACTTATAGTTAAGTTTCCCTCTATTTTCTTTCCGTACAGATAATCCCCGTTTGTTGCAACATAATTTCCTACATGAACCGTCTCAGCACGGCTCTTGAGTGAGGCAATAAACTCGTCTGACATGGGATATTCCTGGACCGCTGGATCCGCACGAGATGTATCACACGCCTTGTTGTTATCTGTACCAATCTGACAATACAAATCACCCGTTGCATTTACATATGAACTTTCATATGAATATGCGCTCGAAACAGTAACTCGATTCCACTGATTTTCACCGGTTATTCCGTCTTCATTCTCACCTAAGTAAATTTTGAAATATCCATCAAGCCCCGGAGGTGGTGGTGTCGTCCAACTATTATTGTTATACCTTCCATATTTTGCCTCTCCAAGCGTATATGTCGAACCTGAATTAGCCGCAATAGTATAGTAATTTGATGAACTTGTGTTTGCGTCAACCAAAACCCAATACGTTGTTGCTGGCGTAAGTACAGGATTAGCTGTAAGAGAAATTCTCGTCCATGAATAAGAAGTGGTGATGAGTGAAGATGACAAGGTACCGCTCGCCAAAATGGTGTTTGATGGCTTGCCACCATTATCTGTAGTTATGCGTACAGTCGCATTTGAAGGACTTCCCACTTTTTTAATAAAGAGTTCAAGATCAACTATTGATTGTGCGGTTGATACCTGGAAGCTTTGCGCAAAGTCCTGAGTCGAGTTAGATGAACCGAAAGTAAGTGAACTCGATGGTGTCGGTGGCATGTAATTGTACTGATCTAGAGCAGATGTAGACTTGCCCGCAGCAACCGCAGCGCCTGTAATTGTGCACGAACCACACGCATGAATAGACCCAGTTGTATAAATATCTCCCTGGATTGAAGAACCGCCATCAAGATAAATACCGCCAATACCTCCCTGAAGAGCAAAAGAAAAATTAGTTGTAAAACCTGGTACAGATACAATTTTCACAGTTCGTTTCGTGCCCCCTGCATCACCCGTACTTGCGATCTCTTGGTCACCATCAGCATTTGTGCCAATAGTCACAAGCGTTGAAGAGTTCCCGAGCGTATATGTTTCCTGACTATCGTACGAACGGTTTTCCTTTATTCGATATGCAATATCCTCAGCACCCGCTTCAGCGAGAAAGTAACTCTGCTTTGATGATGCCTCATTGCGCACTATTCTTGTCTCTCGAAAGACAGCGTCTGAAATACTCGCAATGACTGCCGCAGAAGCAGTAAGAAAGAATACTAGGGCTGTTATAAGCGCATAACCACCTTGTTTTCCTCGAAACCCCTTAAAAAATCTTTGAAGTAGTTTTTGCATATTTTAATTGGTATAAGAGCCGCGTAATACATAGGTGCTATAGAAATTCACCGCCGGAATATCCAAATTGATATCGTCGGGCGCAACCGTGAACTCTACTCGCACTGCAGTTGTGGTTGCATCCTCAAATAATCTGAATGTGAGATTCGATACATTTACTGGCCCTGGAGTTATATCCCCTCTCGCTACACCATTATAGACTTCCTTTACTCGATCACCGTCAAGATAAAACGTGGTTACATCATTCGTGCCGTCTGATTTCTTCATGTTAAGAACCAATTTTCCCGAACTTGCTCCCAACGTACTGTTCACCGTGTCCACCGATGAAGCTCGGCGAATATCTCTCGAAAATCTAGAAAAGGCACCCATCGCAGAAGCATTCATTTCAAGGTATTTTTGTGCTCGTTTGTGAGAACGTGCAATTGAGAGCGATGTATCAACAATGAGGAGAAGAAGCATCGTCATCAACCCAATGGTGATGAGCATTTCGGTTAGCGTGTAACCTCCATCGCGGTTCTTTCTGAGAGGAAAAATCATAGATTTGTCATGAAAGCCTTATAAATATTTGTCGTAGTTGAATTTCGCCATTGCCATTCAACATGCACATCGACATACACAGTATTGGGATCAAGTGTATTTCCGGTGGAAGTTTCAGTTGGATCAGAGCTAGCCGTTCTATAAGCAGGTCTAACCACAAAGTATCTGTAGAAAAGGTTATCAATCACCTCTGGAGTACCGCTCACATTCCAGGTTGTTGTAGAAACCGCCAAATATCGCGGAGTGGTTGGTCCGGTCTGTGCCATAGTTGCGAGCGCAGAAAAATCTCGTTCTTTTATAATGCGCAACGCCTCTATTCCCTCTTCAGCGAGCAAACCAGCCTTAATGACTCTCAAATTCTTTTCGTGGAATTTTGAAATGACCGCGAATGTTCCCAAAAATGCGAGCGAGACCGTTGAGAGTATTCCCGCAACAATCACAACCTCCATCAACGTCGAACCTTTTACTTTTAAATTTTTCATTATTCTACATCTACTAAACCTGTTAAGGCGATTGATATTGTATTTTTCTGTGATCCATCAGTAATGAGGTATACATCTATTGTACCAGATGCTGTCGTATCTCCAGTCACACGTTCAAAGACAATTGCTGGCAAGCTCGTCGATGCCAAAATATAAGAATTGAGATCAGTAACTGTATTAAACGGAGACCCCGCACTGTATGTTGAGCCTTTAAACAAGGTATATCTATTCGATTCAATGTATATACCGTACTGTGAGCCATCAACCGAGGCCAATGTTCTTGCTCGCGCGTCGCGCAAACCAGCAACTATAGATGCCGTACCCGCATCCAGGGCCTCATTTTTGGAAAACGAGGAAAAGGAGGTATATGAAAGTGTCGCAAGCAAAGTGGAAATCGTAATAATGATCGCGAGCTCCAAGATAGTGTATCCGGTTCGTTTGGCTTTTAGATATGCTTGCATAAATAACGCTAAGAAATGTTATTTGAAAGCGAGTAGATTGGAGAAATCATTGCGAGCGCAAAGAAACCCACAGCTACACCCATAAACACCATGAGAAACGGCTCAATAATTGTGGACATGTCTTTAGTCTTTTGCTCAACTTCATTTTCATAAAAGAGCGCAACTTCAAGCAGTGTCTTTGAAAGAGTACCTGTCTCCTCTCCCACCCCAATCATTTCTGAAACAAAGGATGGGTAAATGTCTTGTCGTGGAGTAAAGAGTGACTGCAGTGTTGAACCTTTTTGAATTTTTTCTGCAGTATCAGCAAGCATGTCTTTGTACTGCACATTCTGCACGACCGTGGCTGTGATTTTAATAGACATAACCACCTCCACTCCTGACGACAAGAGCGATGAGAGTGTACGAGCTGTTCGTGCTGAATTCACCTCCTTTGATATCGGTCCAATAATTGGAATTTTGAGTATTGCCCAGCCAATTGCATGCTTTCCAGCGGTTGTTTTTGAGAATATGTAAAATCCTACGGCAAAGACGATGACTGCCAAGATAATCAAAAGGTAGTAGCTTGCAAAGAAATCGCTTGCGCCAATGATAACTCTCGTTGCAAGCGGAAGCTCAGTATTAAATTCCTTAAATGTTGCGGTGAGCTTTGGAATCACATACACAAGCATGAGCACACCGATCGCAAGCATGATGATAAGGATAATTGCAGGATACATCATCGCGCCTCGAATTTTCTTTTGCAAAAGGTACGATTTCTCGAGCTGTTCACCAACAATACCCAACGATTGAGCCAATGAACCTGACTCTTCCCCAGCGCCCGTCATCGAAACAAACAGAGGTGAGAATGTTTTTGGAAACATCGCCAATGATTGAGAAAGGGTCATACCTTTTGCCAAATTTTCATTAAGCACCTTGAATATAGGTTTCCAGATTTTTCCCTTCATTTGTCGCTCCAAGACCGTCAAAGCTCGAGCAAGCGGCAATCCCGCCTTGAGCATCGCAGCGAGATTTTTAGCAAAAGCAATACGATCAGCCATCTTTGCCCCTCCAATTGAAATAGAGAGAAACTTCTTGAGGCTTCCTCCCGAGGAACGCTCTTTTACTGAAAGAACATTGTCCCCTTTTGCATGGAGATCGCGGTATAAAGCAAACTTATCAGGCGCCTCAAGCGTACCTTCATAGTGAGTACCATCTTTACGAACTGCCTTAAATGAAAAAAGCATAAATAAAATGTTTCTACTAGTATACCACTTTTTCAGATCAGATTGCCTATTAAAGTGAATATGTATACAGTTAGTACACTACACTTCACAATGCCCGAGTACCTCGACCCAAAATTTCTCATAGAAACCCTTGGAACAATCGGAGTGATTGCTATCGTATTCGCCGAATCTGGTCTTTTCTTTGGTTTTTTTCTTCCCGGCGACTCCCTTCTCTTTACAGCAGGTCTTTTTGCCTCACAGGGTCATCTCCCTCTTAACGTGCTTCTTATTGGTTCAGCATTCGCTGCAATCGTTGGCGATAGTGTTGGGTATGCTTTTGGTAAGCGAGTTGGCCCAGCACTCTTTTCTAAAGAAGACTCCTTCCTTTTCCACAAGAAACACGCTTTGAGAGCCGAAACCTTTTATCAAAAATACGGCGTTAAAACTATACTTTTTGCTCGTTTTGTTCCCATTGTTCGAACGTTTGCACCTATCGTTGCCGGCATCGGAAAAATGCCCTACAAAACCTTTATTTCATGGAATATTGCCGGTGGCCTCCTCTGGACCCAACTTTCTATCCTCAGTGGATACTATTTAGGTCAAGTTGTTCCTGGAATTGATACATATATCGAATACGTGATCGTGGGTATTATAGTTGTATCAATCTTACCTATCGCAATCGAAATCCTCCGCGAGCGTCTTAAATCTCAACAGAAAAAAATAGAAAACATATAGTATACTGTTAGGGATGAATCCTTCTTCAGCTCCTAAAGCGCAAGCTACACAAAAAAAGAGTTTTATACAGCGGGCCTTCCCGGTGCCCAAGTCGCTTATCCTGTCTAATATGGCGATTGATACTACTGATGACAAACTCCGTTTCTTTGAACTCAGCCATAACAGAGGGACAATTTCCCCAAAAGCACACGGTTCCATTCCTTTTCCCCACATCCACCTCGGTTCACTCAATGAAAAATCTCGCCTTGAGGCAGTAACAGCACTTTCCGCATGGGCTGCTTCGCAAAAGTGCACAAACGCACGATTAGTTATTCATGAAGGTGAGGCATATGTCTTTAAAGTCTCTATTCCGACCGTAAATCACACTGAGATGCGCGCCGCAATAGAAGGAATTCTTGAGGAAAACGTTCCCGTGCACCCGAGTGAGGCCGTCTTTGAATTTGATGTTATATCAAAAGACACCGCAACTGGCACAAGCATCGTCGCAGTCTCAGTGCTCTCAAAACGACCGACAGGAGAAATCATAGACCTATTCAATGAAAGCGGTATAGAGATAATCTCGGTTGAGACAGAGGCACGAGCCCTTGCTCGCTCCCTCTTTACCAAGGACGATACAGATGTTCACGCTGTTATCTCTATTAATGAACACCATTCAGTTGTATTTATTGTAGAAAAAGGTGCAGTTATCTTCAGCTCTGCTCTTGAAGTTGGTTCAGCTGATCTTGATAAAGCAATTGCAAAGGAATTCGGCATTACAGAAGCAGCAGCACACGAATTAAAGCTTGAAAAAGCCTTTACTGATGGCGACGGTGATATGAAGATTTTTGCTGCTATGGCTCCAGTATTCTCTATTATTCAAGACGAATTAGGAAAAATGCTCGTATACTGGCGTACTCAAAACAAGAAAAATAATCAGGTGCGAGAGATAAAAAACATCGTTCTCTCTGGTGGCGATACCCTTATTGCGGGATTTTCACGCTACATCTCAAACGATGCAAAAATTCCAACAAAAATTGGATCCGTTTGGACAAACATTCTTTCCGTCGAGGAAACCGTACCCGACATTCTTCATAGAGATTCTTTCGAATACGGTACGGTCATAGGCGCTTTATTATAACCACATGTTCACTTTCCTTTTTGATGATTATAGAGCTCGCATAATGGGAAAATATAAGTCCCGATTCGCAATCATCTATGCGTTCATGCTGGGTGTACTTTTTATCTTTGGATCTGTACTTACTATTCCTACATACATCCTTCTTGAATCAAGACTCAGTGCTGCAAAACTCGAAGATAGCGTCATTGTAAAAACCTCAAGCGAAACAGGAGCTCCTATTGATAGCGAAATTACCGCAATCAAACGAAGAATTTCCGTGATCGAAATCGACAGCGCGGAAGTGCCGATTGGAACAATCCTCGAGCGAATTCTTTCGAAAAAAGGTAACGACATTCGTATTGAAGGTATTGCGCTCCGTAGAAATTCTGAACGAGGATCAATTTCAATAACAGGAGTAGCTCCTTCTCGAGATTCCTTGGTGGCGCTCTCGAAAAGACTCCAAGGTGAGCCTTCATTCATCAATGTCGACCTCCCTGTTGGCAGCCTCACCAGGAGTAAAGATGTCCCATTCACCATAAACATAGATTCAAAAATCTAGTATGAAAAACTCATCCGCATCAAAAATAACCGTCATCTTCGTCTCTCTGTGCGTGCTCGCACTTCTTGGTGTGTGGGTTTTCCTTATCTACAAGACTTCAGCGCTCAGTAACGAAATTACCCTCATTGCAGCAGAGGCGCGTAATCGAAACTCTCAATCAACCTACGCGAGCGCCATCAGAAATACACTCAGGGATTCAAAAGATGACCTAGCGACAATTGATAACAGATTTGTGAATGAAGATAACGTTCCAGAATTTATCAATGTGCTTGAAGATAAAGCGGCGCAAATCGGTGTAAAAACAAACTTCGGCTCAATCAACGTAGAACCAGCACGAGGAGACTCTCCGTACCCTCAATTACGAGTAAAAATGACCGGAAGCGGTGTATGGGAAAAAGTTGTAGGATTTGTATCAACCCTTGATGCCCTTCCCTATGTAGCACGAATTGAGAACGTCAACTTTATAAAAGTTGGTAGCAATGATGAGAAAAACGCTACTACCACATGGTCGTTTAACGTTGAGCTCGTTCAATATATTAAAGAAAAGAAATGAAATTCTTCCGAAAAATAGTAGAAAAAATACGTTCACCGTTTTCGCGACTAGGCCAGACGCCCGAGTACGATTGGCATTTTGCACTGTGGGGGTTTGTGATCGGATTATTCCTCATCCTGATCACCAACGTTCTTATCTTCATGCGACTCACCTCCGTTGCCGATGAAAGTGACACCGACGTTAATACACCAGCAGTACGACTCACCAAGGACACAATTGATAAAGCGATCAAAAATATTGAGCAGAGAGATACCAACGCTTCTGCAATTCCGATGGTAATCCTCGACGATCCTTCCCTCTAACACACAAAAGCGCCATATCGGCGCTTTTGTCATTTGTCCCCTCGGTTGGAATCGAACCAACATCGACGGCTTAGAAGTCCGCAGTTCTGATCCATTGAACTACGAGGGGATACTTCGCAGACTATATTATAAGCGATCTATTGTAAAAGCCGGCATGTGAGCCGGCTTTTACCTTGTGCGCCCTGAGGGACTTGAACCCCCGACCTTCTCAGTGTAAATGAGCTGCTCTACCAACTGAGCTAAGGGCGCATGCGTCATGTGAAGACGAAAGTAACAATAGCCCATTTACTGCTTTTTTTCAAGAAATAGCCCTATTTCTTGCTAATTTTTGGCCTGCATGTTAGATTAACGACCACGTTAAATACATTAATTTCATGGAAAGCAAAGTTGTTACTTCACCTATAGATATGGCGGCACGAAAGGCTTTGAAGCTCCGATCAGGAGACACTGTTCGTGTTTGGCAGAAGATCAAAGAAGGTGACAAGACCCGACTTCAGGCATTTGAAGGTCTTATTCTCTCTCGAAAACACGGCGATGAAGCCGGTGCTACATTTACCGTTCGAAAAGTTATCGACGGCGTGGGTGTAGAACGAATCTTCCCTCTTTACTCCCCTATGATTGATGAAATCGAGACCATCCGAAAGTCAAAGGTTCGCCGATCAAAACTCTACTTCGTACGAGAAAAGGCAGCAAAGGAAATCCGACGCCAGATGCGAAATCTCCGAGCAGAAAAAGGCGGAAACACTGATGTTGTAAAGTCTCCGAAGAAAGAAGAAGCAAAAGTAGAAGAAGCTCCAGCAAAATAATCAAAAATCCCGCAACTCTGCGGGATTTTTGTTACTGAGTTGAAAATCCTCAATGTTTAGGCTATTATGCCAAAGCAAGAAAATATGCGCGGATGGTGGAATTGGCAGACACACTACCTTGAGGTGGTAGCGCCGCAAGGCATGGAGGTTCAAGTCCTCTTCCGCGCACAAGGAAACACGGCGGGCGGTATACCGCCCGCCGTTTCCCTTAATAATGGTGCCTATAGTTTAGTGGTAAAACAGCGGATTGTGGTCCCGCTGTCGAGAGTTCGATTCTCTCTAGGCACCCCAACGTAGAATGAGTGAGGCAAAAGCAG
>CAZBVG010000002.1:0-150203 GCA_964495425.1 uncultured Candidatus Saccharibacteria bacterium
GAGCAATTTGACAGATATAATTATATATGTTATTTTACCCATATAACAGTTTTTTGATTTCTGGATAGAGGCTTTGAAAGGAGGCCCAGGCGTTCCAAACAATACGCCAAATTAGTGTTTATGAATAATTTGAAGACAGAACTTCCCATTGATTTGGGGGAAGATGCAGGAAGTGGAGCCGAAGTGAAGTGCAAAAACACTACTAACCTCAAACTACGAAAGTCCGTTGACTTTTGGATAAAGGCGGATGCAGACAGCGGTTTGTTTTCTCTTCGGTTTCAGATGTGCGATGAAAGCATAATGGACGACCCTGTCACCGAAGTTGAGTTGCCTGATTCATTTTCGGAACCCGATGATAAGGATGCGTTCGTCTCGGTCAAGAGTCTATTCGATCGAGATAATAGCGGTCTTGCAGAGTGGGGCACCGCAGAGTGGTTTCAAAGATTCCTTGAAGGAGTGACTGAAAACTACCTTGCTCACAGAGGAATATTTGAACTTTCCGAAGTGGAGGGCGAACTCGTACTGACCGTAACCTGTGGCTCTTACAAGAGTGTGGGCAAGATTAATCGGGATGAGTTCATGGATTTGGTCGAGAAATGACCCTGAGACTAGCAGGGGTCCACTTCGGTGGCCTCTTTTTTATACAAAACTCACGTTCATGAATTCTAGATTCCTACTAATTTGTGCCCAATTTAGAGTTCTGAACTCGTCCATGATATGGAGCAAGTTGACGGTAACTTCTTTTAATGTTATTCTGAAAATAGATTTTCTTTGGCAATACCGCTCTAGGAAATCCCTCTTTGAAAGGAGGTGAGTGTTATGCAAAAGGCAAGGCCTTTTGACGAATCTGAAGTCGCGCTGGATCTAAGTCAGGGTTGGGAGATCGGGTATTGCAACGTTCTCAACAATTTCCATCTGCATTTCCCCTTAGGTAATGTCCCCGTGGACACAGAAAACAACGAAGGAGTGTATCGAGCCCTAGCAAGAGAGTATGGATGGGATCGAACCTTCGCCGAAACAATGGATGAGGGTGGCAGGCGTTTCTTTACCGAGCTTCGACTCAGTCAGACTGGTGCCGAGTTCTATGCGGTGCTTGATGCTACTGCGGCCACACTCGGTATTCAGTTATCTAGGATTTCTGAAGCTATCAATGCTGCACGTCTAGATAAGTCAGGCGACAAGGAGGAAAGGCATCGCGCTCTGTGTGAGCTCCTTCTGCCCATCTACACGGAAATGAGGAAGAAGGGGTATAACGTGATGGATTTGCGCGGTTGATTTACCGTTAAAGATGAAACCCGCACTACGTCCTAATCGTAGGCGGGCTTTTTATTTCAATAAAGAGTTTAATTCCTCAAGCGTAGAAGCGGGATATGGATATTCCTTTGCCCAATCTATCGTTCGAAAATCGTCCAAGATAGTGAGCAGAGTAATTTGCTAAAAGTGATATATCTGCAGCAAAATCAGCTTCCTTGGGTATTTTTGATTGCAGTAGAAGTCATTAAACCGGGGGCAATTTTTTGTTATAATTTTTTCATGAAAAAACCCTTATTTTTGTTCTGGCTCTTTTCGATAGTCTGTGTTGGAGCAGGGATTCCGTATGCTTTTGAGGTTCAGAGGGATGTGATAGCCCAATCGTCATTTCCACTTCCTTTGCTCGTTTTAATTTCTATTGTGCAAACCGCTGTACTTTTGGGCGTTGCAATATATTTAGGAAGTAGAGCGGCTAAGAATATAGGTTTAAAGGTCTTTTCGTTTCAATCTGAGGGGGTAGGTGTGATGCCCAAGATCAGAAATGTTTTTAGGGTAGCGACTCCTGCCGGAATCATATCAGCGGCAGCAATCTATATAGTTGATGCGATATTCAGCATAGTCACTCCTCAAATGTCCCTTCAAACAATTCATGTCACGATGTGGAAGACAGTTATGGCTTCGTTTTACGGAGGAGTGGTAGAAGAGGTGCTCATGCGGCTGTTTTTAATGTCTGTTGTGGCATTTATCTTGTCCAAAATATTCAAATTGATGAGCCCGGTTCAAAACAAACTCCTCATGTGGAGTGCTATTGTCATATCGGCAGTGGTATTTGGACTCGGTCACTTGCCTGTGACAGCTGCTATAACCACTATCACTCCTTTGATCGTACTGCGCGCAATTGTGCTCAATGGCATAGGTGGATTGATCTTTGGATGGCTCTATTGGAGAAAAGGGCTTGAGTACAGTATTGTTGCTCACTTCACTGCTGACATTTTTCTACTCACACTTATTCCTTTGTTAGTTTCTTTATAGTAGATTTTTGCATCGAATATATCCCTCTTATCGTGATATACTCACGGTATGAAAGGATATGTCACAAATATAGAAAAACTCTCGCGTACTAATAATAATTTTAGAAAAGTTTTATATACTGACAAAAATAGTCAGCTGGTACTCATGTCACTGCTCGCTGGGGAAGAAATTGGAGAAGAAATTCATGATGTGGATCAATTTTTGCGAATAGAACAGGGGAGCGGAAAGGCGATACTTGATGGCATTTCACATAGTCTTGCTGACGGTAGCGTAATACTTGTACCTGCGGGCACAAAACATAATGTTATTAATACCGGCACGGACTCCATGAAACTCTATACGTTGTATATGCCTCCGCATCATAAAGACGGAGTAATTCATAAAACTAAGGCTGATGCTGAAGCTGATACCTCAGATGAATTCGATGGGCAGACTACAGAACAATAAGTTACCCTTTGCTCCATAGTAAAATTCTGGATACAATATTTCGGTGAAAACTAATCGGTTACAGACTAAGGGGAGTATCGCAAATTATCTATGCTGGTTTCTTACAATCCTATTAGTAGGAATTGTTATAGCGTATCTCACACATACTGACTGTAAAAATAAATTCACTCTCATTAATCAAGATTTTGCTTGCGGTGAAAAGCCTGTAATCGACAAGAGGGGGTATGCGGCAATTCAGAAGCAGATAGAAGATTACGTAAGTAGTCAGAAGAACACGGGCGAAGTCTCAGAGGTTGCGGTCTACTTTAGAGATCTTGTTGGTGGCCCAGTCTTTGGTATCAATGAATTTACTGATTTTGCACCAGCAAGCCTACTGAAGCTTCCTTTTGTTTTGACCTATTTGAAAGAGTCAGAAGAACTGGGTCCAGATATGCTCAAGCAATCATTGCTGTATTTACCTGAAACTAAGGAATTTGAGCAAAATTTTGTTCCCGAGGAGACACTTAAACCAGGAGAATCTTACACTGTTGAAGATTTGTTACGCCGCATGTTGAGCTATTCTGATAATAGTTCATCGAATTTACTCGCAGCACACCTGGAAAGTACAGGAAAAAAAAATATTATTGGTGAGACAATGCTTGAATTGGGTATTTTGGCGCCAGATGACCCATTCGACAAAGTGGTTTCTGTGAGAAGATATGGATCAATATTCCGGGGTTTGTACAATGTTTCACTTTTAAATAGCGAAAACTCAAATAAGGTGTTGGAGTGGCTTTCTCAGTCAAAATTTAAAACTGGTCTAGTGGCTGGTGTGCCATCTTCAATTAAGGTTGCTCACAAGTTCGGAGAACGTCTGTTGGAAGATAATACTCGTCAGCTTCATGACTGCGGCATAATCTATTATCCCGACAATCCATATCTGCTATGCATTATGACCCATGGTAATGTCTATGAAAGTCTAGAAAAAACTATCGGCACCATTTCTAAAATGGTTTACGATGAGGTTGATTCAAGAAGACAGTAAATAATGAGTAATCGTATTTTTTCTGGTAGAATGTATAGATAATTAATAACGTAATTTTTGTATGAAAATACTCAATATTATATTTCGAGTTTTATTGGTGTTGCTATTAATCTCTCCAATCCTAGGGGTTCTTGGTGTTTTCCCTGCGCCAACAGCAGATTTGTACAATAGTGTACAGGCATTTGATTTCATCGACATGCTCATGAAGGTTGGCTACATAAATTACATGATTGCTCTCGTGTTTGCTGTTTCGATTGTGCTCATCGTTACAAATCGAATAGCATTTGCTGCGCTTCTTTTGACGCCAATTACTATAAACATTGTTGCTTTCCATGCATTTCTTGATGGAGGACTATTTACGGCAGGCGCAATTATGGCTGATATGCTCCTTGTTCTTAACTTTTACTTTCTCTGGCAAAATCGGTCGCGGTACAAGCTGCTTCTTGCGAAAGACTAAGTATACAAAAACCACCTTCATACGAGGTGGTTTTTGTTATTGAATAGTTGAAGCGAGAGTATACAGTATTGTTGAACTGTTTATATACATTGCTCCCGTAACAATTAAAAGAAGTACAAGGGCAGCGATGATAGCTTTTGGTTTTCGGTGTTTTATTTCAACAGCAATAAGTGCAATGAGGCCGATTAACGCAAGCAGTGCGATGAGTCCATAAAATCCATTGAGTGCAACAGGGAAGCGTAGTAAGGCTCGGTCGATCGAACTTATTGATGGGCTGGTTGGTGTAGGGGTTGAAGTATCTGACTCAGTTGTAAGGGCTGCTTCTGCTTCCGGATCTTTTGCGGCGATGAAAAGAGTGCCTGTTTCAGGGTCTGTTTTTTCTGAGGTTATTTCTACACCTTTAACTGCTGCGGCACCGGGTACATTGAGTGCCGTTGGTGGGCTCTGTAAGGTCGTAGAAGCTGTTGAGGACGCAGTTTGTACTGTGAGTGTTGAAGAGGCCGTCTGGACAGGAGCGGGGCTGTTTAAAGCGGTTTTAGCTTTGGTTGGCTTTCCAAACATCTGAACCACAAAGATAGCATTTTGACCATTGAAAGTGCCTTCTTGCACAGCGATACCTACTTCAGAATATTTATTACTTAAAATGTTTGCACGATGAAGCGGAGAGCCCATCCACGCATTTTCAACTTGTTCAGACTCAGTAAAGTTAACTGCAAGATTTTCACCTGCATATACGAATTTATAGCCAGCTTTCATTATCCAGTGCCAAGGTGTTTTTCCGTCTGGACTCGTATGAGCAAAGTAGCCGTTTGCAACCATGTCATCAGCTTTAAGTTTTGCGGCATTCGTGAGTGTATCGTTGATTGATAGGGTGGGAAGGGATGCTGCAGAGCGATCTTTATTGGTGAGCTCAACAAGCACTGATGAATAAATTGCTCCCAAAAGATCTTTATCTTCCGTAAGCTTCATTGAGGTGAGAAGTGAGAGGCCAAGTAGGATAATACTACCTGAAGCAATAAACCCAACGAGGGTATTTCGGAAGAAGTGGGGATGGTATTCGTTTCCTTCGTGAGGTATGAAATAGCGCTTCAACATGGAATTTAAGATGAGTCAATGGTATCGTACAAAGTGCAAAACGTCAATGTGTCATGTGTACGCATGAGCAACAAAAAACCACCCATACTATGTAGGTGGTTTTTGTCACAGATTATTGACCTCGCTTTACGAGCTCGTCAGAGAGATCTGGAATTGGGAGGTTGAGTTCCTGGCAATAAATGTCATTAATCTTTCGCTGAGTTGTTCTATACACGTAGCCTGTTGGCTTGTTTACATCATCATGGAGTCCAATGGCAACCCATGGAGCAAGAACCTCATCTTTATACTTAAGCTGGAATGCATTTACTGCAGCAAGAGTTTGTGCGTCATAAATACCATTGAGCTTGAGCACGATACCGAGATTTTCGTTAAGGAAACTCTGGAGTTTGGTAACTTCTTCTGGGTCATTCTGGGCACCAAACTGTAGGTAATCATTAAGGTAAATGCCGCAGCTCGTTGATGCACCAAGCACGAGACCATTTGTTGGTACGCCACTTCCTCGAGCGCCACTTCGTCCACCGCTTCGTCCGCCGGTTTCTTCTGGGAGTATGCCATCACCGCCACCAAGACCATCATCATCACCATTTCCACCTCCACCACCATTTCCACCATTATCGACACAGTTTCCTGATTCATTTACATGCATACCACTTGGAACTTCTGTCTGTATACCTTCCATATTCGGACACATATCTGTATCGCCGCCATTTGAGGAATCATTTACACATGATTCAGTTTCAGTGTCGAAGTGCATTCCTGTTGGAATAGTTGTTTGAGTTCCTTCGATATTTGGACAGAGGTCTGGTGATCCAGCTCCTGCGCTCTCATCGTTGTCAGCAGGGTCGTATGAGTTCGGATTGTTGTTGTCATTATCTGTATGACAATTAGGGTCCTGCGCATCACTGAAGCCATCTGTATCATTGTCGACACCATCAGTACACTGGGTGGTACCAGCACTTACGACTACAGTTCGAATGATCGTGTTTGAGTCGGCACCGTCGCTATCTGTGTATTTGTAGATCACAGTATAGACGCCTGAGGTAGTTGTTGTACCCATTGGAGGGAGACCGACAACTGTGAATCCAGCGGTATCAGCAGGATATGTTTTAAAGCCAGCGAAGTCTTCTACATCAGATGCTTGAACTCCTGGATCAACATAGGTCTGACCAACTGTTATGACGTGGACCGCATTACCAAGAAGGGTAAGTACCGGAGCATGATTTTCGTCACCACCTCCGCCGTTATTGCCAGCACAGGTATTGTTGTGGAGTTGGAGTTTAAATATGAGTCCACCTGGATTATTGAGAGCCAAACCTTCTTGAGCCTGATTTTGGACGACAAATTTTAGTGTGTGAGTACCAACTGAAATCTGTGGTATTTCAATGGTGTCACCGGTTGGAGAATTAAAGATGCCGTAATTGTTGGTAAATCCAATGAGAACATTGTCGAGATATGCTGCATATAGATTATCTGATGCGAGAGTAAGAGTTGCAGAAGTTCCCGCGTCAGTAATAGTGAATGTTCGAGTGAAATTCACGAGTTTGTCGACAGTCCAATCTGTAACAGGGTCTTCAGACCAAATCCACTTTGCATCAGTAGAAGGGCCATCAACGTCAGCGAGCCAATAAGCTGTGGTTACTTCTGTAGGAGTAACTAATACAGCAGGGTAGTCAACAACAGTTGGAGTACCGAAATCAATTCGTATTTCACTTACTTTAGTGTCAGTGTTGCTATAAATCGTACACTGCTGAGGATTCTCTGGCTGTGAATCGCATGGGAATGTAACTTCCACGACGATATCATTATGGTCATTGTCACCACCGCTTATAATGTCCTCAAAACCTAACACGTAGGTATTAGCGGCAGGGTTATATACCACTGTATGATCATAGCCATCAACATTGAGAGAATTTTGTGTTGCCAAAGTCTCTGTGCTGTAGCCAGATGTCTTGATTGCAAAGCCTATAGATTGAGCTGAGGTTGTTGAAATTGTGAATTCCTGGTCAACAGATGCTTCAACTACGCTTTCATAGCCAGGAACAGATCCCTTCTTAAATACGGGAGTAAAGGTACCTAGATCACCATTTTTGTAGTACCCAAAAACTATGTTGTTTGCTGAGTATTTATCAAGAAATCTTGGATATACAGTGATTTCTTGATTATTCGACGTGTTCCATACTTGATATTCTTTCTGATCGTTTACGGCATCTGTAGTAGGGTAACCAGATGCGGCAAGAATCATCTGAACAGTCAATTCGGCGGGATTGTATGACTCACCAATACTTTGCGGTGAAGAATCTCCGAGAGTATCTGGGAGATTGCACGTATTTGTAATTTGGTTTGGAAGTGATTCCGCCTCAGCTAAATGAGGCACGAAAGATACAACGAGAGCGAATCCTGAAAGGAAAACCGCGATCGATGCAATGGTGCTCGTTACTTTCTTGTTCATGATATCTAAATAATCGTTAAAATTTGCATATGAGCTGAACCAAAGTTCAGTTATAGCTAAAAATAACTATACATTACTTTAATTAAACCAGCAAGGGCTAATAAAATAAGCTCAAAACGCCAGCATATTAATTGATAAATTACCGATTCTATGGTCCTCTTTATTCCATAAAGTGCTTATGCGTGCTGCATAACAAAAAGCGCATTGAGGGCGCTTTTATGGGGTCTGTAAGTGGACACTCAATAATTTATACGCTTTTAAAGGGCAACTTGTTCCATGGTTTATAAGGTTTTTTGTTTGAATAGGAAAGCGAATTAAAGTGCGTACTAAGGTTAGGTGCGCTTTCGCGCGTGCCATCCGAGATCCTTATACATCTGACTATAGCAGCAGGTCCGAATTCTTTGACTCGAAAGGGTCTTTTTTATTTTTAATTTTATTGGCTAATACCTCAACGAACAATGAATACATACAATCAATCAACGCTGTCACAAAAGGTAATTATTGCAATATCAGTTGCAGTACTCCTTTTTGGCATTGTTCTCGGTATATCGTATGCAACAAAGGCATATGCGGATAACAATGGTGTGCAGGTATCTGCATCACCAAACTCGGGAAATGTGGGAATAGGTAGTACCGTTGATGTGTGGTTTACCTACCCATCAAATGCTACATCATCAGCAACATCAACAAACGTGACCACCTCATCTTGTACGGTAAACGGTGTTGATGTAAAAAACAGCTTCCACAATGTTTCTCCTGGTACATATAAGGCTACTTACACCGTCGGAGCATCTGACGCGAGTCGCTCAGCAGGACAAATGCCAATTAACTGTATGCTCTCAGGTGATCAAAACGCAACCATTACATCATTTACTGATGGAAATATGGTCTCAATCACCGCAGGTGCGTTTTCATCAAACAATGGTAACGGCACCTCAACTGCGACGTCTACAGCTACTTCAACTGCAACAACAACTGATAACGGAGGAGGAAATACAAATGGCACCTCAACAGCAACTACCACGGGAACTTCGACGGGTTCTGTCGGTGGAAGTGTAATTGGTGGCACAGATGAAGATGATGCTGATCTTGCCATCATGTCGATAAGCCAGGTTCGAAGTGTAGCAACTGCCGGTGGCGGTTTTGATCAAGGATGGTCATGGATGTTTAACCTTACCGTTCCTAATGTTGAAAAAAATCTGCAATTAAAATTTAATGACTGGGTTCATGCAAATGGATCAAGTACTATTCCCGTGGCGAATAACATGAGGATATCTTCAGCGCAGTCGAATTCAACTTCTACAATACTGTTAACTGGTTCGGGAGTATATACAGCGCCTCTCATGTTAAATGCGGATAGTGATCCAGCTATGCCGGGTAGACAGGTTCACGTGCTTGTAGAAATGCAGATTCCTGCCGGATCTATGAACGGTTCGTACACGACGGGATATGGTGTACAGAGCTATGAATAGTATTAATAGCAAGTAACACCCATTTAGTATGAAAATTCCAACCAATAACATAACTGCGGGTGTCATAAGTCTTCTTGCGCTTACCATGTCGGGAACAGCGTATGTGTTTGCAGGAGAAACATCAGGAACAATCACCGCGCAATCATCGCCATCGCATAGTTCTATTGAGGGTACTCTCTCTGCAGGAAATCCAGCAACAACAACGGAGGAGGTTGCAGCAGAAGCAACGCCAAGTGCTCGTAGCGGAGGACGAAGTAGCATGCGAAGCGGCTCGGTTCCTTTGCCAAACACTGGAAGTAGTCCTGCCGATAATGTGATTATCCTTAATGACGGAAGTATTGCCTCAACCTCTGGTTTAAATGGTACTGGAGGAGGCTTTGATCAAGATCTCGAGGTTTTTCTCGCAGATGAATCAAATGGTGATAATGGAATTTCTCCAGAGGACGCCATAGCGTATAACTCTTCACAGAATCCACTTCTTGCAAATACCGATCTTACTGCGGCAACAGGTAACTCGGGGGTGAGCGCTGGAAAGATATGGACTGCGGTTATTCTAGGACTTCTCTTGGTCGGACTTTCTGGATATGCGGTGTATACACTGGCAGGTTACAAGAGGGAAAATGAACTCTAGGTTACAAATCGAACAAAAAAGACAAGCTTCGCGATGCGGGGTTTGTCTTTTGTTGTTATAATTAAATCACTAACAACATGCATATGGTTAAAAAAATTGTAAAAGGAACGAATTTGGAATTAACACCTGCAATTGATGTAGCGGCAAGTAAGATTGTTGAGGCGCTTGATAAGTACGTTGATCCAACAGACACAAGTGCATTGGCTGAAATTGAAGTTTCGCGAACAACTAACCATCACAGATCGGGCGAAATATTTCGTGCTGAGATTAATTTCCATTCCCGTATTGGAAGTATTCGAGCTGAATCTGAAAAAGAGGATTTGTATGCTGCCCTTACAGAAATAAAAGATGAAGTTGTTGAGGCGTTGCGTTCAAAAAAAGCAAAAAAGATCGATTTTGTTCGAAGATCAGGACTCAAGCTCAAGAATATGCTTAAAGGTTTGCCATGGAAGCGGAGCGGTAATTAATCGCACTAGATATGCCTCCCGAAAGCAACTTTCATAAACAACTTGTTACTTTCGTCGCTGCCTGTGTGCTGTTTCTTGGAAGTCTTGCGTATGTCGTGTCTGTGGCCTTTAAAAATGGCGCTGTGCTTAATCAAAAGAATACTGCGAATCTACCCGTAGATTACGCTGAGGATCTTCAGTAGTAACTAGGCGTAATGTTCGTTCCAGGGCATTTCTTTTTTGCCTTCAGGAATGACTTTTTTGATGATAAACATGCCGTCTTTATACTCTGCATCAGTAATTGTGATACGGGTTCTCTTACCCTTGATATCAGCAAAGAAAAACGTATTCGGCCAGCCTTTATAGGCATTGTATTTAAGAAAGTTTGTATATCCGTTATCCGATAGATTGATTTCGCCATCCTCTTTAACAATTTTCTTGGTGAAAGTTGCTTTAGAGTGATCTTGTTCTGTTGCCTTAAGGGTGCCGGCAACCCATTGGGGCAAGATATCTGCAAAGAGTTTACCGCCTTCAGTGACTAGAAGTTTTGCGAGTTGGTCAGCAGGCAGCGGCCATGTTGGCGGGATTATTTTTTTCTCAGCAATGATTGGTCCGTGATCCATCTTGTCATCCATGCGTATAATTGATACACCGGTTTCTTTCATGTCAGTAAGGATGGCGGTTTCTATAGGGCATGAACCTCGTAGAAGAGGCAAAAGTGACGCGTGAAGATTGAGCGCACCATGCTTTGGTATGTCTAAAATCTCTTGAGAAAGTATTTTACCGTAGGCTACAACTACAAACACATCGAAGTGACCACTTTTGAGTGTATTGATAAAGTGTTCGTCCTTGAGAGTAGATGGCTGCAGTACCTCAATACCTTCTTTTTGTGCCCATGTTTTAACGGGTGGTGGTGTAAGTATGAGTTTTCTTCCTTGTGGGCGATCAGGTTGAGTAATAATGAGATTAGGGAGGATACCTGCTTTTTTGAGTTCGTCTAATACGTACACCGCTCGATCAGGAGTTCCAAAGAATGCGACAGAGAGATTGTTTTGTGAAGGTTTTACCATTAGTTCGTTTTTTGAGGGGGAAGATCTTCAAGTTCTGTTGCGTTGTCTATAAAGAGTCTGCCTTCAAGATGGTCAATTTCATGCTGAAAAATCTGTGCGAGAAGACCTGAACCGCCAACTTCAAAGGCCTTGCCGTTTTCATCGTATGCTCTTACTTTTGCTTTTTTTGCTCTGCTAATTTTTCCATATAAATATCGGGCCGAAAGGCAGCCTTCCTCAAGGATTTCGGTTTCTTTAGAAAGTTTAAGAATCTCAGGATTGATGAACACCATATCGGGATAGTCTTTTGTCTCTTGCTCATCGTTATACATAATTTCAAACACACGACCTGAGACTATAAAGATACGCAAGCTTATCCCTATTTGTGGTGCTGCTAAAGCAACGCCGTCGCTTTGTGAATCAAGCGCGGATTTCATGTCACGGAGAATCTTGGCGAGTTTTTCGCTTTTAAAATCCGCTTTAGCAACTGGCTTTGCGATTTGGCGCAAGACAGGGTTGTCTTTTTGGACGATAGTAACCATTACTTGATAAGTCTATAGAAAAAGTAAGAAAAGGCAAAATAGACTTACAAAATGCTCTCTGGATCGACATTCACTGCGTAGCTTGGAGGAAGCGCTTTGAGACGCTCAATAAGTTCACTCTGTGGCCATTCTCGCTCACCAAGTTTAAGCAATGCATGCATTACATATTCATTGGCAACTGTTGCAATGAAGGCAGGGAAGATATCGATATGCCAACCAGCGAGGAGGACCTTTAATTGTTCCATGGATTCAAGCACCGTTTCTTTTTTGCCTGTGTATGAAATTTTGATGAAAGTACAAAATGGAGGAAATCCAAACTGTTTTCGTTCTTCAATTTCTTTTCTATAGAAATCAATGATATTTCCTTTTACTCCGAGTGAGAGTACTGGAGCGTCAGCGTGACGTGTCTGTAAGAGGAAATGTTTTTGTGTGATTGATCGTAATTTGGTTACGATTGCGAATATCTTTTCATTAATACGGAAATCAGGTACTGAGAAAAGTGCATCAAGCGTGCCAATAGCACTGTAATCAATTGGCTTGTCGAGGTATAAGAATGCAAGTTCGGTACCGATGAGTATTGCCCCCGGAGACATGTACCACATCTCTACAATTTCAAGCGCTTTGCGGTGTGTCGGCGCTGATATTTTATCAAGCCTAAATATTGTGGCATCGGGCATTATTTCCCGTAGATCGCTTTCGATTCGTTCGGTACCGATGCCGAGTGTGGTAAGTCGCCAGCTTCCGCATATACGGCACACGGTATGCGAATCGAAACGTTTACCGCAGCGATTGCATAGATAAAATCTGCGTTCATCTTTGCCGTGGAGTACAAGTGGCGCGCTACACCGGTTACAAGTGAGTGTTGATTCGCAGTCGGCGCAGATTGTTTGAGGCGACAATCCTTTTCTACCCGCGAAAATAAACATGAGCCCGCTTTCTCGTCGGTTAAGCTGGATAAGATTCAAGAGTTCTTCTGACAGAATTCGAATAGAGTGCTCAGAATTTCTGTACTGCTTCATATCTACGAGGGTGTCTCGGGCGGTAGAAAGTGAACGCATAGCCAAAGGAGCATATTCTATGAGTTCACCTTCTTCTTCACGCCACAGGGTTTCAACTCGCAGGCACGAATCACCAAAAATGAGATCAGCACCAGTGTATGTAGCTAATCGTTCAGCAACATTTCTCATATCTAGGAACGGACGAGATTGAATTTTGTAGCTTCGTGAATTTTCTCGTTCAACGATAATGAGTCCGATATCATGTCGGGGGATAGAGAGGAACGAACCAGTGGCCACAATAATAATCGGATGTGTGTCTTTAAGGGCGTTATTCCAGATTGTAACGATTTCGTTTTTTGAAAGGCCTCCGTGAAGAATATATGTATACGGTTCGATTCCTTTTTCAAAATAGGAACAAGCTTTTTTAATATCTTCAACAGTCGGCATCATCATAAACACCGATTCCTTACGTGCAAATCGCTCGCGAATGAGACTCTTGTAATGCCCATAGCGATCCTCATCGCTTTTCTGGAGTACGTATGACTCTCGTGGTTTTTTTCGCTTTACGAGTTCTTGAGCTGCGGTTATATCCTCAAATTCTGACAAGATTACATTAGGAACAAGTTCAAAGAGGGCGCTACCAACGGTGCATGCATAATATCTTGAGATTTCTTCGGTTACTTTAAAGAACTGAGGACTGAAAATTGATTTGGCATGAGGGTTTGCAATCTTTTTAATTTCAAAATCAAGTGACTTTATTTCTGATTTAGCATCAGCGACGGATTCGCACGAGACAGTGATGGCACCAACGGTGCGCTTTCGTAGAGGGACACGAATTACAGAACCAGGTTGTGCGGCAACAGAACTCCAATAGGAGAGTATGTCTGCTCCTACGCCTCTGGCTATTGGTATGGCCTTTATCAGATTCATCTGTAGTCTTTATTTATCCGCACAATGTGGTCAAAGGCAAGGGGCACGCTTTGTACATAAAATAATAGCTAAAAAAGCAAAAAGGCGACAGTGTGTCGCCTTGTACGGGGATATTGATAGCGGAGAGTTACATTTCTTCTTCGTCTGCCGCCATATCCTCAGAAGTTGCTTCTTTTGCCCTGGGATTGATCTTTGATTCAGCGGCTTCAGCAAGAATGCTTTCAGCATTTGTTTCTTCTTCAAGCGTCGCTTCAAGTAATTCACCTGCATCTTCCATATCAAGGAGGTTTGCCCATGCAATTGCTGTCATGTATCCGGCCATTTCATAATGTTCAACGTAACGTGCGGAAGCAATAAGGAGTGCATCAAGCAAATCGGCTGATGGATCTTCTCCGATAATCCATTCAGTATCAGCGACAAGTCCGCGAATAGCTTCAACTTTCGTCTTTTTCGGTTTCATCTCGAGCATCTCGAATATCTTCTCAAGTCGTTCAACATGAGTTTCGGTTTCGCGTAGATGCGTTATGAGGGATTCCTTTAGCTCAGGATCTGTTGCGGCCTTTATTACTTTCGGCAGAGCTTTCGTAATAGTTGTTTCTATGTCGTAAAGCGACATTATTTTCAGCATGAACAAATCACGAAGGGTTTCGATTTTCATAGGCGTCGTAATTTAAGTGGTTAAGGCAGGTCTGCGGCCGTGACAGCGTGTCTGACTACTAGAAGTACGAATTTATTGCCCTGTTTGTTTGCCTAACGATAGAGATTAGAGATCTCTGAAAACCTCGATTTTTGCACCCAGAGAATTGAGACGTGAGGCTAGATCTTCATAACCTCTGTTTATGTTGTAGACATTTCGAAGTACCGATGTGCCTTCTGCGGCAAGCATGGCAATCATAATTACAACTGACGGTCTGAGTGCTGGAGGACAGACAATTTCAGTGGCCTTAAATTTAGTTGGTCCTTTGATGTAAAAGCGATGTGGATCTGCAAGGATGGTTTCAGCGCGCATTTTGTCGAGTTCCTTGTAATAGATGGCTCGTTCTTCATAGAGCCAGTCGTGAATAAACGTTTCTCCTTCTGCAACAGCGCCAATAACTACAAAGAAGGGAAGGTTGTCGGCATTAATAGACGGATATGGATTGGCATGGATTTTTTCTTCAAGGGCTTTGAGTTTTGAGGGTGCGGTTTGGATATCAACAAGATTTGCTCGTCCGTTGTTTGCTTTGTAACGCTTCGTTATTTTGTATTTGAAACCCATTTTCTCGAGTTTGAGTAATTCGAGTTCGAGAAAGTCGATCGGTGCGCGTTCAATAGTAATTGCCGAGTTGGTAACAATTGCAACTGCAATTAAAGACATGGCCTCAATTGGATCTTCGGTAGGGTAGTATTCAATATTCTTACGTATCTCTGTATCTACTCCATGAATAGTCATGGTTGAGGTGCCAATACCCTCTATTTTTACTCCCAAAAGCTCGAGATAAAATGCCACATCTTGTACTTGATAATTAGCAGAAGCAAATTTAAGAGTCGTTGTGCCTGGTATGAGTGCCGCTGCCATGAGCATAGTCTCAGTTACCATGTCTCCAGCTTCGTACATGATGATCTCTCGATTCTTTTTAAGGCCATTGTGTGAAATATGATAGTACTCTGAGCTTGTCTCAATTTTTACTCCCACTTTTTCAAGCGCGTAAAAATATGGTTTTACGGTGCGAGAACCGAGTCTACAACCGCCTGCTTGAGGTAGATCAAACTTATTCATCCTATGAATAAGTGAACCCATCATCATAATAATTGTTCGAGTCTTTGCCGCAGAATCATAGGCAATATGTTTCATATCGAATTTCTCTGGCGGGGTGATATGGAGATCCGATTCCTTCCATTCGATTTTTACGCCAATTGATTCGAGAACTTCAGTAATTCTGTGCACCTCCTCAATTTTTGGTGCATTTTTAATAATCGTGGTACCTCGATTAAGAAGTGATGCGCACAATATACCTACGGCACCATTTTTTGAGGTGCGCACTTTAATTGAGCCAGATAGTTTACGTCCACCTTCGATGCGAAAATTCACGGTGCCGCCTTTAGAAATAGAAACAATTTCGTGGTTGAGTGCCTCTGAGAGTTTCGCCAATGTTTCCGTTGAAAGATTTTGTTCACCTTTTTCTATACGTGCAATGACAGATTGAGTCGTACCAATTTTAGAACCCAACTCTGATTGGGTCATATGTCGGTCCTCTCGCAAACGAGCAATCATATGGCCAATTGACGAAAGGGCAGCAGGCTTTGTTTCTTTGGATGTAGGCATGTGGACGTAGTTAGAGTAATGGTAGTAATATAGCATATATGCTATATTATTCTCAAGCTGTGGATAATAAAAAAGCTGCCATGCGGCAGCTTGTCAAAATCCGTTCGCGCTACTTATAAGTCCGTGCAGAACCTTGAAGCAGTGTGAAATAACTTTTGGTCCAGGATTTCGGTTAAGCGACACTTCTCGATCATCCATGTGAGGTATCTTCTTCAGAAGGTCATGGGTGATAGAAAGGCCAATTTCTTCTTCAGCCTTCATCACACACCAAATTCGAAACCATATCATTGAGGGTATGGATTGGTCAGAATACGTGTTTCGAACCACCGTGAAGAAATAATGGAGATTCGGGATCTCCTTCATCGTTTTCCTGTAATCATCAGCACACAACCGGGGATTTCGGGAATAACATTCAAGGCCAACTCGCTCGTCGGCCACAGTAAAGGTAATGAGATCAAGTATTGTAGACATATAAGAGGTTCAACTTTTATTTTTATACGCCTCTAGCATATATGTGTCAACTATCGCAAAGCGCTATAAAAAGCGTATAGTATGGCCATCTATGGCTTTATTCGCGAAGAAACTCGGAATTGATTTAGGAACAGCAAATACGCTCGTGTTTGTGCCAGGTAAAGGCATTGTGCTCAATGAGCCTTCAGTTGTGGCTGTTTCAGAACAGGACAACAAAATTATGGCTGTCGGTGTTGAAGCAAAGAACATGATTGGTCGAACTCCAGAATCCATCATTGCGTATCGCCCAATGAAGGATGGTGTTATTGCTGATTATCGCGTTACCGAAGCGATGCTTCGATATTTCATTGATAAAGCGCTCGGCAAATGGAATATTTGGAAGCCAGAAGTGCTTGTATCTGTACCTGCGGGCATTACTTCAACAGAACGACGTGCGGTAGTTGAAGCCGCAATTCGTGCGGGAGCAAAAAGTGCGTATGTGGTTAAGGAACCAATTCTTGCTGCAATTGGTGCCGGTATTCCTATTCAAGAAGCTCGAGGACATATGGTAGTAGATATTGGTGGTGGAACGACTGACGTCGCTGTAATTTCTCTTGGCGGCATCGTCTCTTCAACTTCTGTGAAATGTGCAGGTAACAGAATAGATGCAGCGATCGCTGACTATATAAAGAAAACTTTTAACCTCGCCATTGGAGATAAAACAGCTGAGGATATCAAAATAAATATCGGCTCTGCAGTACCGCTCGAAGAAGAACTCACTATGATTATTAAAGGGCGCGATTTTATTTCAGGTCTCCCTCGTTCGACTGAAATTAAGACTAATGAAATTGTGAAAGCGATTGGTCGTGAGCTTCGCGATATGATCAAGGCAATTAAGGATGTGCTCCAAGAAACTCCACCTGAACTTGCAGCAGATATTATTGACCATGGCATTATTATGACCGGCGGTTCATCGATGCTTCGAAATCTCCCTGAGCTGGTGTTTCGACGCACGGGTGTAAAAGCAATTCTTGCTGAAGATCCGCTGTACTGTGTAGCAAAGGGAACTGGTATTGCTCTTGAACATCTTGATGTATACAAGAGAACTATTATTGCAAAAAGATAGTTTGCTTTGACAAAATCTTTTTTCTGAATATCTTCCTCGAGGAGGCGCTGTAGGGCCGGGCATAACACGCACAATAAGTTTCGACTCCTTTTACGGGGATGTTTCAAGGTTCAGGCCCTCAGCAATGAGGGTCTTTTGTATTTTGGTATACTTTGCGTATGTTTTCTAAAGATACTCTTCATCACGCATATTTTATTGAAGGCGAAAAGGCTGCGGTTTTAGCTGAACTCGAAACTTTTTTAAATGACGCGTTTAAAATTTCTCGCCAAGGTAATCCTGATGTTCATTTTGCTGAGCATGAGTCATTTGGCATTGATGAAGGTCGAGGGCTTCAGGAAATGCAGTCCTTGCGACCGGTGATGGGTGATAAAAAGATTTTTATAC
Source organism: uncultured Candidatus Saccharibacteria bacterium (assembly GCA_964495425.1). Lineage (GTDB taxonomy): Bacteria > Patescibacteriota > Minisyncoccia > Phycocordibacterales > UBA6065 > UBA6065. Next base: position 18,089 of record CAZBVG010000002.1, read on the forward strand.
TTACAATCGGTGCAATTACACACGAAGCTCAAAATTCGCTCCTCAAAGTATTTGAAGAACCAACTCCAGGCACGCATTTCTTTTTAATTTCTTCTTCACAAAGAATATTATTGCCAACACTTCGATCACGAATGGTAATTGTGACGCACGCATCTGCAGCTAAAAGTGACATGAAAGGTGAGGCACGGAAATTTATTCCTATGTCACCTAAGGCTCGCCTTGAATTTGTTGCACCATTGATCGAGGAAAAGGATAAGGCAAAAGCGGAAAATTTTTTACAAGCAGTAGTAACTGAACTTCATAAAGAGGGTAAGTTGGAAGCGGTACGAGAAATATTGCCGCTTATCAAATATCTCAAGGATCGGTCATCATCACTTAAACTCATTCTCGAGCGAACAGCCCTTCTTGATCTCTAGAAAAACCCTCATTTTGTGATATATTTAGCTTATGCAATACAACTTCACTAAACTTAAGACTGACCTTGGTGCTACTGAAAGCTGGCTTCAAAAGGAGCTTGGTACGATTCGAACCGGTCAGGCAAATCCATCTATTCTTGATGGAGTGCGAGTCGAAGCGTACGGATCAGATATGCCACTTAATCAGGTAGCTTCGGTGCTCGCTGAGGGTCCACGAACTATTCGTATCGCCCCTTGGGATCAAGGTCTCGTAAAGTCGATTGAGAAATCGATTACAGTGGCGAATCTCGGTGTTTCTGTTTCTGTAGATGACAAAGGTGTTCGAGTTTCATTCCCCGAGCTTACTAGCGATCGCCGAAAAGAAATTGTGAAGCTTGCGAAAGAAAAGCTTGAGCAGGCTCGTATTCAACTCCGCAAGCATCGAGATGAGGTGAATGCTGATATTGATAAGAAGGAGAAGGAGGGCGGCATGGGTGAGGACGAAAAGTTTCGCTTTAAGGCTGAAGGACAGAAACTTATTGATGAAGCAACAAAGAAACTAAACGATTTAATGGATAAGAAGGAAAAGGAAATCCTAAGCTAAATTTGTGTACATTATTCTATTTTTCGTAATACTTGCGGTTCTTGTTCTCGTTCATGAGTTCGGTCATTTTTTTGCTGCAAAAAGATTTGGGATACGCGTTGATGAATTCGGTCTTGGATTCCCTCCACGACTTTTTGGAAGAATGTGGAATGGAACATTGTATTCAATTAATGCGATTCCGTTCGGTGGCTTTGTAAAAATATTCGGTGAAAATCCAGATGATGAATCAATTTCTGGACCAGATAGTTCTCGAAGCTTTGTGCATAAGGCAAAGTGGAAGCAGGTCATTGTGCTTGCCGCGGGAGTTATCATGAACATCATCCTTGCGTGGGTTCTATTCTCAATCGGTTTTATGTCTGGAATGACCATGGGTGTTTCTGATGCAAATGCACAATACGTAACTGACAAACATGTCATCGTTCTTGATGCATTACCTAATTCTCCAGCTGCAAAAGCGAAGCTTGTTTCTGGTGATGAAATTCTCTCGTATTCTATCGGCGGGGCAACTACTACCACTTCAACAGTCGAATCAATTCAAGCTGCAATTCGTGAATCAAATGGTAAGAAAGTTGGATTTGAGATTCAGAGGCTCTCGGGGAACACCTACATTGAAGTAGTTCCGGAAAAGGGTGTGTTAGGTGATGCTTACGCTATAGGTATCTCAATGGATATGGTAGGTAAGGTGCGGTTACCATTTTTCGCTGCTTTTACTGAAGGAGCAAAATTGACTGGTTCGATGTTTATGAATATCGTTGGCGGTCTTTACGGACTTATCCATGATGCAATTTTGGGCAAAGCAGATATCTCTCAGGTCTCTGGTCCTGTAGGAATTGCTCGACTTGTGGGCGATGCGGGACGACTTGGTTTTGTTTATCTCCTTTCATTCACCGCCTTCATATCGTTAAACCTTGCTGTGCTCAATCTTGTTCCATTTCCAGCACTTGATGGCGGACGAATTTTGTTTGTGCTTATTGAAGCGATCTTCCGACGACCAATTTCTCCTAAGGTAGGGAACACTATTAATACTGTTGGCTTCGGGCTTCTCCTCGCATTCATGTTGTTTGTGACATACAAGGACATTGTAAAACTTTTCTAGTTTTTTACTTGCCTGAAAAAATAAGCTACTATTGGCGTATTAACTAGATCAGCCCTTATTTTCCATGCGCCAAAGCCAATTATTTACAAAGACTAGGAAGGAAGCTCCAAAAGACGAAGTTTCAAAGAATGCTCAGCTTTTGATTCGTGCAGGTTACATATATAAGGAAATGGCGGGTGCGTATGTGTATTTGCCGCTTGGTTTACGTGTTCTAAACAAGATTGTTCAGGTGATTCGTGAGGAAATGAATGCAATAGGCGGTCAGGAGATGGCACTTACGGCACTTCAGGACAAAAAGGTGTGGGAGAAAACCGGTCGCTGGTCTGACGATGTTGTCGACAACTGGTTTAAGACAAAACTAAAATCTGGTACCGAAGTTGGTCTTGGCTTTACGCATGAAGAGCCTCTCACAAATTTGATGACGAATTATATTCACTCGTATCGAGATTTACCAAAAGCTGCATACCAGTTTCAGAATAAATTTAGAAATGAAGAGCGAGCAAAGTCTGGCATTATGCGCGGTCGTGAATTTTTGATGAAGGATTTGTATTCGTTTGCAAAGGATCAAAAAGAGCATGAAGCGTTTTATGAAAAGGCAAAAGGCGCTTATATCAAAGTGTTTGAACGACTTGGTCTCGGTGATCGAACCTACGTAACATTTGCTTCAGGTGGAAGCTTTTCAAAATATTCTCATGAGTTTCAGACGGTAACTGATGCGGGAGAAGATCTTATTTATGTACACGAGGGCAAGAAGATTGCGGTAAACAAGGAAGTGCTAACCGAGGATGTGTTAAAGGATCTCGGTGTTAAAAAGGCGGATCTTAAAGAAATGAAGGCTGTTGAAGTGGGAAATATTTTCAGTCTTGGCACACGATTCTCTGATGCATTTGAACTTTCCTATGTTGCTGAAGATGGGACCAAGAAACCTGTTGTGATGGGTTCGTACGGTATTGGTCCAAGCAGACTCATGGGAACAATTGTTGAAGTCCTCTCGGACAAAGATGGCATTGTGTGGCCGAGTGAAATTGCTCCATTTAAACTCCATCTTATTTCTCTTGGTAAAGAAGGAAGCGAGGCAGAGAAAGAGGCGCATAAACTCTACGAAGAACTTACAAAGAAAGGCATTGAGGTGTTGTTTGATGATCGAGATGCTCGACCGGGTGAAAAATTTGCGGATTCAGATCTCATTGGAATACCACTTCGCGCAGTAATTTCAGATAAGACTTTGGCAGCGGGTGGAAAGCTTGAAGTAAAAGAGCGCAAAACTGGCGCTGTGTCTATGGTGACAAAAGAGGAGCTCAAGGATAGATTGAAGAACTAATACATGGCAAACGGATTTTTAAACAGATTGTATAGCGCGTTTTCTCACGACATCGGGATAGACCTCGGTACGGCTAATACGCTGGTTTATGTTAAAGGCCAAGGAATCGTCATAAATGAACCGTCGGTTGTTGCGGTTAATCAAAAAACCGGCCGTGTTGTAGCTGTTGGTTCTCAGGCCAAGGATATGCTCGGACGAACACCGGGACACATCGTCGCTGTGAGACCGCTAGTTGATGGCGTCATTTCAGATTTTGAAGTTGCTGAGGAAATGATTGTGTATCTTATAAATAAGGCTCAGAAGGAGGCAAAGAAGAAGTTTTTTGGACCTCGTGTGATTGTTGGAATTCCTTCGGGTGTTACAAACGTTGAGGCTCGCGCGGTACGTGATGCTACAAAAAATGCAGGGGCACGAGAAGTGCATGTGGTTGAACAGCCAATGGCTGCTGCTATTGGTATTAAACTTCCTATTCATGATCCAGCTGGAAATATGGTGATTGATATTGGAGGAGGTACAACTGATATTGCCGTAATCTCACTTGGCGGCGTTGTTCGCTCAAAATCACTTAAGATTGCGGGTGATAAATTGAATAACGATATTATTTCGTATATTCGAAACGAGTTTAAGATTTTGATTGGCGAAAAGACCGCTGAGGACGTAAAAATAGCTATTGGTGTCATTGTTCCTGATGAAATGCCTCATGAAGCTGCGATTCGAGGACGAGATCTTGTTACCGGACTTCCACGTGAAGTGGTTTTAACAGATGCAGATATTCGAGAGGCGGTGTCACAGTCGATTGATAATCTCGTTGATTCTGTAAAAGAGGTGCTTGAAACAACTCCGCCTGAAATTTTGGCAGATATAATGCATAAGGGTATCTATCTTGTAGGAGGAGGAGCGCTTATCCGCGGTCTCGATAAACTAATTGAAGAATTTGTAAAGATTCCAGTTCACATTGCAGATGATCCATTGACCGCTGTAGCTCGTGGCGCAGGAATTATTTTGGAAGATTTAGAAAAGTATCAAGACGTGCTCATTGCAAACGAAGATGACTTACCTAAAGCGAAGTAATGTAACTGGCAGAAAGTCTCGAACGAGAACGGTCGGCATACTAGCCGGCCTTGTCGGGTTATTTGCTGTACATTTTTTCTTTCCAACTTTTTTCCCAACAATTCTGTATCCTGTCACGTCTGTATTTTGGAAGTCTGAGTCATCATCAGTCGGTTTTTTTGTTCGAATGGTAAAGATTGTTCAGTCTAAGTACAGTCTCGTAAAAGAAAATCGACGCCTCTCAGATGAAATTGCATCTCGTGATGCTTCTATGTTGCTGCTCGATACCTTGCGCTCTGAAAATGAGGAACTAAAAAAGAACGTAGGCAGGACGGGGCAGGGCAAAGATGTGTTGGGTGTGATTTTATCTCGTCCACCAATATCACCCTATGACACACTTGTAATTGATATTGGTTCAAGTGATGGTGTTGCAGTAGGCAATAAAGTGTATACATCGGGTGACACACTCGTCGGTGATGTGGTGGAAGTATATGAGCATTCATCAAAAATAAGTTTGTTCTCGACACCAGGAAGAGAGATTCCAATTTTAGTCGGTTCTTCAACGGTGGCTACACAAGCAATTGGTAAAGGAGGTGGAAATTTTTCCGCACAATTACCCGCTGATGTTCGTATCAATAAAGGGGATACAATCATCACAACCCAGATTCGCCCTCATGCTTTTGGTGTTGTCCAAGAAATTCTCATAGATTCATCCGATTCTCTCCAGACAATCCTTTTCAAAGCGCCTATCAATATTCATGAATTTAGATTTGTTCAAGTAGATATATCAGCAAAATAATGCGAATTGCCTTTCATTGCGCTCTCATACTTTCGATTCTTTTTTGCCCCTGGTGGACTGGTGCAATTATCATGATTGCAGCCTGCTTTCTTCTCGATAGATTTTACGAAAGCGTTATATATGGCATTGCTGTGGATGCGCTCTATGGCTCATCATTTGGCATACATGGTTTCGTATACACCGGCACCGTGTTTTGTGTCGCCGTATTTCTCAGTGCCTCTTTCATAAGAACACGGCTCGCATGGCAATAGTATCCAGCCACCCGAAGTGGTAAAATGCCTGCGTGAACCTTTTTCGCCGACCAAAAAACTGCGTTCGAAACGAAATCGACCCAGACGAAATTTTTCTTGATTCAAAGAATATTCCTGGTTTTGATGTCCATCAATTTGAAGGGCGTCTTGAAAAGCCGATTTCAATCACGACAATTGTGTCTTTGTCAGTTGCTTTTTGTATTCTAGCACTGGTGTTACTGGGTAAGGCTTGGCTTCTTCAGGCAAAGGACGGAGCAGAATATGCAGCTATGAGCGAGAATAATACGCTGGACGAAACGACAATATTTTCGGAACGTGGCGCAATATTCGATCGAAATGGTGTGAAGCTTGCATGGAATGCGGTCGATCCTGAAGAGCCCGACTTTTCGAGCAGGGTGTATATTCAGGATTCTGGTTTTGGCCACGTGCTTGGCTATATTAAGTATCCAACAAAGGACAAGCAGGGAAACTATTATCGTAAAAATTTTGAGGGCGTTTCAGGCATCGAAAAGTATTTCAACGATGTGCTTCAGGGCGAACACGGGCTTCGTATACTCACAACCGACGCTCTGGGTAATATTGAATCTGAGTCTGTCGTTCGCCCCGCAAAGGATGGTGAGAACCTCAATCTATCTCTCGATGCAAACATTCAAGAGAAACTCCATGAATCTATTGCAGGACTTGCGCAGAGAGTAGGATTTTCCGGTGGAGGAGGAATAATTATGGATGTGTATACGGGCGAAGTGATTGCGCTTACAAGTTATCCTGAATATAAAAGCGGAATCATGTCCGATGGTTCAGATAAGAAAACTATTACTGACTACCTCACTGATACACGGAAGCCGCTTTTTAACCGCGTGCTTTCAGGACTTTATACGCCGGGATCGATTGTAAAGCCGTATGTTGCACTCGCGGCACTTGAAGAAAATACTATCGACCCAAACAAGGAAATTATTTCAACAGGGTCAATAAGTATTCCAAATCCTTATGACAAAACCAAGAAAACAGTATTCATGGACTGGAAGGCGCACGGTGCAGTTGATATGAGAAAGGCGATTGCGGTATCTTCAAACGTTTATTTTTATGAAGTTGGAGGAGGATTTGAGGGGCAAAAGGGTTTGGGTATTGATCGGCTCAATAAGTACTTTTCGATGATGGGCTTTGGAAAATCTACTGACTCTGGATTCTTTACAAGCCCAGCTGGTACAGTACCTTCTCCAACCTGGAAAGATAAAGTTTTTCCAGGTGATCCATGGCGTATTGGTGATACATACTTTACGTCAATCGGTCAGTACGGTTTCCAAGTAACTCCGTTTCAAATGGTTCGAGCTGTAGCGTCGATTGCAAATGGGGGAACATATCTCATGCCATCGATACTTAAGTTTTCTACGTCGTCTCAGACACACATTATCTCGAGCGATTTGCCTGTGAGCGCATCGAATATTCAAATAATTCGTGAAGGTATGCGACAGGGAGCTCAAACCGGTACCGCAAGCGGTCTTAATGTTCCATACGTCAAAGTAGCGGCAAAAACGGGTACTGCGGAGCTTGGAGTATCAAAAGCGTTTGTTAATTCCTGGGTAGCTGGCTTTTTCCCGTATGAAAGCCCGCGCTATGCGTTTGTGGTGATGATGGAACATGGTCCACGAACAAACATTTACGGTGCCACCTTTGTGATGAGAGAGCTGCTTGATTGGATGAATGTAAATGCCCCTGAGTATTTGGCGGTGCCAGAAAGTACTCAAAACTAGCCTTAAATTGTGGTAACTCACAATTTATGGTATTATGGCTCCATTAACGCATAACATAGCCACGTCCCATGATGGACACAACAAAATACCTTACGAACGAGAAGTATAAAGAGCTTGAAAAGGAGCTCGAGGTTCTCAAGACAGTAAAGAGAAAGGAGGTTGCTCAAAATCTCGAATACGCACGATCACTCGGAGATCTCTCAGAAAACGCTGAGTATCAGGAGGCTCGAGAGCTTCAGGCAACAATTGAAGATCGTATTAGAACTCTAGAAAATACCCTCAAGACAGCTGAGATTGTTCAAGAGATGCACGGAGACAGTGTTTCTATGGGCTCTGTTGTTTCTGTTGAGAAATCAGGTGCTAAAGGTACTCAAAAATTTAAGATTGTGGGTTCTGATGAGGTGAACACACTCGAAGGCAAGATTTCTAATCAGTCACCACTTGGTTCTGTGCTAATTGGTAAGCGAAAGGGCGAATCGGTTTCAGTAAAAACCCCTAAGGGAATGGTTTCGTATAAGATCGTCGCGGTCGACTAATTTTTGCCATATGGCATCACTCGAAGAAATAAAGAAAGCCCGTCTCGATAAGCTTGAGCTTTTGAAAAAAGCTGGCATGGACCCATATCCAGCTAAGGTCCCACGTGATATGTGTCTTAAGGACGCGCGCGCAAACTTTGCCAAGTTCTCAAAAGACGGCAAGGTTCTTTCACTTGCTGGTCGAATTATGGCTATTCGCGGACAGGGCGCAATACTCTTTGTGGTCCTAGATGATGGTAAGGCGAAACTTCAGTCTGTGTTTAAAAAAGATACTCTTGATGAGAAACTCTTTAAACTTTTTACAGATACAGCTGACATTGGCGATTTTATTTCTGTTACCGGTACATTCTTTACGACACAAAAGGGAGAGGAAAGTATTTTGGTGACCGGTTGGACAATGGCATCGAAGTCTCTTTTGCCGCTTCCTGAAAAATGGCACGGTCTTGAGGATGAAGAGATCCGGCTTCGAAAGAGATATCTCGATATTCTCACTAACCCAGAAGTAAAGGAGATGGTTTTGAAACGTTCTGCATTCTGGCAAGCGACGCGTCAGTTTCTTTTGGATAAAGGATTTATGGAGGTTGAGACTCCGGTACTAGAAAATGTTGCGGGAGGTGCTGATGCTCGTCCGTTTATCACACATCACAACGCACTTGATTTAGATGTATATCTCCGCATTTCGCCTGAACTCTGGCTTAAGCGCCTCATGGTTGCTGGTTTTCAGAAAGTTTTTGAAATTGGACGTATTTTCCGAAATGAGGGAATGAGTGTCGAGCATCTCCAGGATTATACCCAGATGGAGTTCTATTGGGCATACGCTGACTACAACGAGGGCATGAAAGTGGTTGAGGAACTCTACAAATATGTTGCAGAAAAGACATTCGGAACACTCAAATTCAAGATCCGTGGTTTTGATGTTGACCTCGGTGCGCCATGGACTGTCTATGATTTCACTGAAACGATTAAGAAAGAAACTGGTGTAGATATTAGTAAAGCAACACTTAAAGATGTCGAAGCAAAGCTTCGAGAGCTCAAGGTTGAGTATGACTCAAAGGGTATTAATCTCGCTCGCGCCATCGATACGCTCTGGAAATATTGTCGCAAGAAGATCAGTGGTCCAGGATTTCTCATTAATGTTCCTGTGTTTTTAGAACCTTTGGCTAAACGCAGTCGAAATAACCCACATCTCGTGGAACGCTTCCAGGTACTTTTGGCGGGATCTGAAATGGGTAAAGGATTTAGCGAGCTTAATGATCCGCTCGATCAGGCGGGACGATTTGCAGATCAAGCAAAACTCCGAGAAGCGGGAGATGAAGAGGCACAAATGAATGACACTGATTTTGTTGAAGCGCTCGAGCACGGAATGCCACCGACATGCGGATTCGGATTCTCAGAACGACTCTTTAGTTTCCTTATGGACAAACCAGCTCGTGAGACACAAATTTTCCCACTCATGAGACCAAAGGGCAGTGAAGTGCAAACAGAAGAAAAAAAGACAACGAAGAAGAAAAAATAAAATAAAAATTTTTCGAGAAGCGCCGCTCAACACGGCGCTTTTTCTGTGCACGTTTTGACGAATCTCAGAGTTGTGTCGTAGGTGAAAAATGTGGATAATGGTGTATCAATGTGGGATGAAGTGTTATAAAATATATGACAAGTGGGAAAAAGTGGAAGATACATATTTTCCTCGATAAAAGCCCACGAACACATGCGAATGAAAATCGTTCAAAGTGTTTCAAAAGTAGTCACTTCTTTTGGAACTCTTGAGGTGAAGGTCACGCAAGTGAAACATGTTGGTTTACGAAAGAAGGTTTTGGTAAAGAGATAGTTAGCGAATTGCGAGATCATGCTTATCGGCGAATACACTCACTCAATTGACGAAAAGAATCGCATCTCGCTCCCGGTCAGATTCCGAGAGAAGATGGGAAAAAAAGTGGTAGTCACTCCAGGACTAGACCACTGTCTATTTGTGTTTACGCCGAAAGAGTGGGAGAGGATCTCATCAAAACTTTCAGAGGCGAGCCTTGGTCAGGCGGACAATCGCTCGTTCTCACGATTCATGTTCGGTGGTGCGGTCGAAGCTGACATCGATTCGATCGGTCGAATACTCGTCCCAGATTTCCTACAGGAATGGGCGAGCCTCAAGGGTAAGGTTTCCGTTATCGGCGTCCAATCACGCGTCGAAATTTGGAACGAAAAGGCTTGGGGTGAATACAAAAAGGGTGTTACAGGCAAAGCAGGTGCTTTGGCTGAAAAACTTGGCCAGGTGGGAGTTATCTAGCCATGCACGAATCAGTACTTTTACATGAATCCCTTGATGCTCTTGAGCTTAAAGCTGGAGAGACTCTTGTGGACGGGACGCTTGGTCGCGCGGGACATAGTCTCGAGGCGGTAAGGCGAGTTCCAACAATATTTGTAGTAGGCATCGATAAGGATGAAGATGCGCTTACGGAATCAAAAGTAAAACTTGAGACCGCTGGTGCACATTTCAAACTTTTCAAAGGAAATTTCGATGGTATCGAAACATTTCTTCGTGAAGCGGGTAAAGATAAGGCCGATAAGATCATTCTTGATCTCGGAGTTTCATCGCCGCATCTCGATTCATCTGGTAGAGGATTTTCATTTAGGAATGACGAGCCTCTCATGATGACTATGGAAAAGAATCCTGGCGAAGATGCTTTCACAGCTCGAGACATCGTAAATAATTGGGCTGAGGAAGATATCGCGAATGTTATTTATGCCTACGGTGAAGAGCGCTATGCGCGACGAATCGCTCGAAAAATTGTCGAGGAGAGGGAGAACTCTTCGATAGAAACAACGTTCGATCTCGTTCGTGTCATTGAGAGTGCAGTTCCTGGAATGTATAAGCACGGCAAGATACATCCAGCAACTCGCACCTTTCAGGCGTTGCGAATCGCGGTTAATGACGAATTGGGTAGTTTACGCCGAGGACTTTCAAGATCACTCGATGTATTGAGTCCTGGTGGACGATTAGCGGTCATTTCATTCCACAGTCTTGAGGATCGCATCGTGAAAATGGCGATGAAGGACTGGGAAAAGGATGGTTTCGGACAAACATTTACAAAAAAACCAATAGAGCCAAGTGAAGAGGAGATTGCACGAAATCCTCGATCTCGAAGCTCGAAATTGAGAGTTTTCATAAAAAATTAATAGAACATTAAAAATAATTACAAACGTATGACGCAGTATGTACAAGAAAAAGTGGCAAAAATGGAAAATCCGGTTGTAGCCTGGGTTCTGGTTTCTCTTATACTCATGCTTTCTTGTGTATATGCGTATTTTGTAAATGGCACAATTCAGAACATTGTTGAAGCAAAGGATCTTCGTGCAAAGATTTCAGCGGTGACTTCATCAAATGGATCACTTGAGGCTCAATATCTCGCTGAAAAGAGCTCGGTTGATCTCGCATACGCTCATTCATTGGGCATGGTTGCGGGTGAGGGCGCTACAGTTTATATTGCAAAAAAATCAGATACATCGATTTCGTTTAACCGCTAGCGCTAGGGTATAATGCGAGCGCTCTGATGAATGTTTTACGACCCGGAAGGATAACGCTTTTAGGAATACTTATCTGCTCATTTGCCATGGTGCTGGTGGGTAGGCTTTATTATATTCAGGTAATCAAAAATGAGGCCTATTTAAATCAGGCTGATAGACAGTATATAAAGAAAGGCAACGCTCTCTATGATCGAGGATCAATTTCATGGAGTCTCAAAGACGGCACTCCTGTTTCAGCAGCGACACTTAAAACAGGTTATACGATAACGGTTGAACCTAAAAAAATTGAATATCCCGAGGATGTGATTAATGCTCTCTCGGGTATTTTGCCTTTCGATGAAGATAAATTACTTACAACAGTTGAAGATAAAGAAGATTCGTACTCAGAAATAGGTAAGAGGGTGGATGAAGAAACCGCTCAACGAATCGGCGCCTTAAATTTGAAAGGTGTTGGTGAGGTAAAAGAGCGATGGCGAGTGTATCCGAGCGGAAAGATGGGAGCGAATATACTTGGATTTACTGGATTTGCGGAAGACGGAAAAACGGTGAGTGGTCGATATGGTTTGGAGCGGTATTACAATGATGTCCTCTCACGTGAATCATCTGAACTGTACGTGAATTTCTTTGCTCAGGTGTTCTCTGGGTTAAATGAAGCGCTTTTCGCGAGTGAAAACACCGAGGGAAATATTGTGACGACTATTGAGCCATCAGTGCAAGCCGAACTTGAAAAGAAGCTTGGGTCAGTTGTTTCTTCTTGGAATTCAGATCTTACCGGCGGTATTGTCATGGATCCGAATACGGGTGAAATCTATGCTATGGCCTTAAATCCTACATACGACCCGAATGATTTTTCTAAGGAAAAAAATGCGAACGTGTACGGAAACGCTCTTGTGGATCGTGTATATGAAATGGGATCGATCGTGAAGCCATTAACTATGGCATCAGGTATTGATGCAGGTGTTGTTACGCCAACAACACGATACAACGATCAAGGATTCGTGATTGTAAATGGTGCAAAAGTATCAAACTTTGATGGGCGAGGTAGAGGTGACGTGAGTATGCAGACGGTGCTCAACGATTCATTGAACACAGGTGTGGCTTTTGTTACTCAGAAGCTTGGGAATGAAGCACTTTCAGATTATTTTTTATCACTCGGGTTTGGTGAGGAGACAGGCATCGATCTTCCTGGAGAGGTGCATGGGCTTGTAAATAACCTCAAGAGTCCGCGAGATATTGAACATGTGACCGCTTCATTCGGCCAAGGAATCGCACTTACACCTATTGAAATGATTCGTGCCTTGTCAGCGCTTGGAAATGGCGGGTATCTTCCAAATCCTCACTTGGTAAAAAGAATCGATTATGCGGATGGTAGTTCAAAAGATTTAACATACGATGAGCGTGAACAAGTTTTTAAACCCGAGACCTCAGAGCAAATTACGAGAATGCTGGTTAAGGTGGTTGATGAGGCGCTTTTGAAGGGAACGGTCAAATTACCGCACTACTCGGTAGCGGCAAAAACGGGTACAGCACAGATGGCAAAAGAAGGGGGTGGGGGATATTATGATGACAGATATTTACACTCATTCTTTGGATATTTCCCTGCGTACAAGCCACGATTCATCATTTTCCTCTTTACTGTTTATCCAAAAGGTGCAGAATATGCATCACACACTCTGACACAGCCGTTCATAGATCTTGTTAAGTTCCTGATTAATTATTACGAAGTACCGCCAGACAGATAACATGAAATCACTTTTTAAAAAAATTGTAGTTTACAAACTAACGTGGGCCGCGCGACTTGCTCTGTGGCGACATAAGCCGAAGGTTATCGCTATTACCGGAAATGTTGGTAAGACTTCAACAAAGGATGCAGTCTACGCGCTTGTCTCACAAGCTTTCAATACTCGAAAAAGTGAAAAAAGTTTTAACAGTGAACTTGGTCTACCGCTCGCAATCTTGGGGCTTGATAACGCGTGGTCATCATTTGGCGGTTGGGTAGAAAACATAGCGATCGGCTTTTGGAGGGCGCTTTTTGCAAAGAATTTTCCAGAATATTTGGTACTTGAGGTTGGTGCTGATCATCCTGGTGACATTGAGAAGGTTACCAAGTGGCTTCATCCTGATATTGTTGTTTTGACTCGAATGTCAGATACACCGGTGCATGTGGAGTACTTTAATAGTGCTGCAGATGTACTAAGGGAGAAGATGTTTTTAGCACATGCGCTCAAAATGGGCGGGACATTGATAGTTAATAGTGATGACCCTCACTTTGTTAATGCGGTCAGAGATATAAATGCCAAGAAAGCTTTTTATGGCACAACACGGGGAAGTACTGTCGAAATAGAAGAAATGACAGTTTCATATATTGGCTCAACACTGCCTTTGCCGAAAGGTCAGCGAGCCACGCTCTCAGTAGGAGGAACAAAAAAGCACATAGAAATATACGGGATCCTTGGTGGTCATTTGGTGTATCCAGTCGCAGCTGCGTGCGCTGTTGGAGTTGTGCTCGGAATTATTGAGTACATAGACAAAGCCTTTACAAATTTCCATACACCAAAGGGACGTATGAGGATTTTAAAAGGCATTTCGAGTATTGGCATCATTGATGATACGTACAACGCATCTCCCCTTGCAACCATGGAGGCTCTCAAGGCTCTTGCTGGTGTATCAATTCGAGGTCGTAAAATTGCCGTGTTGGCTGATATGAAAGAACTTGGTGATAAAGCACAACAGGCCCATATGGAAGTAGGATTGTTCGCGGGTGAGGTGCTTCATATGCTTGCTACCGTAGGGGATATGGCACAGTATATCGGCGAAGGAGCAAAGCGAGCGGGTCTTCCTATGGACCGTATTATGCATTTCAATTCATCAGAGGAAGCAGGAAAAGCTATGGTTGACATTGTTCGTGCAGGAGATGTGGTGCTCGTGAAAGGATCACAATCGATGCGCATGGAGCGAGTTGTGAAGCAGCTTTTGGAAGATAAATTTAAGGCGGGAGATCTACTGGTGCGTCAGGAGGATGAGTGGCAGAAAAGATAATTCAAAAGTGCTACACTGATGGCATGATGAATTCATACAATTGGTATTCACAATTACTTAAACCGACCTGGGCCCCTCCATCGTGGCTTTTTGGACCGGTTTGGACATTTTTATACATTCTTATCACTATTTCTTTCGGTAAGGTGTTTATTATGCTTTTCCAAAAGCAGATTCCGTTTGCTGTTGCTTTGCCATTCATTCTGAATCTTATCTTTAACTTTGCCTTTACTCCATTACAGTTTGGCCTCAAGAACAATTTATTGGCAGCGGCGGATGTTCTCCTTGTGCTTGTAACGCTTATATGGGCAATGAGTGCGATATATCCTTATGCGCGTTGGATTACGTATATGCAAATTCCGTACGTCCTCTGGGTATCATTCGCTACAGTCTTGCAACTTACAATTACATATCTCAATAGATAATTATGGAAAAGGATCTGTATGATTTTGTGGGATTATTCATACTCATGGCGGGTTTTGTAATAGGTCTTGGTGCAGTTACGGTAATTGATCTTCATGGTTTTTTGGGTAGAAAATCTCCGTATTGGACGGAAGCAACCATTCGTACACATAAAGTCACTAAGCCTCTGATTTGGGTTGGAATGTTTCTAGTGATTGTGGGTGGTGCGATAACGTACCGTGGTATGCCGATTGAGGGACTTGTTTTGTTACAGACGCTTTCTGTACCTATCATGATATTGAACGGCATCTTTTTGTCTTTTATCGTGAGTCCATTTTTACTTAAGCAAGAAAAGGAAGGTAGATCGCAGGAACTGCTTCCACCGAGTCTTCAAATAAAAATCACCATAAGTTTTATGGTTTCGTTTGTAAGTTGGTGGGGAAATCTAGCTATAGTGCTCTGGATGCTCATCAGGTAGGCGAGTGTAGCAAGGCGTACCAAAAGATATTGCAAATTTAAAGCCATCTGCTACTCTTGCCCCAGAATACCTCAAACAATACAACCTGCTGAAATCATGAGCCTTGCACAGCTTCCTAATCCTGTCATTGCCGCCCGAGTCCTGCTCGACAGCTTCAGGGAAATGAAAGATGAAGAGTATGAGAAAGCGTTGGGCGACACCCTACGTAGGGGCGAGATTTTCGCCGCTTCGTACGACGCCGAGTTTTCCGCATCGCTCAGTGAGGCGGATGCCGCCCGTTACGGGGCGTTCCGCCAGCCTTTCTTAAATGCGTTCGATAGCCTGAAGAAGGTCTCCGACTGTAGACGGCTCTCCATGGCATACCTCGCGCAAACCATCGCATGGTGGCAGTTGGTGAGTGCGTTTCGTACTCTTTATGGGAAACCCTTGCCTGAGTAATGTTTGACTGCTCAAGCTCAAATCGTGCCTTTAGTAGGTGCGATTTTTTTATGGGCTAAAGTTATACTTGTGTGACCCTGGTGGGACGGGATTGGAATCTGCTGTATAAAGCCTTCAGATCATTTCGAGAAATCATTTGCATTTAAGTCATTTCCCAGTACTATGCAAATAGACACTAAACCAAGCAAAAGGAAAGATCTTTAGATGCCTAAATATACAACTATTCGAGCGATAAACCTGAGCACAGGTCTGCCATTTACTTTTGATGTATCCCAAGAAGATTTGGATCTATTTGAGGGTCAAAAACGAGCGGCAAAGGACCGCACATCACTGTTTCTGTTCAGTGAAGAAGAGGCCATATCTTATTTTGAATTCTGTTTGTTCCCAGCGTATCATGAGGTCAGGAAAATCTTTCTCGAAAACGGCCTGACTACTGAATTGCTTATCCAAATTCTTCGAGAGTTTGGGGTAGAGGACCAGACGTTCATCCAAAAATTACTAGAGGATTCTGATTATATCTCCAGCATACAAGGCTGGTTCACAGGAATCGCGGGCGAGGGTGTAAGAGCCTCTCGGACCCCTGGGTATCGTCTACGAAGCAACTCGCCGTTTTTACACGGAGAAAATTAGCAATCTTCCCCTGCATCCCGATCTACTTTGATCGGGTTTTTTTATTCAGTTTCCAACCTATACCCTTTGTGACCCACATTATACGAGATTGGAATCAATTATATAGAAGTCTACAGGTAATAGTTAATTTAAAACTTTAATTAGTACCAAGCCTCCTTTATGTCACAAGTTTCAATTCTACCATCTATATAACAGCCAATCTGTAGTAATGAGTCCTTTTGATGAATAGGAAGTAAAAGAAATTCTATATCGCTGTTTTCACAACCATAATCCACCCTCATGTTTGCGATTCCAGTTGTCGCACCAGTAAGAAACCTACATTCTGCGTTCTTGCTGAATAATTTAATGAACCACGGCCGTTTTTCATCATGAGAAGACGCTGAAAAATTTAGCTTCTTATCTAGGGGATCGATTTTATAATAATTATTATTTTTATATGGATTTAAAGGACAAATTAAAATATCTGGATCTGTAAAATATCTGAAACAAGGATCTTCAATTCCTTTTGTTGTTTTGCACCTAAAAGCGTCACCTCTGTTTGTGGAGAGGCTATTTACCCAGCAACTGGCTGTATCCAAATTAGTTGTTATCTCACTCTCCGAACCAACAAAATAAAAGGATAGTGTTTCTTTTTTAAAATCAGTTAATTTGGTATACGAAAAGACAATTAGTGGTATTAGTAGAGTCCCAATAATCCAACGATGATTTTTAATTAAATATTTTTTCACAATAATTTTAAGTCTTTATGGCGACTGTTATTCCAATGTAGAATTTATTGTTATATCAAATCCAATCATTTGCTATAGACATACCGGCAACAAACGTAAGTACAAGTGATAAGAGGAGAATTGCTCCCCCGGCAGATAAAGTAAATAATCTATATCTCTTTCCTTTGTAAAACTTAAAAATTAGAAATCCAAAGTAGGCGGTTAAAATTATCAAAACTGAACTCGAAGCAATTATACTTAGTGTGTCGTAAAAGGCCGAACCTATCACAGAAATGAAAATTGGGGTGCCAATAGCATACCCAATCTCATATGAATTGTACTGAGGCCTTATATCTTTTCCTTTTATTAGTAGATATCCATAAATAAGAAAAAGGATTAAAAGAATAATTGTTAGAGGAAAGAGGTATGAAAATACTCCTATAGCTTGCGAGAAATGGAAAAAGATTCCGCTGGTAAATTGGCCTAACATATTAAATATAATAACACTTGTTTTCAATCCTATACCTTTGTGACCCTACGGGGAATCGAACCCCGATTTAAAGCTTGAGAAGCTTCTGTCCTAACCATTAGACGATAGGGCCGTTTGAGACGACTCAGTGAGAATACAGAATTTATGAGCTTTTATCAAGAAAAGACAAAATTCCTCCTTTTGTCGTATTATGAGTATATGAAGAAAATAATCATCATACTTCTAGTTATCGTGCTCGGCATCGGCCTTTATGTGTACTTTTCGCCACGGGAAGAAGTACCGGTCACGTCTACCTCAACTTCGACACAAAATCGTCTTATGTCGATTGATAACTATGTGAAGCTCTATATTGGCGAACTTTCACCGGTGCCTGAAGTGTTGGGCGGTAGATTCTATGTAACAAGCATTGAGACGGGTGATGGAAAGGGAGTTGTATCCTATGAAGACGGTCACAATGCGTATACTGCAGACTTTACGTATACCTCATCAGAGGAAACTGGGGTAAACGTAACCTCGTTCGTTATTAGGAATTAATATTGTATTTCTGAATGAGCGCTTGGAGTTTTGCAATGTGCTCATCCTTGGTTTTTTCCATTTCCTTCCAGATGGCCATGATATCTTCTGAACCTACTGCCTCGCGCATGTATTCATTTTTAATGCGCCAGACTGATTTTGATTCCTGGACGAGCTGATTCATCAAATTAAATGCGTTGTTTCGAATCATTGGGTTTTCCTAATCTAATAGTAGGTTAAGTATAGCAAAGATAAGGAAGAGAAAAGGGAACGAAAGAGGCCGGATCGCTTCGCGATCCGGCCGTTTCTCTACCTATGAAGGTAGAAGGTTTGTTTTGGGCCTAGGCGGCTTCATGTGACTCAAGTGCAGCGTGTGAAGCTGCAGCATGAGACCAATGACGGGGTTTGCCGCTTCGGTAGTTGTTCGGTTTCTGGTCGAACGCCTGCTGTGCCAAGCTGGCAAGCACAGTTGCGTTACCAAAAAACCGATTACTCTTGGTAATGACGAGTGAGGTGGCCATTGCCGAACTGACATGTTCCTCACGCATCACACGAACTACCTCCGTCACCAACTTCTGGTCGATGACTTCCTCAGGCGGTGGAGTGTTCATTTTCGAATATAATTATATACCCAAAAACGTGTTTTGTCAATACTAGAAAACACGTTTTGAGATCTGGCAAATTATGGCTTACACAAAGAGTGAATCTACTACTTCTTTAATATCTGAGCCTTCAGCTTTACCCTTGAGCTCTTTTGAAATAGCGCCAATAAGTTTACCTGCACCAGACTTATCAGTTACACCCATCTCAGCCTTTTTGGCGGTGGCAACTTTCTTAATTTCATCTTTTGACATTGTTGCGGGAAGGTATGCTTCAAGAACTTTGAGTTCCTTTTTCTCGCTTTCTGCAAGTTCTGGTCTGCCACCTTTAGTGAACTGATCAATAGAGTCTTTTCGCTGTTTTACGAGTCTTTTGATGACAGCGAGCACTTCTTCATCAGTGCCTTCTGTTGCTGCAGATTTTTTTGCAATAAGCTCTTTTTGAATTTCAGCTTGGACGCCTCGCAAAACCATGGTGCGAGTCTCGTCCTTGGCGATCATTGATTCCTTAATGTGTCCTTTTATTGTTTGATGTAGCGTCATGCAATCAGTATATCCTATAATAGAGGTATGGAAACAGCTGTACTTGTAGTGTTTGCGATTGTCTTGGTGGCCCTTAATATCGGGATTCTCTTTTTTATTCTACGAAAAAAGCCTGAGCCAAAGCAGGATGATAGTTCAATGAGACTCCTGTTAGATCAAATGAATGAGCTCAATCGGACTGTTGATAAAAAAATTGGTGAGACGAATCGCACGATGACGGATTCGATGCGAACACAATTTTCAGAATCACAGAAACTTGTCGATAAATTTCTGAGGGAAGTTACATCGATGGCCGAAAAGGTTACTCGAGTAGAGGAAACAGGCAAACAGATGGTTGGCTTCGCTGATCAGCTTCAGAATCTTCAAGACATTTTAAAGAACCCAAAACAACGAGGTGTTCTAGGAGAATACTATCTTGAAGCCCTCCTTAAAAACGTTCTTCCTCCGGGAAGCTATCAAATGCAGTATGGGTTTAATGATGGGGAAATTGTGGATGCTATTGTACGCGTGAAAGAGAAAATCATCCCGATCGATTCAAAATTCTCGCTTGAAAACTACAACCGCCTAGCAGAAGAGAAGAATGAGGCCGAAAAAGTTCGTCTCGAGAAGTTATTTGTAACGGACCTCAAGAATCGAATCCAGGAAACATCAAAATACATTCGTCCAAGTGAAGGGACCATGGATTTTGCGTTCATGTTCATACCTCACGAGGCAATTTATTATGATCTTTTGGTAAATAAAATTGGTGCAATTACGGAAGATACAGACAACCTCATTCAGCGAGCTGCAAATAAATACAAGGTGATCATCGTTTCTCCAACATCATTTTTGGCGTACCTCCAGACAGTTCTTCAGGGTCTTAAGGCGATGCAAATCGAAGAGACAGCGAAAGATATAGTTCAGCGAGTGGGAGAATTGGGTAAACATCTCAAGGCATATGAGGAATTTCATAATAAATTGGGTAACAACCTGGCTACGGTGGTTAACCAGTACGTTTCTTCTTCAAAGGAGCTTAAGAAAGTTGATAAGGATGTTATGAGGATCACAGGTTCTACAGCTGGACTTGATCCAGTTATGGTAGAGAAGCCGGATCTCGAATAAAAAGGCTAAAAAGTTGCTTTTTTAGGGCTTATATGCGATATTTACTCGTACAAAAGCCCTGATTAGGGCTCTATATATTTAAAAATATGGCTACAAATAAGGCAAAAAACACTCTTGGAACTGATGCATTCGCTGTCATTGCGACTGGTGGAAAGCAGTACAAGGTCAAAGTTGGTGACACCGTAAAGATCGAAAAGATCCTTGGTGATCATAAGGTTGGTGGAAAAGTATCTTTCGACAAGGTACTCCTCGTTGATAACGCGGGTTCAACCACTGTTGGCGCTCCATACGTTTCTGGTTCAGTTGTAGAAGGTGAGATCAAGGAGATCGGCCGAGACGCAAAGGTAACTGTGATTCACTACAAGCAGAAGTCAAAGTACTTCAAGAAGTACGGTCACCGACAGCCATTCTTCAAGGTAGCTATCACCTCTATCGCATAAACGAAAGCCGCTCACTCGAGCGGCTTTTTGTTGCTTTTACATCCATTGTGAGTAGTATCCTTGATAGGAGTATTACAACTATGAACTTCTCTGAACTTACTGAGTTGCTTGCTCGAAACAGCATACCGACGGCACAGTGGGGCAAGGGTAACGCAAAAACGATCGAAAATCTTCTCGGTGAAGTAAATACCGGAGAATGCACTCTGGTCGAGGAATCCGGTCGTTTGATACGAAAACTGCGCCTAGCCCGGGTCGAAGTCCTTTATTACGATTTCGGCACGAGCATTTCGTACCGACTGGCTGAAGTGAGACAGGTTTTCGCGGACGGAAGGATGCGTACGCGAGTCGGACTGCCAACTAGTCTATGCGAAAAGCTTCGCTACGATGAACCGAGTAAGCAGGGCGCTCGCAGGGCAGTACGAGAAGAACTTGGCATAGACGAAACACGTCAAATCGTGTTTTCCAGGAACAAAGTTGAAAAGGACGAGATGATTTCTGGCACCAAGGCTGTATCTTTTCCGGGCATTTGGACTTCCTCACAGGCAACGATCTATGTGTGGAATATGCCCAGAATATTATTTAAGCCAGAAGGCTACGTCGAAAGACAATTCGACAAGTCGTCATACTTTGTGTGGCGGCCGGTGACATAACACAATTGCCCGAAATTCGGGCAATTTTTTTATTCTCGCTCACTTCTGATGAAAAGTTTTCGTTTTGTAAGCTTGCGAGGCTTTGCTTTTGTTGGCATTGTGCCCGATTCAATATCTTTCACCAGTTTTTCGATATCTTCAGTCTTGTAGATGCGGTAATTAGACATTGGGTGTCGTGTGGTGGGCAATTTGCCGTTTTTATCCCAATTTCGAAGGGTGAGGGGAGTAACCCCAAGAATTTTTGCTGCCTGTTTAATTGTCATGAATCTACCTTCCATGTGATTTGTATAGATAAGTATAACAGAAAGTAGTTGTAAGGTTTAGTAAGGTTGTGGTTAACCTGTTAATTTCCCAAATCTGATATACTTGATGCATTAACTTTTACATACCATGTTTGGAAAAAAGAAAATTCGAGTTGCTATAAACGGTTTCGGTAGAATTGGTCGCGCGTTTCTTAAGGTTGCACGTGAGCGAGAGGAAATTGAAGTTGTTGCAATTAATGACTTGGGTAATGCAGCAAACCTCGCATACCTTCTCAAGTACGACTCTGCATATGGAGTAAGTCCATTTAGTGTCTCTGCAAAGGCGGACGGCAAGGCACTTATCATCGATGGTAAAGAAGTAGCCTTTATTCAGGAGAAAGAAGCGCCAAAGCTTCCATGGAAAGCGCTCGATATTGATGTAGTCGTTGAATCAACAGGACTTTTCACTGATTTTGCAAAGGCAAAGGTGCATCTCGAGGCGGGTGCAAAACGAGTAGTCATTTCAGCTCCAGCAAAGGGCGATCCAGCGTCAGAAGCAATGGGTGCAACTATTCTTATGGGCCTTAATGAGGACCGATTCAAATCAGCGCAGATTACTTCAAACGCCTCTTGTACAACAAACGCAGGTAGCCCACTCATGGCGATTCTCGATGAAAAAATTGGTATTGAAAAAGCGATCCTAAACACAGTACATGCATATACAGCGAGCCAGGCGATCGTAGATGGTCCTTCAAAGAAAGATTTGCGAGAGGGCCGAGCTGCTGCTCAAAATATTGTTCCGTCATCAACTGGTGCAGCGATTGCTGTTACCAAGGCTTTGCCACAGTTGGCAGGTAAATTTGATGGCGTTTCAATCCGAGTGCCTGTAGTTGTAGGTTCTATTGTTGATGTGACATTCCTTGCAAAGCGAAAGACTTCAGCAGAAGAGGTGAACAAAATCCTTACTGAAGCTGCAAAGGAAAAGCGATGGCAGAACATTTTTGCTGTTTCAAACGAGCCCCTTGTTTCATCAGACATAAAGGGTAACCCTCACGCATCTATAGCCGATCTCGAAATGACCCGTGTTGTTGATGGAAATCTTGTGAAGGTGTTGGCATGGTATGACAATG
Source organism: uncultured Candidatus Saccharibacteria bacterium (assembly GCA_964495425.1). Classification (GTDB taxonomy): domain Bacteria; phylum Patescibacteriota; class Minisyncoccia; order Phycocordibacterales; family UBA6065; genus UBA6065. The sequence goes on from CAZBVG010000002.1 coordinate 40,810, forward strand.
AGATGGGGTATACGCATACGCTCGTAGAGCATGTAATTAAGGCTGCGAAAGCATAAATATATTTATGAAAATCTTTATCGCATCAGATCACGCTGGGTTTGAGCTCAAAAAGTTTCTTTTTGAGAGACTTACGCTTGCCAATCATGACATTCGTGATTTAGGCGCAAAAGAATATGACCCAGAGGATGATTATCCTGACTTCATCAAGCTCGTGGCAAAAGAAGTGTCGCATAACCCAAGTCAGGTTAAAGGTATCATCATCGGTGGTTCAGGACAGGGTGAGGCAATGTGCGCAAACAAATTCTATGGTGTCCGTGCTGCCGTATATTACGGAAGCAATATGGACATCATAAAACTTTCACGAGAGCATAATGATGCAAATGTTCTATCTTTAGGAGCGCGATTTTTGTCGCCAACTGACGCTCTCAATGCAGTAAATGTCTGGCTCAAGACTCCATTTACGGAAGAAGAACGACACAAGAGACGAATCAACAAGCTTTTCAATATTAAGTAACCTTGTATGGCTGAAATTATTCCTGCAATCCTACCAAAGTCGTATGATGAACTCACAGAGCAGCTCAATACGGCTGCTGCGCATGTATCTACGGTACAGATTGATATTTGTGATGGGGGATACGCACCTTCTCGCACCTGGCCATACCTTAAGGGTGTAGGTTCTGACCTTATATTCGATGAGATTGTAAGTCAGGAAAAGGCTTTGCCGCACTGGGAGGATTTAAATTACGAATTTGATCTTATGGTAAAAGATGTTACCGAGAAAATTCCTGATTTTATTTCTGCGGGTGCTTCAAAAATAATTGTGCATAAAGGCAGTGTTGATGACGCTGAACTAGCTGCGATCGTTAAGGAATACGGAAAACACTCAGAGGAGCTTGGACCATTTGATGTTGAGCTTGCGATAGCTTTAAAGCCATCCGAGACAGCAGATTCTATTCGTGATTACATACCTCATATTCATTCGGTACAGGTTATGGGTTCAGAAAAGATTGGTCATCACGGCGAAACACTAAATGAAAAGGCGGTGGAACTTATTCGAAATCTCCGCACTGCATACCCAGATCTTCCAATTGCTATTGATATCGGTGTAAACCTCGAAACAGCGCCAAAACTCATTGATGCTGGTGCTACGCACCTTGTTGTGGGTAGCGCGCTCTTTAATGCAGTTGATTTTGCTGGTACACTGGAAGAGTTCCGTCAACTCTAACAAGGCTCTTTCATGGCGCTTACGGCGAAAAAAATAAAAGAAATCGAACTGAAAGCAAACTCGATCCGCACCTCTATTATCGAGATGCTTATTGCTGCCGGCTCAGGACATACTGCAGGGCCCCTTGGCATGTCAGATATCTTCGCCACGCTCTATTTTCATACGCTTAACCATAATCCGAAGAAGCCGGATTTGCTGACGCGCGACAGAGTTGTTCTATCAAACGGTCATATTGCACCGGTTTTGTATTCGACGATGGCACATGCAGGATATTTTCCCGTAGATGAGCTTAAAACACTCCGAAAATTTGGTTCACGTCTCCAGGGGCATCCACATCGAGAGTTTTTGCCGATGCTCGAGACTTCATCTGGTCCTCTTGGTTCAGGACTCTCACAAGCTGTCGGAATGGCGCTTGCTGATCGCATAGATAACGGGCGTGGGACTCAGAAACGTATCTATTGCCTTACCTCTGATGGCGAACATGATGAAGGAAACACATGGGAGGCAATTATGCTTGCTGGAAAAGAGAAGCTTTCGAATCTCGTCTGTGTGGTTGATCGAAACAACATTCAGATTGATGGAAATACCGAGGATATCATGCCCTTGGAGCCGTTTGTAAATAAATATATTACGTTCGGATGGCATGTGATTGAAGTTGATGGTCATAATATTGAGGAGATTGCGAATGCGTTTGAAGCGGCACGGGGAATTGAAAACAAACCGGTTTGTATCATGGCTCATACTATTCCCGGTAAAGGAGTGAAAGAGTTTGAGTACGACTACAGGTGGCATGGAAATCCGCCGGGACTTGGACCAGAGGATAAAATTCCAAAGGCAAAGCAGGGAGAAGTAGCTTTGGCAGAGCTTAGGACGTTGGGCAAGAAAATAAAGAGCGAACATGAATAATATGATCTCTCCATCTTCAAAACTTAATCCGAAAGTATTCGACAAGGATGTCGAACAGGTACCTATTCGAAAAGGATTTGGTCAGGGTTTTTTGGCTGCGGCAGAGAAAAATAAAAATGTCGTTGGTTTGTGTGCAGATTTGACCGAATCAACGCAGATGCATTTATTTAAAGAAAAGTTCCCTGAACGATTCATTGAAATCGGTGTAGCGGAACAAAACCTCATCTCGGTAGCGTCAGGGATGGCGGCTATGGGTAAAATTCCATTTACTTCTTCGTATGCAATGTTTTCACCAGGACGCTCTTGGGAGCAGATTCGAACGACTGTGGCGTATAACGATCGAAAGGTGGTGATCGTGGGATCGCATGCGGGGGTTTCGGTGGGTCCCGATGGGGGAACACATCAGGCGATTGAGGATATTGCTATTACTCGAGTCATTCCAAACATGGTAGTTGTATCCCCGTGTGACTCGATTGAGGCTAAAAAGGCAACGATGGCAATTGCACAGACCAAGGAACCGACCTATATTCGTCTTATTCGCGAGAAAACGCCTGTTATAACGACGGAGGCGACTCCGTTTGAAATTGGTAAGGCTCAGATTTTCTTTAGTCCTGTGACCGGTGTGGCGGATGTGGCACTTATTGCTACTGGCGCATTAGTGCACAAGGCACTTGTTGCAGCTAAAGAATTAGAAAAAGAAAAGATTGGAGTAACGGTGGTGAATCTATCTACTATTAAACCACTCGATACAGATACGTTGGTCCGAGTAGCTAAAGAGGCAAAGGCAGTTGTGACGGTAGAGGAGCATCAGGTCGCCGGTGGTATGGGATCAGCGGTTGCCGAGCTCCTTTCAGAGCACTGTCCTGTGCCTCTTATTAGGCTCGGAGTGCAGGATAAGTTCGGGCAGTCTGGAACCCCCGATGAGCTTGTCGAACATTACGGAATGGGGGTAAGTCATATTAAAGAGGCGGCGAAAAAGGTAATTTCAAAGAAATGATAGAAACATTAAATCCATCATTATTAGTAACAATTGTTTCGTACGGTTTCTTCTTTCTTATAACCGTATTGTTTGGTCTCTGGGTTTATCTAAAGAGCTCACAGAAGGTCACACACGTGATGTTTCTTTTAATGTGTCTTGCGATTGGTATCTATCAAATCGCGCACGTGTTTGGTGTGACAGCTGTTGATCCCGACGCATCGAGAGCGATTCTTACCATGACACTCTCCCTCATTTTTGTTGCCTGTTTTACCGTGCATTGGATTGCACTTACGCTTGAACGAGAGGGAGAATATAAAACAGCAATTATCACAATGTATGCTGTCGGCGCTCTTCTTGTCGCGTTCTTTCTCTTGGTACCTAAGGCATTCCTTGTCACATCTGTACCAAAGATGTACTTCCCAAATTACTACCAAGCTGGCTCGTTTTATTGGCTCTTCATGGCATTTTTCATGTCAGCATTCTTTGTTTCAATCAGAATGCTCATGAGGGCATACAAAATGTCTGATCCTGCCCATAAAAATCGAATTACATACTATGTAATTGCAATTACGATGGGGTACCCAATTGGTAGCACCGGCTTTTTGTTAGCGTACGACATTGGTGTCGACCCAATATTTTCTGTAGCGTTCAATTTCTTCATCGTGCCTCTTGCATACGGAATATTGCGTTACGACATCATGGACATTAAGGTTGCTGCACGACGAACGCTTTCGTACACCGCGTTTATTCTGGGTACAGCACTCTTTATTTTGGGTACCAATTTGGGAAATAATTTTATTTTAGTTGCATATCCAAATGCGCCAAGTTGGATTGTGCCTCTTACCTCATCACTTCTCATAGTGCTTTTTGCGGGATTTATTTGGGAGCGTACCAAGGAACTCGAGACTCTTAAGTATGAATTTATAACGGTTATTACACACAAATTTAGAACTCCGCTCACGCGTATAAAGTGGTCAACGGAAATTCTGAGACATCATTCTGATGTAGATGGTGATGAGAAGACCGCGATCTCGGAGATCGACGAAGCAAGTGATCATCTTGTGGGTCTTACTGACATGCTTATTAATCTTCGAAAGGCGAGCGACTCTGCTTTCCAGTATGAATTTGAAGAGGTTAATATGTGCGATATTGTCGAATCTGTTATTAAAAATATGGACAAGCGAATTAAAGATCGAAAGATTTCATTCGCTATGTCGTGTGCCGAAGGTCCAATATATGCAAGTGCTGACAAGCGTCGAATGCTCTTTGCTATTCAGATCGTTATGGAGAATGCTATTACCTATACACCGCCAGAGGGCAAAATTTCAGTATTTGTGCTCAAAGAGAGGCCGCATATTTATATTCGGGTAAAGGATAGTGGTATTGGTATAGACAGAGATGACCTTCCAAAGCTTTTCACCAAATTCTGGCGCAGCAAAGAAGCAAAAACTACGGATACAGAAGGTATGGGAATCGGTCTCTTTATGGCGCGAGAAATTATCGAGCGACATGATGGTGAAATATACGTTGAATCAGAAGGTGTGGGTAAAGGATCAACCTTCATCATTCGACTTCCACTTGCAATGAATTAGGGTAAAGCACGTGCTCTACATGAGTGTTTCTTGTTTTCGACCAAGTAGAGCGTTTTTAATAGTTTCTGCATCAGAGTATTCGATTTCTGTGCCTGTCGAAAGACCTCGGCCGAGTACAGTCACCTTAAGTGAATATGATTTTATGATTGGTGCAATATAGCTTTCCACAAATTCACGCGTGTTTTCTCCTTCGCTATTAAGTGAGAGGGCAAGAATTACTTCCTTGAGGCCTTTTTTTGCACGATGTTCTATCGCAAGTACTAATTCTTGCGTTCGAATTTTTGATTCAGGATCTTTTTCTGTAAGGGAGAGAGTGTTGCCCAAGATAAAGTAATTGCCGCGGTATACTCTACTTTTTTCTACCGCATCGAGGTCAACATCCCTAGCGACTATCATGAGTGACTCTGGGTCACGCGTATCGTCGCTGCAGACACTGCAGAGCTTTCGATCATAACCCTTGCTATCGAAGTATCGAAAACATGAGGAGCAGATGGTAACACGTGCAGAAAGTTCAAGAATTTCCTGTGCAAGGGTCTTTCGATATGCCTCGCTTGTACCTAAAAGGAAATAGACAAAACGCTTAGCCTGGCGGGGGCCAATTCCGGGGAACTGTTTAAAAAGGTCGTGGAGACGGTTTAAGTGATCCATTAGAACGAATTAACTTCTGTCGGTACAAAGTCACCAAAGTCTGCTTTTTCAACAGGGAGGAAGGTAGACTTGTCTGAATCGAATACGAGCTGAATTTCTCCGGTAGGGCCGTTTCGGTGCTTTTCAATAAGGATTGTGGCTTCACGGGAACGAGCCTGTTCACCAGATTCATCTTTTTCTCGATGAATAAACATTACAACGTCTGCGTCCTGCTCGATAGAACCAGAGTCTCGAAGGTCAGAGAGACGTGGTTTTCCACCTCGAGATTCCACGGCTCGAGAAAGCTGTGATAGGGCAATCACCGGCACATCGAGGTCACGCGCAAGATTTTTAAGTGAGCGGGAGATCTCAGTTACTTGCTGCACCACATTGTCATTATTAATTGACTGGACTGGTGTCATAAGCTGGAGGTAGTCGACAATAATAAGTCCAAGAGACTTTTCCGATTTGAGTCGACGAGCAACAGCGCGCATTTTCAAAATATTTTGACCCGGCTGGTCATCGATGTAGATAGGAGCCTTTGAAAGTTTGTCCATAGCATCACGAATTTTGGTGAAATCGTGTTCGATAGAGAGATTTTTTCCGGTTCGCAACTTCCATGCATCAACTCGTGCCTCTGCGGCAAGCATACGATCAACGAGCTGCTGCGAACTCATTTCAAGAGAGAAAATACCCACAGGAATATTGTGATTAACGGCAGCCATACGAGCGATATCGAGGGCGAGGGAAGTTTTACCCATTGAAGGTCGAGCAGCCAAGATTATGAGGTCAGACTTCTGAAAACCAGAAAGTTTATTGTCGAGCGCCTTAAATCCAGTCGGCACACCTCGGAGCTCGTCACGTGTGTTATGAAGTCGATCAAGTCGCTCCCATGCCTCACCAAGCGTATCTTTAAGTTCAACGAATTTATGTGAGCCAACTGAATTAGTTACATCAAACAATTTTTTCTCGGCAGTATCGATGATTTCTTCAAGCTCGCCTTGTTCAGCAAAACCAGTGTGGGTAATATGCTCGCCGGCTTCGATGAGGCGTCGCATCATACTTTTTTTCTGTACGATTGCAGCGTAATGTCGGACGTTTGATGCTGACGGTACAAGTTGCACGAGCTCTGAAAGATACGAAGCGCCACCAACTCGATCGAGTGATCCAAGATCCCGAAGCTTTGAGGAGAGGGAAAGGAGGTCAATTGGATTTCCTTTGTTCATGAGCTCAAGCATTGCTCTCCAAATGACACGGTGCTTATCTGCATAAAAGTCATCTTCACGAACAATGTCAGTTACTTCGTGAACTGCGTCAGGTCGAAGCATGATAGAACCGAGGAGCGCTTGTTCAGCCTCGGTTGATTGTGGAGGGATGCGGATGTGATCTCCTTTCTTTTGCATGCGTATATTCTAACACCGGTCTACTGAGAAATATGCAATATGAAAGGTTTATAATGAGTTGAAAAGGTGGGGAAAAGAAATCTAGCTAGTTTTTCGTCACTTTTTGTCCCTCTGCAGTGTCTTTCACGGTGTATCCAAGTTTTGCAATTTGATCTCGGATAAGGTCAGACTTTGCGAAATTTTTTGTTTTGCGAGCTTCTTCGCGTTCATTTACAAGATCCTGCACATTTTGAGGAATTTTTTCTTCAACTTTTGCTTTTGCCGCACCCAATCCAAGTCCAAGAAGGGAATCGATTTTTAAAATAGTTGCTTTCTTGTCGGCGGGCGATACTTTGTCATCTTTCAAAATATCCCACTGCAATGCGAGTGCCTTTGGCGTATCGAGATCGTCAGAAACGAATCCAAGAGCCTTATTCCAGTATTCCATATTAACTTTGCCACCATTTGGAAGTTCGTTTACCGCACCATACAATCTTTTCAAAGCAGTCGCTGCTGCATCAAGTGCTTCCCAGGTGAAATTAAGTTGTGTCGAGTATCGAGCACCGAGCAAGAAATAACGATAAGCAAGAGGGTTGTATCCCTTTTCGATGAGTGTTTTTAGGTATACTACATTACCAACAGACTTCGCCATCTTTTCATTGGCGAGTACCAAATGCGCATTATGAAGCCAGTAGTTTGAGAACGGCTTGCCAGTCGCGTGCTCTGACTGAGCAATTTCATTGTTGTGATGAATTGAAATGTGCTCGATACCACCAGTGTGAATATCAAATGTCTCTCCGAGGTATTTCATAGACATTGCAGAACATTCGATGTGCCAGCCAGGGAAGCCTTTGCCCCATGGTGATGGCCAACCAATTGCGGTGTTGAGTTTCCAGAGTGAAAAATCTCGAGGGTGTTTCTTTTCAGTATTAACACCGATACGACTTTCACCATCGTCGTCACTTAATCCACCGAGCTTTCCATAATCTTGAATTTTTGAAGTATCGAAATATACACCGCTCGATGCTTTGTATGTTAAACCCTTTTTTTCAAGTTTTTTAATAATCTCTATATCTTCTGCAATGTGCTTGCTTGCTTTAGGCATCTTCGACGGCAGCATGACATTGAGCGCAGTAATATCACTTATGAAAGCTTTTGCATAAAAATCAGCGAGTTCGGCCATAGCGTCGAGTGTAAGGGGCTTGTTCTCTCGAATCAAAGCTTTTGTCATTTTGTCTTCACCTTCATCCGCATCGCTTGAAAGGTGACCGATATCAGTGATATTCATCACCTGATTTACTTTGTAACCACGTGCTTCAAAGAGTCGACGAAGGGTATCCGTGAAAACAGCAGCGCGTAGGTTTCCAATATGTACATAGTTATGTACCGTGGGGCCGCAGTGATACATCGAAACAACCGGCTTGCCAAACAAAGTCTTTTTGAGCGGCTTGAAGAGCTCTCTTGTGCCGCTGGCAGTGTTGTGGAGGTGAATTTCCATGCTAGTACATTAATCGTATCACGAAATCTTTGCAATTCACGGAAAACCATTTGTGAATACGTATATTTTTTGAGATAATAATTCGCATGAATCAATCAAACCGCCTATCAATAGGTGCAGTTCTTATAGTCGTTATCGCGGCGTCTTTTTTGTTTGGATTTCATTCAGGATCACGATCAATTCCACCAGAAAGTCTTGTGTTAACTGTTGATAATAAGGATACGAATAAACCCGATACAGTTGATTTTGCTGCTTTTTGGAAAGCCTGGAATATAATTAATGAAAAGTACGCAGGTACATCGACTGATGATCAAGCGCGAGTGTATGGCGCGATTGAAGGTATGACCGCATCACTTGGTGATCCATACACCGTATTTTTCCCACCAAAGGAAGCAAAGGTGTTTGCAAGTGAAATCGCCGGAAATTTTGAAGGAGTAGGAATGGAGCTTGGTGTTAAAGATGGCAGGCTTACCGTGGTTTCTCCAATCAAAGACGCCCCAGCAGAAAAGGCGGGTGTAAAAGCAGGCGACATCATCGTAAAGATCGATGATAAAGATTCTGTGCTCATGGCGACCGACGAAGCCGTCCAGCTTATCCGAGGAAAGGCGGGAACTAAGGTCAAATTGACACTTGCACGTCAGGGCGTGAAGAATCCTGTTGAAATTACCATTACGCGAGGAAAGATTGATCTACCGACGGTCCGAACAACAACAAAGAATTCAATCGCAAGCGGCGCAGATGTCGGTGCGTCGGGTACTGGTCTTCGAAAAGACGGCATATTTGTAATTTCTTTGTACAGCTTTAATGCAAATTCTGCTAATCAGTTTAGAAATGCACTCAAAGAATTTATAAATTCTGGTTCACATAAGCTCATTCTCGACCTCCGAGGAAATCCGGGAGGATATCTTGAGGCTGCGGTTGATATGGCAAGTTGGTTTTTGCCGGCTGGTGATGTGATTGTTCGAGAGGAGTTTGGTAAGGATAGGGAAGCGGATGCAATGCGAAGTAAGGGCTATGATATTTTTGGTGATAACTTGCGCATGATTATTCTTGTTGATGGAGGATCTGCTTCAGCATCGGAAATTTTGGCCGGAGCTTTATCAGAGAACGGTGTTGCAAAACTTGTTGGTACAAAAACATTCGGAAAGGGATCAGTACAAGAGCTCGTAGACATCACCTCGGATACATCACTCAAGGTAACAATTGCAAATTGGTTTACTCCAAATGGTGTTTCAATTTCAAAGCACGGTATCACGCCTGATTATGTAGTGCCGATCACGGAGGATGATGTTAAGGCACAAAAGGATCCACAAATGGACAAGGCTGTTGAGCTTTTGTCGAAGGAACCGTAGGGTTTGATAAGTAGGGTTAGTTTTGGTACTGTGTGTGAACTATAAGCGAATTTAACGAAATACCAGATGAAGATTGTAATGCTCAAAGACGTAAAGGGAGTAGGGAAGAAGCACGATATAAAGGCCGTTGCTGATGGCTTTGCGCTCAACTCTCTTATCCCACAGGGACTCGCTGAAGTGGCGACCGATAAAGCTCTTGCTCGAGTTACTGTAATAAAGAAGCAGGAGGAAGCTGAAAAGAAGATCCAGGCTGATCTTCTCTCAAAGAACATCAAATCTATTCATGATGCGGTTGTTGAGGTAACTGTCGGTGCTAATGAGAAAGGACATCTTTTCGCAGGTCTTCATGCGGCTGAGATTGCTCCACTCGTAAAGGCTTCAACTCAGATCGACGTAGCCCCTGAATTCCTTGTTCTCGAGAAACCGATCAAGGAGGTAGGTGATCATAAGATCGATGTGAAAGTTCAGGGCAAGACAGCGACATTCACTCTTAAGGTAAAAGCAAAGAAATAAGAAAATCCCCGCACTCGCGGGGATTTTTGTTGTGTGGTAGTCTGCATCTCGGAACCTCCAAAACTATATGATTATTCCTGATGATGAAGCTGAAGAAACTCCCCGTCGTATGGGGAAAGGCGGACTACTCCTCCTTGCTGACGGCACAGATGCGCTTGATGCTATCGTAGCCGCCGGTGTAAAGGTGGGGCAGGGCAAATTACCTTCGCCCACCCACCGCCCAAAGCTCTTTATTTTCGATCCCCTTAGGGACCCAAACCATAGGCGTCAATGAATTTCAAATAGCAAAAGCCCCGCATCTCGCGGGGCTTTTTTATTAGTCTATGTTTACTACGTTCTTTACTTTTGTCTTTCCGTTGAATCCCATCTTTCGCTTTGTTGAGTTTCGGACGGTGCCTTCCTTTGTTGCGTAGATCGTATAGTCCTTGCCGATATCTGTGTTCTTACCAGGGAGAGTATTGAGACCTTCCTGTCGGATGATAATTGAACCGATCTTTGCCTTTTCACCAGCGTAAAGCTTCACACCCAAATATCGTGGGTTTGAATCTCGGCCGTTTTTGACTGTACCACCTGATTTTTTTGTTGCCATGGATTGTTTAGGGCCGGATTCTTTATAAAAAATTTATCCTGACCTGTAATTATCTACGTATGCTTAGGTTTCGAAGTATAGCCCAAACCCTCACTAAAATCAAGGGTTTGGCTAGCAAGCTTACTACGGGGGACATGTATACCTCTTTTTACCTTATATTGGCTCTATTTTCTGGGTATTTTTGGGGTGCTTTTACTGAAGTAAGGCAAGAAAGAATTCCTCTACAGCTAGAAAGATTTGAGCCGATATTTCCAGAGCCGACCCTATCAGTATGTGAACCAATATCTGGGCCTATAAACGCACCAGGACAGGCCGCACTCCTGAAGCGGGAACAAGTTCAATCTGGTGTCAAAAAGCCTCTAAATGAGCCAAATACAGGCCTATATGTGGGATCAAAGTCCGGATCTAAGTATCATTTACCAAATTGTCCTGGAGCGCAGCGAATTTCGGCTGAAAATAAGGTCTGGTTTGCTTCAAAAGAGGACGCTTTGGCTAAAGGATATACGCCGGCGGCAAACTGTAAGGGGCTTTAAATACAAAATTTCAATGGAGAGGGAAGGGTAGGAGGGGTATTATATGGCTCTATTGAGCCGTTTTATTGGCTTTGACATATTGAAAATATATGGGATAACCATTGACATTTGGGATCGAAGGTGCTATAATATGAGTACATCAGAGTTGATCCTCTGGTGATTTGTTTTAAAGGCTAGAAACTCTCAAAGACGAAAGTCGATAGGGTGTCTTCCTCAAAAACATTGAACCTACACATTATGTTTGAAATTACCTCTAGCTTGCTTATGCTTGCTTCTGCTCTTACTCCTATGACAGGGAAGTTGATAGCAGATGCAAAGACCTCAGCTTCGACTACAGATGCACAGGCAACCACGACCGTATCGGAGGCAATACCAGATGATCATCCACTTATTACTGTTTCTGTAGAGGCGTATGTCCGAGATTATTTTAAGGATACTCCGCTTCTTGCAGAAATTTCACGCTGTGAATCGACCTTCCGCCAGTATGACTCTAAGGGCAACGTTCTTAGAGGAAAGGTGAATAAGGACGACATTGGTGTGATGCAGATTAACAAGATGTATCACGAGGAAGATGCAGAGAAGCTTGGCTTCGACATCTATACTCTCGATGGTAATCTTGGGTATGCTAAATGGCTTTACGGCAAGTACGGTGACTCACCTTGGGTGCATTCATCGAAGTGCTGGGTCAAGAATAAGATAGCAATGAAACTCTAAAACAAAAGACCACTCCGCAAGGGGTGGTTTTTTGTTGTAAAGAAAAAATCCACGACGCTCTATCGTGGATTTTGCTATGGCTAGGCGGCCGCCGGAGTATTCCGTGCCGCGATGTGCAAGAGGTCAGCCTCGGCGATGTTGTGGGTTGTGAGGATGACGGTGAGCCTCGAACGTTCTGCTGCCGTTGCTGCCATATCCTTACCAACAATTGCAGCATACTCGAGTGCTGCCGCAATGACTTCAGGCTCGCAAGCCCGTGTTTCCTTGATTGAATGGAGCTTCATGCAATGGGAGTAACTAGGGTTAAGACTCTGCGATGAATACTACCCTAGCAATGAATTATGGCAAGGACTACTACCCTATATCTGACCCAAGGCAAAGTAGGGTAGGGTCTACCCTGTTGGGAAGAGTTTGAAATCCGGGGAGGTGGCAAAAACTGAATGTAATTTAAGAAAAAAATATTTAATTTTTTTTTGGAAATTCACGAGGGAAGAGAAGTAATATATTTTTTAGAAAAAAATTTAAATAATTTATGTAGACGAATTGAACTATTACCAGTTCCTTGGCCTAGGGAGTATTATAAGGTAGTGTCGCACAATATATCTTTCCGGTAATTAGTCTCTAGGGGCCAGGGGTCTATATAGGTCTTTAGGCTTGTTCGCTCTTTTACAACATCCGTCTTCCCTAATACATATTCCTGTTAAGAAAATATTTTTAAATCGTGAATATTTTTTTAATATCTGTCTCCTCTTTTGATCTGCATGCTTCAAGAAAATTTTGTTTTTGTTTACATATACTCTGTTTTATATGAAATGTGCCTAAAAGCACCTAATCCAAGCCTTTGTTAAGCGGCCCCATAAAACGAGCCTCTAAAATGCCCTATAAGCTGCCTTTTATTCGAGGCTTATACTTTTTATCGATTGAATTACCCCTTTGCATTAAAAAATCACATGAGGGGAGTCTCGTGTGATTTTTTTTGTAGTTTACTGGCCGAGTGGTCGATATGGACTGTTTGTTGTGTCGACGAATCGTTGAGTTGCATCCTGTAGTTCGGTTGGCGCTCCTGCATCTGCGCGTTCAAGATTGTGGATGAACGCTTGCCACAAAATTCCCAAAAAAATATTATTCCAAAGATAAGAAAACGGCGCTTGTAAGTAATTATTCCAGACATATGTTACGCCGCTCCATGCGTATGTGAGATTATTTTGTGTTGTGGGGTCTTCGATGATCGCTTTTAAGTCGTATCCAAAGAAACTTACTACAATGATCAATATAAGTGCAAGGATGATGTATTTAATCATACTAAAACTATATCAGGTAACCTAGATCTTCGGAAGATATGCTGAAGGATCAAGGTAAGCGCTTGTTGGTGCAGCTACGGTCTTTATACCCGCGCATTTTGATGACCCAAGTGATGATGAATCAACGATTTTGACCCCGGCTGAAGCATATACGCCGAAATGAAGATGAGGACCAGTCGCGTATCCTGTATTTCCGCTGTATCCGATAGTGTCACCAGTTAATACGGTGTCTCCTGGATTTACGGTTACAAGAGAAAGATGTCCATAGATTGATGTAAGACCGTTTGGATGACGAATTAATACCCACTTACCATACTGACAACCTGTTTTAATTCGAACACCTTCGGTATCGATAACGGTTCCAGAAAGTGCGGCCATGACTTTTGTACCATTTGAGGCTCTGAGATCGATTCCACCGTGAGTTCCGGATGTGTAGAGTCGTTGTGCAGCAACTGTTTTACCGAAAAATTGTGTGACCGAGACACTTTCAAGTGGCCACATGAGAACACCAGATCGAGCATTAGGGATTGAGTTTGGATCAATCGCTATCTTGAGTTGAGATTCGTATTCAAACAATTTCTTTTCGAATGCTTCCCTTTCCTTTATTGCTGTAGCGAGGAGGTTTTTGTAGGTTGATTCCTTGTTCTGTGTATCTTTAAGGAGTTTATCTTTTTCTTCCTTGTTCGCTTGGACAACTTTAGTTTGATCAGAAAGTGCTATTTTATATGATTCAAGCTTTGATTTTTCGCCCTGAGCCTCATCTCGCTTTAGGCCCAAAATCTTGCGCAAGTCCTGAAGATCTGAGAGCTCATTTTTGATGCGCCCTTCGAATGTCTTGAGTGCGTTAATGTAATCCCAGGTCTCAGACATGCTTTTGTTTTTCAAAAGTTCTTCAATAGCAGATTCTGATTCGGCCATATTCATGTTACGGATATTTACCGCAACCGCTTTTGAGGTTGAAGCAATTTTCTTTTCTGTGACGTTAATATCATCACTTAATTCCTCGAGTGTAAGTGCAGTCTTGGAGATCTGAGTTGTAGTGAGCTTGAGATTTGCTTCAAGCTTCTTTTGTGTAAGTTCAAGACTAGAAAGTGCGTTTTTGAGTGTCTGTGCCTCTTTGGAGGTAGTATTGAGAAGCGTTGAATACTGATCAATTTGTTTTTGAATCTCTTCAATTTTTTGGTTGTTTTCAGCAATTTTTGATCGAATGTCATCAATATTTGCTGCATAACCTACACCGCCGCTAAACGAAAAAGCGCCGGCTACAAGCACAGCGAATATGCCGATGATCGCTATTCGGTTGTGGTTACTTTTGATTTGCATCGGTGCACTTCTTTAGAGCCGCATCGATTCGTGTGAGAGTTTTTTCTTTTCCTAAAATGTAAGCAAGCGTGAATGGGTTTGGAGACTTTTCCTTTCCTGACAATGCGTATCTCAGTGGCCACAAAACTTGTCCGCGTCCCTCAGCTTCTGCATATGGCCAGAGAGTGTTTTTAATATCATCTTCAGTCCACTTTTTCTCCGACAAAGCTGTAAGTGTTGTTTGTATAAACGAGAGATGTTTCTGTGCCGATACAAGGTCTTCTTCCCCTTTCCATCGCAACGAAAGAGCGTCGTATTCTGGTTCACTGAAATAGTAGTCGAGATCTCGTTCAATCACCATTTGATCAATATCAGAATATATTTCAATTCGCTCGAGTAGAACAGGAGCAATTTTTTTAAGAACCTCATCAGAAAGATTCCATCCGAGGTCTCTGACGCGTTCGATTGATGCGAGGCGCTCGCGAAGGATCTGTACAAATTCCTCTTTAGAAAGGGCTTTGATGTATTCCTTATTCATCCAACGTAGCTTGTCTTCATTAAAGACTCCACCTGCCTTGTGGATTCGTGAAATATCGAATGCCGCAATGAGTTCTTTGAGTGAAAATATTTCTTGTTCAGTACCAGGATTCCAGCCGATGAGTGCAAGGAAGTTAACCATTGCTTGCGGCAAGAAGCCCTCTTTCTTGTATTCAAGAATGTCTTTCGCACCGTCTCTTTTACCGAGCTTTTTAATTTTGTCGCTTCGAAGTATTGGCGGAAGTGTTACAAATACTGGTGGTTCAATACCAAGTCCTTCATACAGCGAAAGGAATTTTGGGGTGCTCGATATGAATTCATCGGCACGCATGATGTGTGTTACACCCATGACAAAGTCATCAACAATATGTGCGAAGTTATATGTAGGAAAACCGTCCTTCTTGATGAGAATAAAGTCGTCGAGCGCTTCTTCACCTGCCTCGAGAGGGCCTCGAACGGCATCATGCCATTTCATGCGCTTTATGGTTGGAGTCTTAAATCGCAAGGCTTTTGTACCATCCCATTTCTCAAATGTAGTTGGTCGATGAAGTCGATATAAGAATGGTCGCTTTTCTTCTTCAGCCTTTTTTCGGAATGCTTCGAGTTCTTCTGCGGTGTATGGATCAGGATATGCAAGACCTTTTTCAATCAATTTCTTGGCAAATTGATGATAGGTTTCTAGTCGTTCAGATTGGATGCATGAACCAAAAGGACCAGGTTTGTCTGGACCATAATCCCAGTCAATCGAGAACCATTTGAGTGATTCCTGGATGTGTTCAACCGAGCCTTCAACCTTTCGATCGGTATCGGTATCTTCAATTCGCAAAATAAACGTACCGTTATTCTTTTTTGCCCACAAATATGCAAAAAGCGCTGTTCGGACGCTACCTATATGCATAAAACCGGTCGGGCTTGGGGCAAACCGTGTTACTACCTTGGGTTTGGAAAATAGAGCCTTAATATTGGCTAACATAGGAAAAGCATACCATTTTTAGGCTGTTTAGTGAATATGTCTTCCCTATTACACGAGATAAAATCCGTCTAATAAACCCCTATGAATGAGAAAGGCCTAATTTAATGATTTCTCGAGCGATTTTGTCTGCTGCGTCCTTGTGGGCAAATGTTTCTGTGCTCTTTTTCATGGCCTCAGCTACACCTGGTTTTTCAACTATACGATCGATTTCTGAGGCAAGAACATGAGGAGTTAGATTTCGTTCTTCAATCACAGAGCAAGAACCGGTAGCAGCGTAGGCAAAAGCATTTGAAGTTTGATCGTGACTTATATCTTCAGGAATTGGAATGATGATCGATGGTACTTTCCAAAGCGCAATTTCAAATATGGTAGAGCCAGCGCGAGAAATAATTACAGAGGCTGTTCCGGCCGCCATACGTAGTGCGAGCGGATTAAGATATGCGTACGGCATATATCTATGGCGATATTGGGTTTTACCCAAAATAACATCAGCCGTATTCGACATTTCATCAATATGATCCTTCCCTGTTTGATGAATTATGTAATATTTCTTTGCGAGCTCAACTAGAACCTCCATAATGCTCTCGTTTATTCTTTGAGAACCTTGTGAACCACCAAGAACAAGAATCGTCGGTACGGGATCCTCTAGTTTTAAATATTCTTTCGCGCCCTCATGTATCGCTTCGCCTATTTCTTTTCTGATTGGATTACCAGTGAATGCAACTCGCTCTGTTGGAAAGTATTTTGCTGCTGCTTGATACGAAACAGCAATTCGTCGTGCGAATTTTCCCGCCCAGAGATTTACTCTGCCTGGATGTGAATCTGATTCATGAATGATAACAGGTATACCAAGAATTTTTGCGGCAAAAAGTACAGGAAAACTGACGTATCCGCCTTTACCAAAAACAACATCTGGATAAATGCGCCACACGCTTAAAATTGCACTTATGACACCGATGCCCGTCTTGAATAGATCGGTAACATTTTTCAATGAAAAATAGCGACGGATCTTGCCTGCGTAAGATTGTTCAAAAATAATGCTGTTATCAAACAGAGCGCGCTTGTCGTACTGAGTTGGCGCCATGTAATACAGTGTTGGATCGAGCAGTCGTTCTTCTTTTGCGATCGCTCGAATTGATTGTGCAACAGCAATGATTGGGTAAAAGTGTCCGCCTGAACCACCGCCTGTAAGTATGATTTTCATAATATGAGATGAGTCTATTGTAGCAGAAAAAATATGAGGCTACACAACGTTATTGTTGAGTTTTGCATAGCGAGAGATGTTGAGGAGTATTCCAGACTCAGCAAGCACAAAGAGAAGCGCGGTACCTCCCTGTGACACGAAAAGAAGTGGAATTCCTGAAAGCGGTAGCACACCAACCATGGCACCAATGTTAATAAACGATTGAACCATGATAAATGTAATGATTCCGACCGCGAGGAGACCACCAAACGTGTGATTAGCCGCGCGAGCTATCTTGAGGCTACGCATTGCAAAGAATACATACAGCAAGACGAGCGCCATGCTGCCGAAAAAACCGAATTCTTCTGCTGCGACAGCAAAAATTGAATCGCCGACAGGTTCGGGCAGATAATTAAATTTTTGAATGCTTTGACCGAAACCTCGGCCGGTAAATCCGCCGGAGCCGATGGCAATAAGCGATTGTTGAATTTGATAACCAGATCCTTGGCTTTGTGCAGAAGGATTAATGAATGTTTGAATTCTCGACATGATGTACGGTCGTGTGAAAGCAAGAATGGTGAGACCGAGAAGTGCAATAAGCACCAAGGAACCAATATGTCGCCACTTCCCTCCTCCGGCTAGATACATTGCCATGAGCGCAGATGAAATAACCACGAGTGTGTCTGTATCAGGCTGCATGAGACACAGTCCCGCAACCACGCTCAGCATAATAATGAGCGGTAAAAATCCGTGTCTGAAGTCATTTATCTTTTCCTTTGCCATCGAAAGCCATGCGGCAAAATATATGACTGCAGCAATCTTCAATACCTCAGAAACTTGGAATGAAAATGTGCCAATGAGAAGCCATCGTGTTGCGCCGCCATGGGTAAGTCCAACTCCCGGAATGAAAATAATAAGGTTTAAGAGGATGGCAAAAACTAAAAACCAAAACGCTGCTCGTCGCCAATACAAATAATTAATATGTGCCACCACAAACAATGCTATGAGACCAGGTACAAGGCCAAAAAAGATTTGCTTGAAAGCGATTGAACTGAAATGGGTTGAGTCACGCGCCAAAAGTCCCAAGGAGGCAGACAAAAAGATGAGAAATCCCGCTCCAACAAGAAGCAGGACAGAAATGAGAAGCTGTCTGTCAATTTTCTGAGATCGCATTCTCTTATCTTACCAGAAACTATCTTACGCTTACAGATGTTGAGGCAGAAGTTGATGCGGTTCCAAGGTATACGAGGGTTGCATCGACGAGTTTGCTGAGATCCTCAAACCTACCATCATAAGATGAGCCTAAGACAGAGATGATAATCGGATGATCGATACCTGCATTCCATGCAACAACCACATTTCCACCTGAAAGATCCGTAAATCCGGTCTTTGATGCGAGAATATTCGGTATATGTGGAATTGCCTTATTGGTGTTCGTTGCCGTGTGGACCAGAAGTTTTGAATCAATGTTAATTGTATCGAAGGTTGTTGCCTCAAGCAGATGTGGATCCTTTTTTAGAATATAGTCGACTAGGATCGCCATGTCTTTTGCTGAGCCATATCCACCAGAAAGCGCTTCAGAGACATCAAGTCCTGATTGATTAAGAAAGTATGTCTCGGTAAGGCCAATTTCTCGTGCTTTGCGATTCATTTCATCGATAAAGCGTAGTTCGGGCGATGTGTAGGTACTTGTGGCAATTTGGGAACCAGCAACAGATGCTACCGCGCGAATACCATCATTTGATGAGACGACGAGGCTGTAATCTATGAGCTTTCGAATGTTCCATTCTTCACTTACATATAACCCAGAATCACCTTCTTCTCGTAAATCATCAGGGGTAATTCTGACAAGCATGTAATCTGGCACTATGGTAGATGCGGTAAGTGCAGACATGAGCTTGGTAAGTGAGGCAAGCGGCCACTGGAGCTCGGGATCCTTTTCGTAGAGTGCCCTATCTTCTGCGGCGTCATAGACATAGGCTGCCTTTGCTTCAATTTCAACATCTGGAAAAAAAGCTACCTTTGATGTAGTTGCAATAACCGGCGCAATCTCTGTTTCTTGCTTCGGTGCTTCTGGAATAATCCACCACAAAAACAAGGCGATTCCAAGCGCCAAGAGAGTGAGCTCCCCATATGCAATGAATTTCGGTTTCATGATGTTATGCCTGAGGTGGTTTTGCCTCTTCTTCAGACTTAGCTGCCTCTTCAGCGCATGCTTTCAATTCTTCCTTTACCTTTGAATATTCAGGCAAATCATCAATCTTTGCAATACCTAGATGAGCCAAAAGATCAATTGATGGCTTATACGAATATCCGCGCCCTGTTCCCTCTTTTTCTGAGACTCGCTCTATGAGCCCACGAATAAGGAGGTTGCGGAGAATGAATGAAGAATTTACACCTCGAATGTAGTCGATATCTGAGCGTTTAACAGGACTCTTGTACAAGATGATCGCAAGGGTTTCAAGGCCAGCTTTACCAAGGTCTCGCATGAGTTCTTCTTTGGTGAGTTTTTCAATGAGACTGCTTGTTTCAGGTGCTGTGCGCATTTCAAGTTCATCACCATTATGCATTACGCGCAGTCCCCGTTGTGCCAGGCTTTGTTCAAGGTCAGAAAGTGCCTTCTCAAGATCGTTAGCTGTGCACTCAAGCGCAGCTGCGATTTTTTTCTTTGACATAGGCTCACCCTTCCAAAAAAGGAGTGCTTCTAGCTTAGATTCGAGATTCATACGTGAAATTATAATCGGTTATAGCTCATTTTAATAGCGTGGCACGCTTACATCAGCTCCAGTTTCCATGCTTATGTCATCGAAGTGTCTTTCCTGGGTGACGTTGATAACGCCCTGCTTAACAAGTTCTAGCATTGCAAGGAACGATACGATTACGTGTACTCTTTCCTTTTTACCGCCTGAAAACTCCCTAAAGCTCATGCGAAGATTGCTACTTATTCGTTCGGTGAGGTTTGAAATCATTTCTTCGAGGCTGATCACTTTATCAACCATAACTTTAGGCAAGAATTCTCTTTTTGGAAGACTTGCAAGTACCCTGCCGGCTGCAGCAAATATATTGGCAACAGTCATGTCTTTATCAGGTGAAAATACAGGATCGAGCTTTCTTTCACCACGTGCAAACATAAACTCTTTGCCGAACATAGGGCGAAGTTTCTGCGAGATATCTCTCATGCGTTCATAGATTTTGAGGCGGAGCTGAAGATCGTCTATAGATGCCTGTTCTTCGTTTGTGAGATTGAGTGTTGGAAGAAGAGACTTTGATTTAATAAGAAGCAGTGTTGAGGCGATCAAAATAAAGTGCGCGCTATCTGCCACAGGAAATTCACTGAGGTTTTTTACGTACGCGATATAGTCATCAGCCACTTTGGCGAGTGATACATCATTAACAAAAAGCTTCCTCTTTTCAATAAGATCAAGGAGAAGATCAAGCGGCCCTTCAAAGTGTGTCTGCTTTACCGTAAACGACATCAGAAAGATTATAACAAATAAAATAACCGCTCTCGTTTTGAGAAGCGGTTGGACGGATTCACACTCAGGTGAATCCGTGAAAACAGTCCTAACTAACAAAAGAACAAAAAACCTAAGAAAATGAAGTAACCGATAGCGTCGACTAATGTCGAATTTGTGTTACGGGAACGCTTAATTTGAGGCCACACAGTGGCTTGCAAAAGAGAATCTCTTCTGCCCAGATCTACTTCTTTTCGAAGTGCATGAGAGTGATCGAAATCCATCACCCTCATCAATAGTATATGATATTTATCTATTTTACGCAAGTGTTTTACGACAAATAAAAAACGGCACTGAGCCGTTTGATTACTGAATTCGCCTGATGTAGTCGCGGATCGTTTCCCTCAAATAGTTGGTCGCCACTTCCCACTGAAGGCCGGGGACCGGTGCCCTCTGAGGGATCTCGGAGAGGCACAAGCCTTGGTCCGTGAGCTCTACTCGGAAAACAAATCTGTTCAGGGTTCTCTGACCAGTTTGATAGAAAATGGTCAGCGCCTTATCGTCCATCGAGGGAGAAATTTCGAATCCTTTGAAACTGGGTTCGGTTTGAATTGTCCGTTGGATAACCGCGAATATCTTTTTAAGAATTTCTTGGGGAGTCATAGGAGTAAAGGACTGTTGCTAAGCAAGATAGTACTGAAGAGTGCTTAAATGTCAAACAAATGATTGTATATTTTAACAGCTATTTCTGCACGTTGTTCATTTGTTTTTGATTGTGCAAAATCGGTAATAAGATTATAAAAATATGTATCTTCCTGCTCGAACACATCTATTGCTTCATAGATTGGGATTGGCCATCTACTCCTTATTCCAAACCAATATACAAGCGCTAAATCAAAAAATTTGCAGATATGTCTAAAACATATGATGTTATTATTTGTGGTTCCTAAAATTGCTTCGAGGAATCTTTGCAGCCTGGTTTTGTTATCTTGAAGCTCGTCAGAGGTCCATTCTTTTGGACCCTGCATATATCTTGCTAGAGTTCTATTTTCATATTCAATGAGTTTATTCTTCAACTTGTCATCTCTATAAAGGACATCAAAAGGTACCGCTGGTGAATATGGTGTATCAATCACCGAGAAATCAATTTTTGATTCGTGAATGTATTTAATATCAATTGAAATATTGTCAAATTTTTCTGATAATGGATTTTCATTATCTGGAACAACTAAATGTATATCCCAATCACTATTTTTTCTTTGTTTGTTTCTAACTCTTGACCCAGATAGGTAGATACCTGATGCCTTAAACTTTTTAACGTAGTAATCTACTATTTGTTTCTTGATCATTTGTTACTAAATCATATTAGGTAACCTAGTATGCTATGAATAGATAAAGAAAATATAAATTATTTTTTCTCCTTTTTGACGGTAATCCCTAGTTCAATAAGTTGTTCCAATGAAACCTCCGAAGGGGACTTTATCATAAGGTCTCTTCCCTCGCCTGTTTTTGCAAAGGCGATTACCTCACGAATATTTGGTTCATTTTGAAGGATTGCCATTAATCGATCGAGTCCCCATGCTATGCCACCATGCGGAGGTGCGCCATATGAGAATGCATCGAGCATATGGCCGAAATTCTCTTTAATTTTTTCTGGAGAGTGTCCCATGATTTCGAGTACTTTGGTAAGGGCTTCTGGGACATGGTTTCGGATCGATCCCCCGCCAATTTCAAAACCGTTGAGCGCTACATCGTACTGAGTCGTTAATATTTCTCCGATGTTTTCCTTTTTCATAAGCATATCCATATGCTCTGGCTTTGGAGCCGAGAAAGGATTATGGGTAAATGTCCATCCACCAGTTTCTGTTTTTTCAAAAAATGGAAAATCAATAACCCAGCAGAATGCCAAAAGATTTGGATCACTCTTATCGGTACGAATATCTGGTTTATCACTATTGTATTTCTCCATCGCTTCTTTGTAGGTAAGGCGTGGAAAAGGAATCTGTTGGATTTTCTTGTGTGGAGCAACAGTTTTTACGAGCTCGATTAAAAGCTTTTCGTTCAGCGCCATCACATCTTCTCGCTTTACAAAGCTCATTTCCATATCAAGCTGGGTAAATTCTGGTTGTCGGTCACCTCGCGTATCTTCGTCTCGCATACAGCGGGCAAGTTGGAAATACTTTTCAAATCCAGAGACCATTAAAAGCTGTTTGTACTGCTGAGGCGACTGTGGGAGCGCATAGAACTTTCCGTTTTCAAGTCGTGATGGGACAAGGTAGTCACGGGAACCTTCTGGAGTTGATTTAGTTAAAAGAGGTGTCTCTATTTCTGTAAAACCTTCCTTTGTAAGGTAGTTTCGAATAAACATATTTACCGCATGTCTGGTCCTGATATTCTTTTGAAGTCTTGGACGTCGCAAATCAAGATATCGGTATGTAAGGCGGCTTTCTTCACCTATCTCCTTACCTTCGCCACGAACGTCAATTGGAGGGGTCTGTGCCTCGTTTAAAACAGTTATAGAGAGGATTTCAAGCTCTATAGCACCATTTTGCTTATCCTTCTGAACGTTCTTCTCTGGACGAGGATTAACTTTGCCGGTAACTTCAATCACCCACTCCGGACGGACTTTTGTTGCCACAGCTTGAGCATCTTTTGCACCAGGCAAAACAACTCCCTGGACGTATCCAGTCATGTCTCTGAAATCAAGAAAGACAAGCTTTCCTTGATCGCGGCGAATATCGATCCATCCTTTGATGGTGACAGTCTCACCCTTTTTCGACTCGAGGTCTTTGATGTATGTTCGTTCCATGTTTTTTTATTAAATTTTAGATTTGAGTAAATAAAAAAGCGCCCCTCCAAATTTAACGCTGTTAAATTCGCAGGGGCGATTTCATCGCGGTGCCACCCTGGTTTCGTCTTAATTTACCGCATCAGGCGGCATCTGGAGGAGTCTACTCTGGCCCTTTAAAGCCATTTCTTTCCTCGCCTCGCCGGTGTCAGCCGGGTCGTTGGATGGGGTTACTTTAGCGCAAAAAAATCACTAGAGCAAATATCAAATTACAACTTCTGCTTTTCCCAAAGGGTATAGAATCTCCCTCTCATTTTATGCAATTCATCGAA
The DNA here is from genome assembly GCA_964495425.1 of uncultured Candidatus Saccharibacteria bacterium. Taxonomy (GTDB): domain Bacteria; phylum Patescibacteriota; class Minisyncoccia; order Phycocordibacterales; family UBA6065; genus UBA6065. The sequence goes on from CAZBVG010000002.1 coordinate 64,591, forward strand.
TGATCCGTGCTCTATAATTTTACCGTCTTCAATCATAAGAATTTTATCCATTTCCTTAATGGTGGAAAGTCTATGTGCAATTACAACTGCTGTTACAGTTTTAAAGAAATGATGGAGTGAATCCTGAATTTTTTCCTCGGATTCAATATCGAGATGAGAGGTTGCTTCATCGAGAAGTAAAAGTTCGGGCTCCTTATAAATTGCTCGGGCTAATCCAACTCGCTGTTTCTCTCCTCCAGATAGCTTCACTCCCTTTTCACCAATAAGCGTATTAATTCCCTGTGGTAATAGTTTTGCAAACCCATTCACATGCGCGACAGTAAGTGCTCTTTCGAGTAGACCTTCATCAGTCAGCTTATCAATATTAGAAATGGTTATATTATCTTTGAGAGTCAGGTTAAAGACCTCGGTATCTTGAAGTACTACAGCCGTATGCTTAAAATAATCAATTTTACTGATAGTTTTTAGAGGTACGCCATCAACGAGAATATCTCCAGTGTAGCTCTCCCTTTCTTTCAAGAGAAGTTTAAACAGAGTAGATTTACCTGCCCCGGAGAGACCAACAATACCAATTTTTTCACCTCTTGAAATAGTAAATGAAACATCTTCAAGAATTTTTTTATCTCCATACGAAAATGAAAGATTTTTAACTTCGATATTCTTCCAATCCTTTGGAAACATAACCTTTCCTTCTTCGATGTCAGTAACAGGTTTGGTCTGCAATAGTTCCATCATTCGCGCTACAGACTGCTTGTGTGTTGCGAAAGTTTGAGAAATATCAGCAAGTCTTGAAATAGCGGCTAAAACATTTGAGAAATAGCTGTAGAAAAGAACAATGAACCCAATATCATATCTTCCGTGCATAATACCAACACCAATATATGCGACTACACCTAATCGGAATATGTGACCCATTAAATTTTTTACCACGCCACCTGATAGATACCAAAACATCCTTTTGTACGCCAAAGAAACAAGGTCATTACAAAATATCGTGAGTCTTGAGATAAGAGGATTCACCATGGACATGACCTTGGCGCTGCGAACATTGTTTACGGATTCAAAAACGAGGCCAGAAACCTCTTCTTCTTTTAGGTGCTCACTTTTTTGAGCTTTTACTGCACGAGTTGTAAAGAAAAAAGAAACAAGCAGATAAACAGCAAAGAAAGCGATTGTCGCTAATGTAATTGGCTTATCAAAATGCGACATAACAATGAACACACCAAAAATACTCACCCCTACTTCAATAAAGGAGTTAAACCACATTCGAATGAGCTGGTTTACACCTTCAGCTCCGCGACCTATTCTTTTCACCTTATTTCCTGTGTTTTCTCGTTCGTGCCATTCAATATCAAGTGAAAATGCATGACGCATGGTGAGAAGTTCGGTTTGAATGGCTGTCTTTTTGGCGAGCTTATATCCGAGCATGTTGCCAAAGTATATGGCAGTAAAATGAAAAATAATCACGATTCCGAATGTCACTACGATTCTCCAAAACTCATCAAGAGATTCTCCTGTTTTATACGTGCTAAAAAATGTTGTGATTGATGCGAGTGCATACGCTGAATAGAGCCACGATATATCACTCGCAATCCGGATGACAGACGCCCAAATAAAACGCCACTTGAACGGCTTGGCAAAGGTAAAAAGATCCCTAATCAGTGCAAACGAAGAATAATTGAACTCGTTGTTCATACGATGATTAAATTATCGCTGGTTCGGATAGTAAAGCAAGGGACAACGCGCTGGTGCAAGCGTCAATTGATGTGCTATACTGTATACATAAGAGAAAACCGCGATTAAAGTCGCGGTTTTCTTATTTATTTGAGCGTCACTCCCACATTCTTCTTCACCTCCTTCATCTTCGCATTCGCTACTTTGTTAGCAGCTTTTGCTCCCTTTTCGAGGATTTTGATTACCTTGTCGCGATTCTTTGCGAGCTTCTCTCGTTTCTGTCGAAGTGGGCAAATAAATGACTGAATGTCTTTAACGAGCGCCTCCTTGAGATCTTTATATTTCCCCGCTTTCTCTGCATACAGCTGATCAAGGTACGCCTTATCTCTAAAAAGCTCATGAATAGCTCGTACATTTACAGGCACACCGCCTGATGAGTCAGTCACGATAGACATGACTGCTTTATGGATCTCCTCGTCCGTAGCAAAAAGGCTAATGGTGTTGCCGTAACTCTTCGACATCTTGCGTCCATCAGTTCCAGGAACTATTTTTACGCTTTCAATAATCTGCTCCTTTGGAAGTTTGAAGGTCTCACCAAAGAGTCGATTGAATTTCTCTGCAGTATCACGGGCATACTCAACATGCTGCTTCTGATCCTGGCCAACGGGAACAACATCAGGGCTATAAAGCAAGATATCTGCGGCCATAAGCATTGGATAGTTGAAAGTACCGACAGAGATTTCTTTGTCTTTTGCCTCTGCATCTTTGTATGCGTGTGCTCGCATAAGATACGGCATGGTGGTGATGGTATCGAAAATCCATGCGAGTTCTGTGTGTGCTGTCACATCAGACTGCTTGAAAAGAACGCATTTCTTTGGATTTAGACCAATAGCCAAATAGTCGAGCGCAAGATCGATTATGTTATCCTGCATCTTCTTGCCATCTTGTATGAAATTAAGTGCGTGGTAGTCAGCGATAAAAATAAAGCATTCGTATTGCCCTGAATTGAGATTATCCACAAACTGCTTCATAGCACCGAAATAATTACCGATATGAGGTCTGCCGGTAGGTTTCACACCGGAGAGAAGAATTTTCTTTTCCATGCCGAAATAGTACCAAAAATTGCGCATTTACTCCACTTATTGAGCAATTGGAGCTGGCGCAGGTGCCGGAACTGCCTTTCTAAACTTGTTAAATCCGAGGAGTCCGCAGGTAAGAAGGAAAAGGGCGAATGCGTAGAGGAGATCCCCTGTTCCACCGATATAAGACGTGCCAACAAGTGATGAGTACGCAAAATATGAGTCGGCTGCAAACATACCAGCTAGACCAGTCAAAATAAAGACAATCTCAGTTTTATACAACCCACCTAGATATCTAAATGAAAGACCAGCTACCACTGCTGCGACTGCAAGGCTCACGGCGTCACCGATCGGATACGCGATATTGAAGATAGATCGGAGAATTGTATCTTTGTTAGAAATGAGCGTGTCTATGTCTGCTTTTGGAAGTGCTATCAAAACATAATATGCGAGGATAAACACAACGATAGGTGTAACAATCGCAAAAATACGACCTGAAGTAAATTTAAGGCTCAAACGAATGCCAGTTGTAAGTGACAAATAGATAGTACCGATCGTATAGAGGAACACGCTCGGGGCAAAGAACCAATCAGGAAGCGATGCATTCTGAATTCCTGGAATCGCGGCGTAGTAAACCCAGGCGATTTTTCCAAAACCCCACATGAAAAGTCCGAGTCCAAGGAAAAGAATTGCTTTTCCGAGTATCGTTGAAAGGCCTCCCCACTCTTGATACCCGCGAATGGCTGCGATACCTCCTAAAAATGGCATAAGCGCATACATCAGTGCGAATATGTAATTGAGTGATCCACTTTTTGTTCCTGTTGTGAAGAGGTAGCCCCAGAAGATGAGAAGAACGAACAGAAAAGCGATACAAGACTTTTGATATGCGTTAAGGCGCGACATACGTATAGAGTACGGCGTTTGTTTCATGTCGTCAAAGGACAACTTTTTAGAAAAAGCGCGAGATTTTAGAGAGTTCTACTTTCTCCTGAGTTCCCTTTTCGAGGTTTTTCACCACTATCTTCCCTTCCTTGGCCTCATCAGGACCGTAGATGACAGCAAATTTGATACCTTTATCTCCTGCGTATGAAAGCTGCTTTTTGAGATCTGCTGCCTCGAAGTACACCACGGTGTTTATTGAGGCGGCACGCAGTTCAGATGCGATCTTGAGGTAATCGTTAGTGAGACTTTCGTCAAAGTTTACGATAAGCACCTGGGCAGTTGTTTTGGCGTCTGGCAAAAGGTTAAGTTCTTCAAGTGCGGCCATGAGTCGATCAAGACCGATGGAAAGACCAACCGCAGGAACTGGTTTGTTTGAAAAGATTCCTACAAGGTTATCGTATCGTCCTCCTGAGCAAATTGAACCAAAGCCAGCAGCTGAGGTGAGATTTACTTCAAAAATCATGCCGGTGTAATAGTCGAGGCCGCGAGCGATAGAAAAATCGACAACAAATTTCGCATCAGGGCTCTGAACGTATGCATATTCAATAATTGTTGAGAGTTTTCGTAGTGGTTCTTTGATTGCGGGGAATGACTCAGCAATATTTCCGAGGTCCGCCTGATTTCGAATCCCATCAACGCTTGTAGAGGCAAAGCGGAGAATTTCTTGTGCATTTGCTTGAGAAATTCCCGCTTTCACGAGCTCATTTTCGACTTCCTTTGGACCGATTTTATCCATCTTGTCGACAATGCGGGTCGCTGTAAGCTGCTCAGCCTCAGAAAGTGCAAGAGATGTATAAAACGCAGAAATAATTTCGCGTGAATTGATGCGAACGACAAAGCTGTTGATTCCGAGGTTCTGAAGCGTCTTGGCCACAAGTGCGAGAATCTCTGCGTCGGCCAAAGGACTCGTTGATCCAACAATATCAGCATCGCACTGATAGAATTCGCGGTATCTTCCCTTCTGTGTGTTATCAGCTCGCCAAACCGGGCTAACCTGGTAGCGCTTGAAAGGTTTCTTGAGCTCACCGTTTTGCGCGACAACTCTCGCGAGAGGAATGGTGAGATCATATCGCATCGCCACATCTCGATCACCGTTGTCTTTGAAGCGGTACATGAGCTTGTCGCCTTCATCACCATATTTACCAACGAGTGTTTCAGCATATTCCAAAACCGGAGTTTCGAGCGGCTCAAAACCAAACGTCTCGTACGACGCCTTGATTGTTTCGATCATTTGCTGCCGTGGAATCTGCATTTCCGGGAGAAAATCTCGAAACCCCTTAAGGTTTTTAGGCTCTATTTTTGCCATATATTTAGTCTAGCAAAATATGGGGTTTTTGGGAAAGAATAGTCATATTAATTGACATTTGTCTCAAAATGGGTTTATAATTTCACAGCATATGAATACACATACGCACACAACGTATATGAAGATTACCTGCCCTCGAAACCTTGAGGGGTCTTTTGCTGTCTCTACTTTAGATATTTTGTGTCTGGCCGACATGTGTGCATAACATTCTATTTCCCAATTAGAAATGAACTCATCCCGGCTGAACGCAAGCCGGGATTTTCCTTGCCCGTTTCAGCTCGTTAGCTCCTTAAACAAAATGAAGTCTAAAAATAAAAACTCAAGTGGTGTAGTGTTTCTACGCGGCAAAAAGACATTTCTCCGGCCTTTGGAAGAAAAAGATCTTCCTCTACTGGTTAAATGGATTAATGACAGAGAAGTTACCAGGTATCTGATAGCTTACCTGCCAATGAGTATGGAAAATGAAAAGGAATGGTTTTCAAAGCTGAAAGATAGCAAAGATCAAATTACTCTGGGTATTTGTCTTCTCGACGGCACGCTCATAGGCGTCATGGGCACTCATAAAATCGTGTGGAAGGATGGAATTACCACCACGGGTGCATTTATTGGTGATAAAAGGTATTGGGGCAAGGGTTATGGAACCGACGCCAAAATGCAGCTTCTTAATTACCTATTCAATACGCTTAACCTTAGGAAAATAATGTCCCGGGTTATTGCATTCAACGAACGCAGTCTCGCCTATAGCAAACACTGTGGCTACAAGGTTGAAGGTACGTCGAGACTCGAAATCTTCAAGGAGGGAAAGTTCTGGGATGTTATTGATCTCGGCCTTTTCAAAGAAGAGTGGTTTCCCTATTGGAAGAAATATCTTGCGGCAAAATGATTTATACAAATCCGGATTCGTCCGGATTTTTATTTATAAAATAAGTATGGATTAAATGAAGAGCGTAAGAATTTTTAAAGTCATGCCTTGTTGACCTTGCACATCAGTATATAAAAAAGCCGTATTTCTACGGCTTATGCACGAGCTAACTAACTCGTATGTGGCTTCTACCGACAATCATGCGCAGGCATTCTCTCGTTGAAAGCTCGGGACACTGAATTGACATTTCCTGCAGTAGGATTTTTCTTGCTCGCGAGAGTTTACTTTTAACAGTACCTACTTTTATTCCGAATATCTCGCCGATTTTATCGTATGTTAAATGGCGATGAATCCTGAGGTAAAGAATTTGACGACGCATCGGATCAAGTCTCATTGAGCACTTTTCAACGAGGTCTTCAAATTCATCAATGACAATCTGTTGGTCGGGACCCATAGCGTCGCTGGCAATCAGGTCTAGAAACGTCGCGCCGCCATCTTCTGTCAGCGCCTTGTCGAGAGAGCTAGTCTGATCGATTTTCCTTCGCCTGAAGTACCAATACCTATTTTTAGATAGGTTGAGTGCAATACTATGGAGCCAAGTTGCTAGTGAACTGTCTTCACGAAAGAATTTGAGTCCTTTGTATGCTCGAACGAATACATCTTGAACGATCTCTTGGGAGTCGTGATGATTGTGGAGAAATTTAAACACTATTGCAAAAATTTTCTCCCGATGAATCAAAACGATCTCCTCAAAGGCTTTTTCGTCTCCGTTAAGGAAGCGGTGTATGAGTTCCCTGTCTCGTTGCGCACGTTGGATGGCTGCAGTGGTGGTCTTTTGAGAGGTTTTTTTAGACTCACTGAGTGATGTACCTAGTGTAATCATTCGAAATCCTGTGATTTTGTGGTTGAGTTAGATTAAGAATTGTAAGAACCAAACTTGGTTTAAATTAGCATAAATTTAGGGGATGTACATATTGTAGGTAAAACTTAAATCATTATTTTTGAGATATATAAAAAGCCTTTTTTGCTCGTGAATTGTCTCGAGCTTCCTTCGTAAGTCCATGAATTTTTAAGGATTCGGTACCCAAAATATTTAGTTTATGTTTAGATAGGCTGGATATTTTATTTTTACTTTCAGATAGTAATCTAAAATGATTTTTTGAATTAAAACCCAATGCTTTTAAAATGATCGCTGATTCATCAAAGGTTCTAATATCTATATTTTTTGTATCTCTAAAAAATAGTTTCGCTGCTGAGATTGTATCTATTTTTAGTTCATTCATTAATTGTTGAATCGCCATCTTAAATTTTGGCCATCCTCTACCATCATGATTGGGAATTAGAATCAACACACCGCCCTTCATTTGAATGATCTTTTTTAATGAAAGCTCATACTGACGCCTGCAATCGCAGGTGGTGTCTCCTAATACCATCCCCGAATAACACCCAGAGCTGATTCTTAGAAGTATTTTTCTTTTTCTTAAGAGATGGGTAAGATTCGGATAAATTAGGATATATTGCAGACCCCATTTACCATCAATAACTTTAGCGGGAACCATCTGAAACTTTCCAAATTTGGTGATAATTGGTCCTGGTGTACCGAAAGCTACAATTTGATTTTTTATTTTACCACTTACATTAACAAATTTGTATTTATGAGAATTATTAACAATTCGTGAGAGATATTTATGCTCCGATTCATCCTTATGTTTTGATTTAGGAAATTTGTATACCCTACTAATCGCTTTTTGTTTACGCGCTTTGTTTAGTTGAGAGTATAAATCGTGAATAGTTTTCTTGTAGGACATTTATATAATTTAGATTCCACATTCATTTACTCTTACTGTATAAAATTACTTAACGGTGTAAATTAGTCAATTTTTTTTTGAACGTTGTTATTGATCTTTGACAACACTGCTTTGTCTTGTAATATCAAGTAGTGCTGTTATGTCAACGTAACACCTAAAATGCTTTTAAATGAATTAGAAAAATTTGGATTTACAACAAAGGAAGCGAAAATCTATCTTACCCTTCTTGAACTTGGAACAGTAACAGTAAGTAGCATTGCAAAGAAATCTAGCATAAACAGAAGCACCTCTTACGTAATTTTAGATAAATTATCAAAAAATGGGTTGGTAAGTATATCTGAAAAATCTGGCATAAAGTTGTATACAGCAGTTTCTCCAGACCGATTGATCTCAATAGCTGAGGATTCTATTAAAAAGTATTCTGAACTTGCCCAGGTTGCAAAAAAAATTCAACCTGAATTAAAGTCATTATATGTCGGAATTGGGCCCAAACCCAAATTTCAGTTTTTTGAAGGTGCTGAGGGTTTAAGAACTGCTTATGATGATTCCTTAACATCGACTGAAACTATTAGATCTTTTGCATCTGTCAAAAACATTCATGAGTTAATTTTGGGCTACTTCCCTGATTATTATCAAAGGAGATTACTCAAAAAAATTAAGACTCGGACGATATTTCCAGATACTTTGCATGCAAAATCAAGAATTCGAAGAGACAACGAAGAATTAAGAAAGTCGGTTTTAGTTTCTTCTAAAAAATACGGTTTTACTCCCGAGATAAATATTTATGACAATAAGGTGGTATTTATGTCATTAATTGAAAAATTTGCGGTAATTATAGAAAGCGCTGAGATTGCTGATTCATTAAAAAAAATTTTTGAATTATCCTGGTCAAAAGTAAATAAAGATGATGAAACTGATTTAATATAGATGTTTAATTATTTACAACTCGGCACCTCCACAAAAAATCTACTTCCCTTCCCTTCACCATCTGATTCAGCCCAGATGCGGCCATTGTGCCCAAGGGTAATCTCCTTTGCAAGGTATAGGCCAAGTCCTGTGCCGTGAATATTGACCTCGCTTGCGTGTGGCGCACGGGTAAACTTTTGGAAGAGTTTCGGCAGAACTTCTGGCTTTATACCCACGCCGGTATCTTCAATCTTGATTCGAATAACACCTCGCTGGTCATCCTTTTCAAGTGACGCGGTTATTGATCCCGATGGCGTGTACTTGATTGAGTTATCAATCACGTTCATAAGGACCTGCTTGAATTTATCGATATCGACATTGGCAGTATACTCCACCGAATCATCAAATTTCATCTGTGAGATAAGGCTTTTCTCGCTAAAGTTAGGACGAAGTTCAACCATGACATCAGAAAGCATGTTCTTGAGGTCTACCTTCATGGGGCTGTAGTTCATAGTACCAAGCTCTATGCGAGACACATTCAAATAATCTTCAACGATGCGAATCTGAGTGTTGATTGACGTAAAGATGGTTTCAATTGGCATCATAAGGTTTTTTGGCACCTTTCCGAGATCACCTTCGAGAATAAGCGATGCAGTACCACGAATAGCTGTAAGTGGGCTACGGAGCTGATGGGTAGCAAAGGAAATGAATTCAGTTTTCTGCTGATCGAGAAGTTTGAGTTTTGTGTTAGCGCTTGAGAGTTCGTTATTTACTCTTTGAAGTTGATCGGTAAGCATCTGGAGGTGTTCGCGTGATTTTATTTCCCCAATCACACTACGCACAAGAAACGAGCCGAAAACAAGAATAAGTATAAGGGTGATAGCAATAAGGATGATGTTGAGGTATGAGGTGGCATAAAAGAATTGGCAAGCTGTGATGAGTGCAAGAGTAAACACGAGTGCTTGCGCACCAATAAGCTTGATATTGAAAGCCTTAAATTTAATGATGAGATATGCAAGAAAACCCACAAATACCGGAACACCAAAAAGACCGTATTGCCCTATTGTCCAGCTGTAATCTTCGCCTATGAAATTGGCATTTGTAAAAAGACTTCCAATAATGTTTCCAAATGCAAACGAAAGGAGAAATAGTACGGTGCCGGTCGCCATTAGGCCTATTTTCTTTCTTTCTGTCGTAACTTTTTCTACAGCACACCTAGAAAATGCTAAAAATATAATCCAGAGTGTATATAGTATTTCGAGTGAATATCCGTAGTACACAAGAGGTCCTTCGATTGCATCTCTATCGCAACTCGTTAAATCAAATCCGAGTAATGCGTATGTTGTTGGAGCAAGGAATATTGTTATAAGTAGTGGTGCGAATATAGTTATTTTTTTTCTTAAACTTATATCCTTTTTATCTATAAAGAGGTATACGAAATAGAGTGCAAATGCATAAACTATTGGTTCAAACAGTATGGTAAATGACCAAAATGTCATTGTGATTTCACTCTTCTCGGTTGCCCATAGAACTAAATCGCTAAATAACCACGCAGAAAGAAATAGGGTTATTGTAAAAAGAACCTGGTGAATTAGTGACTTGCGGTTATTCAAAAATACGAAGAGGCCAAAGCCGACGGATAGAATAAGTGCAGAAAAATGTGAGTAATAAATAAGAGAATCAAAAACGTTTTTTGAAAAAACAAGGAGTGTCGCTGTGTCCCAGCTACAAGATAATGGATCCATATTAGTTATCACTAATACCTAAACTATCAAATTGTGTCGGGAGTTTTTCCTCTGAAACAAATACTGTAAATTGCTTTAGATATATGTATCTATACAAAATCATCTCAATTGAGCTTAGAAGCAAAAGTCCAAAAATAATAAAGAAAATCTTATTTTTCTTGTTCATCGAGGGTTCCTTTATGTAATTTAGTATACACTCCTCTAAAATAATTTGGAATGTATGGTAGGTAGGATTTGAATACCGATGGAGGAAGGAATTGAATTGATCTAATATCCCCTCTACATTTTCTGGACCCACACGCACACGTATGTGGAAGATGCCACAATACGTCATCTTCAGTAATAGAATAGTCAAACATAACTTCCTCACCTTTTTTGATATCACGAAGTGCATGAAATACCACGCTACCCTTAATACCAATGTTTGGATCGCACGAATGATTCAGGTACATATAGGGATACGCTGGATCAATCCACACACCCTTTTTAATGCCTATCCAATTTGGCCCAGCAGCAGATGATGCTGCATCTATAACTTCCCAATGTGTTACTTTTCCTTTAAGGATAAAAACAATTTCTCCCTTTTTAAATACTTTTTTAGCAAAAACGCCTTTACCTGCTATCGGGCTTTCAGAAGTATATACATTATGCGACATGGTTTTGTAAGGGTTTTTTAAAAGAAACAATAAGACCAACTGTAAGATGAAGTATGAAGTACATGATCGGATACATTAGGTCCCAAGGTTTTTCATATGAAAGACATATAGAAATAAACATACATGCATATGCCATGCTCCAAATGAACCATGGTATCGGCTTTTCATACTCCGGGTTGCGCCATACTTCAATAAAAAGCGGTAAAAAAGTAATAAATACATCGATCTGCATAAATATGTTTGTATAAATCTCAGATTTAGTTACAAACCAAAATATCACAACTAATATGTCGAGAATTGCAATTATGCAACTCGTTTTATCTGGTTTTTCAAACCTTCCCTTTATTAAGGAATAAAAAAAAGTGAATATTACCGCCACAGAACATGCGACAGGAAGAATATTCTTTACCCAATCATCGGTTAAAAGCGCATATGACCAGAATGCTATAACACTTCCTCCCGCCCAAAGTCCCCAACTGACCGCATTTGGTTTAATCTGGCCTTTAAATATTTCCCTATTGTAAATCCAATAACCCCAGAGCTGGGCAGTTCCTGCGAGTATTCCAAAACTAAGTGCAAGGCTCATAAGGGTTTGTGAGGCAATAAAAAACGCCTCAAAGTAATGCTGTTGCTTATGAAAATTATATCATATGCCGATGAGCGCAATCGTATCATAAAAAGGAGCCCTGTTTAAAGGGCTCCTTGTCGCTAAATGGTCTTCCCATGAAGGACCATGTGCATGTAAAGCTGGCATCTCGTACTTAAATCCGCATGAGTTCCTACGCCTACCACTTCTCCGTGGTTAAGCACAAGTATCTTTTGGGCATCAACAAGACTGCTTACCTTGTGGGTAATAACAATACAGGTTCTTCCTACTGCCTCTCTTCTCATTGCGGCAAGTATCATAACTTCGCTGTAGGGATCGAGAGCGCTCGTTGGCTCGTCAAAGATAAGAATCGAAGGATTAATTATCAGCGCGCGAGCCAGGGCAAGTCGTTGCCGTTCACCAACAGATAGGTTTTCACCTTTTCTACCAATGGGAGTATGAAGCCTTTTTTTGTGTCGAACTGACGATAGGTGTACGCGATCGAGGATGTCGTAGAGCTTATCATCGGTCATCTCTGCTTTTTCGCTTTCGCTTAAGGCGAATCGCAGATTCTCGGCAATGGTTCTGTTGAGAAAGGTTGGTACCTGCTCAACATAACCAATACTTTTGCGCAGAGCCTGATTATCGATTGTATTAATATCGTGGCCATCAAAGAGTATTCTTCCCTGTGCAGGCCGTCGAATACCAAGAAGTAGGCTTATGAGCGTAGATTTCCCGGCACCTGACGGTCCTACAATATGAATAGTTTCTCCTTGTTCAATACTGAAGTTTTCGATCTCAAGAGTCCAATTTTCCCCCGTATCTAGTGGAGCTCTGCATTTTACATTCTCGAAAACTATTCTTCCTGACGTTACAATCGGTTGAACGGTACTTTCTTTCAGTGCCCGTTTCGGTTGCCTCTGTAGACCTATGTAACTACGAATTTGTGCGACATAGGTAAGTAGGTCACGCTGGAAAAGCCCAATTTCATTCATTGATCTAAATGCGCCGACAGAAAGCAGGACGACTGTTATGAAATTTCCTAAGGAAATCTCACTATCAAGAACCTGATTAGTCGCTCTGAATACTATGACTGCAAGCGTGGCAAATGAGATGCATGTGTCCCGAAGGACAGAATGCAACATTTGCTTGAGCCACATTTTTACACTCGTCTGTTTGTAGATGCCATATTTTGAGACAAACCTACTCAGTTCGCTGTTCTCTTTGTTATTAAGTACAACGAACCAAGCATTTTCAATTACCTCATTATATTCGCTCATGATCGTGTTCTCTTCCTGCTCTGCCTTATCGAGTTCAGGCATAATTTTCCAATTAAGCGTGAAGCTTACGATAAGAAGAAGGATGATTCCGACAATCATAATGCATACCGCAACAGGGTCTATCCAAAGCAAAATGGTAGTAGTGATACTCATGTAAAACACGAGCGGGAGTATGAAGAAGAAAATCTTCTCCGTAAGACTTGTTATAGCACTCTCGCCATTTTTGATGATGAGCCAATGATGCTTTTTGCTGTATGCGAGTCTATGAAGCGGTAAACTCATTATTCGCGTCAGGGATTCCATTCCCAGAGATATGCGAAGTGAGTAATAGAGCCTCTTGATGTTTATTTTCCACCGAGAATAGGTCAGAAAATAGTTTCCAAAGATTGCTATCAAAAGAAACGATGTGTAAGCCTTGATGTTTTCATTACCAAAGCGAGCGCTGTCAATAATTTTTCCGGGTAGAAAAAAAAGAGCAAGCTCCGTGAGCTGTGCTACAAATGCTGCGATTGTAAGTGAGAGAAAAACTGAGCGAAAAGCCTGATTCATCCCCCACATTTTCCTAACATACCGCCACAATAGGCAGTAGCGTTTCCAATATCTGCATAGGAAATCATGTTGCATGGCAACTATTCTTACCCTTTGCAGGAGTCGAGTTAAGGATTTCATTCAGCCAAAGTTGGAAGTGTTGAAGTGCTGTTATACCTGGATTACAAAGAACAAAAAAAAGGCCTAAAAGCCCGAATTGGTGCGTTTTAAGGCGCTCATTGTCTACCTTATATACGTGGTAGAAGTGCAGAAAGTTCGTTTGTATAAAAAAGAGCCATCAAGGGATGGCTCTTGAATTCAACATTAACGCAATCCTTCTAATTCGTGCATAACAAGCTCATTGTATGGTGGACATGATGTCATTAGTTCAGAATGTGTTCCAGAACCGATAATTTGTCCTTTGCCAAATACAACAATTTTGTCTGCGTTTCGAACTGTCGAAAGACGGTGGGCGATGATTATTCCTGTCCGATTTACAAGTGCGCTTCGAAGAGCCTGATGAACAAGCTTTTCATTACGCGGATCAAGCGCGTTGGTTGCTTCATCTAGTATGAGCAGATCGGGCTTTTTGATTAACGCGCGTGCGATTGCAACTCTTTGACGTTGGCCGCCTGAGAGTTGTAACCCGTTTTCGCCAATCAGGGTATCAAAACCCTTTGGCCTGAGTCGTGAGTAAAACTCATCAATTCTGGACATGGCAGCAAGACTTTCCAGTTCCTCCTGTGTTACCGTATCACCTTTACCGTTAAGTCCGTAGAGGATATTGTAACGAAGAGTGTTGTCCCACAGTTTCGGCTCTTGATCCACCAAACCAATCATTTCACGCCACCTATCTAGATCTAAATCACGGAGGTTATGACCATCAATCAGAATTTCTCCTTGATCTGGGTCATAGCCCCGTTGCAATAGGTTGATGAGTGTTGACTTACCCGATCCCGAAGGCCCAACCAATGCAACCGTCTCTCCGCGATAAATCTGTAGGTTTATATTCTGGAGGGCGGTTTGGGTGTCTTCCTTTTTGTCTGATGACTCGTCTTCCTCGGTATCATCACCATTCAATTTGAATTCAGGATATTTAAATGAAATATTTCTAAATTCAATTGAATTTCTGAATGAATCAAGCTTAACTGCCCCTGATTTCACTTTAACTGCTGGAGGTAAATCCAACAAATCAAAATATCTGCCCATGAGGATGAAGTTTCTTACGAGTCGTCTCTGGGTGTTACCAATACTTCCAAGCGCACTGTAACCTAATGCAACCAGACCCATGATAATAATTAGATCCGATTTACTCAGATCGTTATTCATTACATGAAGCGCTGCAAGCATGAGTATGAATACATGCCCTAAGGCGATAAACGGTTCACGAGTAAAGGTTAGCCTTGTTACATAACCCGACCATATGTCCTTGTGATCGTCACCGTATTCGTTGTACTGGTCTCTGAATTCAGTAACCGCTCGTCTTTCCTGCGCACTTGAGATGACAAGCCTTATGTGTTTGATCATTTCCCAGTAGGAGGTATTGACCTTATTTTCTTTCTTCTTATTAATCTTGATTCGAGGCAATAATTTATTATTGATTCGAATACTAGACCAAACATAGAAGCCAATACTTACAAGTGCACAATACCCAATACTGAAATCAATCAAGAATAATGCAATAAGTGTGATAATTATTCTTGCGACGGTTGGAATGAAGTCGAGGAAAAATGTGCCAATAAGCTCTCCTATAGCGGACTCACCTTTTTGTAGTGTTTCCTGTTTATATCCGGAGTTCTGATTGATAACCTGCCCAATTGAGAATTTAGAAATTCTCTTGATTGTGAGCTGGGAAATATGACACTCTAGATCCGTGACTATCTTCTCAATGTGAATTTTAATGAGTTGCCAGTCAAACAGTTTTCCACCAAGTATCGCGAGGAGAAGAGCAAAAAGGCTTTGATAAAGATTTGTTAGATCTCCATCATCAACGCTTTTAACAAATTTTCCTGTGTAATAGGCAAAAATCACTCCCATTGATTGGGTGATTGTAACGAGGAGCGAAATGACCAGGAATGGCCCAAGGAATGGCCGATATATTTCCTTTATCTGAGCCATTCGTTTCGATTTAATCATAACTTTCCTTTGTGTTGAGGTTGAATTGTGAAAGAACTCTAAAAGTTTCCCTTTAGTCAGCATTCAGCTGAATGTAAAACATCGTGCTTGTTAGCACGATGTTTTAAATACTCGATTGGAGATCAAGTGCTTATGACATCGGGCTAAACGCCGCGTATTTGGTATGCGAAAAAACACAAAGCGACACATCCGCCCATACAGGTGCGGTTGAGTAGATATTTCGTTTGTTGATATGTGTTTTCATTGCTAAAACACCGTAGCACAAGTATGTGCGAAGCGCAAGTATAAACAATTAGATACCTTCCTTCTTTAGAATTTCAATAGCCTTTTTCGCTTCTTTTGATAGGCGTCGGGGCATCACCACATTTATTTTTACGAGAATGTCTCCTCTATGTGATTTTGACGCAGGAACACCCTTCCCTTTGACTCTTAAGATCTCGCCGTGGTTAATTCCTTCAGGTATTTTGAGCACTATGTCACCATCAAGGGTTTTAAGTACGGTTTCGGTGCCAATAAGGGCATCTGAAAGCTTTACATCAAGCTCCATGATGAGATTGTCTCCCTCCTTAACCCAGATCGGGTGTTCTTTGACATGAATTTTTATGTAGAGGTCACCTGACTGTCCGCCGGAAACAGCTTCACCGGCACCAGAAAGGCGCACCATTTCACCATCATTGATTCCAGCAGGAATCTTTACTTTGAGCTCCTGATTTCTGCGATGTATACCTGAGCCCTTACATACAGGGCATTTTTCTTCAGGCTCTTTTCCTGTGCCGTGACAGGTCTCGCAGGTGCGGGTCGCTTGGAACGAACCAATGATCGATCTTTTAATTTCCGTGACCTTACCTTTTCCATTACAGGTATGGCATGTTCGAAGTTTCGAACCCTTCTTTGCGCCATTGCCACCACACTCTTCACAGGCAGATGTTTTGTTTATAACAATAAGTTTTTCAACACCGAATACTGATTCTTCAAACGAAATTTGAAGATCAACAGAAATATCTGATCCACGTTTTGTTCGCTGTCGTCCGCCTCCGCCAAAAATATCGCCAAATATGCTACCGAGATCGAACTCTACTCCACCATTACCAAATCCTCCCTGGAATCCAGAAAAATCAAAACCAAAGTCATTTGGATTAAATCCCCCCTGTCCTCCAAAGCCACCCATGTTTGGTCCTGCAGAGCCAAACTGATCATATTGAGCGCGTTTTTTCTCGTCGCCCAAAACAGAGTAGGCCTCGTTTGCCTCTTTAAACTTTGCATCGTTTCCACCCTGCTTATCTGGGTGGTGTTCATGCGCAAGCTTTCGAAACGCCTTTTTTATCTCGTCTTGAGACGCGTTTTTATCGATACCGAGGATTTTGTAATAGTCTTTTGACATTGTTGATGGCACTAATAGTCATGGTAAGCCTGTCCGCACATTTCAACTTAGTAATGTAAGTTATTCTGACTAACATGTTACTTCTCTCCAAGCAGACACCATTCTCCCCACGATTCATAAGATCATGGAGAGTAGGTCGTCTGCTTTTCTTTATCCCCACTGGGATACGCACATCTTTAAGGTACTAGTCGGATTCCCGCAACCAACGGCGCGCGCCGTATCCATTATTTCTTTTCAGTGTATTCTGCATCCTTCACATTTCCGTCTGCGCCATCTTTCTTTTCAGTTTGCGCGCCGCCGGTCTGTCCAGCTTGCTGCTGATTTTTCATCATCGCCTCACCGATCTTCTGCATAGATGCTGAAAGAGCTTCAGTCGCCTTTTTGATTGCTTCAACATCATTGCCATCCTTCACTTTTTTAAGATCAGCAACTTTTGCTTCAACATCCGATTTAATATCAGAAGTGATCTTATCGCCAGCATCCTTAACTGACTTTTCTGCTGTATAAATCATTTGCTCTGCAACATTTTTTGCTTCTGCCTCAGCCTTTTTCTTTTCGTCTTCAGCAGCGTTTACTTCAGCATCTTTTTTCATGCGCTCAATATCTTCTTTTGAAAGACCTGATGAGCCTTGAATCTTGATTGACTGTTCCTTGCCCGTAGACTTTTCTTTCGCTTTTACGTTGAGGATTCCGTTTGCATCAATGTCAAAGGTAACTTCAACCTGTGGAACGCCGCGAGGTGCTGGTGGAATACCATCGAGAATAAATCGTCCAAGCGATTTGTTATCTCGGGCCATTGCTCGATCACCTTGAACCACATGAATTTCTACTGATGTTTGGTTATCTGCTGCAGTTGAGAAAATCTGTGATTTTGACGCAGGAATAGTGGTGTTCTTTTCAATAAGTTTTGTTGCCACGTTACCCATTGTCTCGATACCGAATGAGAGCGGAATAACATCGAGAAGAAGCACGTCTTTGACATCACCCTTGAGCACTCCACCCTGGATAGCCGCACCAATAGCAACTACTTCATCAGGATTTACGCCCATGTGAGGCTTCTTCTTAAAGTAGTCCTCTACAGCCTTCTGCATTGCAGGCATTCGTGTCTGACCTCCCACGAGAATCACTTCATTGATATCAGCGATCTTGAATGGAGATGCTTCCATTGCTCGTTTGGTGATTTCCATCGCACGAGTGATGAATTCAGAGGTAAGTTCTTCGAGCTTTGCTCGTGTCATTTTCTTCACGAGATGGAGTGGACCATCTGATCCGACAGAAATAAATGGAATATTGATTTCTGTTTCAACTGCCGTTGAAAGTTCAATTTTTGCTTTTTCTGCTGCATCATCAAGTCGCTGCTTTGCGAGCGCATCCTTACGGAGATCTATGCCATTTTCCTTCTGGAAATCGTCTGCAAGCCAGTTAATGATTTTCTGATCGATATCCTTACCTCCCAAATGCGCGTCACCATCGGTTGATCGAACTTCAACTACACCTTCACCAACTTCAAGCACGGAAATATCGAATGTACCTCCACCGAAGTCAAAGACAACGATCTTTTCATCCTTCTGCTTGTTAAAGCCGTATGCAAGCGCTGCGGCAGTCGGTTCGTTGATAATTCGCTTTACATCGAGCCCTGCGATCTTACCAGCATCCTTTGTTGCCTGTCTCTGTGAATCGTTAAAGTATGCGGGTACAGTAATAACCGCTTCGGTAACTGGTTCACCGAGTCGAGCTTCTGCGTCTGCCTTAAGCTTGGCAAGAATCATTGCAGAAATTTCCTCTGGGCGATACCACTTATCACCCATTTTTACTTCTACACCTCCGTTATCAGACTTTCGGGTTTTAAACGGAACTGCTTTCGCATCTTTCTGAACAGATGTTTCATCGAAGTTGTGTCCAATGAATCGCTTGATCTGGAAGATCGTATTTTTTGGATTTGTAACTGACTGACGCTTGGCAATAACGCCAACTACGCGTTCCTTGGTCTTTGTTTCTGCAACAATAGACGGAGTTGTGCGCATACCCTCAGCGTTTTCGAGGATCTTTGCTTCGCCGACCTCCATGACGGCTACAGCTGAGTTTGTGGTACCGAGATCGATACCAATAATTTTAGACATGTGTAAATAACGTTAAATAAATCGAATAATTAGACGATTTATCGAACGCTTGGAGCGCGAGCTAGTTGATTTACAAGGAAATCAAGCGAGAAATAGTGAGAGATTTTCTCGAACGGAGAAACGATAGGAGCACAGGCAATACAGACTTTTCGAGCACCTTCAAGAAGGAGCGGTTTCGCCTCAGATTCTGCCTGTGGGACTTCGATAGGTTTGGTACCGAGGAAACGGACGTCGAGAACGCCGTTTATGTCCATAACGGCAAAATATGCACACACGAGTTCACCAGAAGCCAGGGTGACTTCCTTTGTGACGATATGAACCTGTGGTTTGGTAATTAGCATGATCTTGTCGTAATTATATACCTTCGCCTACACGGCGAGTCAAGTATAGTACGTCGCCTATTGAGCAGTTTGTTCCCCTACGATAACCTTTGCTGGTTTGATAAGTTTGGTGCCGAGTGTATACCCCTTTTCAATTACCTTTACCACTTTGTTGCCCTTAGTTGGATCCTCAACTTTTTCAAATGAAAGAGCTTCGTGGGTGTTTGGGTCAAAGTCCTTATCGAGAGGATTAAGTTCCTTGAGGCCGTTTTGGTCAAGAATTGCTTTAAGTTGGTTATAAATATATTCGATACCCGCTCGCCAGTTTTTGTCTGCTTTCTCCCACGCCTCCTTGTTCGCAAAGGCCATTTCAAAGCTCTGTAGGACCGGTAAAAGCTCTTCTACGAGGCCTTCTGTGGCCATGGTGCGGTATTCCTTCATAGATTCGTCCATGCGCTTCTTGGCATTGGCAAAATCAGCCTTAGCACGCTGCCAGCCGGCAAGGTATTCATCGCGCTCAGACGTGAGCTTTTCAACCTCCTTTCGGAGATTTTCAACTTCTACGGTGCTTATAGTCTCAGGTGTCTTGTTTTCTTTCTCGTTTTTTTCCATGTTTTTCTATACTAACATTTTTACCAAATTCATGAGGTTGACGGCAAGTTCTTTGTATTTTAAAGTCTCACAAGATTATGAACTCATCTGACACAACGTTTGAAGCGATCATTCATTACTTTGGACCCAACCTCTCCCCTGATCTCCTTAAAGAGCGGGTCAAGCTGAGAGCTGGTACCGAAGAAATGGCTGAAAATGAAATCAAGGAGTTGGTACAAGGAAAGCGTCGAGACCTCCGTCGCAGTGGATTAAACAAGGACATCGATCGTGTGGAGGTAATACGGGTATCCCGCGTTTCAATTTTCAAGCTTCTTCCGAGCGGTTCGCTCCGTCTCGTGTAGAAAGCGAAAGCACCCATACTCGGGTGCTTTTTTCTTTTATCGCTTTGACCACTGTGGAGACTTTCGAGCTTTCTTGAGACCGAACTTTCGTCGTTCCTTTGCTCGTGGATCTCGCTTGAGGAAGCCGAGTTTTTTTAATTTCTTTCGAAGTTCAATATCGTATTCGAGAAGAGATCGTGAGATAGCATGTCGGAGTGCTTCTGCTTGTGAATGAATACCACCACCAGAGAGCTGAGCGCTCACCTTAAACTTCTGAGCGATCTTTGACTCAGCAAATGCTGCTTCCGCGATCATAACAAGCTCAGGAGTTGCAAAATATGCAGTATGCTCCTTATCATTTACGATAATTGATTGCTTTGTTGCAGGAGTAATTCGTGCGCGAGCAACAGCGGTCTTTCGTCGACCTACTGCCTCAAAATATTTTGTTTTTGTATCTGCTGTTGTCATGTAAATTATTCGGTTACTACCAAGTTCTTGAGCATCTGAGCCTGGAGCTTGTTCTTTGGGAGCATGCCCTTGATAGCAATTCGGAATGCCTCGCTCACGCCCTTCTTCTCAATCATGCGCTTGAGTGATGTATCAATAAGACCACCTGGGTAGCCAGTGTATCGTCTGTAGATTTTCTCGTCCTTTTTCTTTTCGGTGATGTCAGCCTTGCCAGCGTTAATGATGCGAACTTCAACATCTGCTACAACGTTAGGAGCATAAGCAGTTGAGTTCTTGCCCATGAGAATTTTAGCGGCCTCAGTTGAGACTCGTCCGATTTTCTTTGCCTGTGCGTCGATGGTGTGAATCTTTTTCATGGGTTTACTTTACAAACTGGATATGTGCCATCTTTGCTCCGTCTGATTTTCGGAGAGGAAGTTTAACAACACGTGTATAACCACCAGTTCGTGTTTTAAATGTTGGCGCGATGACGTCAACAAGCTTCTTTGCAGCTTTAACATCGCCAATTTCAGAAATAATATTTCGTCGAGCAGCGAGTGTATTGAGGCGAGCCTTAGTTACCATAGGTTCGATGAACTTTCGGAGTTCTTTTGCCTTAGCTTCAGTTGTAGTGATACCTTCATGGATCACGAGAGAACGCAAAAGTGACTTAATGAGCGCTTGTCGCTGCCCTTTTTCGCGTCCGAGTACTCTAAATTTTTCGTGATGTCGCATGGGTGTGTTGGAGACCTAGATTAACCGTTTTGAGTGATTTTGTCTAGTTTTAAACTTATTTAAGGGTTATACCGAACTCTGAAAGCGCCTTTCGGATTTCCTGGATACCTTTTGGTCCAAGTCCTTCAACGTTTTCAATATCAATTTCCTTCTTTCGAACAAGACCGCCCACTGTTCGAATATTTGCATTAGCGAGAGCGTTTGATGTTCGCTGAGAAAGACCAAGAGTCTCGATTCGAGTCTTGAGGAACTCAGTATCAAGTTCCTTCTTCTCGCCTGCAGGTTCTGTAGCCTTTTCCTCAGATTTTGTAACTACTGGCTCTTCCTCCTTAAAGCCAACGATAGCCTTAAGCTGGTTGATCATAGTTGCAATAGACTTTTCGAGAGCTTCATGAGGAGTCATGGTGCCATCAGTTTCGATGGTGATCTTCAATCGGTTGAAATCAGTTCGATCTCCAACTCGCATGTTCTCAACTTCATAATTTACCTTTCGGATAGGTGTGAATGTTGCATCGAGAGCGATCGTACCAATGTCTACGCGTTCCTTCTGGAGAACATCCTTTGAGACGTAGCCGAGACCTCGAGCTACAGTCATTTCGATATCAAGCTCCGTGTTCTTATCTGTGATAGATGCAATATGGAGATCAGGATTGAGAATTTCAACCTGGCCAGGAACCTTAATATCTGATGCCTGTACATCTTTTACACCCTTGATCTTGAAAGAAAGAGTCTGTGACTCTTCAGTAAGCATCTTGATTCGAAGTCGCTTGAGGTTGAGGATAAGAGTAATAACATCTTCCTTAACCCCTGCAATAGTTGAAAATTCGTGGCTTACACCAGCGATTTTTACATGGGTAACTGCAGCACCTGGAAGTGATGAGAGGATGATTCGTCGAAGACTGTTTCCAAGTGTGTGTCCGTAACCTGGGTAAAGGCCGTCGATTTCGTATACGCCCAAGAAATCCTTTTCAAGGACTACTTTTGGCTTTGATGGGAGCACTACGTTTTGGTCTGTCATATATTTTTTATTAAACTCGTTATTATTATCCTCTTAAATACTTCACGAATTATCGGCTGTAGAACTCAATCACCTGGCCAAGATTAAACAAGTGTTCTGATGGTGTGTACTTCGGACTACCTTCAACAGTCGCAACTTTCTTATCAGCATCATAGGAGAGCCATGATGGAAACTGAGTTTTCTTGAGTTTTTCATCGAGATCCTTAAAGAGAGTGCTCTTTTGGCTTGCGATTCGAATAGAAACCTTGTCACCCATCGAAAGATTGTATGAAGGAACGTTGGTTCGCTTTCCGTTTACAAGAATGTGACCATGAGCAGTCATCTGTCGAGCCGCCTGACGAGTTGAAGCGAGACCGAGTCGATACACAACGTTATCAAGTCGTGTTTCAAGTCGTTCAAAGAGTGCTTGGACCGTATTTACACCCTTCTTTGCCACTGATTCCTTAACGTACTTCTTGAACTGTCGCTCACCTACTCCGTATGAGAAGCGCACCTTCTGCTTTTCGAGCATAGCGGTAGCAAAATCACCCTTTGGGCGATATGGTCCCTTGCCGCCCTTTCGCTCCTGGCGAAGTGCGAACTTCTGGGTCTGCGTCTTCTCGAAGATGTTTGCTCCGAGTCGTCGCGCTATCTTATATTTTGGTCCAATTATCATAAATGATTATTAAAATGTTATACTCGTCGCGGCTTTTTTGGGCGAGGTCCATTAAATGGCACCGGAGTTACATCCTTGATACCAGAGATGCTGATACCCTTTGTAATGAAGCTTCGAACTGCTGATTCTCGGCCTGATCCTACGCCCTTAATAATTGCCTGAACCTCCTTTACTCCCATGAGCTTTGCCTTATCAGCAAGAACTTCACCAACTTTTGCTGCTGCGAAGGGAGTACCCTTTTTTGCACCCTTGAAACCAAGTGCGCCCGCTGAAGATGCTGCGAGAGCATTACCTTTTGCGTCAGTAAGAAGGCACATAGTGTTGTTATATGTAGACTGAACAAAGAGGATGCCTGCATCCACTTTCTTCTTAGGTGCCTTTGCAACTGGAGCTGTCTCCTTTTTTGCATCAACCTTCTTTTCTTCTGCTTTTACTTTTTTCTCGGCCATATGTATTGTGGTAATTGTGTGATTATGGATTACTTCTTCTCAGCTACTTTTCGTCCAGTACCCATAGTCTTTCGAGTGTTACCTCGTCGAGTTCGTGAGTTGGTTTTTGTTCGCTGTCCGTTTACAGGAAGGCTTCGCTGATGGCGAATTCCTCGGTACGCCTTGATATCCTTGAGGCGCTTAATGTTAGAAGCAACTTCTCGCTTGAGGTCACCTTCAAATTTGAAAGTTTCCATTGCTTTCTTGATAGCATTTTCTTCGTCTGCAGTTATTTCTTTTGCCTTCTTATTGAACGCTACTTTAGCTTCAGTAAGGATAGACTGTGCGCGTGAGCGTCCAACACCATAGAGACTCGTGAGGGCGATCTCAATGTGTTTTTCATCAGGAAGAGTTATACCAAGAATTCGCATTGTGTTAAGTAAGTAAGTGGCTTAAAAAATTGGCTTAAAATTTGGACTAAATCGGTCTGCTCACAAAAAAAGAATCTCTAAAGAGATGGATTCCTATCCTAGCATGGAATAAATCACTTGTAAACAGCTTTCATACGGATGCTCAAAAGTACTATCCCTGTCTCTGCTTATGACGCGGATTTGACTTGCAAACAATAAAAACGTAGCCCTTTCGTCGAACTACCTTGCAGTTTGCACATTTCTTTTGAACTGATGACTTTACTCGCATGGGTTTCTTGGTTTCTTATAATGTTTAGTACCTAAATCGACTACATTCTCTGAATGATCCTTCCCTTGCCGCCATACGGTTCAAGTTCAAGGCGCACCTTATCTCCGACAAGGACACGAATGCGGTTCATTCTCATTTTACCTGCTAGGTAAGTAAGAATTTCAGTACCGTCTTCGAGCTTTACTCGGAAAAACGTGTTTGGCAGAGCCTCTGTGACTACGCCGTTTACGCTGGTTTTGTTTTGGTCTGTCATTTAGAACGTGGGTTGCAGTATAAACCGAGATGATTAAAAAGTCAAAGCAGAAATATACCCCTGTTATTTCTTATCGATTGTGATTCTTTCGAGGGATGTTGGGAACTTGCGTAGCCAGAAAGGACGGATAGAAATATCGGCCTTTTCTATCATCTTGTACTGTGAAAGTATCGTCGGAACATCTGATCCCGGTTTACCTGCGAGAGCCTGTTTTAGCGCTAGTTCATCATATGTCCATTCAAATGCTGAAGTGCCAGTAAGCGTAAATGAGATGTTGTCTACGGTTGGTCGGAAGTCGCCTTTTGGTGTGAAGTTTAGTTTATCGAGGTTGGTTATAAGGATAGTTTCACCCTTGTAGTCGCCGATCTGCTGTTTTGCTACGGCAGCTGAGAGCTTAGCCTTATCAAATATTATTAGTGAGAGTGTGCCCTCTTCTTTTAGAACAACGCTATCACCACTCGCTTCCTCAGGAAGTTGGGCAAAATCAATCCGCATAGCCTTATCAAAAAGAATCTGATCATTTGCAACCTGACCTGGAGCCAACTTGGTTAACTCAGCCAATAATTTAGATTCGATAGCTGTCTTTGCCTTTGCACGATCAGCATCTGCGACAACCTTTTGAATACCTGAAAATCCTCCTGCAAGCGGTGTCTTAGAACGAGCGTAGAATGTTGTGTATCGTGGATCTCCCTTAAAGCCAGGTATGGTGAAATCCTTTAAGCCGACATTGTACTTTTCTCCCGCTTCATCAGCCGTAACAACAGCTTCAACTGATCCGGGGGTAGTTCCCTTTTTGCCTGGAACTGTTACAGAATCAGAGATTCGATAAATGAGACCTTCTGGCGTAGAAAAACGAGTGTTTTTAATGAGTCTCTGTGAGGCAGTGCTGTAGTTATTGTAAATGATGATGGTACCTGTCGCTTTTTTATCAACCTGCTTTTCACCATTTGCTTTAACTGTTTCTGATGCCGTTTGTTTAACAGTTACCACCTGAAATGGAAGCTCATCACCTGAGGCGTTCTTCTTTGCAACAATCTCAGAGGTTATTGGAAGTGAAAGTGTTCGAGGAAAGACCGTAAGTGTAGCACCGTGGAAAAGAGTTGAAGTGGCAAAAGCAAGAGCGAGCACAACAAGAATTGCACCAAGCGAATACCAAAGACCAGTTCGTCTCTTACCCGGATTTCTTGGGGGTTCTTCGTCAGATGTATGTTCTTCAACAAGTGGTTCCGGTTCATGAGGGATAAATTCCTGAACTGGTTCCTTATGAATTTTTACTTTTTGGGTAAATTCGTCATCTCTATCTAGGGGACGCTCTTTTTTGACAGGTTCTTTGACGACTGGTCGCTCAACAATACGTGGTCGTGACTCAGGGATAGGAATATTCCTGATTGTTCGACCGTCTTTTGGAACTATGTCTTGCATTTTTCGAGCCATTTGATTTCAATTATACACTATTTCAATTTTGCTTCGTAGAGTCTGCCGGCAAATGCTGCCAAAATCGCTACGAAAGGATCCTTGTCTGCATGTTTTCCGAACGTAACGACTGATTTGAGGCTTTCATGATTGATAAGGATCGCGGAAAGTGAAAAATCGTTTACGCCAAATTCAGAAATTTTTTCATTTCGCAGCACAGTCATAAAGAAATGTACGAAATCGTTGTAGATAATTGCGTACACCGTAGTAGGAAGAGACATTTTTTCGGAAAGTCTCGTGAGAACATTTCGAAAGCCCTCCATCCATTCTTCCGATGCCTGCGTGATAATCGGTTTGAGTTTTGCCTCCACCGCTGGATCGATATGTCCCTCATGATAAAGCTTTACAAGTGACGCTGCTTCCTCTGCTGTTACGCCCATAAGCTTGCCAATACGTCGTACGATGAAATTTCTGCCTAGAGGAAAGCTTGCGGTTTCCGTGAGAACGCTGTCTTTGACGATAGTAAGATCAGAAACTTCCCCACCGACATCAAGGAGCATGAAATCGCTTTGATCATGATAGATATCACGAATGATTGAATAGGTTGCCAATGAAAGTGACGAAACGATCGTGTCCTTTGGATGATATGTGGTGATTGAAATATCAAATACCTTATCTAAAACAGCCTTTGGGACGATACTTACGAACACAGAGATATCTGCCCGCTTTGCGGTTTTGCCGTATGGTGCAAGAATCTCATATCCATTGAGCTTTATTTGAACAACTCGCTTTTCTACCGCACGAAGAGCATCTTTTAATTCAGCATCCCCGAGTGTTTCCTGTTCGAATGCCTTTTCTTGGGCATCAATAACAGCTGTAACCATATCCTGAGTAAGTGTAAAACCTTCAGGCTTGCTTATGGTAGAGATTTTAGTTTGCGTAACAGCCCAAGGTGATGAAAATACGTAATAAACATGCTTTATTTTAAGCTCACCGAATTCTGTAAACTTTAGATGAGTCAGACCTTCCTTTGCGAGGCGTGAATTTACAATTTTGAGTGTGTCGAGCATGTCTGAAAAGAATTGCTCGGGATTGAGATTCTCTTGGTAGCGAATAAGCTCTCGCAGCATATAAATAATCTGCGGTAATTCACCTTTATTAAAGCGTACGAGACCGGCCGCAATAGATGAAGAGCCGATGTGAAGAACAAGACCGAGCTCTGGTTCTGGTCGAAAAAGAGGAGACATGCCTCTATTATAGCCTGAAATATACCCATCTCAACGTGGATAAGAAAATCTACGTAGATTTAGTTAAGAACCGCTTTGATTCGTCGTACCCCAGCTGACACAGCTTCCTCTTTTTGGATTTTGAATGTACCGAGAATTCCAATGTTTTCAACGTGAGGACCACCGCAGAACTCTTTTGAGTATGCCGACTGCATCGTATCTCCAATATAGTAGACAGAAACAATATCGCCGTATTTATCGCCAAAGAAATGAAGGGCACCTGTCTTTTCTGCCTCATCTTTAGGAAGTTCTACACGATGAACGGCCAATTTTGCCTTAATTTTTGAATTAACAATATCCTCAACCTTCTTTTTTTCCTCATCAGTCATTTTTGCTGTATGGGTAAAGTCGAAACGAAGTCGTTCTGGGGTGATATTTGACCCCTTTTGAGATACATGCGTCCCCAACACTTCTCGAAGCGCCTGATGAAGCAGATGGGTCGCGGTATGGTATTTAACTGACATTTCTGAGGTATCTCCGAGTCCGCCTTTAAATTTCTGCTCTGCACCCGCACGAGAAAGATCCTGATGCTTTTTAAATTCGATATCGAATGCTTTTACATCGACTTCAATCCCCTTTTCCTTTGCAAGTTCCTTGGTTACATCAATCGGCAATCCGTATGATGAAAATAATACAAATGCATCTGAACCCGAAAGAAGCTTGGTGTTTTTGGTGAATTTTTCAAACTGTACGGTAGCCTGAGAAAGGGCCTGGGCAAATTTATTGCATTCTTCATTAAGAACATGCTTGATATGATCAATTTTTTCTGAAAGTTCTGGGTACGCCCCTGCATAAGTTGCCACAATAGTATCTACAAAGACGCCAATGCGGTTTTCATCAAGTTTTTTGTCGGTGGTGTTGATTACTGCACGTCGAATGAGACGGCGGAGGATATATCCGCGATCGGTATTTGAAGGAATCACACCATCAGCTATGAGGAATGTGCTTGCTCGAAGATGATCAGCGATTATTCGCTTATTTTTAAGATCATTTTGAGCCTTTGCCATGAGATTCATGACCGGTTTCAAAAGATCGGTGTCATAGATGTTGTCTACTCCTTGCAAAGTCATTGTGAGACGCTCGAGACCGGCACCAGTATCAACGGATGGCTTTGGGAGCTTGCCTATGATCTTTCCGTTTTTCTTTTCATACTGCATGAACACATCGTTCCAGATTTCAATTACATCTCGAACATCGTCAGCTTCTACATACTCTGCATGGGTCAGTGTCTTGCCTCCAAATTTATTAGAAACATCATAAAACATTTCGGTATCAGGCCCGCATGGTCCGTTATCACCTGCTTCCCACCAATTATTTTTTGCAGGTAAATAGAATATTCGCCCTGAAGCACCCTTTGTTGTATCACCGCCAAAATCGATCTTATGCTTCGTAAATACATCTTTCCAAATTTGTGCAGCCTCATCATCTCGAGGGGCGTTTGCGTCGCCCTCAAAAACAGTCACGTAGAGTCGTTTAGGATCAAGACCCAAACCTTCCTCCTTTGATGTGAGAAATTCATAGCTCCATGTTATTGCCTCCTTTTTGAAATAATCACCAAGTGACCAGTTTCCAAGCATTTCAAAGAATGTCGCGTGGGTTTTGTCACCAATGTCTTCAAGGTCTACCGTACGCATGCATTTCTGAACATCCACCAGACGAGTACCTTTTGGATGAGGTTTTCCAAGCAAAAATGGCACAAGCGGCTGCATGCCTGCAGTATTAAAGAGCGTCGCGTTTGTTACCCCTTTTTCATCGGGGGTGACGAGACTTGCCGAAGGGATAACTGCATGCTGCCTTTTCTCAAAAAAGGCCAAAAAACGCTTACGGACTTCGCTTGATTTCATGGGCTACAATGTAGCACAAATTCGTGCTAAGGAAAATTATTTGAGGCTAATAAGAAAGATACCTCCGGCAATAAAGAGAGAACCAACCGCGGCCTTCCAACCAAAACTCTCGCCTAGAAAAAGAGCCGCAAAAACCGCTACGAATATAATACTTGTTCTATCGATTGCAGAAACTGCTGTTGCGTTGCCATTTTTTAGGGCAAAGAAATAGAAAAGCCATGACAATGCCCCAGCGATACCCGAGAGCGAAATCATAAGCCACTCTTTTCCGGTGAATGAGGCTAAGCTAAATCCTTGAAACTTCTTGAGAGTTAACGCAACGCAAACCAAGAATGCTGCCATTATTATCGAACGGACTGAAGTGGCGAGCGTCGAGTCTAGGTTTTTAAGTCCTATCTTTCCAAAAATCGCTACAAGTGAAGCAAAAAATGCTGACAAGAATGCATATACAATCCACATGCACCTATTGTATACCAGCGGTCAATTTTTCCAACTGATCAATATCCTTGTCTATCGATGCGAGACCCTTTTCCCAAAAATGAGGCTTTGTGACATCTATACCAATAGATTTAAAGATATTTTCTGGCGAGTCACTACCTCCAGCAGATAAGAATTTGTTTATTTTTTCGATATACGTTTTATCTTCCTTATACTTTGCATAGAGCGCCTTTGAAATAAGCTGTCCGAAGGCATATGAATATACATAAAAGAATCGACGAATATGGCTCCACGAAACAAAATGGTTTCCATCAAGTGGTTGCATTTTCATAATAGGACCTAGATATGAAGCCATGTGCTTGTTTAGCATTTCTCCAATTTCCTCTCGAGTTACTGCGCCCTTTTTACGAATTGTCGTATGAAGCTCTCTCTCAAAATTAAAACAGGCAATTTGGCGGAAAATAGTTTGAATGTCATCATTAATTTTTTTGTGAAGCGCAAGAATCTTTTCTTTATGGGAAAGCTTCTCAAAGACCGCATCAAAAACCATTGATTCAAAAAAGGTGCTGGCAACTTCGGCAGTAGAGGTTGTGTAATTTTGATATAACGCTGTCTGCGCTTTTGAAAATTCGGTATGAATAGCATGCCCCATCTCATGAGCGAATGTCATTACCTGATCCATGCTGTTTGTGTAATTTAGAAGTACAAATGTCGGTACATTGGTACCCCCTCCGCAATATGCACCGTCTGTCTTTCCTATTTTTGGAAACACATCTATCTGTCCGTTCTCTAAAAATGTTTCAAGTATAGACAAATAACGCTTGTCTGCAGAACCAAACACGTCTTTTAAAATACCAGCAGCCTCTTCAAATGTAATTTCTTTTGTATTTTCACCGATACCCACTGCGCGATCAGAATATTCTAGATGAGGAAGTTTAAGTAATTTTGCTTTGAGATTATAAAATCTATGGCTGATTGAGTATCGTTTCGTAACAGCGGAAACAAGCGCAAGGACACTCTTCGCATCATTTTGGTAGCCTAAAACAGTGGCATCGTAAGGCTCTTTGAATCCTCTTAACTCATCGTTGATCTTTTTATCAGTAGCAATGGCATTAATTTCGCTTTCTGCGATTTCACTTACGCCCTTGAGAGTATTCATGACTGCTGCGTGGAGTTCACGACGTTCCTTGAGTGGCAATTCATGAATTTTACTAGACGCTTCGCCCAAAGGCATTTTTTTACCCTTATATGTGACAACCTGTTTATTCAAAATTTTATCTGTTGCAGTGATCCAGTGCACATACGCTGGAATTGATTTAAGTCCGAGAATTTTTTCCTCTGATTCAGAAAGGTCATGCTTTGCTCGGCGGAAAACTGTATAAAGGTAATACGAGTAATGAGAAAGTTTCTTACTTTTTAGAAATTTCTTCTGTAGTGTAGCCGGAATTTTTGCTAACGAAAGCTCAAAGAAAACCACTTTGTTCTCATTTAACTGAAGCCGAGACATGAGCTTGGAAGACATCGCGCGAGATTCAGCATCATTAAAGAGATCCATGTGATAATGGAAGTACATAAGAGGCTTTGAAAGAGGATTTTGTTCAAAAATTGCCTCAAAATCGCTTAGCGCCTGAAGCAGTTTTGACTCATTTTTAAGATACGCTGATGTGCCCTTATACTTTTTTTCAAATTTAGAGTAGGCAGCCTCAAATGCCTTAACATCCTTTTCAATGTGAGGGTCAGTATGGCTTTTATAGAGCAAAGCAAGGTTCCAGGTGGTCTGCATATTATGTGTATTTCTTTACAATTTTAAAATCGTTCAAAAGTTCTGCCCTCATTCCTCCGTTGTATAAGGCTACAGCTGGGTGATATAAAGCTATCACAATGACTTCACCATATAAAGTTTTTGCTTTGAATTCTTTACCATGAATTTTCGAAATTACGTTTAGGTCTGCTGCGATGCCATAGTTTTCGAAAATATATTTCATGGAATGACGGCCCAAGGTAACGATTGCTTTTGGTTTTAAAATTTCAATCTGTTGTTTAAGAAATGGGCCATATAAAGCAATTTCTGAGGTACTCGGGTCTCGATTCTCCGGAGGACGATCCTTAACAAGATTTGTTATATACACTTTGGATCGATCCATCTGTATGGATGCTAACAGTTCATCTAAAAACTTTCCTGATCTGCCACAGAATGGTCTACCTGACTTGGCTTCGTTTTCTCCCGGTGCTTCGCCGACAAACATTATATTAGCCTCACAATTTCCTTCCCCAATCACGGGAATATAATTATGTTCTTTACGAAACTGGTACAGAGGAGATTGCGTTAAATGCAGTAGTTCGTTACTGATTTGTGTAAGTCTATCGGCATTAGTCATGGGCAAAGTATAACAAAATAAAAAACTCACCCGGCAATCGGGTGAGTGAGATGAATTCGTTTTTTGCTCAGTCTATGAAGACGAACAAAATACTTCATGACTCTCTCAGCGGTCGGAAATTGTTCAGCGAACGCTTCCGGACCTCCGTTTTCCGTCCAATGCTTAACAACTTCCTCTCGTGTTACAGGCCGATTGTATGAAAGACCGGCCAAATACACGCTGTTAGGATCTTGACTGAAGTACTCCTGTGCAACGGAACGAATAAACGAGCCGCGACAGTTTGATTCTTGCTGAAGTCTGGTTACCTCAGCTTTCAATTGGGCAATTTCGTTTTCAAGTTGAATAATTCGAGACTTATCGTTGAAATGGAGCACTTGCCCCACGTCGATACTGACAGGGTCATTGGTCTGCGGAATCATATCAAGTAAGGGGTTTACAATCTACCCATATAGTGAACCTCAGAGCCCGAAAAAGCTAGTAAGTTATTCACCTATGGCATACTTACACCTTCAGATTGCAGAAGCGCAACCTTTGCTTTGCTTCCCTTTGTACCACCCCGAATACCGTTGTAGCCTCCTACATGGCCATCTGAACGAATAACTCGGTGGCAAGGTATGGATAGATCAGTATTGCGTGACATGATCATGCCGACCGCCCGAGCACCATGAGGACTTCCCGCACGCAAAGCAACATCACGATACGTTAGTGTTGCGCCAGATGGTATGTTGCGAACGATATGTTCTACTTTCTCTTTAAAGGAGACTTGCTGTTTTGTTGCTTGATTCGTCATCTTTTTTCTTGGTAGTTTTCTTTTCGCTCTTATCTTCAGACTTCTTGGCTGGTTTCGCAAATTTTGCCTGGACTTCCATAGCCAATTTTCGATAGTTGCAATACTCACATAATGTTCCTGGTTGAGGAAGTTCTTCTTTATCAAGACAGTCCTTGGCGTTGAGGATGGTCTTTTCAACCCAATCGTCTGAACCCGTATACGGAATGAGTGTGACTTCGAATTCTAACTTTCCATCGAATGCTTTCTTATCACGTAGACCATTTGCATACACAAAATAACCAGTATCTGAGACCTTAAATCCCTTTCGACGCAATAACCATTGATACACCTCCATTTGTCGCTTATATCCATCCTGCCACTCCGCATCGAGATTTACTTTTTCATCCTTAGACGTTGACTTGTAGTCAACTACAATAAGCTCTCCTTTTGGATTAACCCACACGTCGTCAACGGCACCGCTAATAAGAAGTCCGGATTTGTCATGTCTGTATTGAATACCTTCAAAATTTTCACGCCACGTATTCATATCAGCGTGGGCAAACGGTATTGCATCAACACCGTATTCTGTCATAAGCGGATGCGAGGTTTTTGCAATACGATGCGCATCGAATTCCTTTTTTAAAAGATGATCAACGGCAGAGTTAAGATTAAACGGAAAACCCTTTGGTCGAGAGACGCCAAGTTTATTATCAACATAAAAACATCTTGGGCACTCAACAAAAAGATCGATTTTTGATCGAGATAGTTTCCATTTTGAGCCGCCGTAATTCCAATCGGCGCTTCGCTTGCCTTTTAAAGGAAATGCTCCCATGTTATTTGCACACGTTTATTACTTCCTCGATTACGGTATCTATTTTTCCTTTTTCAATACCGTAATCCGCCAGCTTATCTTTATGCTCAAGAAGATGCTTGCAAAGAATCATGCCCGCATCCAATAACGACTTCTTTTCAGTTTGGGTTAATGTCAAAAGAGATGTAAGTGGATGAAGTTTTGCTTCATTGATTAAATCCTCAAGGTTTCCCTCTGCTGGATAATTCCATCCAACCAATGATAGACCCTGACACTCGGCATACCTAATAGCATGATCTGTGAATTTTGTATTTGTAAAAAGTTGAAAAGAAGTCACTTTGCGTTTTTTGCCACCATATTCATGAACACTATTTTTCAAATCATCAAAACGTGCCCGTATGTAAAGTGCCACCTTAAGATCAGATTTAAGCCCAGGTTCATTGTGGAATTTGGCCTCAATAATGGAAAGTTTATCTCCCTTCCATGCAACAACATCTACCTCATGCTCTACGCAATTACCTTCAATAATTTGACCTGTAACTGCTTCATAACCTTTTGCTTTAAAAATTTCAGCAATAAGCTTTTCAAAAGGAAAGCCGCTTGGACCAAGATCCGCAATAGCTCTCTTCATTGAATAGCGCGCCGCAACGGGCTTTGCATCCTGTCTCAGAATCTCAAAAGCATGTTTATATATCTCAGAAGTTGGTATGCCATTTACAAGCTCTTTTTGAATATGGTCTGCAATCCGATTAGCTTCTGAATCACTTGCTCCTGCCTTCCGCAAAGAAAGAATGAGTTTTGCAGGCACGAATACCTCCTGCTCACCAGTAGATTTAAGTACAAGAATATGTGTCATGCACCGATTATATCGCGGCTTTTTATTTCACGATACCTCCTCCAAGACACACATCACCTTCATATACTACGACCGACTGACCAGGTGCAATTACAAGCGACTCATTAAAAATGATGTGAGAGCCCTCAATAGCGCAGGGTAAAAGCGCTCCAAGGTGACGAATTCGTGCTTTATAGCTTGATCCCGGTGTTGGTTTTGTTGATATCCAATTTATAGAATCAAGCTGGAATTTCTTTTTTTCAATTGAAAGTTCACCATGTGATGATTTGTGAGAAACAGTAAGAGTGTTCTTTTCAAGATCTCGAGAAACAATATAATACGGCAAATCCTCAGGTGACTTAGTAGTGATAGTAAAACCGTGTCGCTCACCAAGTGTATGGAATACTGCCCCGTCATGCTCGCCTATGATTGCGCCCTTTTCATCAAGCACATTTCCCTTTTTTGCCTCGACGTAATGAGATAAGAATTCCTTCATACTTACCTTACCAATAAAACAAAGTCCCTGGCTATCCTTTTTTTGAGCAACAGGAAGACCGTATTGTGCGGCAAGCTTTCTGGTATCAATTTTCTCCATGTCACCGACTGGGAAAAGTGTTTTTAAAAGATGCTCTGAGGTAAGAGTCCACAAAAAATACGTTTGATCCTTTCCATGATCTACGCCGGAAAGCAATTTCCCATGTTTTGATTGAGCATAATGACCTGTTGCTACATAGTCAGCGCCATTTTCCATTGCCCACTTATAAAATCCACCAAATTTCACATACTTGTTGCACATAACATCTGGATTTGGAGTTCGGCCAGCCTTATATTCAGAAATCATGTAATCAACAACCTCCTTTTTATATTCCTTTTCTAAATCAAGCGTAATAAACGGAATTCCGAGATGAACACACACACGCATAGCATCAAGCCGATCTTCCTTCCAGGTACACTCATACCATTCAGGCTGCCAAACCTTTATAAATACACCAGTTACGTCAAAACCCTGCTTTTTAAGCAGTGCAGCAGAAACAGAGGAATCAACCCCTCCAGACATACCTACATATACTTTTTTGGAACCAGCGTTCATTAATCCTGATACTATAGGTAAAAGTTACCTATTTCAAATATTTCTCTTTGTTCACTAAATGCTGCTCATATGTCACAGCTGGATGAAATCCTCCCTGTGGGTCAGTAAGATAAAAATAATATTTCGTTTTTGTTGGGTGAATTGCTGCACGAATTGCTTCTAATCCCGGGTTAGAAATTGGGGTTGGTGGAAAGCCAAGGTTGAGATAGGTGTTGTACGGGGATTTCATTTGAAAATCTTCTGAACTCAAATGATTACCATCTGGCTTGCCAGTCGCGTACACCACTGAGGCATCAACTTGTAGCGGCATCTTTTCATCAAGACGCTTCCACAAAATATCTGCAATTACTTGTCGTGTCTCGTATACTCTGCCTTCTTCTTCGAGTATAGAAGCCATGTTAATAAGCTGCTCAATAGGTCGGCTCGATGATGCGATATCTTGCGAAATTGTTTCAATTTTTTGCTTATGAGTATCAAGCATCACTTTAACAACTTCCTCAGCTGTTATATTCGGCAAGAAAAGATATGTCTCAGGAAATAAGTATCCTTCGTATGGTGATGCGACTTTAATAAACTGGGCTTTGCTGAATCGCGAGAATTTTTGCTCCTTCGCAAAAATATCTGCAATTTGCTTGACAGTAAGTCCTTCTGGAATAGTGATTCGGACATTTTTCAGATCAAACCCGGCATGTGTAAGTCTCCATGCAAGTTTGAGCGAACTCTGCGGTTTCTCTAGGTAATATTCACCAGCAAGTAGCCCTTTGGTACCACCAAACAATGTCATAAAGACTTTAAAGGCGAATTCCGACCTTATTACCCGCAACGTGCGCAATTCCTGTGCCCCACCAGAAAGTGTTTGCCCACTTTTGATAACTACAACTGTGTCCTTTGGAAATTCTGTTGGTGGAGCAACCAATAATTTATATAGAAGTACAAATACGGTGAATATAATGAATCCCGCACAATACCAAAATCTCCACTTAAAGATGTGTGATTGAAAAGGAGGCACTGATGATTGTGTCTCCTGGGGTAAAGGATTTTGTGTGGGAAAAGTAGGTTCCATATTAGACAGGAAGATTTGATGGAGCATCTGCTCGCTTCGATGGGATTCGTTTGAGTGTTGGTGTTGTTACCGCGCTTCCTGGGAAGTGATAAATTGTTGCCAACTCCTCGGTGTTGAGAACCGTTGCTTTTTTCTTGTATGGATAATGGAAATATCCGCGATCTCGGTATGCTTTAAAATGACCAACTTTCTGCTCAGCGAGCTTCTTACCCTTCCAATCCTGCCATTTGTAGTCAAAACCCATTCCAGCTGGTTTAAAACCATTAAGATGAGGTGCGTTAAATTGTTTAAATGAGCCCATTAATCCTCCTCCAATGCCTTTATCAAATATGTCCTTTGGAGCGATATACAGCACTCGAATTCCGGCATCGAATGCGAACTTCGAAATACTACGTTCAATAGCTGAAATACGTTCTTTTTGACCTTCTGTAAGCTTTACGGAATTAGGAGTTTTGCTTCCTTCATCATCCTCAACAGCAGATTCCTCAATAATAGCCTTGATAAGTTCCTTTGCTTCATCCTTCCACTTATCCGGATACTTTTCGTTCAAAGGAGTTTTTTCCTGAGTGTGAGCACGAACAATAATTTGTATCCACGCCTGATGCCCCTTTTTAAGTGAGCCTAAAAACTCAACAAGCGGTGCAAGTGGATCGATCTTGTATTCTTCCTTTGGATCCTTATCCAAACCATAATCGACGTATGTCTTTATCGGTAATGGATCAGGCCCAGTTGCCTCGAACCGACATCCTGCTATGTCATGCTTGCTCGCATCGTATGGCATTTTATGCACATAATCATCGACTTGGTGGATTTCAACACCCGGATATTGAGCATAAATATTAGTTTCAATAATATTTCTCTGACTCTTAAATGTCCAAATATAGAAATGAATTTCACCGTCAATTGAAACTAACTCAAGTGAAAAGTAAGGGCGTACTTTACCTTCCCAATATCGATCAATTGGTGTACCTTCACCACCTGTTTGGTACAAAGCCAATAACACAAGCTCCATTGCTAGCGGAGATTTAATCGTCTCCTGTGGCAACTTTATTTCAAGCAATACCTTTTCTTGTTTTCGAATCCAATCGTATCTTTTGTATCGTGTCCAAAAAACCCAGGTAAATTCAAAGAGAAGCGCTGGCACCCAAATGACCGCAAGAAACACAAGCCACCTGAGAGTCTCAGGAAATAGAATATGAAGCACGAAATACGGAAGATCTGTTGCAATGAGTGAGAAGATATTCACGGTCTAATTTTACTAAACTAGCGCCATATTGCAAAGCAAAACCACCTGTTTGCAGGTGGTTTGTGCTTATACAATCGAGTAGCGACCCTCTTTGTCTTTCTTGAAGTACTTTGGGTTCTGAAGATTAACGAGGATAGTGTTTTCCTTAACATATCGCTCCTTCATAACTTTATCGATAACTTCCTTTTTGGTGAGTGGTCCGTTCTTTTCAATTACTTTCTTGATAACGTCCTTAACTACACCTGACATGTAACCCCATTCTGAGAGTGCGTAGAGTCCTCGGCCAACAAGAACGAATCGAGGATCCTTAATAAGCTCGTTGTGGGTTGTTGCAACATGAGCCTTCTTGTTAAACATTTTTTCAATCTGCTTCGCTACTTCTCGGAAGTGGATTGGAGAACCGTGCTTTCGGATAACGAGGAACGCGTAGTCTCGCATACCTTTTGCCTTGATGTTTGGAGACTGAGATACACCCCATTCGCCGAGTGGATTCTTGCCCACCTTCTTTGATAGAGAGAGCCATCGCTTGAGAATCTCATCATTTCGATATGTGTCATTGAGGCCTTCGATATGATTTAGGAACGTATCAATCATTTCTGATTCAGGAATGATGTCATCATCCTTGAGGTTTTTATAAAGCTTTTTAAGTGCCTCTTCAACCTTTTTTGAGGTTGCCTCATCTACATGCCATCGGTGCTTGAAATGATCATCTTCCTTCTGCCACTTGAACGCTCGGCCAAGTACGAGGAGGAAATAAATGTGATTTTGGATTGATGGATCCTTTGAAACACTGTCCAAGAGATCTTCTTCTGCCATAACGCCACCCATCTCAGTCATCATTGCTTCGAGCTCTTTAAACGCCACATTCTGAGCCTCATATTCCTTTGATTTCTGGATGTTTGAGATAGCGTAGTTTTCAATCTGTCGAACGCGCTCTCGAGTGATGCCATAGGTCTTTCCGATAGCCTCAAGAGTCATTTTTGAAGGCTCTTTCCCAAGGCCATATCGCTTAATGATAACCTCCTGAGCACGATCAGGAAGACTCTTTAGAAGAGCCTTTACTACCTGCTTAGGTTTGAGCGTGAGCGTAGTCATAATGATGCCGCGTTCGTTTAAAATCTTGTAAATTCAGTGAATTTAAATTATCACTGGTTTGTTAGTAAGTCAAGCTTATGTGATATCACCACACCTGTCAAGAGGGCGCCAGGCTACCGTACTACGATTGAAACAAGTTTGCCTGGTACCACGATAATTTTCTCTGGCTGTTTCCCTTCTAACCATTTTTTAACATCTGGAAGCGCCAAGGCCTTTTGCTCAATTTCACTTTTTCCTGCTGTTTTTGCTGCTTCAAAGGTACCTCTTACTTTTCCATTTACCTGGACAACAATCGTAACTGACTCACTCACAAGCTTTGACTCATCTACCATTGGCCACTCTGACGTGTGGATTGATTTCTTGTTTCCAAGCATACTCCACAACTCCTCAGTTACATGAGGAGCAAGGGGTGCTAAAAGTTTAAGAAATGCCTCATAGAAATTCTTTGAAAGCGCTCCAGCCTTCTCCATTTCGTTCGAGAGGATCATTAGCGAGCTTACAGCCGTATTGTGTCGAAGGGTAGCAATATCATCAGTGACTTTTTTGATTGTTTTGTGGAGCAAGACATCGAGTTCATTACTCATCTGCGCATCCTTAGAGACTTTTTCAGATAATTTCCAAACACGTTCTAAGAATCTGCGTGAACCGAGAATACCTGAGGTTGACCATGCAATTGCCTGATCGAAAGGACCCATGAACATCTCGTACACACGGAGAGTGTCCGCACCATATGTTTCAACAATGGTGTCAGGATTAACAACATTTCCAAAACGCTTCGACATTTTTCGGCCATCCTCACCCATAATAAGACCTACCGACTGAAGTTTCTTGAAAGGCTCAGTCGTTGAGACTGCACCGATATCATATAGAAACTTGTGCCAGAATCGCGCATAAATCAAATGACGCGTTGCATGCTCTGCACCACCAACATAGAAATCAACTTGGTTCCAATATTTTTCTTTTTTCGTATCAACAAGTGATTTGGTATTTGCAGGATCCATATAACGAAGGTAATACCACGAAGAACCTGCCCATTGAGGCATAGTATTTGTTTCCCGTTTAAGAATCCTTGAATTCTTTCCTTTTCCAACTCTCACATATACCCATTTATCGATTGCGGCTAAAGGAGATTCGCCGGTGCCAGTCGGTTCGTATGATTTAACCTTAGGTAGTGTAACCGGAAGATCCTTTTCACTTACCGAGACAATTTCGTGCGGCATGATGGATTCCAACTTTGCCCATAACGCATGAGCCTCCTTCCCGTTTTTTGAATTGAAATGACCAAAGCCATCCCACTCTTCAATCTTCCACGTTGAAGGAAGCTCACCGTGAGTTTCAGCCTGAACATACGGATCATCCTTTGAACGAATGAGCGTTATATTTGGTGTATACGTTGTTATCTGTTTGTAATCCAAAGGTTCCTGCCAAAACTTTTTAAGTGCAGGAATATCTGATTTTTGATCCTCTTTTTGCATTGATTCCCAATGCTTTTCGCTTCGTACGCGTCCTACCGCGCTAGCTACAAGGAAAAGGTGCCCGATATTACGTTTTGTTGTAGAAACTAAACGCAAGGCAGCATTTGATCCAAGGCTGTGCCCTACAATCAGGTCATCTGGACCGAAATTTTTTACCAGCGGTTCTAGTTCATTCATCCACGATTCAACCGTTGGGTGTTTCGATGTAGAAATAGTTGGATTAAATACCTCAACTCCCCGCTCTTCAAGAATCTGTTTAAGTTTTTTAAACCAGTGGTTAGTGCCATTACCCTCAAATCCATGAATAAGAAGAGCTTTTTTGGCTTTAAGTCCTTGTAGAAGAGGAAAAGGTTCGCCCCAGTAACGCTGTCGTGAGAACACCCAATCCTTAAGCTTGTACTTAACTACCCACTTACCACCAACTGATTCTGTGATCTTTTTTCGCGCATCTGTTGATTTCATGCCAGTAAAAGCACCCGAATCAATGAGTGTGTCCTGTTCATCAATAACCACCTTACTCATAAGGCTAAATTTTTGAGCAAACTGTTCATCTCTTTCATCGTGAGCAGGAACAGCCATCACTGCACCCGTTCCGTATTCAGCAAGTACATAATCTGCTACAAATACAGGTACTTCCTCATTATTAGCTGGATTGATCGCGAAAACACCCTCAAGCTTTATACCTGTTTTATCTTTCTTAGCATCAGTTCTTTCAATCTCAGTCATTACGCGAGCCGAGGCAACATACTTAATGACTTCCGCATGATTCTTTATATTTTCCTTATGCTTAAGTATCTCAGTTACAAACGTGTGCTCAGGAGCAACAACTACATACGTAACACCGAAAAGTGTATCTGGCCGTGTAGTAAATACTTTAAGTTTTTCACCTCTACCTTTAATAGCAAAATCAATTTCAGCTCCCTCTGAACGACCGATCCAATTTCGCTGTGATTCCTTTATTGATTCCGGCCAATCGAGCCCATCAATATCTTTCAAAAGTCGATCAGCATACTCAGTGATTTTAAGAACCCACTGTCGCATCGGCTTCTTTTCAACTGGAGTACCGCAGCGTTCGCACTTTCCATCCTCCACATCCTCATTAGCTAAGCCTGTTTTACATGAAGGACACCAATTAATTGGTTCATATGACTCATACGCTAGTCCTTTTTCTAATAGCTTAAGGAAAATCCACTGTGTCCATTTGTAAAATTTTGGATCTGTCGTATTAACCTCTCGCGCCCAGTCGTAATCAAAACCAATAATTTCAAGCTGCTTTTTATATCGAGCGACGTTCTTGGCAACCGAATCCATGGGATTAGTTTTTGTTTTGATGGCATAGTTTTCAGCCGGCAAGCCAAAAGCATCAAATCCCATTGGATGAAGTACATTAAAGCCAGCCATCCTTTTCTGACGAGCTACAATATCAGTGGCGATGTAGCCTTTTGGATGACCAACATGGAGCCCTTCACCTGAAGGGTATGGAAACATATCAAGAATATAAAACTTCGGTTTTTTAAATGAATCCTCTGTCTTATAAACTTTTGTCTTCTCCCACTCCTTCTGCCACTTCTTTTCTATTTTTCTGTGATCGTATTGAGTCATTGATTAGAGATTCTGTATAACTGGTGTTCCGACATTTGCTTTGTTGTACACAGGATATAGCTGTGGATCTATTGTTCGGTCAAAACAGACATTACCAGCGCTGTGCTTCCATGTGTCATTAGCAGCCGGCATCGTTCCATAAGCGCGATACGGCATTGAGTTTGTGTCTGCAGTATTGCTTTCCAGATTAAAGGTTGCACATAGCTTAAACGACATTTGACCTGTTTTTGTATATGAATACTCACGTCCTTCGGGATCACGTGGGACCATGTAACCTGAAATTGAATCCTGTATGTCTGTTATCTGATTTGGAAGAGTACCCTTTTGCTGCCAGTAATTAATAATTTGCCACTGTATATTGCTTAGATCACTAATTCGAGTTTCATCAAATCTCACTTTTCGCGCGGTCATCGGAGAACCTACGTAAATAAGACCGCCAATGAGAGTTCCGAATACAAAGAGACATGCAAGTGAAACTATGAGCTTTGCTCGATTTGGCATCTCAGGAGTGAAATCCTTTTTAAGGTCGTAGAGATAATACGCAAACACAGCACCTGAAACGACAAGTACAGAAACTACCTTAAGAACAAATCTACTCGTAATTTCTCCACCAAGGAATGTATTAACGAGAAAAATGAGGTCAGTTACGACTGCTACTCCAGTAACAAACAAGGTGAGGTATGTAAGCCACTTTCGCACGCTTAGTTCCTTTTTCTCAGGATGTGCTCTGAGATATCGATTCAAGTATGAAGCGACTATTAGATACAGCGGAAATACAATGACAAGACAGGCAATTGCCGCTCGCATACCGGCAGAGTAGAAATCTCCCCCGTAGTAGTAATAGCTAGAAAGATTATCCGGAAACGCCTTATTAATAATGTTAAATAGAAGTGTAATAAGAGAAATCGAGCTTACGTAGAGGGTAACGAAGCTAGAAAGATAGACAAAGAAGTCCTTAGCTGTAGTTTTAGGTTGCATGGCTCATATATTAGGCTAATAAGCCCTTTAATAGTACCAAACCACACCTTTTTTACAAACAAAAGCCCCGTTCAGACTGTTACCGAACGGAGCTCTTGATCTGGCTCAATTTACATTGATGCCTGCATACCGCCCTTTGAATCGCATGCCTTGCAGTCCTTCTTGTGAGTAAACACAAGATAGAGGCCTGAAAGACCTACGATCACATAGACAATTTTTGAGAGCATTGAACCTGCGCCCAAAAGCATATCTACAAGATTCCATCCACCAGCGCCGACGAGGCCCCAATTGAGAGCTCCGACAACTACGAGGATGAATGCAATTGCGTGAAGTGCCTTCATATCATTAAAAATTAAATTGTAATGCCGACATTACCCATTAATTATATCAATTCCGCAATAGTTTTGTGAAAAGTTATCCACTGCTGGCTTATCTAAACCTTAAACTCTATCGCACCACCATCTTTTCAAACCCTTTAGTCTGTGCTAATTTCCTGTTGAATCTATTGCATGTCGTGCCACAGCTGCAGGAGACTTCGAAGGTTTGGTCGCTCTCACCTGAGTCGGGTAGTTGAAACTACTCGGGATAACAT
The DNA here is from genome assembly GCA_964495425.1 of uncultured Candidatus Saccharibacteria bacterium. Classification (GTDB taxonomy): domain Bacteria; phylum Patescibacteriota; class Minisyncoccia; order Phycocordibacterales; family UBA6065; genus UBA6065. The sequence continues at coordinate 108,002 of CAZBVG010000002.1, forward strand.
CTCAATGTCCACTGATCTTGTGTGATTTCAGAATACTGGTCACACGAGTCGGATTAACTGCGATGCAGTAGGTTCACTTCTTAACGCCGATCTTCCAAGATCAGGCGTTTTCTTTTTGTCTAAACTTTAAACTCAATCACATCCCCGTCTTTGACGATATATTCCTTTCCTTCTGTTCTCACCCAACCTTTTTCTCGTGCGGCACCGTATGAACCAGCTTCTAACAGCTTGTTCCACTCAATAACTTCTGCCCGAACAAATTTGTCTTTAAAGTCGGTATGAATTGCAGTACCTGCAAGTGGCGCGGTCCAGCCCTTTTGAATAGTCCATCCTCGGGTTTCGTCTTCACCGGTAGTGAAATAGGTTATCAGCCCCAAGAGTTCGTAGCTTTTTTTAATAAGAGCATCAATTCCATTGTCAGCTCCAAGCCCTGTGCGCATTTCTGTCTTTTCAGTATCAGTCATATCTTTGAGGTCGTGCTCAATACCGGCATCAACAATTACATACCCTGCACCATTTTCTTGAATGAACTTCATGAGCTTGGTAAAACGCTCGTCCTTCATTTCATCAAGATTTCGTCCGCCTGATTTTTTATTAAGTACGTAAAGGATCTTTTTTGAGGTTAACAAGTGGAGTTGTCGATAGAATGGCGCCTCAAATTCGTCTGGTTGTACCGATGATGCAAGTTTGCCTGCTTCAAGTGCAGGTCGAACACGTTCAAGAAGTTTCATTTCTAACACCGCTTCTTTCCTGCCTCCCTTTACATCCTTACCGAGATTCACCATTCGCTTTTTTACGGTATCAAGGTCTGCAGCAATAAGCTCCATGTTTATGATCTCGATATCAAAAAGCGGATCAACTTTGTTTGCAACGTGAATAATGTCATCGTCCTCAAAAATACGAACCACTTCAGCGATCGCGTCGGTCTCACGTATATTTGAGAGGAATTTATTGCCCAATCCTTCACCCAAAGCAGCACCCTTTACAAGTCCTGCAATATCCACGAATTCTACCGCCGCAGGTACCGTTTTCTTTGATTTAGAAAATTCAGATAGCTTCCAGAGTCTTTCATCAGGAACAGCTACAACTCCCACTGATGGATCGATTGTTGCAAACGGATAGTTAGCCACAAGAACACTCTTTTTTGTAAGAGCATTAAAAAGTGTTGATTTACCGACGTTTGGCAGACCAACAATGCCGATGGAAAGTGACATAGATGGCTAGACTATCACTACTTAGCCTTCCTTCCAAGTCTGTATACCTTGTCCAACAATTTCTGACGATATTCAGGTGTAGACTGTCTCATACCTGAAAACCATGTCTTGCGAACTGGTGCAAAACCGGAAAATCGAAGCACTCCTCGAACCCAGCTGTTAATATTGCCTCCGAAAAGAACCCATAGTAGCAAAGGGTGCGAATCTGAGGTTGCAATAATGCGAGCGCTGCGCCCTTTTAATCTACGATACCATCCAGGAATTTTTCCCTTTCTAAAGTTATATGCAAAACCAGGCATCCAGACTCGATCAACAAGCCCCTTCATAAGCGCAGGAATATCTGACCACCAAATTGGAAAAACTGACACAAAATGGTTAGACCATTTCACATTCTCCTGGAATGTAACGAGGTCTGGCTCGTATGGCTGAATAACCGAATAGCCTTTATGGAGAATTGGATCGAATTTCATGTCTGCAAGGTGGGTTATTCGAACTTCATGACCTGATTCTCGGGCACCCTTTGCATAACTTTCAGCCAGTGCAGATGAAAACGACTCATTATTTGGATGACCAACAAGAATGAAAATTTTTTTGGGCTGAGTCATTACTTTTTCATTATGTTTTGAAGCTCATCCTTGTGCTTGTTCATAAGCTCCATCATGACTGTCTGCTGATCCTTGCCTGACTTCATTCCTTCCTGCAACTCTTTTGCAAGGTTTTCAAAAAAATCAGGATTTCGTTCAACCAAATCCAAAAGCATATCCTGTTCTGCCTGCGGAACACCTTTAAGTTGCGACTTCATCGCCTGTTTCATCAAAAATCGTTTAAGCATAGGTATTTATTTTATCAAAAAGGACCGTTTATCGCCATATATTTCAAGCGGGGCCTTGTCCCAACACGCAACAACATGATCCGCATATCTCCACAACGCCTCAATTTCATCTCTTCCGACAAATTCTCGTGTTGAGCCAGTTAGGGCTGCATAAATTATATTTGCATACGCATCTCGATGTTTAGGTATCACAAACGTATCTGTGGTTCCATCCCTATTTTCAATCACAATTTCCTGCTCTGGTTGAATAGAAAAACGCATTGATTTTGGAAGACCAGAAATTTCCTTAAAGTCTACACGTATAAATGCCTCGGAAACGTGCATTTTCTTTCCAGACTCTAGAAAAAGCGGCGTGCCAATCAATTTACCTGATGAAAGATGGGTTTCAACCTCAAATGCCGTTTCTGTTGCCGAGCGAGGAGTTACACCGTGCTCCTGGTGATACCCTTCGTATTGCCCACGGCGTGATAAATCACATGTTTTAAGTGGGGGTGCCAAATGCATGAATACTTCAGCACGCGCTTTTTGCCAAGCCTGATGCTTGTGCGCAGAATCAGGAAGTCGTGCGCATACAACCGCCAGCATCTCAAGCATATGGTTTTGGCCCACATCACGAAATGCTCCCACGCGATCGTATGATGCGCCTCGACCTTCAATTCCCTTAGTTTCGAAATGACGTATATGTATCGAAGAAACACTTTCTGCAGCAATCAGATTGTCGAAATCAAAGGTACTTTCGTGCAGATTCATCACTGCGAGCATAGTATCTTTACCTAAATAATGATCGACACGACAAATCTGTTCTTCGTTGAGGTATGAAAGGAGTTTATCCAGTGATTTTGCAGTTTTCTCGTCTGTACCAAATGGTTTTTCGATAAGAATACGAGTTTTTCCTTTAGTGAGAATGCGTGAGTCTTTGAGAGACTGTATTGCCAGTGGATGATTCTGTGGAGCAAGTGACAGATAAATAAACACACGGGTCAAACCATATTTTTTCTTTAATTCTGTAATGGTTTTCTTTAATTTCTCATAGCCATGACCGCCTTCAATATCTATTTTTGAATACAAAACGCTTTTGAGAAATTCAGAAGAAACTGCAGTCTTCTTTTCAATAAGAAAGTTATGAAAATCAGCGTGTTTCCAATCCCTACGAGATATGGCAAGTATTTTGGATCCTGGACCATAGGCACCCTCATCCATAAGCGAGCTGAGCGCAGGAAAAATCTTTTTAACCGCTAGATCGCCGGTAGCACCGAAAAGTATAAAAAGAGTATTATTCGTGTAGGTCATGCCTGTATATCAAAGCATATAAAAAGGCCCGCGCGAAGCGCGGGCCAGTAATCCAACTCTACTTTATAGCGAGGCCAAAAAGTGTGCGTACCGGATACTCGAGAAAATAGTTAAATTTCTCCACCGGTCTACGAACGACCTGTTGAAACAAGTCGTGCTCATTTCTGTACGAGTACTTCCACGTCGTTCGCTTACCAACGGTCAAAGTAACGTACTTATTATTACTCGGATGCCATGCCAGACCCGATTTGAGGTAGAAATCCATTCCACCAAGCTCGAATCCTCCTCTCAGAGCCTTCAGTTCCTTGCCACGGAGACCGAAATCAAAGAAACCAATCGGAGAATCCTCCATCGTGTGACGAAGTGTTGTCCTTTCACTTTCATCAATCGGGACGGGATCAGACATTTTCGGTGTCGTATTAAACATCCGATCCAAATCGTACAAAATGCTTTCATACGTTTTGGAATACTGCTTGGTCGTCACGCTAACCGTCGACATAACGACCACGTCATCTTTCGGCCTTTGAGCCGAGACGTTCGGTACAAGTACACACAGACTGACAATCGCAGACAAGAGGTACACTGCAATTTTCATAGGGTAAAAGAGCTGCAAATTCCTGTTAGCTGACCGATGTAAGTATAGTCAGATGCGATATTTTGGCAAATAAAAAGACCCACACTTGGGCGGGTCTTTGCAATCGTGCGGATATTTAAAGAGGAACCGGGCCTCCGTACCAGGTCCCATAAAAGGACTTGGCAACCACACATTTCCGGTTTTGAGGTAATCCGAGGCACCGGCATCAATAAACTGGCCAAGAGACAGAAGCCTGTCAGTTGTGGCCGTAATGAGCGGTACCGCGGGAAATTCGATGACCTTTGTATTGGCCTGACGAAAACTAGATTGTTGAGAGGGTGAAAGAACGAACGCCGCTGCCGAGAGGATTGCTACCGTTAGCAATCCCTGTAAACGAAACCCGCAGGGGTTGGGGTGGTATCGAAAGGGCATTTGAGACTAAGAAGGAGTGTAGTACGAATGGCTATTTTTGTAAAGCTCTTATATTACCTCACCTAAATACGGCACGGAGAGATTTTTATAAAACCCTTTTGCCATAAACCGCGGCTCTCTTTCCCCTTTTTCCTCATCAACAATAGCCCGATGACTTGATGCGACATGTACTACACTTCTGCCGTACTTTTTATTAACTAAATCTATAGAATCAAATAACTGACGTCTTGTATCTTCCTTTTCTACTCCACCAAATAAATCTTCCTGACGGGCCACTGTGGGCATAAGTCCGTACAGTGTCACTCCGGTCGCTCGATACAAACAATCTGAAACAAATATGTTATTAAATAAGCCCTTTACTTGTTCAAGAATATCGAATGTGTTTTCTAAGGGTATAAGCAGGCGAACCGAATCCCCTTTATATGTAAAAGTTTGTGTTTTAAGGTAAATAGAAATTTCTCGTACACACATCCTCATCTCTCGAAGTTTCTTTGCTGCATTTTCTACATTTTTTGATAACTGAGAAAACACATACTCTCTGTTATTTGAAGCCGGTACAAAGGTCCTCGTCTTCATAATTGATTTTTGAGGATCGTATTGTGACTCAACCTCGTACACTGATATGCAATTAAGTTCATACCACATCTCCTGCAGAGGTTTTGAAAAGTGTTCTTTAACCCATTCAAATGGTTTTGATGCCAAATTGAGCGCTGTACTAATACCCTTTTTGCTTAATTCATGTGTAGTCGCAGACCCAATACCCCACACACTGCCGATCGGTGTCTTGGCCAGAAGCTCTGGAACATCTTCTGGATTAAATATAGTTAATCCGTTTGGTTTGTTTCTTTTTGAAGCAGTCTTGGCAATCACCTTTGTTGGTCCAAGCCCTAGTGATACAGAGATGCCAAGTTCTTTGTGAATATCTGATTTTATACGCTCAAGTACCGGTCGAGGATTTTCAGTAAATGATTTTATGTGGGTAAAGTCAGCAAAACATTCATCGATTGAATACTCGTGCACCTTGTCTGTATACCTTTTTACGATATCCATCATGCGACGAGAAAAAACGGCGTAAGCTTCATAATCTGAATTAACCACGATCACGTGAGGATGGAGTTTCCTGATCTGAAATACAGGCATGGCACGTGTAATACCTAACTTTTTAGCTTCATATGACATCGCAGAAGCAATTCCGCGCTCATATCCCGTAACAACAGCTTTGTTACGTAGGGCGGGGTTTTTAGAGGCTTCCACTGCCACAAAGAACGAGTCCCCATCAAGATGCATGATGTATTTACGTTCTTTACTCATGCGTATTTGCGTACTACGCCGACAACAACAGCTTCGACCTTTGCCTCTGTATGAAAAGAATCTCTATAACCAATTTTGAATACACCATCAAGAACCACAATGACAATATCGTGTGATATTGGTTCTTTGGAACGATCGATCAACACAAGATCTCCACGAAGTATTCCAGCTTCACTCATAGAATCAGAATTGACCCGCAACATAAAAGTCGCCTCTTTGTTTTCTATGAGGTAGTCATCGATCGACATTGTGTCTAATGCACCTTCTTCTTCCTGTGTTCGAAAAGCCATTCCTCTATTATAAGTGAACGAGAGTTCACCTACAACTGCGCTGGTTTTTCCCCGAGTGTTTTCTCTTTCTTGAAAAGTTGTGCGGCTAGCTCATAAATACCGTAGGTAATGAAATATGCAGCAAAAACATCGATTGAATAATGGAGATGACCCATAAGCGACACTGTTCCCAAAATTACTGACAAAATAATAAACGAAATTCGTAGACGCTTGTGTTCCCAGAAAATGAGAGCAATCAGAAATGGCAAACCAGTGTGCCCCGAGAAAAAGAGATCAGCGCCGAATATAAAATTACTTGTCCAACTAAAAGGATCGAGTGGAATTTGGCTTGGAAATGGCGCTATGTGTGTAAGAGAAATAAAGATCGAGCGAACGACCACAAAAAGGCTGATGGTTTTGAGTGTAAACGGAATTCTGTGTGGATTTGATAATCCCACAAGAAAAATACATGCCACAAATACTATTGCACCCCACACAAACACCCCATCAACATCAAAAACAGGTATGTTGTCTAAAATAATATCGGTTACCGGATTACTCGCCACCGCTGTTGCATAGGTACCCGCATAGAAATTGATTACGAGGCTGGCAAAAAGGAAAATCCATGCCGAAACAAGCGAACCCACGTACACTTTATCGCGCAGATGATGTTTATAGTGTTTAAGCATGTGATCAGAGTAATTTTGATAGTACGTTATGTATTGTAATCAAGGAATCCTTTGTTTTCCAGAGAGGTTTATATAAAAAATTACTCTGTGCAGTCAACAACCGAGAAAAATTAACCGCCTTTGAGGACGTCAAAAAGTATTGTTTGCTCCCAAGATACACTGCAAGATACTCCTGCTCTGTCTGTCCTGGTGTTGGTATAAGGTACGCAGGTGTTTCAAGCTCTACAAGATCCATAATAGTTGTATAACCACTACGGGATATCACATATTTCGCGCGATTGAATAAATCCGCCCTTTGTTCACCTGAAACAGAAGGAATAATTTCAATAGAATGCTGAGGGATGGTTGTTACCTCCCTACCCTGTGGCTCACCCAGGACAAATACTTTCTTACCTGCTAATTGTTTGGCTCCCTCAATGAGAATTTTAATAAATTCCTCTTTGTGCTCCTCAAGATAGCCGCTGAGTACGAACAAGTAATCAATATCTTTAATAGTATTTTTCTTCTGAATCGACGAAAGAATACCGACAAAGGTATGCGGCAGCTTCTCGAGCATTGAATTATGAGATAACGTTCCCGCTAGTGCTGCCGCATCGTCCTTATAATCAGGAATAAAAACGTGATCAAATTTTTTAAATGTCTTGTAGTTAAAATAATCTGCTATTTTTTGAAAAAAACCAAAGCCTTTTGGCATCACAAAGCTAATTTGATGGGAAATAATACATGATGGAATACCCTTTACATAAGCGCCATATCTACCGTCGGAAATAATGAATTGCGGCTTAAGTTCCCCACACAGTTTTTCAACAAATCTATGTTCCTGCCTTATGATCCTGGTTGTAGCAAGAGAATCGGTAATAAGGTACCAATAAAAAGCTATGTTCTTGCCCCGTTCGAGAGGTGGATAATCTGGAATATCATAGAAAGTTACCTCCTTACCATCTAAAGCAGTTTTGAGGTATACGAGCGCTTTCCCTGTACAGAGAATGTGTATCGAATGTGTATCGATGTATGAGTTTACAAGAGCAAGTGTACGAGTTGCGTGTCCAAGTCCTAATGAACTTATACAAAATAATGCAGTTGGTTTCATTTCACTCGTAATTTTCGCAAACGAATTATTTGAAATGCCGGTTCGTAAAAAGAGAATGTGGTAAAAATATCTTTCATCATACCTATATCGCCTTTAATTCCTTTCCAAACTCCGTATTTTGCATGCTTAAATGGACTCGATACGTCAGGCCACAACACAATACGTACGCGCGCTTTAGATTTAATAATGAGACTATTTAGAAATACCTCGAGACCAAATTTAGGAAGCGTAAGTATTTGATCAAGATGTTGTTCGATTAGACTTTTTCGAAATACACGCTCTCCTGAAATATAATCAAAACCAACAATTTTCCATAAACGTGGACTATTTCCTCGGTAGCTAATTGAAACATCAGCATTTCCTGAAAGTACTGGACCTACGAGATCAGTTACGCTCTTTTCCGTCAAGCCAACAAGATCTGCATCAAGAAAAAATAAAAATTCTCCTAAAGCAGCTCTGCAGCCATCATAGATTGCACGACTTTTACCTTGATTTATCGTATGAACAATCAATTTTACGTTTTTATAAGACGCAACAATTTCCTTCGTCTTATCCTTCGATCCATCATCAACGACAATTACTTCATCAATGAGCGGATGCATCGAAATAACTGAAAGCACGTTTTTAATACGAGATTCTTCGTTATATGTGGGTATAATGCAGGAAATTTTAGCCATGCTTCTTTTTTCGATAATTTCTATAGCCGTAACCTAGGATAAAGGCAACGATCACAATTCCAATGATGGTAATTCTACCATTCCATGTATCGATTTCATCATACAATCCACCAAACGTATAACCGACATAGAGTAATGCACCAGTCCATACAAATTGACCTAGCATGTTAAATGCTAAATACCGCAGAAAAGGGATCCGGACAATTCCTGCGGTGAGCAATGTTACGACCGATAAACCAAATCCATTGGTAATTTTAGATATAAAAAGAACAGGGTCTTTATATCTATGAAAAAGTACTGAGGCTTTTTCCACACGCTTCTCTGTTATGCCAAGATATTTACCAAATTTACCTATCGCTCTATAACCATACTTATACCCCAAATAATACAAAACAGTGTCTCCAATAAGATCCCCAATCATGAGCACAGTGTAAACAGGTATTAGGCTGAAATATCCCTGGTGAAGCAATACACCGAGCAGTATTGAAAGCATGGGTCCAACAGGACACGCGAAAAAGGCAATTAATACATATACAACAAGTGGGTACTGAGTTGCCAAAACTATGAGCAATTCTTGCATACAAAAAGTATACCACTTACATGTATTTAATTTGATTTTATTTGTCCAAATTAGTGAATACGGTTTAATACACCTAAAAGCAACAATCCTACAAAAAACCAGCTTCATTAGAAGCTGGTTTTGCTAATTGTGGACCCTACAGGACTCGAACCTGCCACCCCCTCATTGCAAATGAGGTGCTCTACCAGATGAGCTAAGGGCCCGTATTAAGGACGGGAAATACTATAGCCTAAATCAAGCTAAATTTCAACAACTTCCCTTTACCGAGGCTCTCTCGCAAGGGTAATTACGTGATCCAAAAACTCTGGCAATGAAGATCCTACCGCATGAAGCGATTTTGGCAAAAGTGACTCAGATGTAAGCCCTGGCAACGTATTTGTCTCCAAGAAAAAGACACCTCGCCGTGGGTGAATCATAAAATCAGATCGTGAGTAATGTCTAAGTCCAAGTTCGCTATGTATTGCTTGAGCGGCTTCCTGAATGATGCGTTTTGTTTCTGCATCAAAATTCCCCGGGCAGATTTCCTGACTTTGTCCACCATACTTTGCTTTGTAATCAAAGAATGGAGACTCTTTGTGAGGAATAATTTCAACTGGCATAAGAGCATAGTGTCGTTCGCCTCTAAAATGATCCAAAACGCCACACGTTGCCTCCCTTCCTTGTATAAATTCCTCAATCATCACTGAATCTGAATGCTCAAATGCATACGTAAGCGCACTTTCGAGATCATCAAATTTGTGGACCACGGTAACACCAACAGAAGATCCGGCTGTAAGCGGCTTTACGATAGATGGGTGAGGAATTTCACGAAATATTTGGTGCATTCCCTTCTCTTGAACCTCTTCTCGTGTGAATATTTTATGAAAAGCAAACTTTATTTTATCTTTCAGTCGAGCAAGCGCGTTTTTAGTCAAATGCTTGTTCATTGCCACAGCCGAAGGAAATGATGCTGAGCCAGTGTATGGGATGCCGATATGTTCGAGAATGCGTTGAATCTTACCGTCCTCACCATAGTGTCCATGAAGTGCCACAAACGCCACGTCAACGTGCTTTAAAGCATCAGCAGGTTTACGAGGTATTCCATGAAGGTGCCATGTGCCGTCCCGAGAAATAAAGATATCCACACCCTCGTACTTTGAAGGTAGGTGTTTGAGAACACTTTCGCCGGTCTTGAGAGACACATCATACTCCGACGAAGGTCCACCACGAAGAACTGCCACTTTGATCTTGTGAGTGAATGCCATACGAATAGTATAACCCATAATCTGGTGAAAAAGTTTCTGTTATACTGGATATATGAAACTAAAGGCAGAGCATTTTGATCTTTTAGGGATTATTTCATTCCCTTTTATTCTTGTGTATGCATTGAGCGCGCTAAGCACCGGACAAATACCTGCGGAATGGATGACTCAGACCTTGATTGTTATAGGTATTGGCGGAATTATTATTGACGGTACTCTGGTGTACCGCTTTTTCTTTAAAAGAAGACGCTAGAGTTTTCGATTTCTCTTGGTAATAAGCGTATTCATGCGTCGCAGTTTGCGGTGGTAATTGATTGCAAATCGATGTGCCTCGCTATTGGCAAGTAAAATTGCTTTCGAGTGTTTCTCTACTAGATTAGCAGCGCCCAAAAGACCTTTTGGCTTGTGGCGTTCGTCTTTCACAACAGAGACAAGTGCAATATCTTCATTACGATCAGTAAGTACCTTCTGAGCAGCATTTCTTTGTGCTTCGCCACCATCAATAACCATAATATCCGGATACTTCCATTCTGGATGATTAAGTCTTCGTTCGAGTATTTCCCTCAAATTTGCCACATCGTTATTTCCGGTTTCAGGATTAAGCTTAAATTTACGATATTCACTTTTAGCGAGTTCGCCGTCACAAACCACAGTCATAACACCCACTGTCTCTTTTCCTGACATATGAGCGACGTCGTACGCCTCAATACGAAAAGCTGTATCAGGGACAATTTCAGCGTCAGAAATTGCCTCCACATCTTCCTTTATAAGCGCGATGTCCTGAATATGATCTAGGGCAAATAAGCGTCGTTTAGTTTCCTCTGCTTTTTCAAATTTTTTCTCAGCCGCATATGCATTCATTTCTTTTTCAAGAACGCTTATGAGTTTTTGCTTTTTTCCCTCAAAAAAAAGAATTATATGCTCAATATTTTTTTGATACTCGATGCGTGCTTCTTCTGATGCAGTATCAGGTGAAAGTCCAAGCTGTCGATAAAATGTTGAGGTGTATTTCGTTGAAGAGTGCTTATCAATGTACGGAAACATCTTTCGTATTATTTTGAGGGCCTCACGAAGCGCGGATCCATTCGTGAAAGGGCCGAATATTTTACGAACTTTGAGTTCCTTCTTTTGCTTTTCAACCTCAAGAGTACGACCTCGAATTACAAGTATTCGAGGAAATGATTCCCGAGTAATAACAACATAATTGAAACTTCTATCATCTTTTTCCTTAACATTGTAATCAGGCCAATGTTTTTTAATAAGATTCGCTTCAGCAATCATTGCTTCCAAAACAGAGTCTGTTTCTTTCCATTCAATAGAATCGGCCTTATACACCATATCAACCATGCGCGATCCACGAGTATGTATAAGATCAATAGAAAAGTAGCTTCGAACACGATCGCGAAGTGAAGTTGCCTTGCCGATATAAAGGATTTTTCCTGCTTGTTTCCAGAAATATACCCCGGGCGTATCAGGCAATTTGAGTTGTTCAAAAGCTTCAATAGTCACAGCCGCTATATTGACGTTTTTTATGGTGGATGTAAAGTAAAAACGTAACCCCGAACAATACTGTTCGTTTCAAACAACCCATATCAACAATGAACCAACCAGGTTATGTAGTGCTTGAAGATGGCACGCGTCGTGAGTTCACTGCTCGTAGCCACAAGACGGCCCTCAAGGCGGTCATGCGGCTCCTCGAAATTCGGACACTCACTCGCCAGGCTCTGCGCAAAGTGCGAGCTGTCGCCATCTACTTCGGTCGGAAGGCATGCCAGATCTTTCCTTTCCGACAGCACCGGTCGAAGGATTTCCACGCTGACCATATGGCCAATCGTGATCGCTTGCGCATTACGCGCAAAGAAGGACTCGACATTGGCCGTCGGCGACACTACGTCGCCTGGCAACCCGCTTATTGCGGCATTTGATTCATTACAAAGAGGCGCACGGGCGCCTCTTTTTATTACTTCTTTAACAGTTTTTTGAGGTATTTACCCGTGTGGCTCTTTGCATTCATAGCTACATCTTCAGGAGTGCCTTTTGCAATAATTTGTCCACCTCCTTCACCACCCTCGGGGCCCATATCAATAATGTAATCAGCACATTTAATAAGGTCGAGATTGTGTTCAATCACAATAACCGTATTTCCGTGATCGACGAGCTTTTGAATGATTTCAACAAGCTTTCGCACATCTTCATAATGAAGACCCACTGTCGGTTCATCCAATAGATACACTGTTCTGTGCGTATCTGGTCGGTAAAGTTCAGATGATATCTTTACACGCTGCGCTTCACCTCCTGAAAGCGTCGTTGCAGACTGACCGAGCTCAAGATATCCAAGCCCCACATCAGAAAGGGTTCTTAGGCGATCATAAATAGCGGGAATATCTTCAAAGAATTTAAGGCCCTCCTCAACAGTCATTTGAAGCACTTCATAGACATTCTTGCCCTTGTATTCGACCTCGAGTGTTTCCTTTTGGAATCGCTTACCCTGACAAACCTCACACGGTACATAGACTGTTGGCAAGAAATGCATTTCGACAGCAATTTCTCCATTACCCTGACACGCCTCACAGCGACCACCTTTTACGTTGAATGAAAAACGATTCGATTTCCAGCCACGAGCACGCGCCTCAGCAGTTTCCGCAAATAAATCTCGCACAAATGACCACGCACCCGTGTATGTCATTGGGTTAGATCGTGGGGTTCGTCCAATTGGAGACTGATCAATCAAAATAGTTCGCGAAATGTATTCGGTACCAGTAAATGAAGAAGCATTGTGTGTATCGTTAGATCGGTGCTTCTTTTCAAGCCGAGCCTGCAGGTTTTTATAAAGAATTTCATACAAGAATGATGATTTTCCAGATCCAGAAACACCGGTAATTGCAACAAGCTTCCCAAGCGGAATATCTGCATTAAGATTTTTAATATTGAAAATATTACCTCCCTTAATTGAAAGCTTGCCCTTATCTTGGTTTCGTCGAACATCCGGTACTTCGATTTTGGTTTCTCCACGTAGATATGAAAGCGTAAGCGACCCTGAATCATTTTTCTTTGCCGTAAGAAGCGGCTCAAGATAATCAGCAACCACAACATTACCTCCATGCACACCTGCACCAGGTCCAATATCAACAATAAAGTCTGACGCAAAAATTGTATCCTCGTCGTGTTCAACTACAAGAATGGTATTACCCAAATCCCTCAAATTAAGAAGCGTTTTGATCAAGCGATCATTATCTCGCTGATGAAGGCCAATTGTTGGCTCATCAAGCACATATAAAGCACCCACAAGGCCCGAACCGAGCTGCGAGGCTAGTCGTATTCGCTGGGCTTCGCCGCCCGATAGTGTGTGCGCACGTCGATCAAGCGTAAGGTATTCAATACCTACATCGAGCATGAATTTAATTCGTGACTCAATTTCACGTAGCACCGCCTTGGCAATGCTTTTTTCCTTTTCTGAAAGTTTGGTATCAGCAAAATAATCAAAAGCCTGTGCAATAGACATTCGAGTCACATCCACAATCGATTTTCCGCCGATGAGCACATGCAACGCCTCTTCGCGGAGTCGCGCCCCCTTACAGGTCTCACACGGTTCATCTCCAAAAATATACTTTGTACCCAAACCATTACACGCAGGACAAGCGCCATACGGTGAATTGAATGAGAAAAGTCGTGGCTCAACTTCAGGATAGGCATATCCATCGTATGGACACATGAATTTAACTGACATAAGCTTCTCCTCCTTTGGATTTTCAATCTTCAAGAGTCCACCAGATTCATGAATAGCACGTTCAACAGCCTCTGATAGTCGCTCTCGAACACCCTTTGGATCATTTTTAAATTCGCTGATGAAAAATTCGTCGACAAGAATATCAATGTCGTGCTTTTTATTCTTCTCAAGATCAACCCGTTCACGGAGTTTCTTCATCTGACCATCAATTTTTGCATTCTCATAACCCTTACCGAGATAATCGTAAAGCATTTGATAGTACTCACCCTTTCTACCAACCACTACAGGTGCAAAAATTTTAATTTTTGCCTTATCAACCGGTACACCCATAATCTTGGTGCCATGATCCTCAGTTTTTATTTGATTCACACCGTGAATGATCGTCTCTAGAATTTCTTCGTTCGAAAGGCGCTTAATTTCCCTGTTACAGATCAAGCAATGAGGATGGCCGACTCGAGCGAAGAGCACGCGGAGGTAATCATAAATCTCAGTAATAGTTGCGACAGTTGAACGAGGATTGTTTGAACGAGATTTTTGATCGATAGAAATTGCAGGTGAAAGACCGGCTATTTCATCCACATCTGGCTTCTGCATCTGGCGCAAAAATTGTCGCGCATATGATGAAAGTGATTCAACATAGCGTCTCTGCCCTTCGGCAAAAATAGTATCGAACGCCAAAGATGACTTTCCTGATCCAGAAAGCCCGGTAAATACCACCATTTTATTCCGGGGCATTTCTACCGTAATGTTCTTGAGATTGTGGGTTCTGGCACCTTTAACAACCAGGGACTCCGCCCCAGGATTAAAGTCGGCTTTTGAGGTATGTTTCTTGGTCATGGCCTTTATATATAAAGGGTTACGCCCCCAGGTTGCTCCTAGGGGTTAGTACCAAAACACTCTAGCACAAAACTACTGCTGTGCCGAGCGTGCCATGTTTTCGATCTCAGGAATGATTCCATCAAGACCGATAGTGGCTTTTACAACGAATTTCGTTGCACCGAGATCATGCGCCTTTTCTATCTCCTCTTTTTGGCCTAGATTCGAGAGCACGAGCACAGGAATTTTGTTTGTCTGAGCATCCGCCTTAATTTTTCTCAGAATTTCAAAACCATCTACATTAGGCATAAGAAGGTCTAACACAATCACATTAGGCTTAACCTCTTTGACCTTGTCATAAGCAAGTGCTCCATCAGTAACCTGAATAAGCTGAGCGCTTGTTCCCTCCATCCGCTTCTGAATAAGTGATACAAGGAACTTATCATCTTCTACCCAGACAATCTTGATACCGTTTAATGTGTTTTGATCCATATAGCGATATTATACCAGTTATTTTTTTGACTTTCTTCCTGCTTTCGGCTTTTTTTCCACAGGCTCAATCCCCTCCAATTTGTCATAAAGGGCTTGAATTTCATCACGAAGAATTGCAGCAGTCTCAAAATCAAGTACCTTTACCGCCTCATTCATTTCCGATTCTTTCTTTTTAATGACAGCCTTTGGATTCTTTGCAAACTCAGTTTCATCAATCTTTAACTGCTCTGCCACAGCCTTCTTATGCTCAGTTTGAAGCTGATCGGTAATGTCCTTGATCGCCTTAATGATAGTTTTGGGAGTAATGCCGTGCTTCTTATTAAATGCCTCCTGCAAAGCTCTACGACGCTGTGTTTCCTTTACCGCCCGATCAATTGAACCAGTCACAGTATCGGCATAAATAATCACTCTTCCTTCTACATTACGCGCTGCGCGACCAATAATTTGAATAAGTGAGGTCTCAGAACGCAAGAATCCTTCTTTATCTGCATCAAGAATGGCAATGAGAGCCACCTCAGGCAGATCAAGTCCTTCTCGCAAGAGATTTACACCTACAAGCACATCGAATTCTCCACGTCGAAACTTAGTCAAAATCTCGATTCGTTCAATCGTTTTAATATCACTATGCAGGTATTCTGATTTGATGTTTTTTTCCTTGAGATAATCAACCAGATCCTCAGCCATTTTTTTAGTAAGGGTTGTGAGAATAACACGGAAGCCCTGCTTGATGGTCTTTTCTGCCTCAAGAATAGAATCAGCAATCTGACCCTTAAATTCTCCCTTCTCTACAACTGGTTTAATTTCAATAACCGGATCCAAAAGGCCCGTAGGGCGAATTACCTGCTCTACAACCTGAGAACTATGCTCTTTTTCGAATGCTCCAGGAGTTGCTGAAGTAAACACTGCCTGACCAATACGCTCTTTAAACTCATCAAATTGAAGAGGTCTATTGTCGCACGCAGACAGTAGACGAAAACCGTGCTCAACAAGTGTTTTCTTGCGAGATTGGTCGCCTGCAAACATACCTCCTAGTTGAGGAATGGTGACGTGAGACTCATCGATGATAGTCAGAAAATCTGGTTTGCCATCCTTGGTATGGGGAAAATATGAAAGTAATGAATCTGGCGGCTCACCTGGCAATTTTCCTGAGAAGTGCCGCGAGTAGTTTTCAATACCATTGCAATACCCAATCTCACGAATCATCGCGAGGTCATAGTTTGTTCGCCGCTTTAGACGCTCTGCTTCAAGATTTTTACCCTCTTTTGCTAACTCTTGTAATCGTGATTCGAGTTCGGCCTTAATAGACTTGAATGCACGCTCAACCTGATCTTTATCGGTAATAAAGTGCTTTGCAGGAAAAAGATAAAATACATCAAGTGACTTTTGTAGTGCTCGTGTTACCGGATCAATCTGGTCAATGTGATTTACTACGTCATTTTCAAAGCTAATACGATAAATCACCTTTTCATTTACCGGCATAACTTCAATCATGTTACCAATTGCTCGAAAAAGTCCCGGTTCAAGGTCAGCATTGGTTCGTTCGAAATGAATACCGATCATTCGCCTGATCATTTCAGCGCGATCCGCCTTCATTCCTTTCGCCACTTTCATATTCACCTTTTCATAATTCTCAGGAGAACCGAGACCATAGATACAGGAAACCGAAGCAACGATAATGACATCATCTCGTGTTAGCAATGCCTGAGTTGATGCGTGACGAAGTCGTTCGATCTCTTCATTGATCATCGACTCTTTTTCAATATAGGTATCCGTGACAGGCATATACGCCTCGGGCTGATAATAATCGTAGTATGAAACAAAGTAATGGACCGCATTATGAGGAAAAAATTCTCTGTATTCCTGAGCAAGTTGTGCTGCGAGTGTCTTGTTATGAGCAATCACAAGCGTTGGTTTGCCAATTTGAGCAATTACATTTGCGGCGGTAAATGTTTTTCCCGAACCTGTCACACCCAAAAGCGTCTGGTATTTATTTTCAGCTTTAATTCCCTTCACTAGACCTTCTATCGCCTTTGGTTGGTCTCCTGCGGGCGCGTATTTGGTTTCTATCTTAAATTTACCCATACTTTATTAGACAATTGCTTCACTATATCGCGAGAGAGAGAAATTAAAAAGCCCCGCGTTAATGCGGGGCAAAAAATTACGGACCAACCCAACCCAAAGTGAGTGGGGGTAAACTTCCTTCTTCCTGCAAACGCTTTTTTCTAGCCAGTTTTCCAAACGGAGTAAGGCTATGTTTTTGACGGTTCAGGCGAGCGCGAATCTCACGATTCGCGTCGAATACCTCCTTGGTAACAAATTCCTTCTGATACGTATCCCAGTAATATATGACAGGCGCCGCGGCCCCAGATCGCAGCCACAGATTGCGACCGTGCGTGAACATTGACGAATCAATAGTATTCGTATCAATGACTTGCTCAGGGCGACCTTGCCGCATGACTTTACGAGTATAGAGCAACATAACAATCCTTATCAGTATTTTGTTTGAGGTTGAACTAACGTTGATCCTAACAAAGAACAAAACAAAACGAGCCCGAACTTTCGTTCAAGGGCTCGTTTTTGATTTCGTGATGAGAATTAATATCGCACAAAAACACAAACGGGACCTCGAACAGTGTTCCAAAGGACTCGCTTAATTAGGTAAGTAATGTGTGCGCACATAGTATTCATTGCTTCATAAATATATCAAAAGGAGTATGAAATGCAAAAGAAAGACCCGTGGAGCTATGCTTCCTACGGGTCGGATTATCTGAAGTTGAAACCGGGAGGTCTGCTGGGCATCTGTATGAAAACAGATGCCTATGCTACAGAAACACTTGTCGAGTCTACGCTGTATCGCTA
Organism: uncultured Candidatus Saccharibacteria bacterium; assembly: GCA_964495425.1. Taxonomy (GTDB): domain Bacteria; phylum Patescibacteriota; class Minisyncoccia; order Phycocordibacterales; family UBA6065; genus UBA6065. The sequence goes on from CAZBVG010000002.1 coordinate 126,095, forward strand.
AATACAACGTGATAGATCGTGTGGGCGTGACATAAGTCCGTAGCCTAGTTAACGATTTCCTATCAAAAAACTCATAAGTATTGCAGCTTACTCGTTCGCCTTAGCAGGGCGGACGTGGACCACGAATCGATTGATTGTGGCTCATGGCTACTTCTCCTCAGTTTAATTGAAGCGGTGGATTTCCCGCCTCGAATGTTCGAAGGAACATCTAAAAAAAGATTACCATTTTTCTTGCATCTAGGCAACAAATTTAGTGATGCGCTTTAGTGGAAAACGTGGTGATAAGATGTGGATGAAAGTGGATAACTTCCTTAGCTATACCACCTTACTTTTGATACCGTCCAAGAAACTCCTTTTTATAGTGAGCAAAGGTTCCTTCAATAATGGCTTTTCTCATGCCTTTAACCAAATTCACAATAAAATACAGGTTGTGTATTGAACATAACATTGGTCCAAGCATCTCCCGAGATTTGTGCAAATGAGAAAGATATGCGCGTGTGTAATTTTTACACGTATAACACGCACATTCGCTATCTATAGGGCCCATATCATCCGCAAACTTAGTGTTATAAATATGAATTTTTCCATCTCTTGTATAGAGGGTGCCGTGTCTAGCTAATCTAGTCGGAGCAACACAATCGAATGTATCGCATCCATTTTCCACGCCCAAAAACATGTCTTCTGGTTCCCCAATGCCAAGCAAATGACGAGGTTTGTGCTCAGGAAGAATTTCATTCACCCAACGTACGGCAGTATGCAAATCCTCTTTATCAAAGGAGCCTCCAATACCAAATCCGTCAAAATCCATCGCACCAATAATCTGAGCGCTTTCTTTTCGCAATTCCTCATAGCGACCACCCTGCACAATTCCAAACAAGGCCTGTTTTTCAGAAATCTTCTTTGACTTGTGATACTCAAGAGATCGCTTGCCCCATCTATGAGTTCGATCGAGTGCCTCACGCTGATATGATCTTGTCTCGGCCGGCGATGTACACTCATCAAAGGCAAAAATAATATCCGCACCTATCGTGTGTTGAATTTCAATAGATCGTTCGGGAGTTATGTAATGAATTGTGCCATCAAGCGGAGACTTAAATGCCGCACCATCGTAATCGATTTCAACTAATTTTGGCTTCGTCTCTTCTTCGTCACGCTCTTTGATAAGAGGAACAGCCTGGAGATCTTTCAACACCTTTGAAACATTAGACCCGTAACCAGCACCTAAAGAAAATACCTGAAATCCGCCCGAATCAGTGAATGTTGGGCCATTCCATCGCATCATGTTATGAAGTCCACCCATAGCACGAATTTTCTCTTCACCTGGCTGCATATAGAGATGGTATGTGTTGGCTAGAACAGCCGGTGCACCGAGGTCCCTAAGCATCTCCACGGTTAGCGCACGAACAGACGCCTTGGTACCGACAGGTATGAATGCAGGAGTTTCTATGACACCGTGAGCTGTTTCTATCCTACCCGCTCTCATAAGCCCCGGGCCCTTCTTTTCTATGCTGAAAGTTATTGGTTTTTCCACCTACACAGACTACCATCAAAAGTACGACATTAATCTTGACAACTGTAAATATTAATGCAATATAGCATTATAACTGGTCCTTTCCCACATTGAATTACATTCAAATACGCCTTTATAGGGCTCTAACCATAGCTGAAATCGTCCTCGTGGCGATTAGCTATTTCTCCAAAGACTGGAGATGTGTATCGCTCCTTTGCTTACTTACGTCATTTACGATATGCACCTGCATCGTGAATTTCAGCGGTAACGCAAAGACTGCTCCTGGATACCTGGAGGCTCTTGATGGAAGCCTTTGTGTTCAGTTTCTGGTTGCAGCATGTGGCGGATTCGGCATTGAATCCTTCACTTTCTTTGCAGTCACAACGATGCTTGTACTTTTTGAATGGTACCTCATCGTTCAAATAAAGAACTTCATCATCGACAATAAAAAGCAGATCGCTCCTGTCGAAATCCCCGTGGCACTACCCCAGGTCGAGCCGACACAACAGGCCGCCTGAGCGCACAACAATCCCCGCACATTATGCGGGGATTTTTTATTCGTTCCGTAGTTTTGACTTTCTAATAATTTCAATTATTTCATCATCATTGTCCGTGACATGAAAAATTTTTTCATCCTCAGGAGAAATAACTTTGAGCTCGTTTTTTAAATAGTGTGAAAGGCCGAGAATGTGATCCCAAAATTCTTTACCCACACAGATAACTGGTACCTTTGGAATTTTATTAGTTTGAATAAGAGTGATGATTTCAAAAAATTCATCCATTGTGCCAAAGCCACCCGGAAAAAAGATATACACTTCAGCAGAGAATGAAAGGGCTACCTTACGAATAAAGAAATAGTAGAAACGTACATGACCAGTAAGGTACTGATTCATTTTTTGCTCGTGAGGCAAAATAATATTCATACCAATTGACGTGCCACCCGCTTCATACGCTCCCCTATTTGCAGCCTCCATGATTCCCCCACCTCCACCAGACACAACAGCGTAACCTGTTTCTCGTACAATTTTACCTGCCAAATTCCGCGCACGGATATAATACGGATGATCTTCCGTGAATCGAGCTGAACCAAAAAATGTTACAGAGTGCGGATAACTTCGAAGGAACTTAAACGTGTGCCTAAATTCATTATTTATTGTTGACAGTCGCTTTCTGGCGCCGCTTCGAAGCGCTTTATAATCAACTTCATGTCGAGTAAGTCGCGGCTCCTTCTCCTCCTCCTTAACGTATTTTTTCCAGAGTTTTCCTAGCATCCGAGTTGTGATCGTTGTTAATAGGTCGTTGCAAGACTTGTATATAAGTATAGTACAATATACGAGTATTAGCTAAAGACACATCATGAATACATCTCGTAGAAATCAGTGGATCGCAGTATCTGTAGGTATTATAGTTGTCGCTATTCTCTTTTTTGGAGACAATATATGGGATCTAATTACCGGGAGCAACGCTTCAGCCGGTATGCAGTCGCAGGAAGTAACTTTGGGTGCACAAAATCCAATAGAAGTAACCGAAAAGGCAGCAAATATCTCTGAGGTTTCAGGTATCGAGATCTACGATCTTAAAATCGGTACTGGTGCAGAGGCTGCTCCGGGTACAACTGTAAAGGCTCATTACATTGGCACTCTCGCTGATGGCTCACAATTTGACTCATCTCTCGAAAGAGGTGAACCGTATGAATTCAAACTCGGTAATGGATCTGTGATTAAGGGTCTTGATTTAGGTGTAGTTGGCATGAAGGTTGGTGGCATACGTCAGCTTGTCATATCACCAGAGCTCGGCTTTGGTCCCCAGGCAATTGGATCTATTCCAGCCAATGCAACCCTCACATTTCAGGTTGAGCTCCTTGAGGTTAAATAGCCTTTGCAAAAATTCCAAATATAGGTAACGTTAGAGCTAGGAAACCCCTAGCTCTACCTCTATATGAATGCATGGTCTTGGCTTGATGTGTTCGGTTGCTTTGCAACTGTTGTAGTGATCCTCGGCTTTTCAGCCGCTAAGTGGGAAGGTAACGATAGTCTACTTGACGCACTCGCAATAGCGCTGTCTGTGATAGCCATTTTCGTTACCGGCATCCCACACACGTTTGCCTGGATTGCTTGTTTGTTGCTGTTATCAACAAACTTCATTCCCAGTCAGTTTACTCAACAGGTACAGAATGATTACGTACGTGTAACTCAGAGTATCGGGATACTGATTACCGCAGTGTCTGGAGCCGTGTTCATTTTCAACAGAAATAACGTCACCAGCATTATATTCTGTCTTAGTATTGTGACGGCATTCTGCTATATACTTTACGGATTGGACTCATCAAAAAACCGCGCTCTCTGAGCACGGTTTTTTTCTTTAGTAATTTTTCAATTGATTGATTCTTTCGTGTTGGCGAATCTTTTCGTGAGCTTTTGCCTCAATCTGTCGAATACGCTCTCGAGTGACACCGAACTCCTTACCCACCTCCTCAAGAGTGTGAGTAATACCGTCGTTGAGACCATGCCGCATTTCCAAAATCTTGCGCTCCTTTGGAGAAAGATCCCCGAGAATATTCCGGACCTGATCCGCAAGAATACGTCGAGATGACTCCTGATCCGGAGAAAGAATCTTGTCATCAGATAGAAAATCTCCGAGAGTTGATTTATCTTCACCTTCATCTCCGACCGGACTCTCGAGCGAAACTGTGTCCTGATCAATTTTTTCAATCTGATACACCTTCTCCACTTCAAGTCCCATTTCTGTCGCAATCTCATCAGGTAGTGGATCACGTCCAAGATCCTGAGAGAGTCGGCGAACTACCTGCTTGTACTTAGCAATAGTTTCAACCATGTGAACCGGTACTCGAATGGTTCTCGACTGGTCAGCAAGAGCACGGGTGATCGCCTGACGAATCCACCAGGTAGCATATGTAGAAAACTTATAACCCTTGGTCCAGTCAAACTTATCGACTGCCTTAAAGAGACCCAAGTTTCCTTCCTGAATAAGATCAAGAAGAGTAAGATCCGCTGATCGACCCACGTATTTCTTTGCAATCGAAACAACAAGTCGCAGGTTTGCTTTTGCAAGAAGACCTTTTGCCTCTTCATCGCCTGCCTCAATTCGCTTCGCGAGTTCCTTTTCCATCGCTGCAGAAACAAGTGGATACTGACCTATTTCCTTCAAATACATTTGGATTGAATCGTATGAAGATTCACTTGATGCACGTCCAAAACTATACTTTTTACCACTTTCTTTTACCGGAGGTTCAAGATCAAGCATTCCACCTGACTCAAGCACATCTACGCCCGCTCCAGAGAGCTTTGCATAGAGTTCATCGAGAAACATAATATCGTCCTCAACATTCGGAAACTCTTTCAAAATTTCATCATAGGTAACGAAACCACGTTCCTTGCCCTTTGAAACAAGCTTGTCCGCCTTTTTATTCGCTTCACGCGCTTTTTCCTTTGCTTTACCTGATATAGGTTTAGCTTTTGCCTTTACAGGCTTTTTTGAAGGCTTAAGAGCCTTTTTCTTTGCTACTTTCGTTTTTGATTTTTTCTGCTGCTTTTTGGCCATGTCTTTTTGATTATAGCAATATTTTACTTTCCTCGCGATTGATACTAATTAGGTGGTTGTAAGCCGTTTAATTTCCTGAATTCTCTTCGAAATTACATCTATCCTTCTCATTAATTCGTCAGTTGCATGTGATGCCTTTTCTGCTCGATGAAGTTCGGCTAGTGCGTGCTCAAGCCTCTTTTTTGCATACTCTTCCTCAAGATGGAGCATAAGGATTTTAAATTCTTTTTCAATCTTCTCATCTCCGTATGTAATCTCTGCTTCGAGGGTGAGCTCTGCTAGGTCATCCTTTGATAAGGATGCGAAGGCTTTTGCCTTTTCCTCTCCACTAATCTTTTCCAGTTCTTTAATGTACTTTTCGTCTCCGCTAAAATACTTCTTTGAATGAATAATTCCGATTATTTTACGTTCAATTGATTCTAGCCTTTCTATCTTTCTATGCCCGGGTGAGCCTGAGATCGTCTTCGATTCTGTCCCGGAAGGATGTGCTTTTACGTATGCCTGCAAATCCTTCCACAACGCGTCTTCACTAATTGATAATCGTTCTGCGATGCGTTTGATTGCATGGAATCGGGGTGTATCAAGTGGTATTGCTCTCACATACGGAAATATTTCATCTTTTACTTGTTTTGCAATAACGGCTGGTGTCGCTTTAGAGTCTACAAGCGTTGTAGCAAGGTAATCGATGAAATCTTTTTTCGTCTCGAGAGCTTTAGCCCAATCCTTTTCGTTAGCTTTAATGATATCCGCAGGATCCTTTCCACCTTTAATATCAATGATTTTGACATTCATACCGAGTGAAATTGCCGGCACGATTCGCTTCACGGCTTTTTGACCTGCTGAATCTGAGTCAAATGCCACAACAATGTTGTCAGAAAGTCTTGTGAGCAGACCAAATGCTGAATCAATACCATCATCATCCGTAAATGCTGTACCTGACGCCGCTACGGTGTTTGTAAAACCAGCTTGATGCGACATAACAAGATCCATCTGTCCTTCTACGAGAATTGAGTAGTCCCGCTTACGAACATCTGTCTTGGCTTTATCGAGACCATACAGAATTTTTGATTTGGTATAGAGTACTGTTTCTGGACTATTTAGATATTTTGGAGACTTACCATCATCGATGATAATTCGTCCAGAAAAGGCTACAACGCGCCCAGATGAGTCAGAGATAGGAAACATGATTCTACCCCTGAACACATCATAATACGGGTCTCCGCCGGGCTTTTCTGTCTTTTTAATGAGCCCAACAGCTTCTACATCCGCATCTTTATACCCTTTCCCCTTTAAATACGCTCGAAGTGTCCGCCATTCATTCAATGCATATCCAATGCGAAATGAGTCTATGGTTTTTTGGGTAAGACCTCTCCCTAGAATATATGCATGAGCAGACTTGTCCTTTTTGAGATTTTCTTCAAAAAAGTCTGTTGCATCTTCAAGAATTTTATAGAGAAGTTCCTTACGATTGTCTTTTGGATCACTCAGAGTATCGAGTCGAACACCCGCCCGATCTGCCAGTACCTTAAGTGCACCCATGAAATCTATGCCCTCAAATTTCTCAACGAACGTAAAGATATCACCCTTGGCACTGCAACCAAAACAATAGAACGATCCGCGCTCTGGAGAAACATAAAACGACGGCGTCTTTTCATTGTGAAATGGACATCGTGCTTTATAGTTTGTGCCCGACTTATCGAGCTTTATGTAAGAACCCACAACATCTACGATGCCGAGGCGTTCCTTTATATCTTGGACGTGCGTACTCATGGTTACGATACCTAACCAACACAGACCTTCCCGCCCGCAATTATTCTTCTATATTTTCTACCTGCTTTGGTGCTATCTTCTCAATCATCTCATGTTTTGGACTACCTTTGTAACCAGTACCCGCTGGAATGAGACGACCAATAATAACGTTTTCCTTGAGACCCTGGAGTCTATCTTCTGTACCTCGAATAGCTGCTGAGATGAAGATTCGTGTAGTGTGCTGGAACGATGCTGCTGAAAGGAATGACTGTCGAGAAAGTGATACCTCAGTAATACCCATCACAACAGATTCTGTTGTTGCTGAATCCTTACCTAGTGCCTTCTGCTTGTCGTTCTCTTCAGTAATATCGAATGCGTCCGCAACATCATCAATTGAGAATCGAGAATCTCCTGAGCCTGTAACACGTCGTCGTGAGAACATCTGCTTCACGATGATTTCGATGTGCTTTCGAGACACAGTTTCACCCTGAAGTTCGTAAATCTTACCGATTTCACGAATGATGTACTCCATTGCCTTCTCCTTGCCTGCGTACTCGAAAATTTCATCGATATCAGCAGAACCATCAGTGAGAAGCTGACCCTTAGTTACCTTGTCGCCCATCTTAACGAGCGCCATTCGTTTGTAATTGAATACATATTCAACCTCACCAGATTTCTTACCCTTACCCTTATCTTCAAGATCAGGAATAACAGTAATCGTCTTTTCCTTACCGCCATCCTTAACAGATGAAACAGTACCGCTCACCGTAGCAACAACAGCAGGATTCTTTGGTCGGCGCTTTTCGAACACTTCTTCAACTCGAGGAAGACCCTGTGTGATGTCTCCACCAACAGACGCAGTACCTCCGGCGTGGAATGTACGCATCGTAAGCTGAGTACCAGGTTCACCGATCGCTTGTGCAGCGACAGTTCCTACCGCCTCACCTATATCAATGAGATGATTTTTACCAAGATCAATACCGTAACACTGCTGACATACACCATGAAGTGTCTTACATGAAAGTGGTGATCGAACCTTAATTTCAGTTGCTCCTGCATTTTCGATTGCTGCTGCATCCTGTTTAGAAAGAAGTGTTCCTTTCTTAAAGAGTGTAGTGCCCTTTGCATCCTTCACATCTTCAGCAAGTACTCGGCCTCGAATGTTTTTAGCAATTGAGACTTCAATACCTGAAGCACTTTCCTTCTTGATAACAATTGAATCCTTGGTACCACAATCAGCTTCGGTAACCATAACATCCTGTGCTACATCGAAGAGTCGTCGAGTAAGATAACCTGCTCGAGCGGTGTTAAGCGCGGTGTCTGTAAGACCCTTTCGTGCACCGTGAGTTGTAATGAAGTATTCAATCGGTGTGAGACCTTCCTTCATACCTGAGATAATTGGGAATTCGATAGTTTCACCCGCAGTATTTGTGATGAGACCCTTCATACCCACCATCTGTGTAATGTTACCAATAGAACCTCGAGCACCTGATCGCACCATATCGGTTACTGGACCCTGTGGCTCAAGAGAATCCGGGATGAGCTTTTCAATATCTGACTTAGCTTTGTGCCAAATCTCAACATTCTTTCGAATTCGTTCATCGTCAGAAAGAAGACCATCATTGAACTGATCATTCACAGTTTCTGACTCAACCTTAGCCTTCGCCACAACTCCATCCTTACCTGCTGGAGTTTTTACGTCATCAATACCCCATGTAATACCTGAGTATGTAGTGTAGTTGAAGCCGAATTTCTTAATGTCGTTGAGAATAACCGGCACCTTATCAATTGAGTATCGAATGATGAGATCATCCATGATACCTGCCATAGTCTTTCGTTCAATTTCCTTATTGATGAAAGGATAATCAACCGGAAGAATATTGTTAAAGAGAATTCGACCGACTGTTGTGTCGAATACTTTGCCCTTGAATTCGCCGAATTTAGCCGTATCTGGAGCAAGAACCTTTACCGATGCTCGGTATGATACTTCGCCGAAATCAGATGCGAGAACTGCTGCTTCTGGTGATTCAAAAATCTTACCCTCACCCTTTTCACCCTTAACTGACTTGGTCATCCAATACACACCCAAGATAATGTCGAGCATTTTGTTGGTGAGTGTAAGATCACCTGAACCTGGCTTCAAGATGTTTTTATCTGATGCCATGATTTCCTTTGCCTCCTTCTGTGCTTCTGGAGAAAGTGGAACGTGAACGGCCATCTGGTCTCCGTCGAAGTCCGCGTTGAACGCTGAACATACGAGTGGGTGAACCTGAATAGCGTTACCTTCAATGAGTTTTGGTCGGAATGCCTGAATACCGAGTCGGTGGAGCGTAGGTGCTCGGTTCAAAAGCACGTACTTGCCTTCAATCACATCTTCAAGAATCGCCCATACTTCTGGAATGCCATCTTCGATAAGTCGTGATGCGCCTCGGATGTTGTATGCGAGTTCTCGCTTCAAGAGTTCAGAAATAACGAACGGCTTGAAAAGTTCGAGTGCCATGTGCTTTGGAAGACCGCACTGGTCGAGTGCCAAATCTGGACCCACGACGATAACTGATCGTCCTGAGTAGTCCACTCGCTTACCGAGAAGGTTACCTCGGAGAAGTCCTCGCTTACCCTTAAGGTTGTCAGCAAGAGACTTGAGTGCTCGCTTTGATGCAAGTGATCCAGCGGCAGTTGTCGAGTTACCGTGTCGGATTGAGTTGTCGATAAGCGCATCAACAGCTTCCTGCAAGATTCGCTTTTCGTTTCTCAAGATTACATCAGGAGCCATGATTTCCTTAAGCTTCTGAAGTCGGTTATTTCGGTTAATAACACGTCGATAAAGATCGTTTACATCTGAAGTTGCGTAGCGACCACCATCAAGAGGAACCATCGGTCGAAGTGCTGGTGGAATAACTGGGATTCGAGAAAGGAACATCCACTCTGGGCGAATGTTTGACTTGATCATTGCTCGAATAACAGAGAGTCGGCGATTCATCTTATCTTTCTCAAGGCTGTTTGCTTTTTCGAGAGCAGTTACCACATGTGCTTCAAGCTTCTTGAGATCAAGAGCCTTGCAGATGTTATAAATTGCTTCCGCACCAATACCAGCGTCAAAGAGAGTTGCGTATTTCATCGCATACTTTCCGTACTCAACCTCGTCGAGAACTACGCTGGTCTGGATTGCATCAATTTCCTTCTTTGCGCCTGAGTACATTGTCTTGAGCGCCTCCTTTGTTTTCTCGTCCTGAGCTGTCTTTATTTTTGACTTAAATTCTGACTCAAGATCCTTCATGATCTCTGCTCGCGCATTCTCATGAACCGCTGTAACAATGTAGCCTGCAAAGTAAATAACCTTCTCAAGATCTGCTGTGGTCATTCCCAAGATAAGACCAAGTCGTGAAGGCATTGATCGAAGGAACCAAATATGTGAGACCGGGGTCGCGAGTTCAATGTGACCCATTCGCTCTCGTCGTACGATTGATCGTGTGATTTCTACCCCACATTTTTCGCAGACAATTCCCTTATATCGAATACCTCGATATTTACCGCAGTAACATTCGTAATCCTTGTCTGGACCGAAAATCTTCTCGTCGAAAAGACCGTTCTTTTCTGAACGCTGTGTTCGGTAGTTAATTGTTTCCGGTTTTGTTACTTCACCGAAAGACCATTCCTTGATTCGATCAGGAGATGCAAGGCGAAGCGCCACTACATCGAAGTCTGTGAATTCTGGAGTCTTATTTTTTTGTGTATATGCCATATAGATGTGAATTAGAACTTAGATATAGCTTATTTCTTCTTACTAATATCCTTGCCGTCCTTTCTTAGTTCGACGTCGAGTGCAAGACCCCTAAGAGAGTTGAGTAATACATGAAATGAAGCCGGAATGTTTGGCTGCTGAAGCTGCTCCCCCTTAACAATTGAGTCAAACGCAGCTGATCGTCCCTGAATATCGTCTGATTTGATTGTAAGGATTTCTCGAAGCGTATGAGCCACACCGTGACCGAGGAGTGCCCAGACTTCCATTTCTCCAAATCGCTGACCTCCACCCTGCGCTTTACCGCCAAGAGGCTGCTGAGTAATAAGCGAGTATGGACCAATAGATCGCATATGGATCTTGTCTTCCACCATGTGGTGAAGCTTCAAGATGTACATGTAACCAACTGAAATATCCTGCTGGAATTTTTCACCAGTTCGGCCGTCGTAGAGTGGAATCTTTCCATTTTCAGGAAGACCTGCCTTTTTAAGCTCCTGCTTAATTTCAACATCAGTAGCACCAGCAAACGGAGGAACAATCGCCTGATATCCAAGCGTATTCGCCGCAAGACCAAGATGGAGCTCAAGAATCTGACCAAGGTTCATACGTGATGGCACACCGAGTGGTGTAAGAATCACATCAATTGGAGTTCCGTCTGCGCTGTATGGCATATCCTCTTCAGGAAGAATCTTTGAGATAACACCTTTGTTTCCGTGTCGACCTGCAAGTTTGTCTCCTACAGACACCGTTCGAAGCTGCGCTACTTCAACATGAATTCGCTTAATAATACCTGATTCAAGTTTGTCACCCTTTTCTCGTGAAAATACCTTTACAGAGATAACGCGACCTCGCTTACCTCCTTCCATTCGCTTAGAAGTATCTTTCACATCTCGAGCCTTTTCACCGAAGATAGATCGAAGAAGTCGCTCTTCTGGAGTAAGCTGCGTCTCACCCTTTGGAGTAATTTTACCGACAAGAATGTCTCCTGATCGTACTTCAGCACCGATTCGAATAACACCGTCTTCGTCGAGATTTCGAAGTTTTTGTTCACCAACGTTTGGAATATCGTGAGTAGTAACCTCAGGACCGAGCTTTGTATCTCGAACGTTTACGATAAATTCCTCAATGTTTATAGAGGTAAACTTTGAGTTCTTAACAACTCGTTCAGAAATAATGATTGCGTCTTCGTAGTTAGCACCTGACCATGACATGAACGCTACGAGCATGTTCTGGCCGAGCGCAATCTGACCACCATCAGATGATGATGCGTCTACAAGTACCTGTCCCTTCTTTACCTTTTCATTAAGAGATACAACTGGTCGCTGATGATATGCGGTGAAACCGTTTGTTCGCTGGAATGAAACAAGTTTATAGGTTGTTTCCTTTCCCTTTGCGTTTTTGAAGGTAACTTTGTTTGCATCTACTGCAGAAATAACACCGTCCTCTGGTGCAAGGACAATTCGTCCTGTATATTCCGCCGCTTTTGCTTCAACACCTGTCGCAACGAGAGGAGCTTCAGGGATGATACATGGGGTTGCCTGCTTCTGCATGTTCGAACCCATGAGCGCTCGGTTTGCGTCGTCGTGGTTAAGGAACGGAATCATATTTGTCGCAATCGAGAATGCCTGATTCGTTGACACATCAATGAAATCAACCTCTTCTCGCTTGGCGATTGTAGGACCACCGTTTTGTCGCACCTCTACAACTTCCTCAAGAATCTTGCCGTCCTTGTCATACGGAGTTGCCGCATGAGCAATTCGGTAGCTTTCTTCTTCAAGTGCATTTAGATACACAATTTCCTTGGTAACCTTACCTCCCTTTACCTTTGCATAAGGAGTTTCAATCATTCCAAAGTCATTGAGTCGAGCGTATGTAGAAAGGCGCAAGATAAGACCGATGTTTGGACCTTCTGGAGTATGGATCGGACAAAGTCGACCATAGTGAGATGGGTGCACGTCTCGCACTTCGAAACCCGCTCGTTCTCGTGTAAGACCACCAGGACCGAGCGCTGAAAGCGTTCGGAGGTGTTCAAGCTCAGTAAGAATGTTTTCCTGCTGCATGAACTGTGAAAGCTGGTTGGTTGTAAAGAATTCCTTAAGTCGTGCCTGGAGAGGTCGTGGAGAAACAAATGTAAGAGGCTGTGTTGTATCTGGCTCGATAGTAGACATTCGATCCTGAATATTTCGCTTCATCTGTGAGAGACCAACACGAAGCTTCTGCTGCATAAGTTCACCAACATAACGAACACGTCGTGAACCAAGATGATCAATATCATCTTCCATTGCATCGAGCTTGCCGTTAAGGTGCACAATGTGACCAATAATAGTTGCAAGATCATCAGCGGTAATAGTCTTCTGCTCGAGATCTTTTTCTTCCATAGACTTGCCGAATCGCTTGTTAAAGCGGAAACGTCCTACGTTTGAAAGATCATATCGATCCTTATGGAATAGCGACATGATAAATTCCTTTGCGTTGTCAGCAGTTGCAAGATCTCCATCTCGAAGTCGCTTATGGATCTCGATATATGCATCATTTACTGTCTTTGCAGTATCCTTTGCGAGTGATGCTGCAACCACCTTTTGTGCAGCCTCGTCACCCTTGAAGTATGCGAGGATTTTCTCATCCGTATCTGCCCCGAGAGCTCGGAGTAATGCGGTAACCATGAACTTTCGCTTACGATCGATACGAGCATAGATTGTGCCATCATTATCAGTTTCGATTTCAAGCCATACGCCTCGTGCTGGGATCACTTTAGCGCCGAATACTGTCTTGCCCTTTACCTCATCTGAAGTAAAGAAAACACCGAATGATCGTGCAAGCTGGGGTACGATTACACGTTCAATACCGTTGATGATGAATGTTCCGTGAGATGTCATCAATGGAAAATCAGCGAGGAAGATTTCCTGCTCTTTTTCAGAGTTAAACATCTTATTCTTAAGCTTTATGCGAACCTTAAGGGGTGCTTCGTATGAAAGCTTATTGTCTTTTGCATAATGCTCGTCATATTTTGCTTCTGCGAGCTCGAAACCTGTGAAAGACAACTCAAATTTCTTGTCTGAATAGTCCTTGATTGGCGAGAATTCCTGAAAAAGATCTGAAAGACCTTTTTCGATAAGCCACTTGAACGACTCCGTCTGTGCCTCTACGAGATTTGGAATGTCCGCGAGAGGTTCCTTGAATCGTCCGAAATACTTCTGTTCTTTCTTTAGCATAGTCAGTATAAAACCTTATAAAAATCGTTTTCAAAAACTACAGAACACAGAGAACGAGTAAAGAACGCAAAATGACCTCCTTGAAAGAGGTTTCCGTTCGTTTAAGTCGATCTTATGAAAGTGTAGGCAAGAAAAGGATAAAAAACCCTTATAAATACTTCGTGTTTCCCCAGTAACACAATCTTGCTCGAAGTGGTGTAGATAGTATATGAAAACCCCGCTCAGGTCAAGCGGGGTTTGTGTTAGTTACTTGAAATACTAAAATCTGGCCCTGTAAGAGGCGTACCGCCCAGTGCATATTCGACAGAGGCATTTGTAGAGGTATGCCCTCGTATACCTTCAACCACAATACGAACTTGGCCCTTACGTGGAGTTTGGCCATTTATAACGAAAGAAATCGGACTTGAGACTACATGACTTGAGAGCTTTGTTACGTGAGTTTCATTGATAACTGATGAATCTCCGTAGTTTTTTTGTCCAGATAGTACAGAAATCGTGAGATCTCCCGATCGGTATGAATCTGAAACCACTTTCCACGTAATTGAATCAACGTACCATGTGCCAATCGCCTGCACCTTACCGGATTGCGCCTCAATTGTAAGAAGAGTTGTACCATTTCTTACATCTCGTGGAGAAACAAACCCAGCTGGAGTAAAACCGTCATTTAATACAAACGTCGGTATTTCAACTTGCACTGCGGTTGTGCTACTTCCATTAACCTCAGACTTTGTTGATGTGGCCTTTGTAGTGGTTGAAGTGGGTTTTGTTGAAGTTGCCTTCGGTGGATTCGAAACTGGCTTTGTTGAAGTAGGTTTTCCTACTGGCACGCCAACAGGTGGAAGCGGATTGCTCTTTACTGGTGTCGTTGTTGGTGTCACAACAACAGGTGTAGGTTTATTGGTAGTCGTAGATGTTGGCGGGACAACAACTGCTGGAACCGCCTTATCTTTTTTAAACCAAGAAAACGGATTCCACCACGAAGCTTCAACGCTGTGAGGTGAAACAAGAACCAGTACGACAGCCGCCAACACAAGTCCTTTTAATATATTTTTCATACGTTTGATCTTTATTATTAGTAAGTATACTCCCCTTATTCATTTTCAACATCCTTCTCTACCTTGCGTATTTCTTTAACAATCATCTTCTCAGCTTCCGTAAGACTTTCCTTAATATCACTAACAATTTTTGGACCCGCTACACCTTGAAGGTCTTTATCAACCTCAGATCGGGGATTTTTAAGAATCGTGTCCACCGCGTCCTCCACTTTTTCAAGGTCACCTTTAACCTTCTTTTTAAAATGCATAATTTTTCTCCTATCCCACACAATGAGAGAAATGAGAAGGACAAAGAGAATGCCCGCGAGTATCGCCATCGATTTTGCAAATGAGAGTGTGGTTTTTTCCTTTACGATAAATGTTTTTTGTTCGGATTTTTCACTCTTTAACCCTGCTGAGTTCTTTGCATAAGCAGATATTGAGTAGGTACCGAGTGGCAAACTGCTTTCGTAGCGCGCCACAAATTGACCACTATCATTTGAAACTGCGGTAAATTCAATATCAGCAGAAGAAGCCGAGGTAATAACTACAACAACATCGACATTTGGTGATGTTTTACCCTTTACAGTGAATGTACCATCTGGAAGCACCTCCTTATCGTATGACGTGATCTCAGGTGCAAGTGGCTTTTCAGGTACCTGTGGAGTTACGGGCTTAGGCTTGACCGGTTCTTCTGACTTTACAGGTGCAGGTTCTACAGTATAGGTAGCACCCTGCAAATTTTTCATGATATTTGTACCATTTCCATCATTTGCAAGTATCGCTCCCGCTGAAATCTTTACCTGTGCGGTACCTATTTTTACTGGACGGAAATTAATTGTCAGCAAATTCCCACGTGAGCCAGTATATCCGGGATTTGGAAGTACTCCTTCGAATTTAATAATACCTGTTTGATTAGAAAAGCTTGGTTCTTCAACCCACAGAGCAACAATTGATCCAGATTTAGAGATAGAATCTACCTGTAGTTCGCTTGTGGAGAATTGTACTGTCGTAGAAAAGGCATTGACCGCCTGAGTAGGAGTAGATACGTTCACAGTGACCGGAATTATTCTTCCGACTGAATACGTGCCATTTGCTGGTGAAAGAAACAGAGTATCTGCAAATGCTAAAAATGGCAGACCTAGGAGGACCGTCGTGATAATCGCCGAACGAAATATAATAACGCGCATAGTGCTGTTACACTAAGTATAACTTCTAAAAGAGTGACTGCATAGCGGTATGGACCCCCTACTTTTTCCACACGCATATTGCCTACATTATCAGTGGCTCTAATATACAAAACCTTAAACAAGTCACTGCCGGTTAGCGCTACCGGACTTGTAACAGATTTCCATGAACCATTCGACGGAGTACCGAACCACGTGACCGCTGATTCATAACCCTTTACCCCGGTACCTTTGTCTTGAGTTGCAAACGAAGCAAAATAGTTACCATCAAGAAATTCTTTGTCCTTGTCTATAGTTATAATAAAGTTTTCAGGCGCTGTAACATCATCAAATTCAGTAGGCATAGCTCCCGTTCCTGTGCGCATAGAGAAATAAGTCTTGAGTGAAGTATGACCAACAAGAGTTGCATCGAGGTCATTACGACGCACCTCACCGTCTGTTACTTCAAGGGTGACTTGTTTTGCGGAGCTAGATTTAAGTGTGAATGAAAAGATCTTACCATCTCCCTGGAAACCTCCAGGAATGATTCCCGCAAATGTTATTTTGCCGTCCTGTTGCTTTGGCGCTTCAAGCCATAATACAACCATTGAATTTCCCGTTGAGATTTTTGACACTTCAATACCGTCAGGAATAGTAATTGCGCCGCCAACCGCATTAATTTTTTCATGTTCTGTATCAAGAAGCACTGAAACGAGTGTTTCTTCACTCTTAACTTCATAGGGATGATCAAAGTGGAAAATCGCCGCCTGTGATACGTGAGGTGAAAGCAACAAGACCAATCCTGCAAGTGTCAAAAATATGTGTTTCATTATCCAGTCCAGTTATAAGCAAGAATACTAAAGTCAGCGAGTGTTACTTTACCGTCGTTGTTGAGGTCAACCTTCACGAGAGGGTTCGCACGTTTATACCAATATGCCACTATTGAATAATCAACAAGATTCACCCTGCAGTCGCCGTTCATATCGCCTCGTCGAGTACATGTTTTTGTTACTTCTGCAGCAACATTCTTTGTTCCCACTTTAAATCCAACTGCAGAACTGTACGAACTTATCTCATTACTTACCGCACTTTTAGATTTTGTACTGTGGTCACCTATTTCAAGTACGGATGTATCAAAATTGTATAAATAGATACCAGCAGTATCTGCATTTGTTTTTACAAAATGGGTTTCATCGGAATTAACTTGAATCGTAACCTCACTTTTAGCGGTCGATTGGCCGAAAATTGCAATACTATCTCCTCGACGGACCTCAGACTTATCAACCGCAATTGTTGGAGCAATAAATATACCGGTTATCTCGGTAACAACACCACTCGTGACGCTTACAGGGAACGTTATTAAACTCGAACGCCGACCAGCATTATCTTCACCGTAAATTGAGAAGAAATAATTCCCCGGAGAAATACTTGAAGCCAGTACACTAAAATTAGCTGTCGCGTCAGCGACGATAGTTGTAAGCACCTGAGCATCCTTAAGAATAGTAATACTACTAAAAGGGTATGCTCGTCCTGAGAAGCGTACACCTGTGCCGCCCGGCACTGATCCTCCTCCGCCCCCACCACCTCCGCCTCCTCCTCCGCCACCACCTCCTCCACCTCCCGTTGTTGCAACAGGAGTACTTGTAACTTGAGTAGAGGTTGCTATAGGATTTCCCAATCCATCCAAAACTCGTACCACAAAGTAATACGCCGTACCATTAGTTAAGCCAGAACGTGTCGAGGAAAGAACATTTCCGACATTAGAATACGTGTAAGGGCCGCCCGGCGTTGTAGACTGACCAACTTCATACGCTCCCACAACCCAACCCAACGACGCATCAGCTGATGTCCATGTAAGCGCCACCTGAGCATTACCTGGTGTAGAGGACACAATCGGTGTTGATACATAAGGAAAATACAGAAAACCGCCAAATCCTTTATAGGTTGCTGACGTTGACTCTCCGATCGCTGGTTCAGAAATAACACTCGTAAGACCAAAATTTGTTGAATTCGAGGTTCCTCCTGAATACATAACTGGATTTTCAACCACAAAGTTTGTTGAGGTAAAATCTTGTGCATACACAAAAGTTGCCGAAGTAAGAGCGGTAAGCACAAGTATTCGTAGTGATATTGTAAAAAACCTCATGCTGTAAGTACTACTATTTTATCGATGCACTTCCTGATACAACTGAATCAGAGAGGTTTATACCAGATATCTCTATGATCTTCTTAGTAGAAGGCCTCCACAAAATTGCCTTGCGGGAGGTTGGATACACCAGAACCTTATCTCCTACCGCAGCCTTAGCGAAAAATGGTTGATCCTTTAATTTTTCTGGATCGGATACCGTAGCCAAGGTTGGCAATTCATCTGTAGGTAAATATACGACCTTACCAATTTCTCGCACGATACCTGCTAACTCCTTCTCCTGTTGTGCCTCAGGATGTCTTAGTACATACAATTCTTTGTAGAGTACCCACACAGATACTGAGAGACCAATTACAAGCACAAGACCGATAACAAAGAGTATTTTAAACACTCTCGGCAATGCGATAAAGTTTTTCATGCATTCATTATATCAGCATTGCTGCTAGGTGCTATCCACCAGAAGATTCAGATGTGCTTTCCGATGATGAGGAATCGTTTCCGCTACCCGTGTCAGATGGATTACTTAACCCACTTGATTCATTTGACGCCTGTTGTGTAGCCTCTGGAGTTGGAGCTGGTGTCTCTGTCACAGTCTCAGCCGGCTGAGAATTTTCTATAGTTGTACCATTTTGCGATTGCGTATCTTGTGCTGTTGTTGAGGTTGCCGTTGTCTCATCAATCGGTGGCAAGACAGTGGTGGTTGTAGCGGTTGCTGTTGTAGTTGTAGCCACGGTTGAGGTTGCTGAAACAGACGGCTCAGGTACAAGATTCATCTCATATGGCAGCACTGTCGGAGTGGTTGTTGGTGTAGACGTAGCTACTGCAACAGGTTCGAGAGTTGGGGCCTCCACACCCTCAATTTTTGAAGTGAAGAGTTTGGTTCCCTTAACCATAAACGCAGTCCAGTTAAACATCATATCTTCCGGAGCAGGCTTGTTAAGAATGATACTAAATCCACCAGTCGTTTTTCGTGTTACAAGGAATGAGATACCATTCTGGAATATTGCCTCTTCAAGTGCTTCTGTTGATGTGCTATTTTCGAGTGCTATTGTTGCAGACACAATTGGTGATTCAATATATTCTCGATCAAAGACAATTTCAACTCGTCTATCACCCTTCTTTATAAGTGCCGCACCAGCAGTATCAGTAGTAAAGTAAGGTCGACCAAAGAACGATACGTCACCGAACATCTGAAGTGTTGTACTTGCTGATGAGATCGTATCAACTATAAGACCAGATATTGTTGATGTGCCATTCACATTAAGTCTCTGCGTCTCAAGCGCGTCAGATGTGAGCGTGCCTGCAAACAACGCATTACCCTTTGTATCGAATGATACAGCGAGAACTGATTCTGTAGTGGTTCCCATTACATCGATTGTTGTTGTTCCCTCTTCTGTTGTAGTTGCAATTGAATCAATTACAGACGCAGTGAGTTTTGTTCCATACATTCGGAAGAAGCCTGACTCAGACGGTGTAAGGTCAATAGACTGTGTCTTAAGCGTATTGGTTGTAAGATCAGTTGATGTAATTGTTTTTGCAGCGACCGTGATACCTTCAACTGAGTCTGATCTCAATATTCGTGAAATTACTGTTGGGCTAATTACCTCAGTAATGAAGCTTGCTCGATCTGCAAAGAGTTCTGATCGTGATGAAGCCTCCATTCCTCGATTAGATTTCAAGTCTTCAAGATATGAAAGTACTTCGCTTTCTCGTCCAGAAACAATGGTCTGAGTTGTCGTTGCAGCCGCTGTTGTTGATGCATATGCCTCGTCGACTGTGCCATATGGCTGTGATGGAATTCGATTCTCTCGATATGCCGCAAGATTGTCGTCAACAGAACTTCCGAGGTAATCAACAAGATTCACAAACATCATGATCGTGCCGCACTTTCGTCCTGCTACAGCGATTCCACTCTCAGGACACTCCGTGAGCTTACTTTCATCGAGTGATTCAAGTGCCTTACCAATGACATGACCTGCAACCGTAGCTTTCATAGCGTGACCAGGAACTGATGACGGAGCGAGATAATCACCCTGTCGAATCATTCCGTTTTCCGTTGAAACCTTTACAGGTACTCGACCTATAAGTGCAATTGGATATGAATTTTCAGTGTATGCACCTGCGACGAATCCAGGATCAGTTGATACAACACCGATAGTATTTGGCTGATATCGATATGTGGTCTTTTGTACACCGTGATTATTTTGTGGATCAATTGCTACTACTTCTCCAGGCTCAAGAGGAACTTGAGACTTATATCGTTCTGCAAGGTCGGCACCAGATGAGTTGAATGTTGCTCCTTCTGCTGCATAGACGTTTCCGTTTGAAGAAATTCGGAGCATGGTGAGTCCATCTGCCTGAAGATTCACAAAGTCTACGTCCTTTGTTACGGATACCTCTGTGAGTACTGGAGTAATAATATCGCGTTTTGTCTGAACCGGAGTCGCACCGTTATACCACACGTCGGTGTACACACCCGTATACGATGGGAATTCACGCTTGAAATTAAACGTCACTTGCAACCACGCATCCCCAACATCAGGATTGATTTTTTGACCAGGCCCTGAGATTGGTCGAGCAACAGCTGTCTGCAAATCAGCCTGTGTAGGTGCCGTTCTAACTTCCGCAGATACACCCTTGAATGCCGGAGTAACTTTCCAGTTGAGCACTGAGTTTTCATCGAGATCAGTAATGTTGATTTGTTCTGATCGATAAATACCTGACGCTACCCATCCAGTATCGACTTTAGAGGTCATGGTTGATGAGGCGGTTGAGGAAGCAGAACCCGCAATGAGGAAATATTTACCGTCTGGGCGCTGGAAAGCGATTGATCCCGGACCGACACCCATATACGCAGTATTTGGTCCTAAACCAGTCTTGTTATACGCCATGGTTGATGTTGCAATCGTACTCGGGCCATAAGGACCTCCTGTAAGGAACACACCTTGTACTCCTCCGAATGGAATGTCTTCTGTTGAACCCTGTTCAAGACCAGCCTGTTCAAGGTAGATATTAGATTTTGTTGTTGAAGCGCCTCCGATCATCACAAGCCATGAACCGTTTGCCATCGGCATTGCGAAACTTCCTTCAGGTTTTGCAGAGATACCATTTGCAGGAGCTACACCAGGAATTGTAGGTCCCACAATCATTCGGTTTGTATATGGGTTATAAATGTTGGTTGAGAAAAGCGCGTTACATGTTGTAACAGTCGCACCTCCCTTGTAAATCACATACATACCGTCGCTTCGCTGGAAAGCAAACGCTCCTGGTCCTGTACCGTTTGTCATAACTGTGTTTGGGTTTGTCTTAAATTGCATCGCCACTGGATCAAAGAGTGCTGTTGCTGTCTGGAGGGTACACGTATCGTTTGATGTACCTGGAATAACAAGGAATGTTCCATCAGGTCGTGGCAATGCGAGCGATCCTTGTCCAATGACTACCGTGCTTGGTGGACCCTGAATAATATTATTTTGGAATGGATCGTAAATAGAGGTACCTGTACTGTAGTTACCATGAGCAATCATGTACTTACCAGAAGGCAAAGGTATTACGAATGCACCTCTGCCCGCTACACCCATAAGCGGCGGTCCATAACTAAAGATGTTAGTGATAGGATCGTAAATATTTGTTGTGGTTGTTGCGGTACCAGATGAGTTACCAAGAACAATGAGGAATTTACCGTCTGGTCGCTTGAAAGCAAGAGCTCCCACACCGATAGGCGCTGTAGTTGTTGAGCCAAGGTTTGTAATTATTTCTGTTTCAGGATCGTAAAGCTGAGCATTACCGAACACAGTTGTAGTTGCACCTGCGAGGATCACAAACTTACCATCAGGGCGCTTCATAACAATAGATGACGATGCCACACCGAAATTGAGTTCTGTTGATGTTGCAAAATTACCGTTGTAATAAGCCTGGTTCTGACCGTTTGCATTTGTAAAGTACTCGGCGTTTGTGACATTAGAGAATGCGAGGCCTACTCCATCAGTTTTAATCTGGAGGTTTACGAGCGTAGGCACAGATGATGTTGCAGAGCTAGTTGAATTTACGTTTGTTGCAAAATCAAGGAAGTTACGTTTGTAGAGAGAACCATTATCAACCATGACTTCGTACAATGTTGGGTCAAGAGAATTTCTACGATAACGAATCTGTCCTGATTTTCGAATATTCCATTCCTGTTCATAGAACTTTGGAAGAGATCTTTTCATATAAACACGAATCTGAACTCGATCATCTGTCGAGAGATCCATTTTAATAACATCTCCACTCTTCTGAACGTTCTTATACTCACCCGAACATGATCCTGTGCCTGTTTTAACCTGGAAATTAAATGTACCCTCATTTGAAGTTCTCCATAGTAGAGATGACTGAGGATTGAGTCCCGTTGCAACCATACATTCAGTTTCGTAACTTGCAAGCCGAGCTGGATCTGTCGAACTATCACCTCCCATCACATAACCTACATCGTAGTTATCAACCGCAGTACCACCTCCTCGAAGGATGGCATACTGCCCGTTTAGTCTCATGAATGCAACGGCACCAGCACCGATTGAACCGGTTGGTAAGCTAGGGCCCGCTGTAAACTGTGTATCATCAGATTTTGAAGGATCAATAATATTAGTAGTTGCAGATCCACCAATAAGGAGAAGATATTTGCCATCTTGCCTCCACATAGTTTGAGAATCTGTACCCAAAACAACTGTTGGACCAAATCCTGCGCCCGACTGCGCTGTCATTGTTCCGGAACCCTTGTTTGTGGTTGACGCAGTTTCAGACGGATCATATATCCATGACGAGTTAACTGCTCCGCCCAAGACTAAAAACTTACCGTCCTGTCGTCGTATAGAAAACGCTCCGGCACTAATCGTTGGTGCATTTGAGGTAATTGGGTTTGTTTCACGCCATGCAAGTGTGGTAGAAGCTACGAATGGATTATACAAGTAGTGAGTAGTTGATCCACCCCCAAGGAAGACAAGGAACGTTCCATTGTCTCGCTGAATTGCGTGTGCACCAGCTGCCCATGTGCCGACAGCAGGTCCCGCTGTGAGTGCATTTGATGTTGGGTTGTAAAGATATGTGTTGGTTGTACCTCCACACAAAATTACATACAAACCGTCCTGTCGCTGAAAGGCATTTGTTCCTGTAGTACATGCAGCAAACGTAGGACCCACTTCTGCACGCATTACACCCGTAATATCAAGAATAGTTGAAGTAGTCACACCTCCTCCGTGAATAACAAGGTATCGACCATCGGTTCGTCTAAGTGAAATTGCTCCCGCACCAGCGTTTCCAGTCAAAGTTGTAGTCATGCCAGTAATTGGATTTGCAAGCGCAGTCATAGTTGCTGAATCACCGTCCCAAAGTGAAACTGTTGCCCCTCCTCCGTTTATAATTACATATTTACCATCTTCTCTAAGAATGACGTGTCCACCCGCACCCATCGAAGCCACTGTGGTTGTTGCACCTGGTGCGGTGAGCGTACCTTGACCTGAATCAGGAATTGTACCTTCACTAATATCAAGATTGTCATTTGAAGAGACAACATTGGTGAGGGTTGAGCCTGACAAAGAGAAATCTGTTGATTTAGTTGTACCGGTTGTTGTCTTTACAAGGTCATTAGTTGTAGCGGAAATTGTTACTCCACCATTACTATTTACTGTGAACTTATCCGTCCCACTTTGCTGAAGCGCGAGAAGCGCACCAGCTCCATTGTTATTAATAACAGCCGCCGTACCGCTTGTTGTTGTTGATATTTTAAATGCAGTCGTTGCAGATGATGAAGTACCGACATACAAACCATCCGCGAAATATGCATCCCCAGTTGTCGTTGCACCACCGTTTATTGTAAGACCACCATCTTGCATGCTATTACCAATCGTTGATGAAGCATTAACGATGATACCTCGGGTTGTGGTAGGAGCAAGCGCACCTGAAGAATTTACTGACCAGTCTCGGAATTGTGAGGTGTAGTAATTTGATGATGATGTTGACCAAG
>CAZBVG010000003.1:0-132206 GCA_964495425.1 uncultured Candidatus Saccharibacteria bacterium
GGGAGTAAGTCGTAACAAGGCACGGGTAGCGGAAGCTGCTCGTGGATTATTTCAAGTGAAAAACTGCTTTGTATCCTTTGGATACAAGCTTACAGTGTCGATCGTTTTATACGAGTTTTCTAGAACTTAAAACTAGATGGAAGTAGGGGAAGAACCTACAACCAGAACGGAACAAAATAGAATACAGTATTTTGAAGAAAACCGCCTACAGCTTAAAACTGAGGCGGTTTTCTGCTGTACAATATACGTGTTACTACTAATACACATTGTATGTCAGAGGTATTTACGTTTTTTGCGAGTACGTTTGGGGGCACATCTGCTTTTGCAAACACGATGGCGGTGACCTGTAGAATAAATGGACAACCAGTCCAGTGTTCTGATTTCGGGTCTTTTGCGGCAGCTGCCGTTCTTCTTTTTATCGCGTTGATTGTGATTGTCATCGCCTCCCACTGGAAAATATATGTAAAGGCAGGGAAACCGGGTTGGACATCACTCATCCCTATTTATAATATCGTCGTACTCCTTGAGATTATCGGAAGACCAATTTGGTGGGTCATTCTCTTTTTCTTACCATTTGTGAATGTTGTTATGGGATTTGTGCTGGCATACGAATTGGCAAAAGTATTTGGAAAGGGGATCGGGTATACACTCGGCTTCATATTTCTTCCATTTATTTTCTATCCAATGCTCGCTTTTGGAGGTGCAAAATACCAAGGTAATGCTTCAGCAGCAGTCTAAATCTGTGGTTGACAAACTCATCATTGTTGGTATAATGGTCGTAGTTTAGTTAGGTCAAAAGCCCCATCTCATGCACTCTCCAGATCCCACGGAGAAACCCTCATTTGAGTCTCCAGGAGACTCAGGGTTCTTCCTCTTCATTGTCACCGTGTTTTTGGTGGCAGTGGTGGTTACATTCATCGGAATCACGAAATACGGATGGTTCCGTTGATATCTGCGACCGGCATTCTCACGAATGCCGGTTTTCCTTTATATTTCAGAATTGTACATGATATTGACAAATTTATTCAATCTGATATAATTTATATTGGACTAATGAATACAGTGAACTTACCAAATGGAATAACGGTCTATTCTCATCAGAAGAGATCGTTCACGGTTAGTCCGATAACGCGGTTGTGCCTTGCAGTGGCACTCTTCGTTCTCGTTGCAGCACTGTTGGTAACCCAAGGCTTAAAAGTCTTGGATAGCTCACTCAAACAACCTGAACTTTTGTTCAGTACAAACGAGGTCGTTGTGGGGATGTATGACGTCAATGGTAAGAAACACACCCCAAAAAACGACCCACTCTTTACCCAGAGAGTGAATCGGATCCTCAAGGATGGTAGGTACGACAAAACGTACGTCGGACCCGATAAAAAATAAATGGAACCTTAAGGCGCCCCTCGTGCAAACGATCGGCGCCTTATCTGATTTTAGGGAGGTGTGTTTGTTGCGAGAAAAGCCTTATTTTGCTATATTGCACGAGCATCAAAACATGCAGCACGTATCAGGTGACATGGATTTTCTCCTCTCTGTTACGCGCTAAAATCGAAATATGCGCGTATAGCTCAGTTGGTAGAGCACATCACTGATACTGATGGGGTCCTAGGTTCAAATCCTAGTACGCGCACAAGCGAAGTGGCCGAAAGGCTGTTTTCGTTTTAAAACTAAAAACACCATGATTACCAAAAAAACCAAGATTGTTTGTACTATTGGCCCGGCTACAGAAAGCGAAGAAAAGCTTACTGCCCTTATTAAGGCGGGAATGAATGTTATGCGCCTTAACTTTTCTCACGGTGATTTCAAGGAACACCAGGGTCGCATCGATAATCTCAAGAAGGCGGTTGAGAAAACAAAGACTCCTGTGGCTGTTCTCCAGGATCTCGGTGGTCCAAAGATTCGAATTGGTATGTTCAAGACAGAATCTGTAGTGCTCAAGGAAGGTGCAAAAATTACCCTTACAACTGATAAGGTAGAAGGTGATGAGACTATTGTTTCTGTAAATTATCCTAATTTTGCAAAGGAAGTTAAGAAAGGTCATATTGTGTTTCTTCACGATGGACGAAAGAAACTTGAGGTTGTTGATGTGAAGGGAAATAATGTGGTGTGTAAGGTTTTGATTGGTGGTGAAATCAAAGGAAAGCGAGGCGTGAACCTTCCAGATTCAGACCTCTCTATTTCTTCTCTAACTGATAAAGATCGAACTGATCTTGAATTTGGTATTAAAAACAAAGTAGATTTTATTGCGCTTTCATTCGTGCGACGACCTTCAGATATTGTTGAACTTCGTACAATTCTTACTGCAAAGAAATCTAAGGCTAAGATTATTGCAAAGATTGAGACACCACAGTCACTTTCATGCATCGATCAGATTCTTGATCTTGTTGATGGTGTTATGGTTGCTCGAGGTGATCTCGCAATTGAGATTCCTGCTGAGAAGGTTCCTGCAGCTCAGAAAATGCTTATCCGAAAGTGTAATGAAAAGGGAATTCCAGTTATTACAGCTACACAGATGCTCGAGTCTATGATTAAGGCTCCAGTTCCAACACGAGCAGAGGTTTCTGATATTGCAAACGCAATTCTCGATGGTACAGACGCCGTGATGCTTTCAGAAGAGACGACACTTGGTGATTTCCCAGTACATGCTGTAGAAGTTATGACCAAAGTTGCGGCTCAGGTTGAAGGAACACTCCAAAAGAAGCAGCTTCTTGATATAACACCAAATACTATTTTGACGTCTCCGGAATCCGTAGCGCTTTCAGCAGTAAAGAATGCGGATCGAGTTGGTGCGAAGTATCTTGTGTCATTTACTTCAAGTGGTATGAGCTCACGACTTATTTCTCGACATAAGCCAACTCAGCCGATTGTCGTATTTACTCCACATGAAGTGACCTATCGACAGGCAGTTCTTTCTTGGGGAACATATCCTGTAATGATTGAAAAGACTGAAGACTTTAATAAGGTTACTCAGCTTGTTCGGGATTATTTCCTTAAGGCAAAACTCGCAAAGAAAGGAGACAAGATCGTTATGGCGTCTGCTCTACCATTTGGTAAGAATACAGGCACGAATATGTTGGTTGTAGAGACTCTCTAAAAACACGGTCTTTAACAAGACTTAAAGACAAAACCACCGCTCAACAGGGCGGTGGTTTTGTATTGACTTATATGCATATTTATGATACAATTAAACTTGGAAACTTATATTCTCGCTCTTTTCATAAAGCCATTACTGGCTTTGCAGTTTCCAGCAAAAAGAAAGGACAGTAGGTTATGAACCTTGGTACTCACAAAGGCCCTCACGGTGATGAATTCTGCGCGTTTGCATTGCTTATGCGCTACAATCCGAATTATCGGAGTGCGAAAATCTTCACCTACGGTTCGAAGGAAGAAGCGTTGGCTTCAGCGAAACGTGACAAGGTCACGCTCATCGGAATCGGCGAAGGCGCACTCGATGAACACGGTAAGGAAGGACAGGAGTGCGCGGCATCACTGGCCGCACGTCAGCTTCGTTTGGAGGATGATCTCAAGTTTTTCCGGCTGCTCGAGGAAGTTCGGTCGTGTGATCTGGCAGCGAAAGCTCGTCGGACGCACATCCCGGAACTTCTGAAAATCCTTTACGAACACCATCCGGAAGCGGATGTGATCGCGTGGGGTTTGCGCGCTTATTCAACACTGGTTGAGGCGTGCGAAACGGGAAATCTGAACCCTCAGGTGACCGACGTGCTCGAAGAAATCTCGGTTGAACTCGCCGGCAAGTATGCTGGCACCAATCAGAGTGAGTCGATGCGCCGGTCCTGGATGGATTGTCAGGCGGCTGTAAGCAACAGCCGGGGATCACTCACTGAACTTCGCACTGTCGCCGATCTCATTTCACTTACGTCGCGAGACGAAGCTGTGAAATGGGCACGGATGGGCATCGAAGCCTTGTTTCATCGCCAGCTCGATTTCGAGCGTGCGGTGGAAGAGGTCAAGAAAGGTTATCGGTTCGTTGTTCCGTGGTCTCAGATGGAACGTGGTATGGTCATTCGGGGTCAGTATCACGGCGTCGCAATTTACAGCGACAATTCTCAATCGATCCGAGCTTTCCGTTCGAACCGCGTCGGGAATTTCGATCTGCTCATCGTGAGGAATAAGGACGGTCACGTCCAAGTCTTCTCGAATGCAAAGTCGAGGATTCCGATGGTCTCTTGCGTGAAGGCGCTTCGGCATGCTGAAGCACTTAAGCGCGGGATACGCTTGAACATCAATGAGCTCGGGCAAGAAGGTGATTGCCCAGCGGTTCCCCAATGGTTTTACTTCGCCAAAGGGGGCATGGTCATGAACGGCTCAAAAAGCCATCCGGGCATCGAGATCACCAAGCTCAGTGATCGCGAACTGGTCAAGGTAGTGCAAGATGCGTTTCAGCAGGTACAATCGAATTCTTCGTTTCGAAACCCAGTGCTGAAATAACAGGTAAAGCTATAGCTTTATCACAAAGAGGGTTGCAGAAATGCACCCTCTTTTTTATTTTCCAGTAATAATACACACCACAGCCCCATCAATTTTCACTCCCTTTTTAAGGGCTTTGATCAGACCTGCTAACCCAAGTACACCGTTTGCTGATGCATCAATGTGTGCTTTTTCCTTAAGTAGGGTAATAGCTTCTTTAATTTCTGCATTCGAGACAATCCAGCCGGCACCTCCGATTTTTTCCAGTGCCACTTTGAGATGATCGCTGCGGTACCCAATTTTATCGACGATAGCATCAGCCAAAGATTTTTCTTTCAGAACTTCTCCTTCACCATATCCTTTAACTAGGGTTGCGTTTTCTGTTGTCTGTACAATATGCACGCTTGTTTTTTTGTTTTTAGTGACAAAATACTCCGCGATCGCTTGCGCAGCGGTTCCGGTTGATGCTCCAATAAACACCGCTGAAAGATCAGGTGTCTCACTGATTTCTTCAGCGAGAGCTTCGTATCCCAAGAGAGCATCTGGGTCGTTTGACTGACGCAAGCTCACAGCCTGTTCTTTTTTGATGAGTTCAAAGAGTGCCTGAAGAGGGCGTTTTGATTCCTGGAGTGTTATTTTTTCATCACTGATTTCTTTCTCAAGAATCTGCTTTTTTTCGGGATTGATATGTTCGCCGGTAAAAACGGTAAGATAAAAATTACCACCGTTTGTATTGAGTTTTTGTATGTGTCGAATCGCCGCAAGAGCCGCGTTGCCCGAAGATGAGATGGCGAAACGTGTTGCGCCTTCACGAATATTCATATCGATCATAACAGGAATCGACCGGCCTTTATGTGAACCGTATGGATGGAGATCCTCACGCTTAAAATAAAGCTTTGGGATGTTTAAAGCTTTGGCGAGTTCCGGTGCCTCTATCTGAGGTGTAATCATGGATCCAGTATGTCCAAAGCAAACATTTTAGGCAAGTTTGTAGCCGTATTGCTTGATACTTCGTGCCCGTTGGACTATACTTATTTCCACTATGAAATGCGTTTGCCCAGAATGTAAAAACACTATAGACGTCTCAAAACATCCAAAGATCACCGTGGGTTATGTCATTGAATGTGAGACTTGCGGCATTATGCTTGAGGTGAGAAAGATTGAGAATAACGTTGTGGAAACTGAGATAGTGGATGAAGGAAAATAAAAAACGGGCACGGCCCGTTTTTTATTTCATTGCTAACTTTTTGACTGTTTCTTCAATCATCCCTCTGAAACCATGTGATCCAAGAAAGGCAATGACGTCACCTTCACTTCGTGCTTGAGTCAAGAATTCAATAACCTCTTCATCATTATCGAGATAGTGAACTTCTTTATGACTTTCTTCGATTATTTCTGCGAGCTCATCACCATCAAATGTTTTCTCGGGGTTGGATGCATCGACTTTAAGTTTTGAGAGGCGGGGAATGACCACGGTATCCGCATCTTTAAAGGCGTTTTTATACTCTGGTTTTGACTGAGGAGTACGATTACCAATATTTGGTTCATACACAGCAATTATCATTCCTGAATAAATTGATCGAAGAGTAGCAAGAACAGATTTGGCCTTTTCAGGAGAGTGGGCGATATCATCAATAACCGTTACTTTATTTTCATATCGTTTTTCAAGGCGTCGTTTCATGCCGTGGAATGTTTTAATGGCATCGGTTATATCGCCTGGAGCGATGCCGCATTCTTTTGCCATAGCAAAACAGCCGGTAATATTTTCTGCATTGTAGCCACCGAGAAGAGGGCTTTCAATATGGTAGGTCTTGCCGTGGTATGAGATTTCAAATTCAATGCCTTCTGTTGAAGATTTCAGATTTTCATATTTATACTCAGCATCTTCAGATTTTCCATAGCTCACAAATTCCTTTTTTGATGCAGCAAGGAGTGACGGAAGTGTCTCTGTATCTATACATGCAACAATTTTTCCATCACGAGGAATCATGCTGATGAGTTCCTTGAATGCTTCAAAATAGGATTTTTCCGTTGGATATAAATCCGCGTGATCCCATTTTATTGCCGTAAGCATAAGATTGGTCGGTTTGTAGTGGAAGAATTTTGCGCGTTTATCCCATTTTGCTGTTGAGTACTCATCACCCTCAATAATTGACCACTCGCCGGAATCAACTGCGGCTGAAGGTGCGCCATCTTGGGTAAGGCCTCCAATCATATAAGAAGGTTTGAGGTGTGCGTGTTTGAATATGTGAGTAAGTAGTGCGGACGATGTTGTTTTGCCATATGTTCCGGATACAACCACAGAATGAGGTTTGATAAGGTAAAGACCCGCCGCTTCAGGGTACGACATAAATCTTATGTTGTGCTCTTGAACATACAAAAATTCCGGATTTGTTGAGCCAACCGCATTTCCCACAACGACAAAATCAGGCGCACCACCTTCAATCATTTTTTCTGGATGCCAGCCAGAGTAATAGGGGATGCCGAGGTTTGTGAGATGCGTGGAAACAGGAGGGAAGAAGCCAGCGTCTGATCCGGATACCTTAAAACCCTTTTGCCAAAGAGCGGTTGCTACGGCAGACATAGCAACACCGCAGATACCGATAAAATGGACTTTCTGGAGCTTCGTTTTTGGCATATAGGCTTCTAGAATACCAATAAAGGCCTTATTTGGCCATTATTCGTGATGATATTTCTCGTTTTTAAGGATGGTGAATGCTCGATAGAGTTGCTCGAGGAAAATGACACGGACGAGATCGTGGGGAAATGTCATTTTTGAAAGTGCGATTGATGCGCCCGAGCGGCTCTGCGCGAGGGCGCGGACATCCTCGCTAAAACCAAACGGACCTCCAACAACGAATGCGATGTTTTTTACTCCCGCATTCATTTGTTTTTCTATCAATCCAGAAAATTCCACGGAGTTGTATTCCTTACCTTTCTCATCAAGGAGAAATATTCGGTCTTGTTTTTCTAAGGTTTTACTAAGTTTCTCGTCACTTGTATCAACAATTTCAAAGTGCGTGTAACGTGAAATACGTTTTGCATACTCTTGCACAGAATCCTGAAGTTCTCTGGTCTGTGTTTTGCCGACGGTTACGAGTGATATCTTCATAGAATCAATCTAAGCTAATACGAGGATAATGCAAGTTGTGCACTTTACATGAGTTGAACTGGGTGTATTCTCATGAAAGGACCCTGTATACATGAATTCTCATATACTCCATGACAGCGCTCGTCTCAAAGAAGTACTTTTTTGGGCCGTATCGATTGTGATTGAACTTTTATGCATTTGGGGGATCGTTTATTCAGGCAGTATTGCAACAGTGCTCATGCTCATAACTGTTGCCGGTCTCTCGGTGGGCGATACCGAAGTTTTTGCCCTTTTTCCTATCGAGCACCTTCTGGTGATGCTCGGTTGTCTCTGGGTGTTGTTTATAGTTTTTGAGCACCAGTTGAGCCATTATAAAAAGTGGCGCAATCACTAAACCCCGTTGGGGTTTTTTATTTGAGAATATCTTTAAGTGGCGCGGTATCAAATTGCCACGCGGTACCGTCGAACCATTCACCTCCAAGAAATTGTAGTTTGTATGTATCGGTTGGTCGTTGTAGTGAGCCGAGGTACATATATTCCTTGCCTGAAGCTTTCGCCCATTCGATCGCCATAGTCATCATGCCTAATCCTCGTGACGCCTCTTCAATATAAAAAGGATAGCTATAGTGAAAGATGTTTCGTGACTCGTACGAGATTACATATCCAACTGGTTTGTTTGTCTTCGTATCGGTAAAGACCAGGATTTTATTAAAATTGCTTTTCTTTTCTTCCGTAAGAATTTCTTTAATTTTATTTGCCGTGAAAACATTGTCTCCAAACTTCTCGTAGAAATCTTTGGCGAGTTTACCAATCTCCCATGAATACTGTGCATAAGGGATTGATTCTATCGACATTGTGAGGTTTTCGATTTTGCGTAGGATACGTCTATTTTCGCTAGAGGGAGTGTATGCTTTGAGATTAATGCGAAAAGATCGTGTCTTATTCATCACACCTTTGTCCACACGGGTAAAGACGTATCCTTTGTTGTAGAGATCTTCGACAGTGTCTTGCGAGAAATCCGCTATTACTTTTGTGTCCCAATTAAGATATGTCATACGATTAGTGAAGTCCGATCCAGACACCTATAACAACCATACCGAGGTGCACTACCCACATACGCATGATGGTTTTTTCCTCACTCCAGCCTCGAAGTTCAAGATGGTGATGGAGAGGGGCCATTCGAAATACGCGTCGACCAAACAAATGACGGCCGATAGTCTGGATGATTGTTGAGAGTGCTTCCGCATAAAACATGAATGCAATGAAAGGAAGTATGGCCATGGCGTTGATTGCAAGAGCGTTGATTGCGAGTAGACCTCCAAGTCCCAGTGATCCCACATCACCCATTTGGAATCGTGCCGGTTTAATATTGAAATAAGTGTACGTCAGTAACGCGCCCGATGTCGTAGCATTGAGAATCGCCAGCGCATCGTAACCAGCAACCCAGGCAAGAAAGGTAAGTGCGCCGAAAGTCGGAATAAGCATTCCGCCGGTGAGTCCATCCATACCATCTGAGATATTCACCGCATTCGCTGTGAACATAACAATAAGAATAATGAGGGGAACAATCAGCATTCCTATATCGAGGTATCCTTGGAAAGGAATATAAATTTGATGCCAGTTTTCTCCAAGTTTTAAATAAATCCACCATGCGGTGATTGCACCTGCGGCGAATTGGAGAAGAAGTTTCTCGTGTACGAGGACACCTTTTCGCTGCTTTGATCCGAAAATAGTTGTTGCTCGTTTAAAAAGCGTCCATGGCAAGGTAATAACAAGCCACAGTTTCACAAACCAATGTTTATGAACTCGTATAAGCGTAAATGTTTGCGAGAGGCTACGTTGGCGACGTTCATGACCAAAGACATTAAGTAAGTCATCAATAGCGCCTAACAATGCAGACAAAATAAGTACGCCAATCGGTACCCAGGTAAAGCGTCGGTCCCAATTAAATATGAGAGTCATTACCACGACAGTGATAATAATAAGGAGACCGCCCATTAAAGGAGTGTTCACCTTGTCCTGGCGCGACTCAAGTTTCATGGTTGCATCGCCGGCGCTTTTTCTGGTAATGCCAAATTTTCTCAAAAAACTAATGAGAAAAGGAGCCCATATTAGAGCAACAAGACTCGAAGTTATTGCAAAACCTGTGATGGTGACCAGGCTCTCTATCTGTGTAGGGAGGAAGTCTGTCATAGATGAGAGTATAGGCCAGAATGCCTCTAAAATCTACTTATTTTTGAAAACGTAGACGGCGTATTGAAACCTCCTTTGCGTTCCGTGCGCTTTCAAAGGTGTAGTTGTCATTACCAATGACTCCTTGTTCTTTCCAGGTTCCACCTAACAGATTTTCTCCATGAACTAAAATATCTCCCTCGCGAACACCGTGATTAGTAAATCCATCTGACGGCCACATATATGAATGTGCATATGAGATGCGTGTGTCATCATGCACTCTTTCGACACCTGTGATCACGAGAATGTGATTGTACGTTTTTTCTTTACCAGTACCCATAAAGGTAATGACGTCACCTGTTTGAGCTTCTGAAACTTGAATCGCAAAACTGTTGGTATCTGCTCTAAAAGAACTTACGCCAAGATTTTCTGCTGGTCGAAGGCGGGCGAGAATTTTACCGAACAATCCAGGTCGAATCGAATGAACATATGATTGAATGCTTTTGCCGGTTTTTTCTTGGCAGAAAGAGTTGAGAACATGATAGGCGAAACCGGAGCAGTCGATTCCTAAATCAGAAGCAACCAGAAATTCTTTTAATTTGTCAGTAGAAAGATCTTTAATTGAGATGCGCGAAAGCTTTGCAAGGATTTCAGCTTCTTCTGAAATTTCTTGTGGCGAACCTTTTCCTTTAAGTACCCGAAGACCGCTACGATTCTTGCGTCTACGA
The DNA here is from genome assembly GCA_964495425.1 of uncultured Candidatus Saccharibacteria bacterium. Lineage (GTDB taxonomy): Bacteria > Patescibacteriota > Minisyncoccia > Phycocordibacterales > UBA6065 > UBA6065. Next base: position 10,420 of record CAZBVG010000003.1, read on the forward strand.
TTATTAAAGTAAGGACATGAAGGCTTTGTGCCAAGAGGCAAAGCCAAATACAGATCGATCATTTCTCGAGCCTTACCAGAAATTTTATCTGTCGGTTTTATCGGTTCTTCACGCATGATGCGATAAATAATCCAAGGCTATTAAGTAAATTGTGTCCCTCCATTACACCAGACGTCGATTGTATCCTAAAAAGCTCCTTATTGTGAATATCGTTTGTATATTCCATTACATTGAGACCTTTTCTTCGCATTGAATCAATATCGACATCATATTTTTCAGATGTGATTCGCTTTACGATTTGGCTCCCTTTTTCGATAGTACCTATTTCGGTGCGAAGGGGTGATTTTGTGAGGGCGGCTAGGTGAGCTTCAAATACAGAAAGTTTTTTCGGTTCGGCCTTTTTCTGAAGCGTAGATTCGTATACCGATGATGCAGGCTGACGAGCATTGAGTTCAAGGAGGTATGTCTTTTTCTTTTTTTCATCATAGACAACATCAATGCCAAATAGTCCTCGCCATCCGTCGTCTTGAAGTCTTTGGCCGAGACGGGCTGCCATTTTATTAATATCCTCGTACGCGTTTTTGTAGTGAGGAGCCTGTGGAAGTTCCCAGTCATTACCAATTGTTGAGAAAGGTAGATCAGTGAAAGGGGAAAGACCGGTAATTTGATAACTTGGGTTTCCTATATAAATTTCATCTGCAACGATTGCGTTCACGGTAAAGACGGGGCCAGAGATAAAATCGACAACGCGGCATTCGCGCTCAGGAAATTGTTTTTGAAGTGCTGCTAGCTGTGCTTCCGATTCAATAATATAAGTACCTTCACCGGTATGTGAGTGATTGAATTGAAGAACAAATTGTTTGCCTTGAAATTGTACGTTTTTTAAAATTGTTACTGTATGGGGTGGAAGTAGGTTTGCATCATCTTTAAGCCATTCAATCTGAGACACTTTTTCTTCAACATGTTTTGAGAGTTCAGCGCGAGGATTTAAAAGATTCCACCCTTTTTCTTGGGCAAGTCGTTCGATGCGGGCAGTATTTTGAAAGACCACAACATCTGCTGCGTGTTGTGAAATCATCTCTTGTACTTCAGGAACAAGCAGGAGATCATAAGTATCCTTTAGGTTCGTAGTATCTATGAGTAGTACATTGTTTGGATACTTGTTTTTGACCATTTCTCCAAATGGAGTCTTGTTTGAAACAACAAAATAATTACCAGTCGGTTCCACGCCTAAAGCTCGCTCAATGTCGCGTGTGACGTAGACAAGGGGTTTTTTAAGGTCTATATTCACTCTGTAAGTATACTTCAAGATACTCGCGATAATACCCATGGCCACACTTTATATAACAGCTACACCAATTGGCAACCTCGAAGACATTACGCTTCGTGCACTTCGCGTACTTAAAGAAGTGTCGGTTGTGTTCTGTGAAGATACTCGAACTTCGAGAGTTTTGTTTTCTAAATATGACATTAAGACGCCAACCGAAAGTTTTCATGCACAAAGCCCTCTTTCGAAGATCGATCATATTATTGAGTTACTGCAGGATGGAAAAGATTTAGCGCTCGTGACTGATGCAGGTACTCCAGGCATCTCTGATCCAGGTATGGTGTTGGTATCCGAAGTTCGTGCTCGCATGCCCGAAGCGCACATTGTAGCGATTCCAGGCCCCTCGGCACTTACCGCAGCAATTTCAATTGCCGGCCAGCCACTTCATGAATTTGTATTCTTGGGTTTTTTGCCCCACAAGAAAGGACGACAGACAATATTTGAAGAAATGAAAACGGATGAGCGTCCTTATATATTCTATGAATCTCCTCATCGTATAGAAAAAACACTTGAATCATTAAAGGAGGTGGGAAAGAAGGTTACGATCTTGCGAGAACTCACAAAAATGCATGAATCGTATCTTTCGGGTACTGCGGAAGAAATTTTGCTTTCATTCAAAAATAATCCCGGGACCCTTCGTGGAGAATTCGTGGTGATCATAAATTAAAAAAGGTATATACTAGCGATATATCTTTTTTAATTCATGAAATACAGAAATATTATTATTGCCCTCGGTTTTTTTATAATCGTAATTAAAATTCTCGGCGTGCCGCAAGGTTTTCGAGATATTTTATATATTCTTTCCGGTGCCGCAGTAGTTATCTTTGGTTATTTTTCAGCAAAGCCGATTTCAACAAAGCCTGATCCAAAAATCACGATTAATACTCAATCTTAAATTTCTGTGCCAGCGATATCGAAAAAGGAAGTTCATGTATACAGAACCGTGGTTGGACTCGGCCTTCTTTTTCTTCTCGCAATTATTTGTCTTTATATTGGCATTCCTGGTTTAACAGAGTCACAGTATGTAGGACAAGTTGTGTCATACGCGACAACGAGTCCAGATATTTTAGATACCGGTAGAAAAGCGACACATATTAAAACACCTGATGTTGTGCGCGGTATATATATGACTTCCTGCGTTGCATCGGTAAAGAGTCTTCGTGATAACTTGGTAAAACTTATCGATGAAACTGAGCTCAATGCCGTTGTAATTGATATTAAATCGTATGATGGTCACATTTCCTTTGAAGGAAAAGATGAACGTGTAAAAGCAGCTGAAGGTGGTTGTTTTGTGCCGTATCTGCAAGATTTTATTGATGAATTGCACGCACGTGACATTTATGTAATAGGAAGGTTGGCGTCGTTTCAAGATGCGCTACAGGTGAAACTTTATCCGGAGCTTGCGGTAAAGAAGGCGAGCGCCACATCAACTGTGTGGGGTGATTACAAAGGCATTCCATGGATCGATGCTTCTGCACGTCCTCAGTGGGAATATTTGGTTCTTGTAGCAAAGGAAGCCTACAATATCGGTTTTGATGAAATAAATTTCGACTACATACGATTTCCATCTGATGGAAACATGAAGGATATTTACTTCCCATGGAGTGGAACTGAAAAGAAGAGTGATGTAATGCGATCATTCTATCAATATGTTCATGATGAGTTATCGACAAAGGGGATTCCGATTTCTGCGGATATTTTCGGCATGACCACGACAAATTACGACGATCTTAATATTGGTCAATTGTTGGAAAACGCGCTTCCGAATTTCGATTTCATTTCTCCGATGGTGTATCCATCTCATTATCCGAATAGCTTCCTTGGACTCGGTGATCCTAACAAGCATGTATACAAGGTGGTGAATTATTCTATGACCGAAGCAGTGAAGCGTACTGTTGCCACAACAACAAGAATTGAAATTCCAGGTGCGCGAATTGGAACTTCTACGCCGGCGATATATGCAAAACCTGCGTTTGATAAGAAAAAATTGAGACCTTGGTTACAGGATAATAACTATCCGGTGCCTTATACGGCGGAAATGGTTCGAGATCAAATTAAAGCCGCATATGATGCTGGACTTGATTCATGGTTGCTCTGGAATGCGGGGAATAGGTATACCCGTGCCGCACTCGAACCATTTATTGACTAGCTATTGCAAGTTTAGGTTTTATATGATATAGTTTTATTGCACGATCGAACCATTGATTGCGCAAGTTCTTTGTAGGCAAACCTCAAATCCAGAAAATCTAAAAAATCCAGAAAATGAAAAAGGTGTTGGCAGTTTTCGATCCGGTCAGCGTAGTTGCACAACCACGGCGTCCGCAGGCGGTTCGTGTGAGTTCGTCGTATCCTCTCTGCAAGCGGTGCAGGACCATCGCCACGCCTCGCACCTCTGGGATCTGTATGAGTTGTGAGTCGAAAAATCCCACGGAAGGCGTGACAACTGTCACCGCCAAGTAAAAGTTAGTTAGCCGCGCACATCCAGAGCGCGGCTTTTTTCATCCACAGAACTCACAGTTGCGTAAGCTTTACAATTTGTCAAAGAAAGAGTAGGATTTCTGGGTCGCGATAATCCAGTTGCGACCTTTCCCAGGGCCCTGGGAAAGCGCCTAGAAAATCGAAAATCCAGAGTCCATGCAAGGTAGTACCTTCAATGGTGAGAATGGCGGAGCGGGAAGTCCTGCTTCTGGTCGGGTTCAACACAAGCCGTACGGTCTGGCTGACATCATTGGGGCGAGACCCCCAACGAGTGCTCAGCGCGATCGCGATCGCTGGCTTGCTTCCACCCCCTCGTTGAATCGGAGCGGTTCCAGCAATTTCCTGAACGGAAATGTTGGGGTCATCCACTCTCGGGGAACCGATAGCTGATCTCATCAAGAGCGGAATAGATCCGCTAACCCGTCGAATTTAATTCGACGGGTTCTTTTTTTATATACAAAAAAATGGCATAATGTTGACAAATGACCAGTGATGATAAAGTCACATATTTTGCAGAGACAGATTCCAGAAATAAACGCATAAAGTTTGGTATCAAGGCCAAGGACCGAACTCGGCATATGTATGTCATCGGTAAGACTGGCATGGGTAAATCCACTCTTCTTGAAAACATGGCCGTTCAAGATATTCAGTCGGGTGAGGGTCTCTGTTTTATTGATCCGCACGGTAAGACTGCTGAATTACTTCTCAATTACGTTCCTGAACATCGTATAAAAGATGTTTTGTATTTTGCTCCATTCGATACTGAACACCCGGTTTCATTTAATGTGATGGAGGATGTGGGCTACGACAAACGACATCTTGTTGTGTCGGGTCTCATGTCTACATTTAAGAAGATTTGGGTAGACGCGTGGTCTGCTCGAATGGAATACATCCTTGGTAATACATTGTTAGCGCTTCTTGAATATCCCGGCGCAACGCTTTTGGGTGTAAACAAGATGCTTTCTGATAAAGTGTTTCGAAAAAAAGTTGTCGATAATATTTCTGATCCAGCGGTAAAGTCATTTTGGGTAGATGAATTTGCAAAATACACTGAAAAATTTGCTGCGGAAGCAACACCTGCAATTCAAAATAAAATTGGTCAGTTTACGAATAATCCTCTCATTCGAAATATCATAGGTCAGCCGAAATCATCATTTGATATTCGAAAGATGATGGATGAGCGAAAGATCATTATTGTAAACCTCTCAAAGGGACGAGTGGGTGAGTCGAACGCAAACCTTCTTGGTGCAATGTTTATCACCAAGATTTATCTCGCGGCAATGTCTCGTGCCGATGTTTCAGAAAAGACACTTAAGACATTGCCAAACTTTTATCTCTTTGTGGATGAATTCCAGTCTTTTGCGAACGAATCATTTGCTGATATTTTGTCAGAGGCTCGAAAGTATAAATTGAATCTCACGATTGCACACCAATATATAGAACAAATGACTGATGAAGTGAGGGCGGCGGTGTTCGGTAACGTGGGAACAATGATTGTGTTTCGTGTTGGTGCATATGATGCAGAGGTCCTAGAAAAGGAATTTGCACCACAATTTGAAGCAGAAGATATTGTAAATCTTGGACAGTATCAGTTGTACTTGCGACTTATGATAGACGGTGTCGGCTCTCAGCCATTTTCAGGTCGAAATCTGCCACCAATTGCTGAGCCTGCGGTTTCATATAAGGATCAGGCGGTTGAAAGTTCTCGTGCACAGTTTGGCCAACCACGATCGCTAGTTGAGGAGCAGGTAAGGAAACAAACTATGAGTGAAGAGCTAAATGCTCCCGCAAAGCCAAAGGAGGGAACTCCAAATGCCTCTGCTCCAAAATCCGCTCAGCAGCCACATCATCAAAATCATCCTCCACAGTCGCCTGCCCAGGCACCACGACCTGTCACAGATGTGCCACGTAAAGATCAGAATCCTCATCATGTTCAAAATCATGATCGAAAGCCTGTTCATGAACATAAAGAACGGCCTACTCCTCCTTCTGACGAGGCTGATGGATTTCAAGGACTCGAAGCGCTCAAGAATCTTCATACAGCGCGACCTCCAAAGAATGATGTATCAGTTCGTACCGGTAATACACCAAAGCCAGAGAAAAAGGGAGTGACCCCTGAAAGTCGAGAAGATCTTAAAAAGGCCCTCGCCGCACTTATTGGAAATTCGCCAGAGAAAACAAAGACAGCGGTTGAATCAAAGCCAGAACCAAAAAAGGAAGAAACTTCTCCGGCCAAAGACTCTAAAGCGGAATCCCAGAGTGAACAAAAAAAGCAGCAAACTGAAGAACCAAAGTCAGAACGACGCGAAGTTCCCGAAGAAGTTTTGAAGCGAATTTTGGAAGTGTAGCTCTATTGCCTTGAGTAACTTTTCTGGCATAGTGAGGATTATACAAACTATATAGACTGCCATGGCTGCAAAACGAGTACTCATATTCTCATTCGTATACTATCCGCGATTCATAGGCGGGGCAGAGGTTGCTATTAAGGAAATCACTGACAGGATTGATAAAGATGATTTCGAATTTCATTTGATTGCACTGCGGCTTGATAAGAGTCTCGCTAAAGAAGAAAAAATCGGTAATGTGATCGTTCATCGTGTAGGTTGGACTGGCACGAGTAAGGATTCAGCGGATTCTCTTCCGTTATTTCTCCATCTTACTAAATTTGTCTATCCGCTTCTTGCAGCATGTAAGGCTTCTCAGTTACATCGAGAAAAAACCTTCAATGGTATATGGGCAATGATGGCAAATTACTCTGGCTTTGGCGCCCTTATTTTTAAATTATTTCACATGGATGTGCCTTTTATACTTTCTCTTCAAGAAGGTGATCCTATCGATTACATTAAAAGAAAAGTCCGCTTTGTGTATCCGCTGTTTAGGATGATATTTACCAGTGCACAAAAAATTCAAACGATTTCAAACTATCTCGCAGATTTTGCGAAAGACATGGGGGCAACTGCTCCTATTGAGGTTATTCCTAATGGCGTTGATACTGCGCATTTTGCGAACGAATATTCTGAGAATGAACTTTCTTCCCTTAAAAAAGATCTTAATAAAGCTTCAGATGATGTGTTTCTCATTACCACATCACGACTTGTTGTAAAAAACGCGGTTGGAGATGTAATTGAAGCCTTGGAATTTTTGCCAAAGCAAGTAAAGTTTTTGGTGCTTGGTGTTGGGTATCAGCTTGAAGATCTCAGGAAGCTTGCGGCAGAAAAGGGTGTATCAGATCGAGTGCACTTTCTTGGGTATGTTTCCCACAAAGATATGCCAAAGTATCTCAAGGTTTCTGACATATTCATTCGCCCGTCACTTTCTGAGGGATTTGGAAATTCGTTTATTGAAGCGATGGCGGCTGGAATTCCTGTGATTGCCACCCCAGTAGGAGGTATCGTTGATTTTTTAAAGCACAAAGAAACAGGATTATTGTGCGAAGTGCGCTCTCCGGAAGATATTGCTCGAAAGGTTGAGATGTATATGTATGATAAAAATCTTCGTTCAGAGATTGTTGATAATGCACTCACCATGGTCAAAGAGAAATACGATTGGAGTCTTGTGGCAAGAGGTATGGAAGAAAAGGTCTTTGCTATAATGAATGCATGAAAATTCTTTTAGCTACCGGCATATTCCCGCCGCAGATTGGAGGACCTGCGACATACTCTAAACTTCTGTACGACGAACTTCCTAAAAGAGGCATCGACGTAGAAATCGCCACATTTGGCGATTATTTAGACAAACCAAAAATTGTTCGACATTTTTTGTATTTTCTCGAACTGTTACGTAAGGCAGTGGATGTAGATATGATTTATGCGCTTGACCCAGTTTCAGTCGGACTACCGGCTCTTTTTGCTGCCCAAGTACGTAAGAAAAAGTTTGTGTTACGAATCGCCGGTGATTATGCGTGGGAGCAGGGAGCGCAGAGGTGGGGTGTGGCCGAGACGCTCGATCAGTTTGTAAAAGAGGATGAAAAATATTCATGGCAGGTAAAATTTTTAAAGCGCATACAAACATATGTTGCTGAAGGAGCATCACAGATCATAGTGCCTTCACACTACTTAAAGGGAATTGTTGCTGCATGGGGCATTGCTGCAGAAAAAATTTCAGTTATATACAACGGTTTTCATGTGTCGGTTACTAAATCTCTCAAGCCAAGTATCAGGAAACGTCTCGGACTTACTGGTGATGTGATTGTTTCGGCAGGGAGACTTGTGCCGTGGAAAGGAATGCTTGAGGTCATTGAAATGATGCCTGAAATTTTGGAGTCTATACCAAATGCACGATTGGTGATTATTGGAGATGGACCAGAACGGCCGAATCTTGAAAAGAAAATACAGGAACTTGGTCTCGAAGCCATGGTGCGATTAACCGGCCGTCTTGATCAGGCAGAATTGTTTGAGTATGTAAAAGCTGCGGATGTCTTTGTACTCAATACTGCGTATGAAGGTCTTTCACATCAAATTCTTGAAACCATGGCTATAGGAACACCGGTTGTAACTACTGATATAGGTGGAAACCCAGAAGTGATTGTTCATGGTCGAAGCGGTGCTTTACTTGCTCCGAACGATAAAGGAGCATTTATTGAAGCAATTAAAGGATTTCTTTCTGAACGAGCGATTGCATTTATGATTGCAAAGGAGGCAAAGAAGTCGGTAAGCAAATTCACCGATGAAGCAATGCTAGATTCTCTTGAAAAACATCTTAAATCTATATGATCAATGTAGTCATGATTTCAACTGATGCGAAGATCCTTGAGGAGGGGTCAAGTGTTCGTGCGCGTATGCAAGACTACGGAAAACTTTTTTCTTCACTTCATATTGTGTTGTTTGTTAAAAAAAGTACTCACGCAGTTACTTCTCTTTCAGAAAATGTAACGGTATATCCAACAAATTCGACGAGTAAATTTTTCCACATACGAGATGGTAAAAAGATAGGGGAAGATATTATTTCTTCACGTGCATTTACAGCACACGATACGATTATCACCACACAAGATCCATTTGAAGCAGGAATAGTCGGGCTGTATCTTTCAGAGACGACTGGTATTAAACTCCATGTCCAAGTGCACACCGATCTTGGCAGTATCTTTTTTGCAGACGGTTTTTTAAATAAAATAAGAATACTTTTCTCCAAAAAGACACTACGTAAGGCACATGCAATACGCACTGTATCTGCACGAATAAAGACATCACTTTCACCAAAACTTCAGCATAAGGCGAGCATCCTACCGATTTTTGCTGATCTTGCTTCAATAGCGACAGCGCCAATCACTATTGATTTGGCAAAGAAGTATCCGCAATTTAAAAAGATTGCACTCATCGCATCTCGTTTTACAAAAGAAAAAGATATATATACGGCACTCCGCGCGTTTAATATTGTTCACAAATCATATGCGGATTCGGGATTAGTCATTGTTGGTTCTGGTCCGCTTTTGCCAGAGATCATGACGAAAGTTCAGGGATTTAAAGGGGCGGTTATATTGGAAGATTGGGCCGATCAAAAAACACTCATCTCATACATGAAAACGTGTGATGTATTTGTGTCCTCGTCTCTTTATGAAGGTTATGGACTTTCAATGCTTGAGGCGCATGCTGCAGGTGCGCTACTTGTAGCAACTAATGCTGGGATAGCACCGCTTTTAACAAGCGAAGAATGTTTGGTCGAACCTGGGGATTTGCATGGCCTTGCCGAAGCCCTTAAAAAGGCCTTTTCTTGCCTTGTAAGGAATAAGGACTATAAGTACCCGTATACCTCAAAACAGGCCTATTTAGAGGCTTTTAAGGCCGATATAGAGCGTACTTTGCTATACTTAAGCCATGAATAACCCGCTTCTGGCACCTATTCGGTTTGGTCTCGATATTTTTCACAGATCTACATTCGTACGATATGTGTTTTCTGGGGGTACCGCTGCAGCTATTGATGTAGCACTACTGTATATTTTGGTTGAGTATTTCAATGTCTATTACATTTCAGCGGCTATTTTTTCTATGACTGTTTCATTTATTGCACGATTTTTATTACAAAAATATGTGACATTTGAAGATAAAGATGAGACTCATGCAACAAAACAATTCATTCTTTATACCGTTTTGTATTTTGCGAGCCTCACTGCAACAACCGCACTTCTGTATCTCTTTGTTGATATGTTGGGATTCTGGTATCTACCATCCCAAATAGCTTCAATACTTTTGATTGCATCAGGTTGTTTCTTTATTTACCGACTTTTTATTTTTAAAAAATAATGAAGCTACTGATTCTTACTCAAGTAATAGATAAAAACGATCCAGTGCTCGGATTCTTTCACCGCTGGGTAGGAGAGTTTTCAAAACAAGTCAGCTCTATTTCGGTTATTTGTTTGAAGCAGGGTTTATATGATTTACCTGCCAATGTAAAAGTCTATTCGCTTGGAAAGGAGACTAAGCCATCACGAATCTCATATGTTTTGAATTTTTATAAATATATTTCAAGCTTAAGAGGTGATTATGATGTCGTACTCGTACACATGAATCAGGAATATGTCTTGCTTGGCGGATTGTTATGGAAGCTGTGGGGAAAGCGCGTATATATGTGGCGCAATCATCATGCGGGAAGTATATGGACTGATATTGCAGCGCAGTTTTGTACCACTGTGTTCTGCACATCCAAGTTTTCGTATACAGCAAAATATGAAAAGACTATGCTTATGCCCGTGGGAGTAGATACCAATTTTTTTAAAAGAGATATATTAGTACAGCGAAAACATAATTCAATTCTTTTTTTGGGAAGAGTTGCACCCGTGAAGAAGCCGCATGTTTTACTCGAAGCTCTCCAGGTGCTTCGTTCAAAGAAAGTTCAATTTACCGCATCGTTTTATGGAAATGCGTTACCACAAGATGCTGCGTATCTTCGAGAACTTAACAAGCGAACTGAGAGCTGGGGACTTTCTGATATTGTCACATTTCATCCGGGTATACCGAATGATGCTACACCGAAAATATATAGCGAGCATGAGGTGTTTGTGAATCTTTCTTCATCAGGAATGTATGATAAAACGATATTTGAGGCTGCGGCATGCGAATCGATGATACTTGCATCTAATGAAAATCTTCGAGGGCTTATTGATGATGCTTATATTTGTAGGGATGATGATCCCGAAGAGATTGCATATAAGCTTCAGGCGCTTCTTTTAAAAACAACTAACGAAAAGGTACGAGTGGGTGGAGTGCTTCGTAAAATCACTGAAGAGAATCATAGTTTGGACAAGTTGAGCGCACGTTTGGTAATTTCAATGCAATGAATCTTATTTTTAAAAATAAACGAGAACTTATAGCAGCATGTATTGATCGAGATGATGTTGTTCTTGATGTGGGATTTTGGGGTCAAGGTGTGAGCGCAAAAGATGATAATTGGGTACATAAAATTTTACGTGAACGGGCAAAGGATGTCTGGGCGTTTGATCTCGAGTATGACGAAAAGCGTCTCCCTGGACCAAAGAAAAATTATTTTATTGGAGATGCAGAGAATTTTGCAGTAGATAAAAAGTTCGATGTGATCTTTGCTGGTGATTTGATTGAACATCTTTCAAATCCTGGCCTCTTTTTACTGCAGGCTAAGAAACACATGAAGCCGGGCGGAAAGCTTATCTTGTCGACCCCGAATGCGTTTAACCTTTTTAATCTTTTTGAAAAGATAAGTAAGAGAGAACCAACGGTAAACAGAGAGCACACATGTTATTTCAATTCCAAGACACTTTCGGTTCTTCTTGAGCGAAATGGTTGGAAAGTTGATTCGGTTGATTTTCTCTACTCACTTGGCGTTCAGTATAAAGAAAGTCTTAAAAAGAAAATTTTGAATGTTTTGTACAAAATACTTTCTTTATTTACATCTAAATTTGTTGAAACGCTTGTGATAACGGCGACGATAAAATAGTACGTATGGTTCGTTATATTTACCGCAACAAAATGAAGAAAAAACTCTATTTAGTCTTTCATGGAAGATTTCCGAGCGAGAAAGCAGCGGCGCTTTTTGCCGCAAAAAGCGCCGCCTCATTTGCCAAACACTTTGACGTCACACTTATTGTTCCAAAACGAAAGGGAGTTAGTCAGGATGATCCATATACCTTTTATTCTGTAGAGCGTAATTTTTCTATCGAATATGTCTGGACACTTGATGTGTTTACTATACCGCTCTTGAAGCGCATTGCTTTTTGGACAAGCTTCATCGCCTTTTCGGCATCAGTATATTTTCATTTGATGAAGCGTGCGGATAAACAAGACATTATTTACTCAAATGAGTCTCTGCCGCTCTTTCTTCTATCTTGGGATTTCAAAAATACTTTTTATGAAATGCACGACTTTCCCGAAAGCAAAATCACCTTTTTTGGAAGGTTTCTTTCACGAATGAAATGGGTGCTCATACATAATCGCTGGAAGTTGGGGGAAGTGCAAAAACTTTTTCCTAAAATCCCTGGATCAAAATATCTCTATGAACCTAACGCTGTTGATGTGACGGCTTTTGATATTGCGATTTCAAAGCAAGATGCGCGCAAAAAGCTTTCATTACCAACTTCTAAAAAAATCGCAGTATACACGGGGCATCTCTATGGTTGGAAAGGTGTTGATACTTTGGCACAGGCAGCGAAACTACTTTCTGATGAATATCTAGTTATTTTTGTGGGAGGTACTCCAGCGGATGTAGAAGCTCTTAAAAAGAAATATCAGGCAAATACGATTTCAATTGTAGGATTTAGACCACACGAAGAGATGCCTTTGTGGCAGAAAGCTGCAGATGTTTTGGTTCTCCCAAATACGGCGAAAGAAAAAATCTCAATGTACTACACGTCTCCGATGAAGCTGTATGAATATATGGCAAGCGGTAGACCAATTATCGCCTCAAGTATCCCATCTATTCGCGAGATTGTTGATGAGCATTCTGCGTATCTAACCATTCCTGATGATCCAGATGCTTTCGCAAAGGCACTTATTGAAGTGACGGGAAATCCAGGAAAGTACGAGTCTCAGGCAAAGGAAGCCTACAAAAAAGTACTTGATCATACATGGGATAAAAGAGCGGCGCGCATAGTATCATATATGGGTCTATGAAAGAGTGGATCAAGGCTCACAAATTTGAAGTAATTCTATTTTTCTGTGCGCTCTTTGTGCGCGTGGTTCTTTTTTCAATTAACTTTTCGGTTAATAACCACGATCTTATTCCGACAATTAAAGGGGATGATGGGTATTATGAATTAAGTCAGAATATCAACGCCGGAAATGGTTTTACATTTGATGTAGCGCCGCCGTTTAGGCCAAATCCACTTCGTCCACCACTTTGGCCAATGTTTATAGCCACCGTTTCACATATATTTGGATATTGGGGAGTTTTGATCTTTGAACTTATCTTGGGTTCATTCATACCTGTTTTGGGATATTTTGTTGCACGAAGATTGGTGGGAGAAAAACTTTCAAAATGGGTTGCGGGATTTCTTGTTTTTGAGCCATATTCAGTTCTCCTTTCTTTCATCCTTTATACTGAAACTTCGTTTACGTTCTTTTTCCTCATCTTTCTCATATTTCTCTTCAGGTATATTGAGAAGCAAACAATACGTAATGCAATTTGGACTGGAGTGTTTCTTGGACTTGCATGCATGATCAAACCAACCGTTCAATTTTTTCCACTTCTTATTCCTGTTGCTCTTGCAATTCTTTGGCGGAGAAATCTTACAAAACCACTTTTGAAGCACGCGTTACTCTTTGTGGTGAGTTTCTTTGTAATAATTTCACCATGGCTTTGGCGCAATCATGTAGAGTTTGGAGTTTGGGGAATTAGTGCACAGCCAGCCTTTAATCTCTACGTGTATCTTGTACCTACGGTGCTTTCAATTGATAATCATACAAATTTTAAAACTGAGTACGATTCGTTTGTCAAAAAAGATAATTTTGATGAGAACAATATAAATCTCTCGAACTCGCCGTTCTATAAAGCTGAGGCAATGAAGGTTATCAAGGAACATAAAACTGCTCTTATAAAGGCAGCCCTTATTTCTGGTGTTACATTCTTTACTCACGATGGAATGCTAACTGTTTTGCAATATTCAGGCATCACAACGCCAAACGTTTTAACAAAACCTGTAATTACACTTCTTAAAGAACCTCTTGAGCTTTTTAAAGTAATTGGAAAGTATGTTCAAAGTTCAGCAGTGCTCATTCTTATGATGCGTCTCGTGTGGATACTTGTCACAATACTCTTTCTTGTCGGAGTTTTTCTTATGTTTAAGCGAGAGGGTTTGAGGGCGTTCGTACTTGCAGCGTTTCTCATGATTCTCTATTTTGCAGCAACCACATGTATTAATGGATTGGGTGTAAATGCTCGTTTCAGAATCCCAATTAATGTCTTCATATTATCCTTTGCTATCTATGCAATATTTGCTATAAAGGAGCGACTCTATGAAGCTTTCCGTAATCATTCCCGCGTATAACGAAGAGGCGACTCTCAGAAAAATCCTTGATTCTGTGCTCAGTGTGTCTTTTTCTGCTTGGGAAAAGGAAATTATTGTTATTGATGATGCTTCAACTGATAAAACGCCGCAGATTCTCCAAAGCTATGGTAATCGAATAAAAGCGGTTCGACTTCCAAAAAATGGTGGCAAGGGGACTGCCGTTGAACGAGGCCTTAAAGAGGCGACCGGCGATTACATTATCATTCAAGATGCAGACCTCGAATACAATCCAAAAGAGATTCCTCAGTTTTTGGAAATCATAAATAAGGGAGGTGCGCATGTTGTGTATGGTTCAAGAAATCTCCATCACGTAAAGCGCGAAGGTTTTTATTTCCAACGACTCGGTGTATGGATTATTACCAAGCTTATAAACGGCATGTATTCCGCACAGCTCACAGACGTGTGGACGTGCTACAAGCTTTTCCCTGCTCACACCAAAAAACATTTTACTTCAGGGAGATTTGAATCTGAACTCTTGTTTACGGCAGCTCTTCTACGTGAGGGATATAAAATTATAGAAGTGCCGATTTCACATACACCTCGTGATGCAGGTGCCGGCAAGAAAATTCGTTATCGTGACGGCTTTCGAGCGATTCAGCTTTTACTTGCTGATAGACTTCTGAATTTACGAAAGCCGCAGATTCGCCAGACCGCTGATCATTCTCATATTATCTGTTGCCCGTTTTGCAAAGAAGATTTGATGAAGTCTGACAAAGGACTTGTGTGTAAAACTCATGGACATTTTACTGTCGATGAGTCTCGCCGACCGATTCTTATTGAAAAGAATATTTATGAACACAATTCAAATCAGCATGAGTCAGGAGTAAATTGGCTTAAATCTTTCTTTAAACAATTTCCAAAAATTTATTATTCAATTTGGCATGTCTTTTGCCCTGTGATGATGCTTGTGAATGGGCCGCGAATGGTTTTGGATAAAGTTTCAAAGGGAAGTCGGGTGATTGATGTTGGTTCTGGTCCCGAACGATTGGGCAAAGAATTCATCAATGTCGATATCTTTCCATTTCCAGAAGTAGATATTGTTTCAGATGCGACGAAACTTCCGTTTAAGAACAATACGATTGATGCTGCGGTATCAGAATCACTTTTTGAACATGTACCAGATGCACATCTTGTGGCGCGAGAAATGGTTCGTGTTGTTAAACCGGGTGGTTATGTGTATGTAAGCGCACCGTTTATGCACCCGTATCATGCGTCGCCTGATGACTTTAATCGATGGACAATATCGGGTCTCAAACACATGTTTCATGATCTTGAAATTGTTGAATCTGGTGTGAGATCAGGTCCGTGGTCTACGTTTTTGATGTTTCTTGCGTATTGGCTCGGTGTTATCTTTTCGTTCGGCTCACGAAAGATTGCACCATTTCTCGCGCATATCTTTATGCTTATTCTTGGTCCGATCAAATATCTTGATTATATTTTCATTCACATTCCGGGGTCGGATGCCGTGGCGACCCATCTCTATATTTTGGGGAAGAAGAAATAGTTAATATTGAACCATCGTACAATATTTATTTTCAAAAAAAGTATTCTTGCCAAAGTAATAATTCCAATCAACTGATTCTCGTTTAAAAATGATGTGAGGAATGTTTCCTAAATATGAAGCGAAGTCTCCGAAGCTCGAATCTGATCCAAGAACAATATCTGTGCGAGAGAGTACAAAGAGATCATGGATCGCAGAAAGGGGAGATATGAGGATATTGAGGCCCGTAAAAAACTCTGTACGGATTTTGCCATCTGATGTTATTACAAAACACACTTCCTCCTTTGTTTTTCCGGAGAATTTTAAATATTCATCCAATATTTCACGAACCCTTGTTTGTTCGATCCAATATGCGCCGTTTTTAAATTCTTTATAATCGCCCTGACGAATGTGAACACCGACAACGTGTTTGAATTTTCGAGCCTGGGCAACAAAGGCATCTACTTCAGTCTTAATTTTTTCTATGGGTTTGAAATATTCGACGATTTCATTTCGATACTTTTCAAGTCCACGGGGATTACGGAAAAGCCATCCAGAAAAATAGATTTGTCCTTCAATTTCAAGGCGCTTTAAGTCCTCAGTCGCCATCTGTGTTGGGGGTAAATAGTAGACCTGATTATTTGAATTTACAGATGAAATGACTGAGTTGGGATGGCGGGCATATACAAACTTTGCCCAGAATTTGTAGAGCTTGCGCCAGGTCTTGGGCAAAAGCTTGTTTCGACGGCCTCTATACGCTCTAAAAGGGCTGTATAAGAGCATATCTGCCACATAGCCGCGTCTTATCTGAAACATGCTCCCGTACTCGTAAAATGAGGGATTTTCGAGCTTAAAGCCGGTTTCAAGCGTATAGGCATAGATGCTCGCATAGTTCCAAAGCTGATTCGCTAGTTCACCGCCGCCGTGCTCAATAATGACTGCTTTTTTCATTATTTTTTGAAGTAATAAAGGCCCGTTCCAAAACCCTTCTTTGGATCGTATGAGCTTTCAAGATTTCGTCCGTAAATGTACTTTTCTTCAACGAGCTTCATGTCTTTAAAAAGTTCAAGAACTCGATTGCGGGTAAATGCGCGGTGTGCGTTGAAATATGTTTTATTTTCCGCATCGATTGGAACAGAAATATAGAGTGAACCGTTTGTTGCAAGAACTCGCTTTAATTCTTTCGCTGCTTTTTCAGTACCAAATTGATCAAGAGGGTCACCATATCGTCCAAGTCCAATGTGTTCGATCACACAAATAGATGAGAGCGATTCAATCTCGCCGTCTTTGATAGGAAGTTTGGTAATGTCGCCTTGAACAAATGAAAGTCCAGGAAGAGAGATGGTGAGGGGGCGAATATCAACCATGGTTGTCGGTGTAAACTGCGAAATGATTCCAACCATGAGCGCCTGTGAAGCAATATCAACGTGCTTCTTTGGCTTTGCTTCAAAAACTTTCTTTGCGCACCAGCAGCCCTGGATAAAATACACAGGATCGATTTCATGGCTACCGGTTTTGTCTTGAATGCGAGGGAAGAGATCAGCAACACTTATTTTGTATGCCGTATTATGTTCAAGCTTTCTGTATGAATGCCAGTCTTTAAAATATGAAGAGAGCTGTTTAATTCGAGTAACAAATCCCGGTTTAATTCGAAAAGCTCGAGCCGTGACTACGAGATATTTGAGTGCAGAAATATTTTTGAGTTTTTCTTTCATGACTAAAACGTAACTTCTTTAAAATTGTGTTTTGGAAAACCCCAATCCGGAGAGTATTCCTTGTATGGAATTTTTGTATCAAGCATGCGCTTTGCATCTTCTACGAATTTCGCATGAGATGCAAGGTATTTAACGCCTTTGTGGTGATGATAAATATGATAAAGAGGCTGGGTCAAAATAGTCTGTGAATAGCCTTTGCAATACAAAATATACAGAATGTAACCGTCGAGGACACCTGAACCAACCGTGACCTCATCGTATCCACGCGATTTTTCGAGCGCTGATTGGTGGAGCATAAGGAAATCTCCTGCAGCATTGGTGTGCATGAGAGAAGTATTGTTACCTTTCTTGTGCATAAAATTAAACGCGGGGCATTGAAGGAAAATTTTCTTTGTTCTTCCATGTATTAAAGCTGAAAGCCATTCTTTCCAGGAAACATATTCTGTCCCGTCGTTGTACATTATCTTTATAGTATTTCCCTCGGCGAGTTTGAGCACATCTGGAGCCGTAAGGTTTGCATCAACACTATTTATTGAGAGATCTCTTCGATTCACGCGATAAAATTGTTTGGCATCAATTTTCTTGCTCGCAATAAAATCAAATAACTCGTTGCTGTAAAGAACATCAGGGTTTGTAGCGATAATCCATTCACCACGAGAGCGTCTCATGCCAATATTTTTTGCGATAAATTCACAAATAGGAACTTTCTCATTGTCAGGCAGAGAAAGGTGAAATTCTTTTGGTACGACAAAGAATCTTACTTCAAAGAATTCGTTTTTTGGAATTGTAAGGCTTTGGTTTAAAAAAGGTTTTCCTTCGACAGGATTATATTCAACAAACACCATCTCTGTTGGTAGTTTTGTGCGTTCTGCCTGATAAGCAAGTACCTTAAGAAAGGCATTTATTCGGTTGATCCAATTGCCACCATAATCATCATTTCGAGCCATGGCTACAACAGAAAGGAAGGGTTTTTGCATCACTAGTTGATTATATACTTCTTTAAGTCCTCACTGAATCTCTCGTTGTTTGTTTTTTGTCGCCACATATAAAGTGGCACAAAAATGGTGTAGCTATTTTTGAATGTCTCTGCGACCTGAAAGTTAAAATCACGATCTGCGCCACGGCCAGCAAATGATGGCCAGACGCGGTCTGCAAGTTTTCTAAATTGTACTTTTTCTATAACTTCACGACGAAAAAGAGGTGAGTTGCCGGTGCCTGGGTATGGAGCAAGTGAGCCGAAGAAAAGCTTATTGAGTATTCGAGCTCGCTTCCATTCAAAATCTATCTTCCGTGAAAGCTGAGGGAGAAATTTGAGGAAGATTCCTTTGGTTTCCCGCGCAAGATCAAGAATCTCATTTGGTCGAACGATGAGATTCTTGTGATCAAGTATAAACTGACGAGCATTAAATTTTTTACCAAGATACTTCTCGTCAAACTTCTGCCAATCAAGCGTCATGTGGGTTGCCTTGTGGTAAATGAGAAGTTCGTACTGAACTTCAATTCTATTTACGAAAGAAGCATCGTCTGCATCCTGAAATGTGATGAATTCACCTTTAGCTTTCTCGAATCCGTAATTTCTCGACATATAGCCGGCGTTTATATTTCGCCCACGTTTGTTTACGCGCTCTGGGTCATCGGTCGGCAAAGAAAAGTACTTTACTCGAGGGTCTTTTTGAACAAAAGGCATAACAACGCTCTTCGTGTCATCAGTTGAGTTGTCGTCAACAACAAGAACTTCAAGGTTCTGCCAAGTTTGCCTAGTGATTGATTCAATCGCTACTCCAATTGTCTTTTTATTGTTGTGAGCAGGGATGATGACTGAAATAAGGGGTTTTGGAATCATAATTCGAGTTTAGTATCGATGAATTGAGTGTATGCTTCTTCGAATTTCTCCATAGTATTGTGTTTACGAACATATGACCAGACGTCATAGGCTTTTGATCGTAATACATCATCTGAGGTGTTCATCATCTTCTGCATTTCCGCTTGAATACTTTCAACACTTGTTTCTTTGAGGACAATAGCTGGCGCATCTTCGGCGATACCGGTTTCCGGCGTGATTACAGGAATGAGGCTCGCGTGCATGGCCTGAATCACCGCACCAGATGTGCCCTCAGAACATGATGGATAGATAATTGCTACGCATTCATTAGCGATGTCACTAAAAAGTTGATTGCCAACAATCATGTGACCTTGAGCATTCACTTTCGGTCGATCGTGCAGGATAAGATCAGGAGATGAGAGTTCATTAGCAAAAGCATCGATAAAATCTCTTTCTTTTGTGATTGGACCAATGATATGGAGTTTTGTACCAGGCATTCGTGAAAATGCTTCGAGCACGAGATCGAGACCTTTGTGAACCGCGCCGCCACCACCAAACCACATGAACGTTTTTTTTACCTTTTCAAAGTCTTTTGAATCAGGGAAAGAAAATTCATGAGCTACTGAAGCGGGAATAGGAAAAATTGATTTTCCAAAACGCGCGTATGTTGCCTGAATAGTTTTATTACCGAAACCTTCGAGGAAATTAGCATACTTGGGGTTAAGGGAGACATACTCTTGGCGGCGAGGGATGAGTTGAATGTCACGACGGCTTTTGATACGGCGAAGTCGCTTTGCTTCTGCTTCATTTTGGAATTCAGAATACGCAGAAACTATATGCATCACTCGTTTGCAATCTCTCGGCAAAAGATGTTCAAGTCGCTCAAGATTCTTCTGGATGTCGATGCAGACTTTGTAAGGTTTTTTAGGAATGAACGTTGTGTTGTCCCAATCAATTACATCAACATCATATCCGCGCTTTGAAAAAAGTTCAGCGATTTTTATGCACTCAGCATAGCTCGTGTGCGGATCAGTTTTTCGCTCTTTAGGTGTGAGAGTAAAAGGGGATGAAAGATACGAAAGAAGTATGGCGCCTTTCTTTGCACCGAGAGCTCTTACGGTTACTGGCTTACCAAGCTTTACCGCGATTTTATTTCGATATGCTTCAAAAATACTAAGCTTCTGCATGATAGTTTGCGTGTTTCTTAAACCAGACAAGTAGGCATAGTATAAGCCATAATTTAGTTGCATACTTCTTGTTTCCAGCGTAGAAGGTGTCGCATACTTTTAATGCTGTGTTTTTATCTATGTATTTGAAAGCAAGTGAATTCTCAGTAAAAAGTTTGTCTATGTATGACTTCATGGAAGCGTCTGTAAGCCAGCTATCTACTGGTGCACCGAAACCTTGTTTGCGGCGATATACGAATTCCTTTGGAAATATTTCAGCGAGGATTTCTTTAAGAATAATTTTGTTTTCAGTCTTTGAAAGTTTGAATTCAACAGGCAGATTGTACACATACTCAACTAATGCTGTGTCGAGGAATGGTGAGCGGATCTCGAGTGAGTGCATCATGCTCGTCCGGTCGATTTTCGAGAGAAGTTGTCCAGGAAGATAGTATTTAAGATCAAATGCGTTTATTTTCTCGATTGGATTTCTAGCACCCTTAGAAACATCAGTTTTGAATGAATCCTGAGAAGTCGCAGTTCTAAGGAGACTTTTTCTTTCAGAATCATCAAATACAGTCACAGTTTTCTGAGCCGCAGTATATGAATTCCCAAATATTCGCCCCAAACTCCATCGTGGTGTGTGCCAATATTTCTGATACCAGCCGTATCCCATGAAAAGTTCATCAGCGCCGTCACCTGTTAGAGCAACTTTTACTTTTGTCGCGGCAAGTCCAGAAATAAGATGCTGGGGAAAATTTGAAGTATCAGCATGGGGTTCATCCATGTATTCAATGATTTCTTCAAGTGCATTAATGAGATTTTCTTTTACATTCAGGCTATGGTGATCCGTTCCAATCTTTTTCGAGGCTTCAAGTGCAAATGGGAGCTCATTTTTATTTCCTTCGTATCCTACAGAAAATGTTTTGATAGGAAATGTAGAATACTTTTGCGCATAGTGAGTAACAAGTGTTGAATCCACGCCACCAGAAAGAAGTGATCCAACCTCAACATCAGCAACCATTCTCTTCTTTACTGCTTCATCAAAAAGCTTCTTTATGGTGTTTTTTGCTTTATCTCGTGTTACTGAGATCTCTTTCTTTTCAAGATCCCAATATCGCCATGTTTCAAGCTTCCCGTCTTTCACAATACCAGCATGAGCGGGGAGAACGGTGTGAATATTTTCATAGATAGTTCGATTCGGCGCCACGTACATATATTGCAAGAAACCATCAAGTGCCACTGGATCGATCTTGCCTTTGATGAGTTTGGTCGCAAAAATAGATTTGATTTCAGAAGCAGCAATAAATACGTCGTTTACGGTAGCAAAATAGAAAGGCTTTTTACCAAATCTATCGCGAGCAATAAACATCTCCTTTTTCTTTTCGTCCCAGATGGCAAAAGCAAACATTCCATCGATATATTTCACACAGTCTTTTCCGTATTCTGCGTACGCTTTCAAAATGACTTCGGTGTCAGAGTTTGTACTGAATTTGTGGCCTTTTAAAATAAGATCGTTTCGTAAATCTTTATATCCATAGATTTCTCCATTAAAAACGATGGCGTGTGGATTAGTATTATCCTTCATTGGTTGATGACCACCAGTGAGATCGACAATTGAGAGTCGTGTTTGTCCAATTACTGCCTCCGGAAAGTGCAAAAACCCCTTATCATCAGGGCCGCGCCTTGAAAGGCAAGAAAGCATCGAAGTTACCTTCGAATCGTTTATAGTAGATGCCTTTTTGCCCTGAATGGCTATGATTCCGCACATAAAGATAATGGTAGCATTTTCTTGCTTTTTATAATAAAAACACCGCTGCGAGATTACAGCGGTGGTCTATTTATCGTGAAGAAAGCAATTTTATGAGTATCTCAACTTCTTTTTTGGTCAAATCAGGGTTATTCGCAAAATAAAATCCATGAGAATGAATGAAGTGCGCGTTTTTATTTTCTTTGTTTTTTGAAGAGACGTGTTTTTTATAGAAAGGCTGTTTTGTAATATCTCCTGCAATAATAGGGCGAATTTCCACGAGGTTATCTTCAAATTTCTTTTTGTATGCATGGAAAAGCTCTTCATCTTTAACAATAATCGGCATAGCAAAGTTCGAAACAATATCCATGTGATTAACATCAACAGGTATAAAGTCCTTATTTTCTGCTACTGCCTCAGCAAACTTTCTGAAGTTATTTTCTCGAGCATTCACGAGTACATCCCAATGCGGCAATTGAAGATTACCGAGAAATCCATTCACATCTGTGGGCCGTACATTGTATGCAAGATCGTAGAAAGAATATTTTGCATGGAAATCACCGATATCGTGTTTATTTCGGAAGTGCGCTTGTTTGTGTGGAGGCAGATTTCTGTCCCAACCATGAGCACGTGCCATTACAATCGCGTGATAAAGATCCTCATCATCAGTACAAACCATGCCGCCTTCAATAGTTGAAATATGGTGGGCGACAAAGAAAGAAAAGGTTGAGGCAAGACTAAAGTTGCCAAGTAGTCTTCCTTTTACTTTCGAGCCAAGTGATTCGCAGTTATCCTCAAGAAGAATAATTTTTTTAGCCTTACATTCTTTTTCAATAGCTTCTATGTCATCGCTAAAGCCAAGTACGTTCGTTAGAAAGAGCGCATCAAGATTTTTTAAGTGTGGCTTAAGGGTTTCAGGAGAGATGTTGAGTGTTGAAAGAGACACATCAATCGCAACAGGGTTGAGACCTAATTGAATAATCGGCATTACGTTTGTGGCCCAGGTTAGAGAGGAGATTCCTACATTCGCACCTGCTTTTATTTTACCTATGTTGATAAGAGCTTGGAGTAAGATGAGGTTTGCGCTTGAACCGCTATTTACGAACACTGCATGTTTTCGTTCCTGTTTTTTGGCAAAGTCCTCTTCAAATTTCTTTGTCTCTTTACCCATGCTCAAAATATCTGATTTGAGTATGAAGTCTGCCAACTTTTTTCGTGTCTCCGCCTCATTGAAAAAGGCGGCCTTCATAAGCTTTATCGGTTTTTTGTTGGTTGTTTTCATTATTTCTTTTTCTTCTTTCCGGTCGTGACAGATTCTACATCTTTAATCCAAGCTTTCAAGAGAGGGATTTCTTCTGGTGGAACAAGCTTTGCCTGAACGAGAGCTTCGTATGCCAATAGCATGTTTTCTGACATGGAAACTTTTTCCTGAAGTGCCTTCTTTGTAATGTTCACAATTTCTTCTGAATGGAGGTAAATGAGAATTTCTTCTTTGAAATCACGGAGATAATTATGGGGATTTCGTTCCTGAGTTACGGTCGAAGGAGTAAAACCAAGAGAGTACCCGTAATGCGCCATTATTGGTTGTGCTACAAGTCCGCGGAGAATATCGCTTGCTCTTGGGGTGATATATGAAGGCAAGTACATGAGAACATAGGTATCTTTGTGGAATGTTGTGCTTTGGCAGTTGAAAGGACAAATCGTCCCTGGAGAAAGTACGAGCGGTTTTCGATCTTTAAAATAAACAAAATCATTGTTTACTAGTCTGTAAATTGCATCTACGTCAGTATCTTTATCGGCAAGATGCTGCCATGCTCCGATTTTGTGCTCAGCATCAATTTCTTTTGGCTTATTGTCCGTAAGAATCATGTTGAGCGGATATCCACGAGGCCAGACAAACTTCTCGGTGAAATGTTTGTAGATGTTTACGAACCCATCCTGTTTGAGGGTTTTGAATTTTCCTGTGAAAGGGAATGCGCTCCAGCGTTTGTTTGGAATGTTGTCATCATCAGATTGAGTGATGAATTCAGCACCCTCTCGCATTGCTTCAAGATAGGCAAGGTTGGCACGTGCCGGGAGATTCCAGGGAAGTTTCTCAACAATTGAATAAGGAAGCTTGAGCTGATCTTCTGGGGAAATATACGTTACGTTTTTGTAGTTCCAACCAGCCGGAGTTTTCTTGTCACCAACCATGATGGTTTTCCAATCTTTCATTTCGGCATACTTTCGTACTGCTTCGGTCGGAGCGTTTATTGAGGTCATTACTACGTAGTTTTTCATGGTTTTATTTCTTTTTACCGATTAAATAATGATTACCTTTAAAATGCTCTATTTCTCGATCAATCCACGTGTAGCTATTTTCTCGCTTTTGCATATCGGCATAGTATGACAGGTTGTCTATACCACCAAAAAGATTTTGGTAGCCAATAAGCTGGTGTTTGCTATTTCTTGCAAAGTTTTCAATCTTTTTTCTCAATTTAACAGGGGATTCGCTCGTAGACCATGTAGCAATAAAGATGTTTGGATGTGCACCTTGGAGCTGCTTGGTCAGTTTACTTATATCTGAGAGAAGCACAACAGAGTTTGATTCCTGAGTCGGTGCAGTATGGATTTTGATTGGAAGATTGATTGATGAAAGGAAATACTCTTGAAGAGCTGAAAATTCAGGTAGATCAAAAATAACGTATGTGCCTTTAAATCCCAATTGGAAAAAGAGTCGAGCCATGCTTCCATATCCACCACCGAATTCAAAAATGTACTGCATGTTCGGAATGGATATTCTATGTTGCTCAACTAGTTGTGAAAGGTGATATGCATGATGAATCAGATTTCCACCGCTTGTTGGGTAAGCTTTATATTCAGGTGGATTGCCGGCAGGATTTTCAGTAAGTGCTTTTTCCCAGGTACTCCATGAAGGCAAATTCTTTAAATGCTCAAGTTCGAGCACCGGGGCTTCCGTATACATTGTTACGGCAACGTCAGGCCAACGAGTAAAATTCCGAGGATCTTTATTGAGAATATTTTGACGCATCTCGTTGAGGCGTCTGAGCCATTTATGTGATGTAGAATTTTCTTTCGTAAACTCGAGGGGTGGAAGAGAAGAAATTTTTTTACGAAATGTTTCTATAAGACGTGACTCTTTTTCGGTCGGAGCTGGTAATGCAGGAGGTTCCAAAGTCTTTTCCTTTGTTTTGAATAAGTGCTTTATTTTATTTTTTATTCTTGTGATCATTAGATTTTTTCTCCAGTTTCACGATCTAGTTTAATCCATCGATCTGGCATCAGGTCGCGTATATCCATTGGCTTGTTAAACCATTTGTGCGGAGCGATCACTACCTGACCTTTTGTTTCACCAAGCCATGCACCCCACCAGCCGAATGTACTGTTTGAAAGAATGTGGTGTTTACAGTAGCTCATGAGGGTAATGTCTTCGTAATTTTTCGCTGCACCTTGACCATTGAATGTCATAGGGTGAGGGATTTTAAAGTTCGATTTTACCCAATCGATACTGTCAGAAAATATAAAGAAATGAGGATTAGGAACTTTCTCCGCCATAAGTTCTACGGCTTTGTAGTAGTAATCCATTGAGCAGAGTCCATGGAATTTAGCTTGTTCTGGTTTGTCAGCAAAGTCACCACGACGAATGTGAAGGCAAATAGGGTTCTTTGTTGATCTAATTTTTTGAGCAAGGTCAGCACCTTCTTTGCCGAGGCTTCCTTTAATCGAGAAATCCTTCTTGAGGGTATCTCTAATTTCACTAAAGTATTTTTCTGTTTGCCAATATCCATCAAGATATGCGTCTCCGGACGTGTTCTTTATGGATTCATTAAAAGGGAAGTCGTACTCCTTTTTGTATTTTCCAAAAGTAAGTAGCGCTCGATCAAGTTGAAGTTTCTTTACAACCCTTGAGACAGATTTTGGGAGCCGATCAAGAAAAATCGAATATTTTTTGTACTTAAAAATTTCTTTTTCGCTTGCAATGTTCTCAATGATTTTGAAATGATCGAGGCTGTATTCATGATGTTCGTATGTTGCAAAGTCAGACGTGTCGAGTTTGAACGCTTGTTTCGTATGTAAGGAAATCGCACGGGCGGTGGCATATTGAAACATCTGATTTCCTAATCCACCGATGACTTTTACTATGATCATTATTTTTTCTGATTAAGATACCACTCAATGGTATTTTTAAGTCCCTGATCAAAAGGCATTTTTGCTCTGTACCCAAATTCCTTTTCAGCCTTAGAGATATCAAGAGCTCTTCGTGGCTGTCCGTCGAGTGATCCGTTCCAACGAATTTCCCCTTTGAATTTCATATACTCAACAATTTTTTCAACTACATGTTTGATGCTGATCTCTTGTCCCGATCCAAGATTTACTGGATCTGGTTTGTCGTATTTTTCCGCTGCCGAAACAATCCCTTCTGCGGCATCTCCTGCGTATAAGAACTCGCGAGTAGGTTTTCCGGTACCCCAAACATCAATAAATCCAGTCTTCTTTTCTTCGGCCTCACGTACTTTTCGTACGATTGCAGGAATTACATGTGAGGATTCAGGATCAAAATCATCTCGCGGGCCGTAGAGATTTACTGTGAGAAGATGAATTGCATTCATATTATACTGCTGTCTGTATGCCTGTGCCTGTACGAGCATCATCTTTTTTGCGAGTCCATATGGCGCGTTGGTCTCCTCAGGGTATCCAGTCCAAAGATTTTCCTCCTTAAATGGAACAGGAGTGATTTTTGGGTATGCGCAAATTGATCCAAGTCCTAGAAATTTTTCAACACCTTCGAGTCTTGCCGCCTCCATAAGCTGGGTGTTCATGATGAGATTATCGTAGAAAAGCTCACCCGGTTTCGCCTTGTTATAACCGATCCCGCCCGCATTCGCTGCAAGATGGATTACCACATCCATACCTTTAACTGCTTTTACGCAATTTTCCCACACGCGAAGATCGCAAGTTTTTGAGCGGGGAACAGAGATATTTTTCTTAGGAACTCCTCGTTCAAGCAATTTTTCCACCACATATGAACCGAGAAATCCTCCACCACCAGTAACCAATATTTTCTTTTTTGTGAGGTCTATTTTCATATTATTTTCTAGATATATATTGCTCTTGTTCAAAATCTGCTTGGGCCATAATTTTTACTAATTCTTTAAACTTAACCTTTGGCGACCACCGGAGTTTTTTCTTTGCCTTAGAGTAGTCTCCAATGAGCAGATCAACTTCAGAGGGCCTGAAGTACACAGGATCAATCTCAATCACTGTTTTACCTGTCTTTTTATCGATACCTTTCTCTGAAAGACCTTTACCTTTCCACACTATGTTCATGCCCAGATGTTTTGCAGTTTCTTCCACAAACTCACGTACGGTGTGTGTTTCATTTGTGGCAATCACATAATCATCGGGCTTATCTTGCTGGAGCATAAGCCACATAGCTTCAGCGTAATCTTTTGCGTAGCCCCAATCTCTTTTTGCGTTAAGATTTCCCAAATATAGTTTATCTTCCAGACCAAGTTTGATACGAGAGAGTCCTCGGGTTATCTTTCTGGTTACAAATGTTTCACCTCGTCTAGGCGATTCGTGATTAAAAAGAATTCCATTGCACGCAAAGATACCGTAGCTTTCTCGATAATTTTTAGTAATCCAGTATGAATATACTTTTGCGCAGCCATAAGGGGAACGAGGGTAGAACGGTGTGGTTTCTTTTTGGGGAGTTTCAACGACCATTCCAAACATTTCAGAAGAAGACGCTTGATAGAATTTTGTTTTGATACCGCTTTCTCGGATTGCATCAAGGAAGCGGAGTGTTCCTAGTCCAGTCACATCTCCAGTGTATTCGGGGGTAAGAAAACTTATACCCACATGACTTTGTGCTCCGAGATTATAAATTTCATCTGGTTTTATTTTTTCAATAAGTCTTGAAATGTTACTGCTGTCAGATAAGTCGCCGTAATGAAGGAATAGTTTAACTCCCTTTTTATGGGGATCTTGAAGAAGGTGATCTATACGAGAGGTGTTGAATGAAGATGATCTTCGGCGTATACCATGTACTTCATATCCTTTCTCAAGGAGAAGTTCAGCAAGGTAAGATCCATCTTGTCCTGTAATTCCAGTAATTAAAGCTTTTTTCATATGATGGTGTGTTCGGTCTTCATTTTTCTCATAAGTATTCCCAAGATTGCGTAGTCAACTATCTCTGTAATAATAAGTGCCCATACCGCACCCTTGATACCAAATGGTGGAATAAGGCTAAACGCTGCAACTATACGAATCAAGTTTGGAAGCAAGGTCATTATGTAGCTCTCTTTTACGAGATGTTGGGCGGATATTGCAACACCCAACATTTTACGTGGAGAAGAAAGTAGCGAGATTGCCGCGAGTTGAGAAAGTCCTACAGCCTCAATATATTGAGGAAAAAGGAATTTAAAAATAAGTGGTGCGAAAAGTACGTAACCTAATGCGAGTGGTATGGCTAATACATACAGCTGTTTAATTCTAAAAAATAAATTCGACTGAACTTCTGAAAAAGATTTTTGGGCGAACTTAGGAAGCGCAAGAAGACTTTGGTTTTCAATAAGAGACCTTAGTTCTCGAACTGGCGTTGTTGCGTATGTAAATACCGCCACTGGCGCTGCACCCAGGAACTTCCACAAAAGGATACTGTCTATTTTTTCAGATAAATATCCAAAAATACTGAGAAGTCCAGAATGAAAAGCAAATCGAGAATCAAAGTGTTCTTTTGGTTCTGCGGGTGTTGAGAAATCATGAAGTTTTCGAATCTTGGTATAAAGAATTGAGCCGAGGATAGTATTGGTAAGAATATTTGCAACTAAAATAAAAAGCGCGGAGCGTGTATGCCAACCTACAAGTACAATAATGATTGTTACAATCGGAGTTCTAATAAGGTTGAATCTTGCGAGCCAGCCGAAATCACCTCTATTAGATAAGAATGATTTTGCGATTCCGTTTGATACTGAGATAGGGAGCACAATCGCTCCAAGTAAGAAGGGAATAAATAGCTCAATATTACCTTTTGCAAAATAATAGATAGAAAGGCCGAGAAGACCAGTCGCGCCAACAAGTGACCAGGGAAGTACTTTTCTTAGACCCTGCATCACAACATGATTTTCTTTGCGTGCAACACCTTTTATTATTCCAGAACCAAGCCCTGTTGTTTGGGCCATGCTAAATATTCCCAAAGCTGCTAATACAAATGAATAGGTTCCGTATGCTTCTTTCGTAAGTAGGTGGGCGAACGCAACAGAAAGTATTAAACCGTTTGCAATTCCTGAAACTCGATTGAGGTTAAGCCAAAAATTATTTTTGGTGAAATACACCATATCTGTTTTGGTGTATTTTTCGGTAGATCGTAAAAAACTAATTACTTTTTCTTTTATTGAGGCCATTTGTTTATATGATCAACTATTTTTGATTTAAGTCTCATGTAGGACTTCTCGGCCTTTTTTTCGAGCGTAGGGGAGACAACTCTCAAAATTTCTTTCCCTAGTATTCTATAGTGACCTCCGACTTTATTCGCACGCAAGAGTCCTCGTTTGAGCATACGCTTAATCGTACTCTCACTTACTTTGAGAATTTTTTGAGTCTCGCTTGTTGTGTAGACTGCGTGCGGTTTGATTTCTGTGCCCATGTACTTGTATATAAGGTAACAAGGGTGTCAAAAGGTGTCAAAGCGCATATATTGACTACAAGGCTATTTTATGCTATTATACGCTCCAGAACTGGAATTTCGTCCTTTTCTCTCAATTTTGAGTCTCGCAACATAGCAAAAGGGGGTTACCTTGAAATCGCATGTGGTGTTAGTAACAACAACGTTTAGCCAAACCTTAGGCGACTATCGGGCGCAACTTGCCCTCAAAACCTGTCGGACTGCAAAAGAACACGGTTATCAGATAATCGTTGTCGACGGCAGTCCTTCACAGGAGTTTAAGGCGGCGCTTCGGGAAACCGGTGCAGTCGTGATTGATCAGGTAAAACCTGGTATGGGTCAGTCACGCCGTGAGTGCTTCTTTGCTGGTCTCCAGACAAGCGCACAGGTTATTGTCTGGCTTGAACCTGAGAAGTGGACGCTTGTTCCGCTTCTCGAGACCTCTGTGCATCTCGTTTATCAGGGTAACGTCGACATGGTTGTCCCGCGTCGGCGTAACTTGGACAATTATCCGCGTTACCAGCAATGGTCGGAGTATGCGGGAAATTGGCAGATCGGTAACATCCTTGGTCGTCACGACCTGGATCTCTACATCGGCCCTCGTGTAATGACACGAGCTGAAACTGAGCGGATGATGTCTTACACCGGTCAGTGTGGCGAAAACGTCTACGGAGACAACTGGGAGATTCTTTTTATCCCGGTCTTGCACTCGCTTCACGAGGGTAAGAAAATTCTCTCGGTTCTCGTGGATTATGTCCACCCCGATGAGCAGAAGATCGAGGACACTCCTGAAATGATGTCGAAGCGTGACAAACAACGCGAAGATCTTGTTTCAACTATGGACAGGGAAGCGCGGCGGATTGATTTTCCACGATACGCGTGGTCTTAAGTAATCAGCAGGCGGCACTCATAAATGGGTGCCGCTTTTTTCTGCATAGGATACGTATTATAGTGTTGTGATATATTTACATTCATATGACATTAAACAAAATTTTACGCGGGACCGTCATAGCTTCTGTGTTTTCAGTGCTTCTGGTTCCTTTTATTGTTAGTACGAATTTGTTTTTCCCATTCATAACGGGCAAAGCGTTCTTCTTTAGAACAATGGTTGAGATTGGTTTTGCCGCGTGGCTCCTTTTGAGTATGAAGGATGTTGCCTATAGACCACGAAAATCTGTTCTTATGTGGTCCTTTGTAGCGTTTCTTGTCGTGATCGGTGTCGCTAATATTTTTGGTCAAAGCCCGTGGAAGAGCTTCTGGTCGAATTTCGAGCGAATGGAGGGCTATATCACTATTCTTCACTTGTTCCTCTATTTCCTTATTTCGAGCAGTGTTCTTGCAACAGAGAATCTTTGGAAAAAGTTTATGAGCCTCTCAGTGGTCTCAAGTTTCCTTATGTGCGTGTATGCCTTTTTCCAACTTGCCGGAGCGCTCGTTATTAACCAGGGAGGTGTGCGAGTAGATGGAAAATTGGGTAACGCAACGTATCTCGCTATCTTTCTTGTCTTCAATATATTTTTTGCGATCATATTGGCGTATAAATATCATCGCGAAAAAATTACTCGAACTGCAGCGATCTGGATGTATTCAGGTGTTGCGGTGGTGATGCTCTATGTGTGGTATTTCATTGACTTCAACAATCTATTTACACGCGGCGTTCCTCATTTGGGTAAGAGTGTTGCATGGATTTATGTTGTTCTTGCTCTTGTCGCTGGTTTTACCTGGCTTTCACGAAAATTTACTGTAGCCGCTCTATATCTTTTTACAGTTCCTGTCTTTGCATTCGTTCTCTACTTCACAGCGACTCGAGGTGCCATTCTTGGTTTGATTGGAGGACTTCTTCTATCGGCGAGTCTTGTTGCTCTGCTTAATAAGAAAGATAAGAGGGTGCGTATTATTTCCGGATCAATACTCGGCGCAATTATTCTTGTTGTACTAGTCTTTATTGGGATTAAAGATACAGATTTTGTTCAGAAGAGTCCGGTTCTTACGCGATTCGCATCAATTTCTTGGAGTGAGACCAAAACACAGGCACGATCATATATTTGGCCAATGGCTGTCACTGGTTGGAAAGAACATCCGATTTTGGGATGGGGTCAAGAGAACTTCAATTATGTCTTTAATAAGAACTATGATCCTCGAATGTACTCACAGGAGCAGTGGTTTGATCATGCGCACAACACAGTGCTTGATTGGCTTGTTGCGGGTGGAATTCTTGGGCTTCTTGCGTATCTTTCTTTGTTTGGCACAGCGATATATCTTCTTTGGAAAAAGACAGTAGGTCTTTCGCTTGTAGAAAAAGCGCTTATTACTGGTCTTGGTGCGGCGTACTTCTTCCACAATCTCTTCGTGTTCGATAACCTCGTAAGTTATATCTTGTTTGTGACTGTACTTGCGTATATTCATTATGAATCAACGAAGCTGATTAAACCTGTTGCGCTCGAGGCAGATGAGCTTGATGATTCTGACACGCGGGTTGCTGCTCCGATTATCCTTGTAGCCCTCGTATTTTCTTTGTACTTTTTCGTGTGGCGAGGTTACGCGACGGGAACAACGCTTATTGATGCGCTTCGTGCGGTTAATTCAAATCCAGTGGCGGCAGAGGTGGCATATACTGCATTTGCTAAAGCGGTTTCATACGACACGTTAGGTCGTGCTGAAGTTGCGGAACGATTGGTCGAGTCAATTAAACCGATGAATGGTAACGGTATTTCACTTGAAACTCGCCAGAAATATTACGAGCTCACAAAATCTGCTGTTGATCGACAGCTTGAGCGATATGCAGACGATGCTCGTTATTATGTATTTGCAGGAGGTTTTTATGGCTCCTATAGTCAGTCTGAAATTGCTATTGAAAAGTTACAGAAAGCCGTGGAACTTTCACCAAAGAAGCAAACGATTCTCACTCAACTTGGTTCTGCATATGTTACTTCTAAACAATATGACAAGGCGCTTGAAATCTTCAAGAAAGCATATGAGCTTGAGCCATCATATGAGGTAGCAAAACGAATGTATGGTGCAGCTCTTATTTATGTGGGCCGTGAAGCAGAGGCGCGTGAACTTTTGGGTAGTGCTGCCGAGGATGCGTTTCTTTCTGCTTATGCTGACATGGGCAAGTGGACAAGTGTGATTCCGATGCTTAAGGAGCGCATTACAAAGGATCCGGGTAACTTCCAGAATCGAATGAATCTCGCTGCTGCGTACTTCCAGGCAGGTGACAAGACATCTGCGGTAGCAACGCTTCGAGAAATGATTAATCTTGATCCATCGTTTAAGGAAACAGGCGAACAGTACATAAAGGAAATTCAAGGGCAGTAAAATCTATGAAATTTGAGAAAGATGTTCTGATCGCGCCACACACTACATTCAAAATTGGCGGGAGGGCAAGGTTTTTTTGCATGGTTAATTCTACAGAAGAGTTACTCGAGGCTTTGCAATTTGCTCGGATAGAAGAAGTACCTTTTTTTGTTCTAGGTGGGGGATCCAATGTTCTTTTTTCAGATGGCGATTTTCCTGGTCTAGTAATTCATATGAACATGAAAGGTGTTCAGGTGGAGGAAAGGAAGGAGCAGAGTCGAGTAACTGTGGCTGCAGGAGAGCACTGGGATTCTTTTGTTGAGCAAACGGTTCGATTGAATCTATGGGGTCTTGAAAATCTTTCTTTGATTCCTGGTTCGGTGGGCGCTTCTCCGGTACAGAATATTGGTGCATATGGAGTTGAGGTAATGAATTGTGTTGATTCGGTGCACACAATTGATGCAGAGACAGGAAAAGAAAAGATTTTTTCGAATAAAGAATGTCGATTTGCGTATCGTGATAGCATATTTAAAAAATTAGGTTTTAAACGATACATTATTACCGCTGTTACCTTTGTGCTCTCGACAAAACCTTCTCCAAATCTTACCTATAAGGATTTGCATCAATATTTTCTTGATAGAAATATCACTACGCCAACCCAAAGAGAAATTCGCGACGCGGTTATTGAGATTCGCACGAGTAAATTCCCGAATCTTGCAACAGTCGGCACCGCAGGATCGTTTTGGAAAAATCCAATTATCGATCCAAGTGATTATGAGCGTCTGGCGAGTGCATACCCAGGGTTACCGTCATACCCGGCAGGCGAAAAGATAAAAGTATCATTAGCATGGATTCTCGATCGTGTATGTAATTTGAAGGGATATTCACAGGGAAAGGTTAGATTGTTTGAAAGACAGCCGCTTGTTGTTGTTTCTGAGCAGGGGGCTTTATCGAGCGAAGTTAGGCATCTTTCGGAGGCTGTTTCTGGCATTGTTGAGGGTAAAACAGGCATACGTGTAGAGCCAGAAGTCGAGTGGGTAGGATAAGTTTTTTATGCTAGAATGGCCGTCTATGGCCAATTTTCTGTCCAAACTATTTGGAGACCAAAATACCCGTGATTTAAAGCCATTTGAGGCACTTGTCCCAAAGATTAATGCTCTTGAAGCTTCCATAAGTTCACTTTCTGATGTGCAACTTAAAGCCAAGACCGCTGAGTTTAAAGATCGCCTCTCAAAAGGTGAATCGCTCGACGATCTCCTTCCTGAGGCTTTTGCTGTAGTTCGTGAAGCGTCAAAACGAACCCTTGGACAACGACATTTTGATGTGCAGCTGATAGGCGGTGCTATTCTGCATTCTCGAGGTATTTCAGAGATGCGTACCGGTGAAGGAAAGACACTGGTCGCTACATTGCCGGCGTATCTCAATGCGCTCACGGGCAAGGGTGTCCATGTTGTGACCGTAAACGATTACCTTTCACGCCGTGACGCGGCATGGATGGGACAGATTTATGATTTTCTTGGGATTACAACGGCGATTATCAATCACGAGGCATCATACAAGTATGATCCAGCTCACAAAGAAGCTGATCAACAGCGAGACGAGGAAGGATCATTTAAGGTTGCGTATGACTTTTTGAAACCATGTACTCGAAAGGAGGCGTATATGGCAGATATTACATACGGAACCAACCAGGAATTTGGTTTTGATTATCTCCGGGATAATCTTGAATACAACCCTACAAATCTTCGTCAGCGTGAATGGAATTTTGCAATAGTTGATGAGGTTGATTCGATTTTGATCGATGAAGCTCGAACTCCGCTTATTATTTCATCAGCAACATCCGATTCTGAGGATTTATATAAGATGTTTTCAAAAATTGCGGCAAATCTCTCTGTTGGTGCAGATTTTGAAATTGATGAAAAAAGAAAAGCGATTACCCTCACTGATGCCGGAATTACTAAAGCGGAAAAACTGTTAGGTATTGATAATATTTATACTGATCGTGGAGTAAAGTACGTGCATCACCTTGAAACCGCCGTTCGCGCAAAAGCGCTTTTCCATAAAGACAAGGAATACGTTGTAAAAAATAATGAGATCGTCATTGTTGATGAATTTACGGGACGACTTCAACCTGGACGACGTTGGTCAGAAGGACTTCATCAAGCCATTGAAGCAAAGGAAGGCGTTGCAATTCAAAAGGAAACTCGCACATTTGCGTCGATTACCTATCAAAATTATTTCAGACTCTACAAAAAGCTTTCTGGAATGACAGGTACAGCTCTCACTTCTCGAGAAGAGTTCTTTAAGGTGTACGGTCTCAATACTATTGCGATTCCAACAAATAAACCGATTGCCAGAATCGATAGAAATGATCAGATTTTCCAAACCGAAATCGGAAAATTTAAAGCAATTGCTCGTAAGGTAAAAGAAGTGAATAAAAAAGGGCAGCCGGTGCTCATTGGTACGGTTTCAATTGAGAAGAACGAACTTCTTTCGGAATATTTAAAACGTGAAGGTGTTGCGCATGAAGTGCTTAATGCAAAGAATCATGAACGAGAAGGTGAGATCATTGCTCAGGCTGGACGATTTGGTGCTGTTACGATCGCAACAAACATGGCCGGTCGAGGAGTGGATATCAAACTCGGTGGTATTCCAGCTTCTTCAGAACAAGCAGAAAAAGTAAAATCTGTGGGTGGACTTTTTGTGCTCGGCACGGAACGACATGAAGCTCGACGAATCGATAACCAGCTTCGAGGACGATCTGGACGACAGGGTGACCCCGGAGAGACGCAGTTTTTTGTATCACTTGAGGATAGCCTCATGCGCGTCTTTGCTACCGATATGGTTAAGAAGATGATGGGTCGCTTTGGAATTCCTGAAGATGAGCCGATTGAAAACGGAATGATCACGCGATCACTTGAAACAGCGCAGACGCGAATTGAAGGCTTCAACTTTGATGCACGAAAGCATGTGCTCGAGTATGACGATGTGATGAATCTCCACAGAAAGGCGGTCTATGAACGACGCAGAAAGATGCTCTTGGGTTCAAATGATGAAGTGGTTAAAGACTTGATGTCTATTGTTGATACCAACGATTCAAATATCATGTCAGCGATCGAAGCAAAGAAGAACATGTTCGGCGATGAAGGTTTTGCACAAGCGCTCCGTCATCTCTACCTCCAAACAATCGATATGTTCTGGGTTGAGCATCTCGAGGCAATGGATTATTTACGCTCATCGGTAAATCTCCGAGCGTATGGTCAGAGAGATCCGTTTATAGAATACAAACGTGAAGGTCTTGCTCTCTTTAAATCAATGCAAATGTCGATAAATGCCCAAATAATTACCCTTCTTCCGAATCTTGGAGGGACGTCTATCGAACTTAAACCTCTCAATACGATAGAATCTGATGCAAAGGGGATTTTAGGATCAGATAGTGCGGCAGTAGGGGGTGAAAGAAAGGGTAGAAATGAAAAAGTGATTGTGACTAAGAATAATGAAGAAAAAGAGGTAAAATGGAAGAAGCTCGATTCATACCTTAAAGATGGTTGGGTTGTGAAAGAATAGCGCACACATGCTCGAAGTAATCCTTGCACAATACGGTCTTATTGCGGTTTTTCTGGGAACTTTCCTGGAAGGTGAGATTGTTGTCATTGCAGGTGGACTTCTCGCAAGACTCGGTTTTCTCGAATTAAGTTTGGTTTTGCCAACTGTTTTTCTTGCTACATTTCTGGGCGACCTCTTCTTTTTCTATGTTGGTAGAAATCACGCTACCAACTTTTTGGAAAAAAGACCCCACATAAAGAATCGATCTGAGCGTATTCGGGGCCTTATTCATGAGCATCATAACAAGATTCTGTTTGGATATAGATTTTTGTATGGTCTTCGCATACCAACGCTTCTAGCCTTGGGTACAAGCGAGTTGTCGACGAAAAAATTCGTCTTCATCAATCTCCTTAATTCCGTTATATGGACTATTCTCTTTTGTTTCGGTGGATACTTCTTCGGTGATGTCTTTACGCTGTTTGTGGATAACGTAAAGGCATACGAAAAGGAAGTATTTATAGGTATAGCTTTAGTTGCAATAGTGGTGTGGCTTGTTTCAATAGTAAAAAATAGAGAAGAATATAATTAATTTCAATGGAAAATCGAAAAAGAATTCTTATTATGCATGAACTTCCCGAAGGAGCAGAAAACGTGCTCTCAAAAGCAGATATGGAGGTTCTGGTTTCCACGAAGAAGAGTTATTCTGAAAAGGAATTTATCTCTGTGGTGAA
Organism: uncultured Candidatus Saccharibacteria bacterium; assembly: GCA_964495425.1. GTDB lineage: Bacteria > Patescibacteriota > Minisyncoccia > Phycocordibacterales > UBA6065 > UBA6065. Next base: position 47,866 of record CAZBVG010000003.1, read on the forward strand.
TAAGAATAAGCCAGATGGCATAATTACCTTTCTAACTGACCCACTTTCAAAAAAGGTCATAGAATCTATCAAATCTGTAAAGATCATTTCTAATTATGCGGTAGGGTACAACAACATTGATCTTAATGCTGCGCAGGCACACGGAAAAGCAGTTACGAATACACCGATAGATGGATATTCTGTGGCGGAATTTACCGCTTCGCTCGTCGTTTCATTGCTTCGTCGAGTAACAGAGGCTCATATGTTTACGATTAAAGGAAAATATAAGGGCTGGGATCCAAATATGTTTATTGGCGAGAGTCTTCGTGGAAAGACTTTGGGAATTATTGGTAGTGGCCATATTGGATCAAGTGCAGCGACTATTCTTCATCGAGGTTTCGGCATGAATGTGGTTTATGCTGATATAGCTCCAAATGAGAAAATCGAGAAAGAGCTGGGTGCCAAGCGACTAGACACAGATGAGCTTTTTAAAGTGGCAGACGTGGTGAGTCTTCATGTAAATTTAAGTGAATCAACAAAGCATTTGGTCAATGCGACAAGGCTTTCTTCAATGAAAAAAACCGCGGTCATTATCAATACTGCGCGTGGTCCAGTTGTGGATGAAAAAGCGCTCACACATGCACTAGCAAAGGGTTTAATTGCCGGAGCAGCGCTTGATGTATTTGAATTTGAGCCAAAGCTAACAAAAGCTCTTACCAAGATGCCTAATGTCATTCTGACGCCTCACATAGCCTCTGCAACCAGGGAAGCTCGAACCGATATGTCACTTATTGCTGCACAGAATATTGTTGATTTCTTTGCAGGAAAAAAACCGCAGGGAGCGGTTTATATTCCTAATTAGCCACCCGTTATTTAACGAGCATGTTTCCGGTCATTCCTTTTGGCTTTGTAATACCGAGGAGAGCCAGTATGGTTGGAGCTATATCCGAAAGTCCTCCAGACGATAGTGTGAGGGCTTTTGACGTAACAATTGCAGGTACAGGATTGATTGTGTGGGCAGTGTGCTTTTCACCAGTATGTGGATCAATGTTTACTTCGGCATTGCCATGGTCTGCGGTAACAAATGCTACACCACCTTTCTTTTCAAGTGCCGTTAGTACACGTTTGAGGTGCAAGTCTACGGTTTCGATTGCAGTAACGATTGCGGGAACATTCGCGGTGTGACCAACCATGTCTGGGTTCGCAAAGTTTATGAATATGAAATGAGTGCCAGCATTTATTTCTTCGATTGCTTTGTCGGCAATAGCTTCTGCTCGCATTTCCGGCGCGAGATCGTGTGTTTTTACGTCTTTTCGGGAATCAAGCAGAATATGTTTTTCACCCGGGTATTTTTCTTCGATGCCACCGTTAAGGAAATACGTTGCGTGAGGGAATTTCTCTGTTTCAGCAATATGAGCTTGGGTCATATGTGCTGCTGAAACTTCTTTAGCGATGGTTGTTTCAATTGTTCGAGGAGGGAAGGCAACTTTGCAGGAGAATGTTTTGTCATATTCCGTGAGTGTTACGAAAGCAATATCTTCCTTTTGTGCCTTTTCAATCATTTTCTTTGAAATCATGCGAGCGCGATCTGCTCGGAAATTAAAGAAGAATACGCCATCGTGCGCCTTGATTGGATAGCTTTTACCATTTTTATCCAAGAAGATGATGGGTTCGAGATGTTCGTCAAGAACGCCTTTTGCATGGAGTTGAGAAACGACTTCTGATGGAATATCGCCTGGTTTGCACACGGTTCCTTTGCATTCAAACAATGCTTCTTCGGCTTTTTTTAGGCGATCCCAATTGTTGTCTCGGTCCATTGCGTAAAAGCGCCCAGTTGCAGTAGCAATAAAGCCAACACCGATTTTTTCAAGATCTGATTCTAGATCCTTTAGGAAGTGTGCTGAGGATTGAGGAGCCGTGTCACGACCGTCGGTATACAGATGAATCGCAATATTTCGTATACCAGCTTCTTTTGCTGCACGAACAAAGGCAACAAGATGATCTTGGTGGGCGTGCACGCCACCAGTGCCCAAAAGGCCTTTGACGTGTAGTGTTGATTTGTTTCTCTGTACGTGATTAAAAAGATCAACGAAAGCTGGAATTCTATTGAATTCACCTGAATCAATAGATTTTTTAATACGTACAAGATCTGTATCAATTACTGTTCCTGCGCCAATGGTTGTGTGTCCGATCTCAGAATTACCCATCTGTCCTTCAGGGAGTCCGACATGTAATCCTGATGCTTCGAGGAGATTGTGGGGGTATTCCTTCCAAATATGATCAAAGAAAGGTTTCTTTGCAGCAGCTACTGCGTTATGTTTTGAGTCCTCTCGATGACCCCAGCCGTCGAGGACGATCAGGACTACTTGTTTGAAGGTTTTCATAGGGTCTTTATTGTACAAAATTTGTGCAAAACATGTCCTTGACGCGTGATATGACAAGTTGTAATATTAGGAACCGAGTTAGTTCTCCAAAATCTATTCAATCAATCCAGGTTGGATAATTCAGTAAATGTTAGAAAATCGAAAGGAAATCCAGTCATGTATGAAAATTCGGTTGGCTCAGAAAAGTCGCTCTTGCCTAAAGAGGCAAGGCTCGCACTCGTAAGGGTTGCTCTGAAAGAAGATGACATATTGGATCGCTTGGAGTCGGCGTCCCGTGATCCTTTTGGTCGGAATCGGCATATTGCCCATTCGATCGATAGAGAAATCCTCCGAGGTGTTGCAGACGGTGATGAGATCGATAACGAGGATCGGATCTGCAGACATACGGAAGAAAATTTTATCGAGCCAGATCAAGTCATCGAGAGCGAGGTTTATGACGTCCACGAGGAGTGTCAGTGCGTGGACAACGAGAGCTGCATGATCTGTTGCACGCAGTTCGATCTCATGGCATTTCCTGAGCTCAAGAAAGCTCAGTGCACGCGCATTACGGAGGATGACTTCCATGTGATTGTCCCTATCGAACTCGCCGAACAGCTCGGTTTCACTTGGGATCACAAATAAGTTTCCCAAAATCAAAGCCGCCCCTTCAGCAGGGCGGCTTTTTCTTTCTCGAGATTAGATCTTGAATGCGTCTTTACCTGGGTAGACTGCTTTATCTCCAAGCGCTTCTTCAATACGGAGAAGCTGGTTGTATTTTGCAATTCGATCAGTTCGTGATGCTGAACCCGTTTTAATCTGACCGGTTGAGAGTCCTACCACAAAATCTGCGATGGTGGTGTCTTCGGTTTCACCTGATCGGTGAGAAATAATTGAAGTATACTTAGATTTCTTTGCAAGTTTGATAGCTTCAATGGTTTCAGTAACCGTACCGATTTGATTGAGTTTAATGAGAATTGAATTACCGACATTTTTCTTAATACCCTGAGTAAGTCGCTCTACGTTTGTAACGAAGAGATCATCTCCAACAATCTGAATTTTTCCGCCAAGTTTCTTGGTCATGAGTTCATAACCAGTCCAGTCGTCTTCAGCAAGACCATCTTCAATAGAAACGATAGGGTATTTCTTTACCCATGCAGCGTAGTAATCAACCATCTCCTTAGAAGAGAGCTTCTTGTTCTCAGTCTTGAGGTTGTATACACCGTTTTCATAGATTTCAGTTGCAGCAGCATCGATTGCGATACCAATATCAACTCCAGGGGTGTAACCAGCTTTTTTAATAGCCTCGATGATGGTTTCAATTGCCGCTTCGTTGTTCGGAAGTGATGGGGCATAGCCACCTTCATCACCTACAGAGGTATTAAGTTTCTTTCCTGAAAGAATTTTCTTCAACGCGTGGAATGTTTCTGCGCCGTATCGCAAAGCTTCCTTAAATGAAGGCGCACCCAAAGGAACAATCATAAATTCTTGGAGATCAGTTGAATTTTCAGCATGCTTTCCACCGTTGAGAACGTTCATTAAAGGAACCGGAAGACGCATTTTCTCCTTTGTACCACTGATGTCTTTAAAATATTGGTAGAGAGGAACGTTGAGAGACTTTGCCATGGCATGAGAAAATGCCATTGAAACACCGAGAATTGCGTTTGCGCCAAGCTTTCCTTTGTTTGGTGTACCGTCAAGTTTGATGAGCGTCTTGTCGAGTGATTCCTGATCAAATTTTTTCCCGACGATCGCTTGAGAGATGATTGTGTTTACGTTTGTGACCGCATTCGCTACGCCTTTACCTCCATATCGTTCTTTATCGCCATCTCGTAGTTCTACTGCTTCGTGGCTGCCGGTCGAAGCACCTGATGGAACAGCAGCGCGCCCAAAAGAACCGTCTTTTAATGTGATATCAACTTCTACCGTTGGATTTCCTCGTGAATCGAGTATTTCTCTTGCCTGTACGTGTTTGATCATCTCTTTAATTAAGCTATGTATAACAGGGCCCCATTATATAGGATTTTGTGAATTGCGTAATACTTTACATGGTATACTTTTCCTTATGAAAGTGTTGGCGAAAATTGCACTTAAAATGATCATTATCGGCTTTACGATAATGGCGCTCCCTCATTTTATCTCTGGAATTTATGTCAGTGGATTCAAGTATGCGTTATTAGCCGCTTTGGGTGTTGCTCTTGTGAACTTACTTATAAAACCGATTGTAAAATTGGTGACAATGCCGGTAAACATAATTACACTCGGACTCTTTGGTCTCATTGTAAATGCGGCACTCTTGTGGTTTGTGGCGTATTACACGCCAGGATTTGATGTAGCAACATATCAAGCGGCATTCTTTGGTGCGCTCATTGTTTCAGCGATGAACTGGGTTGTGTCGCATCTAAAATAGGGTTGCGAAAGAAATAGATATAGGTATAGTAATGATGTACCTGTTACGATGGTTGTTGGTTGGAATCGCCAGGTTGTTGTCATGAGTTGCATCAGGCAACAACCTGTTCCACTTTTGTTCTTTTTGCTCGCATAATGTAGTCATACGCACGACAAGGAGGTTTATATAACCGAATTGTAATCTATCGCCCCCGATCTATGATCGGGGGCTGAATCTTTATTTATTCCCAATTTTGTTGTAGTTTAAAGCTCTATGGCATTCGTTGATGAAGTAACATTTCATGTCCGGGCAGGTAAAGGAGGCGACGGGGTCGTGCGTTGGCTTCATGAAAAAGGAAAGGAGTTCATGGGCCCTGCCGGAGGTAATGGGGGCAAAGGCGGAGACGTCTATGTCGAAGCAATCCGAGATATCAGCATCTTGGCTGGTTATCGTAATACCAAAGTTTTGGAAGCGGGGAATGGCGGTGATGGAAATAAAAAGGGCATGGAAGGTCGTGCGGGAGAAGATCTAGTTATAAAACTTCCCGTAGGTTCCGTGGTGTACAACAACGACACCCAGCAGTCTTTTGAACTTTTAAAAGAAGGTGAAAAAGTTTTGATATTGAAAGGAGGACGATACGGACTTGGTAATGAGCATTTTAAAGCATCGACAAATCAGCGCCCTGAGCAGACTACAAATGGCCGCATGGGTGAGGAGGCAGATTTTCATGTCGTGCTTAAGCTCGTGGTGGATGCCGGTTTTGTAGGTTTTCCTAACGCAGGGAAGTCTTCACTTTTGAATGCACTTACAAACGCAAAGTCTAAGGTTGCCGCATATCAGTTCACTACACTTGAGCCATCTCTTGGTGACATGCATAAGTTTATCTTGGCGGATATTCCGGGTTTGATTGAGGGGGCGTCAGAAGGAAAGGGGTTGGGTGATAAATTCTTGAGACATATCTCCCGAACAAAAATGATTTTGCATTGTATTTCACTCGAGAACGAAAACATTGCTGAGGCGTATCATACTATTCGAAAAGAGCTTGAAAATTATTCCGAGGAACTTGCTTCAAAAGATGAGATTGTGATTCTTACTAAAACTGATCTAGTTGATGAAAAGACACTTAAGGCAAAAGTAAAAGAAGCAAAGAAACTTAATCCAAAAGTACTATTTGTCTCTGTTATACATGATGGGCAGGTGAAGGCTCTTAAAGACGATTTGGTCAAAATCCTGCGCGAGATATAATGAACGGAATGAAAACCTACAAGGCAACAATCGGCCTCGAAATACATGCTGAGCTCAAAACACAGACAAAGATGTTCTGTGACTCTAAAAACGATCCCTTTAACGCGAAACCTAATGAGCATGTTTGTCCTGTGTGTATGGGTCATCCAGGTACGTTGCCAGTTATCAACAAGAAAGCAGTGGAATCAGTTTTGCGTGTGGGAACCGCAATTGGTGCCAAACTTGCTGATTTCACCGAATTTGATCGTAAGAATTACTTCTATCCTGATATTCCAAAAGGCTACCAGCTTTCACAGTATAAATATCCTCTCGTATCAGGCGGAGAGCTTGCGGGTGTAAAAATTACTCGAGTGCATCTCGAAGAAGATACTGCCTCATCAGGTCACGATGAAGGTGATTACTCTTTGGTTGATTTTAATCGTGCGGGTGTGCCACTCATGGAATTGGTGACTGAACCCGTCATTCATTCGGCTGAAGAGGCGGGGAATTTTGGACGAGAGCTACAGCTCCTGCTTCGAACACTCGGAGTTTCTGAAGCAAATATGGAAAAGGGTGAAATGCGTGTCGAGGCAAATATTTCTGTTTCACCAACTGAAAAGTTCGGCACAAAGGTAGAGGTAAAAAATCTCAACTCATTTAAAGCTGCTGAAAAGGCAATTGAGTACGAAATTAAGCGACATATCGAAGTACTTGAATCTGGAGGCAAGATTGAACAGGAGACGCGAGGTTGGGACGATAATAAGGGAAAGACGTTCAGTCAGCGAAAAAAAGAAGACAGTCATGATTATCGTTATTTTCCTGATCCTGATTTGCCAAAGCTTAAAATCTCAGAGATTTCTGAATTTTCATTAGAGAATCTAAAGAAAAGCCTGCCTGAGCTTCCATGGGAGAAGCGTGAACGTTATGCAAAGCTCGGTCTTAAAACGACAGATATCTATATATATGTAACGATTCCTGAGGTAGGAGGGTTCTTTGAGGCAACTGCGAAGGCTCTCGGAGACAAAAAGGAATCTATGTTCCTTGCCTCAAACTACATTTCATCAGATATTTTAGGTCTTATTAAGAAAAAGCACGGAGAAGGAAAGGAACATGAGATTGTTAAATTACCGTTTGGCCCGAAGGAATTTGCGAAACTTATTACACTCATAGAAAAGAAAACGGTGTCTTCACGCGGTGCAAAAGATATTCTTGCACTTATGTTTGAATCAGGAGGTGATGCAGAAAAGATAGCAACCGAAAAAGGTCTCACACAGAAATCAGATGAAGGTGCAATTAAAAAGATCGCGCAGGAAGTAATTGCAGAAAATCCAACCGTGGTAACTGATTACAAAAACGGTAAACAGGCATCACTCATGTTTCTTGTTGGCCAGGGGATGAAAAAATCTAAAGGTTCAGCAAACCCCGAGCTTCTTAAGGCAGCACTCCTTTCGCTCATTTCTTAAATGATGAAGAAATATATTTTTGCGTTGGTATGTTTGATTACTCTTACGGTAATCGCGGTTCTGTGGACTAAACAGCCGGGAACCGACGGGAGTACTGTGTCGCCAAAAGATCTTTCATATAAGGAAATTCCTCTAACCATTGCCTCAACTACATTTACTGCCTATGTTTCAGATACAGCAGAGCTGAGATCTAGAGGTTTAAGCAGATTTTCACCACTTAAATCGACTGAAGCTATGCTTTTCATGTTTGAAAACGAAGGAATGTGGGATTTTTGGATGAAGGATATGATATTTTCTCTCGATATGATCTGGGTTGATGCATCAAAAACAATAGTCGGGATAGAAAAGAATGTTTCTCCGAACTCATTTCCTAAAAGTTTTTCAGCGGGAACGAAATCGATGTATGTCATTGAAGTGAATGCAGGCACTTCTGATATGTTTGGGATAGATGTGGGTGATAGGGTGATTTTTTAATTATTTTTAAGTGGGAAATTATTTTTTGAGAAATTTTTCGGTGGGAAAAAATCGCTTCTAAGGCGATTTTTTGTTGTGAATATCCCCAACTCATCAATTTTTCAGTTCGCGTTATATAAAAGTCCGTAAAAGACTTCAAGGACATTTCTAAAATGAGATGATTTTAAGCGACGGTATGCGTGTCGCACAAAAACTGGTTTGCCGACTGATGGATTGCATGTCATAACAAATTTTTTCTGCTCTTTAGTATTCTTTTCCCACTACCGCTCATGTAAAATAATTGAGCGTAATTTTTTGAAAGTTTGAGAGGGAGCTCAGATAAGTATTACAAGCCTTTATAAGCATCTGTAGTTACATGAATATTTTCATAACCAAGCGAGACGGTACAAAAGAATTGTTTAATGCAAACAAAATCAACCGCTCAATCGAACGAGCGTCTGCTGGTCTTGCTGACCCCATTTCAATGGTGACTCAGATTGCGACAGATACTCGGCTCACCATGTACGATGGCATGACAACCGAAGAGCTCGACAAGGCGACCATTAACGCTGCTATCCAGAACATCAAGGATGATACTGATTTTGATAAGGTGGCAACCCGACTTCTCCTTAAAACTATCTATAAGAAGGTTATTGGTGACTATGACACCGAAAATCCACAGGATTTGGAAGAAAAGCATCGTGCGGCATTCATTGAGTATGTAAAGAAGGGGGTTACAGAAAACAGACTTCATCCTGATATGCTCAAGTATGATCTTGTAAAGCTTTCACATGCACTCGATATCTCTCGAGATGATCTTTTCTTGTATTCAGGTCTTGATGGTCTTATGAATCGATATTCGATTCGAAATGTGAAGCAGGAAATGGTTGAAACTCCTCAGTATCTTTTTATGCGTATTGCTATGGGTCTTGCATATAACGAAGCTGATCCAAATGAATGGGCTATCAGGTTCTATAACAAAATGTCGAAGCATGAGTATATCGCTGGTGGTTCGACAAATGTGGGAGCAGGAACGAACAGACCATCACTTTCAAACTGTTTCCTTCTTGAAATTCATGACAACATGGAGCATATCGCAAAATCTGTTTCAGATGTCATGCTTCTATCAAAGGGCTCGGGAGGTATCGGTGCTTCAATCACAAAGCTACGTGCTTCAGGATCACCGCTTAAATCAAACTTCGGTGGTGTATCAACTGGTCCAACTACATTTGCGAAAATTATTGATACCGCTATCCGAGCGATACAGCGAGGAGGCAAGAAAAAGGGTGCTCTCTGTTTCTACATGGAGAATTGGCACCTAGATTTCCCTGAATTCATTGATTGGAAGCATAATGCTGGAGATGACTATCTCCGAATGAGAACAGCAAATACCGCTGCGTATTTATCTGATGAATTCATGAAGCGCGTTATTTCCGGCCAGGATTGGTACATGTTTGATCCAGCGGAAACCCCAGAGCTCAATGAGCTTTACGGCGCTAAATTCTCTGAGAAATACAAGGAATATGCAGCTAAAGCAGAACGAGGTGAGCTCAGGACGTTTAAGAAAGTTCCAGCAACAGAGCAGTGGAGACAGATTATTACTTCTCTCCAGTCTACTTCACATCCTTGGATTACCTGGAAAGATCCAATCAACCTCCGAGCGCTCAATAACAACACGGGTACGATTCACATGTCGAACCTTTGTACAGAAATTTGTCTTCCTCAAGATAAGGACAATGTAGCGGTGTGCAATCTCATTTCAGTAAATCTCGCCGGACATATTAATAACAAGGAGGTTAACTGGTCAAAGCTTGAAGAGTCAGTGCGACTTGCGGTCCGACAGCTCGATAACTTGATTGATATTAACAAGCTCCCGATTCCAGAGGCAGTTAAGTCAGATAAAGAAAACCGTGCAATTGGTCTCGGTGTGATGGGTTTTGCAGACGCTATTGAACAGCTTGGTATGGCGTATGACTCTGAACACGCATGGGATTTCGCTGATCGAATCTTTGAATTCGTTTCATACATGGCAATTGATGAGTCAGCAAATCTCGCACAGACTCGAGGCGCATACAAAAATTTCCCAGGATCACGATGGTCACAAGGTATGGTTCCTGTTGATTCGATCAAGGCGCTTGAAGCAGATCGAGGTCGACCAGTTACTGTATCAAAGGAATCTCGACATAAAGGCCTTAACTGGGATCTTCTTCGATCAAAGGTTAAGCGAGGTATGCGAAACGCAACGCTCATGGCGATCGCTCCAAATGCAAACATTGGTCTAGTAGCGGGCACAACTCCAGGTATGGATCCGCGATTCGCACAGGTATTCTCTCGAAACAAGATTTCAGGTAAGTACATGGATATCAACCATAATCTTGTGAAGGATTTGAAGAACATGGGTATTTGGGAGAAAGTTCGAGAACAGATCATTGCAAGCCAAGGAAATATCGAATCAATTGAAGGTATTCCTCAACACGTAAAAGATATCTACAAGACTTCATTTACTACATCTCCAATGGCCTTTATCGAAGTTGCTGCTCGTGCACAGAAGTGGATTGATCAGGCAATTTCTCGAAATATGTATCTTCGAACCCGAGACGTTGATGAGACTATGAAAATTTATACTGCTGCATGGGAGAAGGGTGTAAAGACTACATATTATCTCCACATGGAACCACGCCATACTGCAGAGCAGTCTACGGTTCGTGTAAACAAGGCCGAGAAAATTGGTAAGGTGGGATTTGCTGCTGTAGCTGCAGGATTGTCAGACAAAAAAGCTGCGTTTGATGTCCCACTTCAGAAATCGCTTGATATTGCTGAACCAGCACCTCTTGTAACTCCGACTGTTTCTCCAATCCTTGAAAAGGCACCAGTTCAGGAACAATTCAAAGCACCAGAACCCCGACCAGCAACAGTTTCTTGGAATATAAATCGAATAGCATCTTCAGCACCACTCGCAGAAGTTGCAGTTGCACCAAAGGTAGAGGAGGCAAAACAGTCTGCTGGCTATCAATCACTCGCATCACTTGCTGCAGTCGCTTCATCAGGGTCTACTTTAGCTTCATCTGTTGAATCAAAGAAGCCTCGTGTTATAATCGCTGGCAATAAAACCTGTCCGACTGATCCAGCTGATCTTGCTCAGTGTGATTCATGTCAGTAAGGGAAGTATTCTTTTACATTTGAAAGCGGGTACATACACAACACCCGCGTAAGTCGAAAGACTTTTTGCTCATACGTTATATCTTTCACGCGTAGGGGGATTTTTACCAACATTACTACATAGTTTTTAGAACAATCATGCTTATCGGAAAAGCTTCTCCGGAAGATGTAAACTTGCACCCGTTAAAGTACAAGTGGGCGTACGATTTGTACAATCAGGCAGTGCGAAATACATGGTTTCCTCATGAAATCGCACTCAAAGAAGATCTCGAAGACTGGGCAAAGATGACTGAGGATGAACGACATGCCGTTAAATTCCTGATGGCGTTCTTTAACCCAGCTGAACTAATCGTGAACCGATCGATTGCTCTCGGTATTTATCCATATCTAAAGTCTCCAGAATGCCATCTTTATCTTGCAAAGCAGATGTGGGAGGAGGCAAATCACTGTGTAGCATTCGAATACGTACTCGAAACATTCCCGTTTGATCGAGAAAAGATTTACAACGTTCACCTTGAAATTCCATCAATGCAGGCAAAGGAGGCCTACATTACGAAATACATGAAGCGAATGATGGATGACAAGCTTGATATTTCAACAGCAGATGGAAAGAAGGATTTCATTCGAAATCTTGTTGCAACAAATATCGTGATGGAGGGAATTTGGTTCTATTCAGGATTTATGGTGGCGCTTTCATTCCGTCAGCGAAATCAGCTCCGAAACTTCGGTTCTATGATTAATTGGGTGCTTCGAGATGAATCGCTTCACCTCAAGTTTGGTATGAATCTCATTCACAATATTCTTGAGGAAAATGCAGAGCTTCTTACCGAAGATTTTGCAACAGAGATTCGAAATATCATTATTGAAGGCGTGAATCTTGAGGTTAATTACAACAAAGATCTCTTCCCGAACGGCATCTTAGGTCTCAATGCTGATTATGTAAATCAGTACGTGATGTATGTGACGGATCGACGACTCGAAGAGCTTGGTTTGCCAAAGTACTACAATGCAACTAATCCAGCAAAATGGATGGCTACATCAACTGATGTATTCGAGCTCGTAAACTTCTTTGAGGCACAGAATACCAACTACGAAGTAGACGGGGGACACAAGAAATAGAAAACAGAACAGGTATAGAAAAAGTCCGCCTTTAGGGCGGACTTTTCCATTGTGTCTGTATCGATAAGCCGAATTTTGTCGTGGACGACCATTTATCTGGGATCTTTGTTGCCAAAGACCTCGAGCGGCACTCCGATCTTGCGATCGGCACGGCCTTGCACATAGGTAAGGATTTTGCCGTTGCACCCTTATGTTTCCATAAAGACTATCCCGAAGGATATCTTCCTTCTTTCGTTGGAAGCCGTTTCTGTTCGCACCTCTCAGGTTGCCCTGGACGGGTGTTACCCGCTACCGTGCTCCGGGCTTGCGCCCGGATGTGTTCGGACTTTCCTCTCTTGTTTTAAGGCAAGAGCGGCCGTCTAATACAGGCCACTACTTTATACACTCTTTTTGAGAAAAAGCTAGCAAGTTATTCATTGATGTCAGCCTAGCGATTCTATATAATTGATTCATTAATCCCTTAATAACGAAACGATGTCATTTTTGAGCGCACATGCAGCGTCCGAGAGGTCTTTTGGACTCGATAGAATTGCCTTTATAATCCTTCAGGTTGTTCTGTTTTTAACTCCAATTTTTTTCATTCCTTCAATTTCCGTACCATTTCAGACAGGTAGGTCAGCCTTTGTGCTTTATGGTGTAATTGCAGCATTCTTGGTATGGGCAGTAGCGCGGCTTAAGGATGGGGTATTTGAGATTCCTAAGTCATATTTCTACTGGTCTGCAGGAGTTTTGGCGATTGCATATACGCTCGCTGCACTTATGTCAGCAAATCATGCAGTGTCATTGGCTGGTATGGGTTTTGAAATGGGCACTCTTTCGTTTTTCTTGCCATCGCTTGTGCTATTTGCTCTCGTGCCTCTCATTGTGCGAACTAAAGAACAGATTTTCTACTCATACAGCTCGCTTCTCGTATCGTTTTTCGTGGTAGCGCTCTTCCACGTAATTCGATTTATGTTTGGCGCAGACACACTCACGTTTGGTATGTTTACCACTGCGACATCAAATATCATTGGTAAATGGAATGACCTCGGTATTTTCTTCGGTCTCGGTGCAATCGTTTCGTTCGTAACCCTTGAAAAGGCAACTCTCAACAAACTCATCAAGTCGCTTGTGTGGGTATGTTTCGTGCTCTCACTCATCATGCTTGCGGTGATTAACTTTTCACCGATATGGATCACTCTTGCGATTCTTTCCCTCGTGTTCTTTGTCTACAAATTCTCATTTGATAAAGAGCCTGGTACTGTCGGTGCACGAATTCCTTATTATGCACTTACCGTACTCATACTCTCAGTTCTCTTTATATTTGCTGGTGCAAAGATTTCAGGAGTAATAGCAGATAGCCTAGGAACAGCACAGCTTGAGGTTCGACCTTCATGGAGCGCAACACTCGATATTGCAAAGAATTCTCTCTCTGAAAATCCTATTTTTGGTGTAGGTCCAAACCGATTCTCAGCAGATTGGCTTATGCATAAGCCAGCAGGTATCAACAATACTCTTTTTTGGAATACCGATTTCAATTACGGTATTGGTTTTATCCCAAGCTTCATTACAACAACGGGTCTCGTGGGCTTCTTGGCTGTAGCTCTCTTTATTGCTCTATTCCTTCAACTCGCAGCAAAGGCACTACTTAAACCAACCGCAACACCGTTTTCACGATACCTCGTACTCTCATCACTCTTTGGAAGCTTGTATCTCTGGATATTTGCGATTATCTATGTGCCATCGGCAGCGATTTGGGTTCTAACGCTCGCGCTCTCTGGTCTCTTTGTTGCTGCTGCTCGAGAAGAGAATGTTGTGGCTACAAAGTCATTTGCGGTCGCTCACAGACCTGCAGCTGGCTTTATGTCGGTTCTCCTTATCATTCTTGCAATCATTGGTGCTGTTGCGTTTGCGTATTTTGTGACAGTAAAGACAATCGCCGCTTCATATTTCCAGAAAGGACTGCTAACCATTAATCGATCAGGTAACCTCGAGCAGGGAGAACGAGAAATTCTTCGTGCAGTTGCGCTCGCTCCGGTTGATAGCCAGTACCAGTCGCTTTCAGAAATTTACCTCTCTCGAATAAATACAGTTCTTCAGGATAAAACAATTACGCAGTCAGAAGCTCAGACAAAATTCCAAGATTATATCGGTGCAGCAATTAAGGCGTCACAGTCAGCGGTAGCATACGATAATACTAATTATCGAAATTATCTTTCACTTGGCCGTGTATTTGAGTCTGTAGTACCACTTAAAATTGAAGGTTCGTTTGAAAGCGCAAAGAAGGCATACGAAGCCGCTCTCGCACTCAATCCTGATAGCCCAGAGATTTATCTCGTGTTGGCGCGACTTTCAATCGCAAATAATGATCCAAAATCTGCGAAGGAATATATAACCAAGTCTCTTGAAAAGAAGAATGATTATGCGGATGCAATCTTCCTTCTCGCACAGATTCAGATTGCAGAAAATGATGTTCCAAATGCTATTGAATCAGTAAAAGCAGTTGCAACACTTTCACCAAATGATCCTGGTATATTCTTCCAGCTCGGTCTCTTGTATTACAACCAGAGAAATTATCAAAACTCTGTTCTCGCATTCGAACGAGCGGTTAGTCTTAATAATCAGTATGCGAATGCTAAATACTTCCTCGGCCTAAGCTACTATCAGGTAGGTGAAAAGGATAAGGCCATTGCTCAATTCAAGGGTATTCTTGAGACCAATCCAGATAACGCTGAAGTAAAGGCGATAATTGCCAATCTTCAAGCAGGAAAAGGTCCATTTACAGTTCCAACAAATCCAGTTAAACAGTCTAATCTCCCTATAAAGGAACAGACGACAAGAGAGGAAATCTAAGGTAGGGTGAGGGGATCACATGGTAAAAAAGATTCTGTCATTCGTGGGTAAAGAGATAAGCGGCCTACATGAGGCCGCTTATCTGCTTGCTCTCTCATCTGTCGCATCTCTTGTATTTGCTCTCATTCGAGACAGGCTTTTAGCGCATGTACTAGGCGCAGGTCCAGCGCTTGATGTGTACTATGCGGCATTCAGAATCCCTGACTTTATATTCGTCATTGTCGCATCACTTGTTTCAACGTCGATTCTTGTACCGTTTCTCATTGAGTCAAAAACAAAAGGAAGGGAAGAACTTACATCGTCTATTAC
Organism: uncultured Candidatus Saccharibacteria bacterium; assembly: GCA_964495425.1. Taxonomy (GTDB): domain Bacteria; phylum Patescibacteriota; class Minisyncoccia; order Phycocordibacterales; family UBA6065; genus UBA6065. The sequence continues at coordinate 63,153 of CAZBVG010000003.1, forward strand.
TAGCCTTTTTTCAGCATTTACACTTCTCATTGTTATTGTCTGTGGAATCGCAGCGATATTTATGGAGCCGATTCAGAAAATAATTTTTCCGCGACTCTTTGAAGCCGGTCTTGGTCCGCAACTTGTGACTGCCTCTCGAATCATGCTGTTTTCCCCGATATTGCTTGGTTTCGCAAGTTTCTTTGCTTCCATAACACAGATCCAAAATCGATTTTTGGTATATGCGTTGTCGGCGCCGTTATATAACGTCGGAATTATTTTTGGGATTATATTTCTTTTACCACTCTGGGGAGTTGCAGGACTTGCTCTTGGCGTACTCTTCGGAGCAACACTTCTGTGTCTTACTCAAATTCCAATCGTGATTCGTGACGGACTGTTCCCAAAGATAGGAACTCATTTTGAGTGGGTGAAAGTAAAACGAGTTGCAAAACTCTCTGTCCCTCGAACAATTACGCTCTCGTCGCAACAACTCTCAACACTGGGGCTTGTATCGTTTGCTTCATTTTTGGGGGCAGGATCGATATCAATCTTTAATCTTTCATTTAATCTTCAATCAGTACCACTTGCAATTATTGGTGTAAGTTATTCGTCGGCTGCATTTCCTCTACTTGCAAAACTTATTGCTGAAGGGAAGCGAGAGGTGTACTTGGAACGCATGATTGCAGCAGCAAAGCATATTATCTTCTGGTCAGTGCCACTCTCGGTTTTATTTATTGTGCTTCGTGCACAGATTGTACGAACAGTTTTGGGAACAGGAGAATTCTCTTGGTCTGACACAAGGTTAACTGCAGCGGCTCTTGCTCTCTTCGTTATTTCTGCAGTTGGGCAGTCTCTTATTCTTCTTTTCGTGCGATCGTTTTATGCAGAAGGTAAGACTGCAAAGCCGCTTCTTATAAATGTGGTATCGATGGTTGTCACAATCGCGCTCGGCTTTGTTCTCATAAAAGTATTCCGTACAGTTCCGTTATTTGCCAATTTCACCGCAGCTCTTATGAGAACTATGAGTTCAGCAGACTCAAGCGTGCTGATGCTTCCACTCGCATTTACACTCGGCACATTCCTCAATCTCTTTTTACATTGGAGGTCGTTTGCAAAGGAGTTTCCGGGGTTTACCGCTCCACTCATGCGAACAATATTTCAGGTCACGAGCTCAGCAATTATAGGGGGTTATGTGGCGTACCATTCACTCAAACTCTTTGATGATGTGTTTAACATCAATACATCGCTCGGTATTTTTATGCAGGGTTTGTGTGCGGGAATTATAGGTATTATTGCAACCATTATTATTCTTATTCTGCTTAAGAATAGGGAGCTTAAAGACATCAAACAAGCTCTTCACGAAAAGGTGTGGAGGGTTGATAGGGCTTCACTAGACCAGATACCATCGTAAGGCTATAAAATGGCCAAAACAGCCAGTTTATGGTAATTTACGAGAACATTATGGATATCTCGCGAATACGAAATTTCTCAATCATAGCCCATATAGACCACGGCAAATCAACACTTGCCGATCGTTTGCTTGAGATCACGGGAACTATTGAAAAGCGTAAAATGCAGGAGCAGGTGCTTGATTCTATGGAACTTGAACGCGAGCGTGGTATCACCATCAAGATGCAGCCGGTGCGCATGAAGTACGTTGTTGAGGGGAAAGAATATGTAATGAACCTCATCGACACTCCCGGGCATATCGACTTTTCATATGAAGTATCTCGAGCGCTCAAAGCAGTAGAGGGTTCAATTCTTCTTGTCGATGCAACACAAGGGGTTCAGGCTCAGACGCTCACAACATTAAACATGGCACGTGAGTCAGGGCTTGTCATTATTCCCGTGGTTTCAAAAATTGATTCACCGCTTGCTCGAACTGATGAGGTTAAGTTGGAAATTGCACAGCTTTTAAATGTATCACTCGATACTATTCTTGGTGTTTCAGGAAAAACCGGTGAAGGTGTACCTGAGCTCCTGAAAGAAATTGTAAAACGCGTGCCAGCACCAAAGTCAGAATCACCGGATAAAGATTTCCGATCGCTTGTGTTTGATTTTCAGTATTCAAATCATCGAGGTGTGACGGTGTACACTCGTGTCATGGATGGTTCAATAAAAAAAGGAGATACGGTTATTTTTCGTGTTGCGAATGAGACATTCATAGCAAACGAAGTGGGTATTTTTTCTCCTGACGAAACTCCGCGAGATTCACTTTCTGCGGGTGAAATCGGTTACATTGTGACAGGTGTAAAAGAACCAGGCATTGCATCCGTGGGAGATACGATCACGATTGTGCGTTCTGCGCTCGCGCCGCTTCCTGGGTATATGAAACCGTTTCCAGTGGTGTGGGCGTCTATTTATCCTGAAAGCCAGGATGATCTTACGCTTTTGCGACAAGCTCTCGGTCGTCTCTCATTATCTGATTCAGCGTTTACATACGAAGAAGAATCATCGGGTACTCTCGGACGAGGTTTCCGATGTGGTTTCTTGGGAATGCTTCACCTTGAAATTATCACTGAGCGATTGCGCAGGGAGTTTAATTTGAATCTTGTGGTTACAACTCCGTCTATTACATATGAGGTAACTTTAAAAAACGGTAAAAAGACCATTATTTATTCACCGCCACTTTTTCCAGAAGAAGGTGATATCGCAAAGATAGAGGAGCCGTGGGTGGAGCTCAAAATCATCACGCCTAATGAGTATATTGGCCCCTTAACGCAGATAATCTTTGAGCATGAGGGTACAGCTGATCACATGGATACTTGGGGCGCAGGCAGGACCTCGATTACGGTTAATATGCCGTTACGTGAACTTATGCGTAATTTCTTTGATGGAGTAAAGTCAGTTACATCCGGTTACGCGTCTATTTCATACACACCAACTGATATTAAGGTTGCAGATGTGCAGCGACTCGATATCTTGATTGGCGAAGAAGTTGTGCCAGCGTTCACGCGTATTGTTGCGCGCAATAAAGCATATGAAGAAGCAGAAGCGGCTGTCGAGAAGCTTGAGAAAATTCTTCCAAAACAATTATTCGTCACAAAAATACAGGGTAAGGCAGGTGGACGTATTTTAGCTTCACGCACACTCGCGGCTCTCAAGCGTACCGTAACCGCGCACCTTTCCGGAGGTGACATCAGTCGAAAGAAGAAGTTGTGGGAGCAGCAAAAAGAAGGAAAGAAACGAATGCTTGAACGGGGACAAGGAAACATAAATATTCCCCAAGATGTCTTTGTAAAGATGATGAGAATGGGGGAATAAAACCCTCGGGTGCGTTAGATTGACCTGATGTACACCTTGTGGTAATTTCAAGCGGAAGAGCTTCGTCCTATGACGAAGTTTTTTGTTCTCTGTTATAACATCGGAATCAATCCTCGAATGAAAAGTTCAGTCTTCACTGCCACGAAAATCATGGCATTGCTTAGTCTTTGCGTGAGCCTGCTTCATACGCAGCTCATGGCGGTCGATGTGAATGTGGCTCCCACAATCACGGTTACTCCGGCATCGGCACCCAATGTGTTTGGCTCCCCGAGCTATCCTGGTTGGGTGAGCAACGCCAATTCAGCGCTTCTTACGGGAGCGACGAGTAATGGTACGCCGGGTACTCCGACGTACTATCAACAGGCGCCCGTGAATATGAGTGTCTCTGACAACATCGTCACGGGGTACAACTCCTGGAAAGGTGATGCAAATCCCACGGTCACCTACGGAGCAGCGTTCGGTAGCGAGCTCGGCAATCGTCTTCTGTTTGGCGTCCTTATTAACGGGAACGGCACTCAGTTCTCGATTAGTCAGTTGTCGTTTAATGCCGTTTCCACTGATCCAACTTCATCGCTTTCGTTTGGCTTCGGTGCCGGTTCATACAATTATTCCAATGACTATTGGGGTATCCTTTATGGACCGAATGGCGTTTTGGGCGGCGGTGATGATATTTACATCACAGGTGGTCCAAATACCCAGTTGGTGGACGCGATTGTCGGTCGGGGTTCTGGAAATGCCTGGGCCTCGTATCTTACTGATCCTGGTGTCACAAACCAAGACAAACTCAATGGCGTTATTGCTTCAATTGGTACGGAACCGTTTTCATTTACGGGCACGTACTCACTTGGTGCAGTGACCGGTTCTGCGACTGTGTATTTCAATTCCCAGTCGACAAATTCTGTTCCGGATCAAGGCTCAACTATCGCCTTGCTCGGTGCGGCATTGATCAGCGTGTTCTACGTTCGCCGATACATGTTGGTTTGAAAGCAAACCGCCGATATCTACTATCGGCGGTTTTTTTATATTGTCTTGAGAGTTTTAGCGATAGAGTGATGGTAGATATGCGAGGATCATTGATCCGGCGATAAGTATTGCTAGCGCGCCCCAAATGATATTGAGGGCCTTTCTGTGTTTTGGATTGAGAAGCATATGGAAAAATTGGTTATAATGTACGGTAATGGTAGCGTGTTTTGGGCCCATTTTCAATATTTGTATGTTACTTGAATTTCAGGAACAGCGTCGTATACGAAAGCTTCTTCACTCACGATATGCACTCGCGATTTTGATAGTGCTTCTTTTGCTTCTTGCACGGGCAGTCTGGGGGATTTATGTAAAGTATGACAAGAGTTTGAGTATTACAGAAAAAGCTCGAACAGATCTTGCTTTGCTTCAGGATCGAGAAAGGCAACTCGCTGTATCTATTGAGTCGCTTAAAACAGAAGAAGGTAAGGAACGTGAGCTTCGCGACCGATTTGGTGTTGTAAAAGAAGGGGAAACACTTGTTGTGCTTGTGGATAATAATCCTGAGACCAATCGAGCTTTAAAAAAGGAAGAAAAAAGCTGGTGGCAGAAGTTTCTTGACTATATGAGATAAGGGTCGTCTTTCGCCCTTTTGACTTTCAATTTATATTTAAAATCTGTACAATTGTTGGTATGAAAAAAGTAGAAATATATTCAACGCCGGTGTGTAAGTATTGTGTCGCGGCAAAAGATTTCTTCAAGAAACATAATATTGAGTACTCTGAGTACAATGTTGCGGCAGATCAAGCGAAGAGGGAGGAAATGGTAGAAAAATCTGGTCAGCTTGGTGTACCAGTGATTGATGTGGGTGGTGATATCGTCGTTGGTTACGATGAAAAAGTCTTGAAGGAACTTCTCGAAGTTAAATAGGATACTGAAAAAGCCACCGATCGGTGGCTTTTTCTTGTCTGTGCTTGGGGCCGGGCTCGAACCGGCGACCCCCTCCTCTTCAGGGAGATGCTCTACCAACTGAGCTACCCAAGCATGATTTATAAGTCTTTGAGGAGCTCTTCAAACGAATTTGTTGAAGGTCCTGGAGTGTCTCCTGCAGCACTCTTTAAAGCGTCAAAATAGGGCTGTATAAAGTAGAATGCTCCAAATGAGACTCCTAGTATGACTATCCAGTAGATTATCTTGAGAGCAGCGCTGGTACGGTTCATACGCTGGATGCTTTTAAGCACTTTTGAGTTCTCTTCGGTGAGAGCCTTAACTTCCTCAAGTAATCGACGATCTTCTGGAGTCATGGGTGTAAGTATACCCAAAAAAGGCTCAAAAACAAGATTCTGTGTCTCTATACGACGCGGCTCGAACCTATTTTCAAGGACAGTCGATGCCGTGACCCCTCGGGGAATCGAACTGGAGTGGGTATCCCCAGAGGTATCCCCGCCTGGGGATACCCTGTCGTCCTGATCGGTGGTTGCAGGCCTTCGCGGCGTCGAGTTTTCCACAGCGGCAGCTCCCCCCGACTGGTTGCTCGTATCAGCGACCACGGGTTTACGGCTTCACCACGCGCTTTCTTCCGGTCGAGGTGACGGGTCTTTGCGCGCCATGCGCGACACTGGTATGATGCGCACGCATGGCAGCAGACACGAAATATTTCATATACCTCCGAAAATCGACAGACCGTGACGACATGCAGACTCTCTCGATAGAGTCGCAGCGTGACGAGCTAACCGAGTTCGTAAAGCGACTAGATCTAAACGTCGTCGGTGAATTCGAGGATCGCAGGTCAGCGAAGCGCCCTGGCCGGCCCGAATTTAGCGAAATGCTTCGGAGGATCGAGCGGGGCGAAGCCAACGGCATCGTCGCCTGGGCGCCCGACCGTCTCTCACGCAACGCGCGCGACGGCGGAACCATCATCGACATGCTCGACACCGAGACGCTCACCGATCTCAAGTTTCCGACGTTCTGGTTCGAGAACACCGCGCAGGGCCGCCAGATGCTCGCGAACGCGTTCATCCAATCGAAATACTACGTCGACGACCTGAGCCAGAACACCAAGCGCGGACTCAGGAAGAAGGTGCGCCTAGGCATTTGCCCGACCTTTGCGCCCGTCGGGTATCTCAACGATCTGAAAACGAAGCAGTGGGTGGTGGACGAGACTCGCCGTGGCGCGATTGTTTCGCTCTTCGAACTTCACGCAACCGGTGAGAGCACCCTTGAACAGGACCGCGCTTATCTCGACTCAATAGGGTTCAAGATGCGGCCGACCAAGAAGAACCCCGACGGTCGGCCGATAAGCCGCACAGAGGTGGCCATGATCCTGCACGAACCGGCATACTACGGCCATTTCATGTATTGCGGCGAGCTGCACGAGGGAAAGCACCAGCCGATCATCTCGAAGACGCTCTATGATCGCGTGCAGGAGGTATTCGCGCAGCACTGGCCATCCCTCCCCAAGCAGCGCCGCGACAAGCCGTATCTCGGCCTTTTGAAGTGCGCTGAATGCGGCGGCGCAATCACCGCAGAGGTCCAGAAAGGCCACGTGTATTATCGTTGCACGAAAAAGAGCAAAAACGTTCGGTGCTCTCAGCCGTTCCTGCGAGGCGAAGACCTCGACGCGGAAGTAGCCTCGGTGATTGCACCGTATGGCCTAACCGCTGAAGCCGGCGCGGACATGCTGGCGAGGCTCGACCAGGAAGAGGGGGCGTCGAAGGCGACGCGCAAAGCCACAATCGAGCGCCTGCAAAACGCGGCCGCGCAGGTTACCCGAAGCATCAATATGCTCCTAGACATGGTCCTCTCCGGCGAGATCAGTCGCGACATCTTCACGGGTAAGAAGGCGACACTTCTGAGCGAGAAGAGGCTCTTGGAGGAACAGATTGCCGCGGTCTCCAAAGGCCGCATACCATGGCTCGAACCGATGCGTAACTGGGTTTTCACCGCTCTACAGGTAGGCGAAACTGCCACTGTTGGCACGCCGAACCAGCGTCGCGCTCTCGCCTCAGAAATCTTCGGCTCGAACCTTGTTCTCGACCGGAAGAAAGCGCGTGGTGAAGCCGTAAACCCGTGGTCGCTGATACGAGCAACCAGTCGGGGGGATACACTGGTGCCCTCAGCAGGAATCGAACCTACATCTTCTCCTTAGGACGGAGCTGCTCTATCCATTGAGCTATGAAGGCAGTGTGATCAATCTACCATTCGGACACCTTAAATCAAAATCCCGCTTTTGGGCGGGATTTTGATTTTGTGTTTAAGCAGATTTAACTCGGAGTTTGTTTTGTTTGGATTTGTCTACCTTTGGAAGTCGAATGATGAGAAGACCGTGGCGTTCAACCGCTTCAGCTTCTTCGACATCAATTTCTTCGGGAAGCATAACTGTTCGAGAGAATGAGCCCCAATAGAGTTCTTTGTGGAAGTAATCATGATTGTGAACATCATTTGATTCCTCGCGTTTTCCTTTAATGGTCACCATGTCTCGAGTGATATTTACGTCGAGATCATCAGGCCGAACTCCGGCGACCATGGTTTTGATCACAATTTCATCAGGTGTTTGGTAGACATCTACAGAAAGTTCACCTTCTTCCTCTGATTCCTCAAGGATGTGATTTCTTGACGGTCGTTCAGTCTCTTCTACCGCCTCCTCATCAAGCTTTACGGTGCCCGTGAGGCGTTCAAAGAATGATTTTTTTGATGGCTGCATATGTTTTTATTGTGCTTGTACCTTTTTTATTCTTTCAAACAGGAGGAGTATTCCGATAACTGCCATCCAGACGCCAGCAAAAACGAGAAACGTCTTCTCTCCGTTCTGATATATTATAAACATGTTAAACATCGTATGCAATGCAACTGCGATGACTAAACCAATCACTCTCCAGCTTATTCTTGCCACTATTCCTCTATAGAACTCGCGGCCAATACAATAACCGAGAACACCTGAGGCGACTACATGCAAGAGGCTTGCTCCAATAAAGCGCATGTTGCCGGTAATGATGCTTTGGAAGGCATGACCACCCAACAGAGGATTAAGGATAAAGAGGGTATTTTCAAGTGCGGCAAAGCCAAGGGCACAGGTGATGAGGTATTCAAGTGCATCAATAGGTTCATCGAATGCTTTTGAATGAAGCGCGGTAATAGATACCATGAGGTATTTTGCCGCCTCCTCTATAAGCGCCCATATAAGAAGAGTGGCGTTTGATACACCAAAGTGTTCATAGATGAATCGCTCAAGAGGGTAAACGATGGGAACAGCAATCATACCGCCCCAAAATGCAAAAAGAATTCTTCCGCGAGGTTCAGGGTGTAGCTTGTCCTCTTGTAACCAAAACCAGAGCCAAAACAGAGCAGGGAGAATGCCACCAACAGCAGCAAAGATAAGAAGGTACAGATTTGATGTACTTAAATCGGCCATTCTTCTATTATAAGCGATTTTTTATCTTTTATAGGCATATCAGACCAGATTTCCTCAGTTACGAAAGGGGCAAATGGATGAAGCGTCTTCAAGATGATGGCAAGTGTATGAAGGAGGAATTGTTTTCGTGATTTTTTATCCGCATCGGTATCTTCAGCGAGGATCTTCTTTGAATCTTCGAGGATTACGTCTGCAAACTGTGTCCAGGTATATGCGTAAAGTTTTTCGGCAACGAGGTAGTACTTGAATTCGTCCATTTCTTTGGTGATTTCTGCGATAAGCTCGTCACGCTTTTTTATGAGTTCTTTATCTGCAGGAGAGAATTTGTTGAATTTTGGTTCAAGAGTTTCACCTTCAGTTGATGTAAGGACAAAACGGGTAATATTCCAGAGCTTGTTTGCAAAGTTTTTGTAGGCACGAATTTTGTCTTCGGACATCTTGGTATCATTTCCTGGACCGGTGCCAACAATAAGAGACATGCGTACCGCATCGGTACCGTACTTGGTTGCCATGTCGAGTGGATCAATAATATTACCGAGAGATTTTGACATCTTTCGACCCTGAGCATCTCGAACAAGGCCGTGGAGGTACACAGTTCTAAATGGAATATCACCTAAAAGGTATTGAGACATAAGAATCATACGTGCAACCCAGAAGAAAATGATGTCGTAACCTGTTTCAAGAACTGATGTTGGGTGATAGGTTTTAAGATCTTTTGTTTTTTCTGGCCAGCCGAGAGTTGAGAATGTCCAAAGGCCAGATGAAAACCAGGTATCAAGTGTGTCTTCATCTTGAACCCAGCCTGCACCAGGACTTTCCAGACTTACTTTCTGTTTACCATCCTTGTACCAGACAGGAATTCGATGTCCGAACCAAATTTGGCGGGAAATACACCAATCGCGAAGGTTAGAAATCCAGTTGGTATAAATTTTTTCAAATCGATCAGGAATGAATTCAATATGTTTGTCGCCCGAGGCTGTTACTTCAAGCATAAGCTCCTTGAGTGACTTGTTTCCACGGGCTTTAATCTTTTTGTTCACATCAACAAACCACTGATTCATGATTTGCGGTTCAATAACTCCACCGGTTCGTTCCGCGGTCGCAATATTGTGAGTGTAGTCTTCTTCTTTCTCGAGAAGTCCTTTGGCAGCAAGTTTTTCTACGATTTTCTTGCGAGCGTCAGTGATTTTCATGCCAGCAAATTCACCAGCAATAGGGAGGAGTTTGCCGTATTTGTCGATGATTTGCTCTTTATCAAGTTTATGGCGCTCAGTAATCTCAAAGTCGACATTTGAGTGCCATGGAGTGATGGTCATGACTCCGGTACCGAAGTTCATATCGATAGATTCATCTTTAATAATAGTTGCTTTGATAGGGCCATTGATCCATTCAAGATCGATATGATCGCCGTGCGCGTACTTTTTGTATCGAGCATCATCTGGATGCATCACAACATATTTATCGCCGAATTTGGTTTCAGGTCGAGCTGTTCCGATTGTAAATGGACCATATTTGAAGTAATAGAACTTGGTTTTTTCTTCGCTGTATACAATTTCATCATCAGAAATGGTTGTCTGACCTTTTGGATCCCAGTTTACGATTCGATGACCCTGATAAATGAGACCGTCTTCATGCATTTTTTTGAATGCTTCAAATACAGCGCGCTCTCGCTTTTCATCGAGTGTATATGCTTCTCGTGACCAGTCGATAGAAGCACCCATTTTTTTAACCTGGTTGGTGATGGTGTCATGACTTTGCTGTGCAAATTCCTTTACACGTTTAATGAGTTCTTCTCGGCCAAGATCTTGTCTTCGTTTACCTTCTTTTTTATAAATTTCACCTTCAACTTTTGATTGAGTGGCAATGGCAGCGTGATCAGTACCAGGAAGCCAGAGGGTTTTGAATCCCATCATTCGTTTGTAGCGAATCATGATGTCTTCAATCACAAGCATAGATGCGTGTCCGATGTGAAGTGTCCCTGTTACATTAGGCGGTGGCAAGACGACAGAGAAGGGCTTTTTGTGACGTTTTGGGAGGTTATCTGGGTTAAAGTAGCCAGATGAAATCCATGCGTCGTATATAGCGTTTTCGGTTGCTTGAGGGTCGTACGGTTTCAGGAATTTGGCCGGAATATGTGGCTCTTTAAAAGGCTCCATAGGTACGGAAAATATAGCAAAAATAAGCCTTTTTTACAAAAATTACGCGCGAGGTCCAAGTGAGAGGGTTCCTTGGGCTTTAAGGTGTGTTGATGAATCGGTTTTCTTGTCACTGTTATAAAATCCAGCGAGCGCAATCATAAGACCATTGTCGGTTGAGTGATCGGTTTGAGGTAAAAGTAGTTTGATCGAGCATTCAGTCGCGAGTTTCTCGAGATTCATTCGAATGTGTTCATTTGCAATGACACCACCGCCAACTATGATGGTCTCAATTGCATAGTGTTCGATCGCTTTACGCATTTTTGATATGAGCACATCGGTTACAGCATCTTCAGTCTCGCGAGCGATACCCAGTATCCGGTGCTCGGTAAGTTTTGTGCCTTCGGTGGTGAGTTTTTGAACCAAATACAGTACTGCCGTTTTTAAACCCGAAAAAGAAAAATCAAAATTTTTTGAATCAATCATCGGTCGTGGCAAAGGTTCTGGGCTGTGAATGTTGTGTGCGCGAGCCTCCTTTGCAAGTTTTGAAATCTTTGGACCGCCAGGGTAGGTGAGCCCAAGCATTCGAGCGACTTTGTCAAAGCATTCACCGATTGCGTCATCTCGTGTCTCGCCAAGGATTTTATATACCCCTACTTTTTCTACAAGAACGATTTGTGTATGACCGCCAGAAATGAGGAGCGAAAGGGCAGGAAATTGTGGCTTAAGTAGCTCGTAAGCATCACCTTTCTTTTGTATGAGAGCAGAAAGTATGTGTCCTTCCATGTGATTGCAGGGAATGAGGGGAATGTTCCATGCGTGGGAAAGCGCTCGAGCAAAACTAATACCAACCCACAAAGCTGGTTCAAGTCCTGGGCCAGTTGTAATACTTATGAAATCCATATCTGGACGAGCGATTGAGGGAATAAATTCCGCGAACGCTTTCGAAAGCGACTCTTCTTTTTCCAAAAACGTCAAAGTTTTTGAATCTAGTTTTCCGGTTGCTTTTTTCAACATACCTGCTTCCTTCAGAGTTTTTTTCAAAACAGGAATGAGATTTGCTTGATGCTCTCGCTTGGCAAGCATGGGGAAGACTCCTCCGTGCGGTGAATGAAGGTCTATTTGAGAATGAACGGTGTTGCCTAAAATGCTCACACTGTGTTTTTTCTCATCTATTTCGATGAGACTTATTGCTGTCTCATCACATGATGTTTCGATGCCGAGGATTTTCATTGTGCGCGCTATAGGACTTGAACCTATGACCCTCTCAACGTCAATGAGATGCTCTACCAACTGAGCTAAGCGCGCGTGTTGTAGAGTTACTTTACATGAAAAACCGCCTTTTTCAAGCGGTTCTTCCGAGTTATTTAAGTGGCGCTGGAGGATCCTTTGGTCGATCCAAAAGATCCGAGAGTTTCTTGATGCCGAAGTACACAACCGCAGCAACAATGACAAAGTTAATGAGAAGAGAGATAAACTTTCCGTATGCGATAACTGAATCATTAATGGTGAATGAAAGTTGAGAAAGATCACCAAAACGTCGAAGGGCCAGACCGATTAGGGGATTAATAATGTCGTTTACTAGTGATGAAACGAGGTCGGAAATTGCTTTACCGAGGATAAAGCCGATCGCGAAACCAGCTACACCCTGGGTGCGAATAAAATGAATAAAACCGCGAAATTGATCTTTAAGCATACTTATATTGTAGTACATATGCGCACCGATCTCTATTGTTTCGTGTGGCCGAATTCATATGTTGCAATGGCTATAATAAGAGCGACAGAAATCGCCAATATTACGTATTCTGGTGACCCTACGGAGAATCGAACTCCGATTTAAAGCTTGAAAAGCTTCTGTCCTAACCATTAGACGATAGTGCCATTGCTATGAGAAACAGGCCCCAAATATAACATTTTTTGTCAAAAAGGCAAAAAATGCTAGGATATTCGGGCGTTTCTATGGAGAGGTGGCAGAGTGGTCGAATGCAGCGGTTTCGAAAACCGCCAGGGGCGAAAGCTCCTCGGGAGTTCGAATCTCCCCCTCTCCGCAGTCTATTTTGAGGAGTATACTTAGGGTAATGAGTACACTTCTTAACATTTTTATTTGGGCACTTGTTCTTGTGCCAGTAGCGGTATCCGCTTCTGCGATTTCTGTTATACCTGAAAACCCAATTCAGGGTGAGCCGCTTCGTATTGAAATTGTCGGTACTACCTCAGCTTCACTTTTATTTTTTGATGGTAAAAAGATCCCTGTATTTACATATAAAAACGCTCAGACCGCATTCTATGGCATTGATCTTTACAAAAAACCGGGGCATTACAAGATTGTCGCGGCTCTAACGGACGGAAAGATTCTTGAGAAAAATATAACAGTACTTGAACGAACTAAAATTGAAGCACCGCTTGGAATTCCAGAGAAATTGGGAGGTAATACACAGGCGAGCGCCACAACGTTGGTAAATACTCTTGCTCAAGAAAACGCGAGCCTGCTTAATTTGCGAACCGGTACGCATGCTTTCTGGACTGCACCATTCAAATATCCCGTTGCAAATCCAGTGATTACCGATGAGTATGGTTACCAACGACAAACAGGCTCCTATTCGATTGCTCATAAAGGTACTGATTTTCGGGCGGCTGAAGGTACGCCTGTTTTGGCAATGAATCGAGGTGTGGTACGACTTACGCAGGTTGGTAGAAATTACGGCAAGACAGTTGTCATTGATCATGGTCTCGGACTACAAACTTTTTATATGCATCTTTCAAAAATATATGTAAATGAGGGTGAATTGGTGCTTCCTGGCACGGTAATTGGCCTCTCAGGACAGACTGGATATGCAGATAAACCGCATTTGCATGTCACCGTCCGTATGAGTGATGTATCGATTGATCCAAAGAAATTCCTTGAGATTTTTGGTAAATAAAAAGCTCGGGTATACTATCTGGATCGATGAAGAAAAATATTAAAACTCACGTAGTATACGCTACGACAAATAAAAAAAAGATAAAAGAAGTGGGGAAACATTTTGATCCTCATGGCATTTCACTAGCGTCTCTCCAAGATTTTCTACCGGTAAATCTTGAGATAGAGGATACGGGCGAGGCACTTGGCGAAAATGCTATCTGCACCTCATATGCGTATGCTCGTGAGCTTTCTGAGTGTGTAAAGCCAGGAACCCAATTTTTGGTTATTTCTGAGGATACAGAAAAAATAGTATTGCGAACAATTATTGCAATCGTGCATGTAGACCAATATGGGTTGATTTCAGAGCCACATGTTTTTGAAGGCTCGGGTACGAAGGATGATAAAAAGGTAAATAAGGACCACCAAACGCAAGCATATGAGCGAGCGTTACCCTTTATCAAGATGTATCTGTAATGAAACTGCCAGAGAGCCGGCTTCGTATGCTAGAATAGATATCTAGCTTAAATTACATCATGACATTTATAAAACGCCATAAAATAGCCATTGGTATTACCGTTATTATACTTATAATCATTGTTTTTGCTTTTAGTTCTCGAGGGAATGGCGGAGGTGAAGCAATCATGGTCTCAACCGGAGAACTTGTTCGAACGGTGGAGCTTGCTGGTAAAGTGGTTCCAGCTGAAGATGCTGATCTTGCCTTTGAAGTGACAGGAACAGTTGCTCGAACCTACAAAAAGGTGGGTGATAAGGTTATGCCTGGCGATGTCATAGTCGAGCTTGATCAATCTGGCACACGAGCTGATTACCTTAAGGCGAGCGCGGATTTGGCGGCTGCGCAAGCAGAGCTTGCGAAACTTTCAGGAGGTAATGATCTTCAGGCAAAGGTAACGAATTCAAAAACAAGTGTCACTCAAAATATCATTGATGCGTATACAGATGCTGATGATGCAATTTCAAATAAGATAGATCAGTTTTTTGAAGATGCACGCACGGCAAATCCTAAAATCGTTTTTTCATTTGATGACTATACGCTTCGAAACAAAATAAATGATACCCGTGTTCGAGTTGGCACCATTCTTACATCATGGAAAGAAAATGTATCAAAACTCTCTGTGGCCACTTACACAGAGGCGGATCTAGAGTTGGCAAAGGCAAATCTTCGTGAGATTTCTCTTTTCCTCGATGATGTTGCTCGAGCGGTTAATTCATTTAAACCAAATTCATCAGTAAGTCAGACACTTATAGATAAATATAAGACGGATGTGGCAGCAGCGCGTCAAAACGTAAACGGGGCAGCGGCAACACTTATTTCAGGTGAGGAGAGCTATTCTGCAACTCTCTCTGATGTTCCTGTACAAGTTGCCCGTGTAGCAGCTGCGGAGGCAAATGTGGCTACCTATCAGGCTCGTTTGGGCAAGATGACACTTCGATCACCAATTGCAGGAGTTGTTTCAAAACAGGATGCAAAGACCGGTGAATCAGTTTCTGCAAATATGAATCTTGTCTCAGTCATAAGTGCAGATTATAAGCTCGAAGCGTATGTTCCGGAGGTGAGTGTTGCCGGAATCGTTGTCGGCGCAAAGGCGAAAGTTACACTCGATGCATATGGCAAGGACATTGTTTTTGATGCAACGATCACTCATGTTGATCCACGAGAAACTATTCGAGATGGAGTTTCGACATATAAAATTGAACTCGTATTCAGCACGCCTGATAGTCGAATCCTTTCTGGTTTAACTTCAAATATATCTATTGAGACTTTACGAACAGGGGAGGTGCTCTATATTCCTTCTCGATCGGTTCTCAATGAGGATGGCAAAAAAACAGTAAAGGTAAAGATTTCAGATAAGGAAGTGATTACAAGGGAAATTGTGACAGGTATCACAGATACCAAAGGTAATGTTGAGGTCGTGTCTGGTCTTTCAGCAAACGACTCGGTGATAGTCAATCCAAAATAATAACTGACATAACTGACGATGCCACAATTTATACGCATAGGATGGTTTCTCGCGTTTAGGCAGGTGCGCCGCGCGAATAAATGGACCACAGGACTCATCATCTTCGTGATGACCTTAACCTTTCTAAACCTCGTCGTAGTATCGGGTATCCTTGTGGGTTTGATTGAAGGAGCGGTGGAAGCAAACAAAGAGTTTTACACAAGCGATATTCTTATTACCAAGCTAGATAAGAAAAATTATATCGAGCAGACACCAAAGGTGCTGAGCATTATAAATAGTATGCCTGAAGTAGAGACATCATCTGCGCGCTATCTCGAATCAGGTCGTATTGAGGCAAACTATAAGAGTGCCGCTAAACCAGAAGAGATTGATTCGGCCGGCGGTACACTTGCGGGAATTGATCCAATCAGAGAAAACGAACTCACTGATATATCTCGATTCGTAGTAGAGGGTCAGTATCTTGAACCTCAGGACTATGATCAAATCCTTATTGGTGGCTATCTTCTCCAAAAATATTTTCCTGTAGAAACTCCTGCTTTCCCAACCCTCAAAAATGTGAATGTGGGTGATCGTGTGCGTATCACTGTTGGAGATGTGACCCGCGAAGTTACCATCAAGGGTGTGATTTTGTCTAAAGTTGATGAACTTTCATACCGAATATTCTTTGTTGATCGACAGCTCCGTGATCTCATTGGAAGAACCGATTATAACGTTGATGAAATATCAATAAAGTTGAAGCCGGGTGCGGATCCCGTATTGGTTAAGGAGGCTCTCATTCGAGCGGGTGTGAGTGAATATGCTCGTGTCCAGACTTTCGAAGATGCTCAGCCTAAATTCCTTAAGGATATTAAGGCAACTTTTGCGCTTTTGGGTAACATGATTAGTTCAATTGGTCTTGCTGTGGCTTCTATCACGATATTTATTGTGATTTTCGTTAATGCAATCACACGACGTAAGTTCATTGGTATTTTGAAGGGTATTGGTATAAGCGGTCGTACCATCGAAGCCTCATATATCTTCCAGTCATTCTTTTACGCTATTTGCGGTTCAGGCATCGGTCTCGCTATTTTGTACGGTTTCCTCAAGCCGTATGTGACAGCGCATCCGATTAACTTCCCATTCTCTGATGGTATTCTTGTGGCACCGCTTTTAAGCACAGGTATTAAGCTTGGTATTCTCGTGATTACGACAATCATCGCAGGTTATATTCCAGCTCGTATGATTGTGCGCAAAAATACACTTGATTCGATATTGGGTAGAAATTAAATTTATGGCTTTAATACAGACAAAAAACCTCATAAAGACTTTCAAGAACGGAGACAAGGAGACCCGTGTTCTTAAGGGTATTGATTTTACTGCGGATGAAGGAGAATTCATTGCTATTATGGGTCGTTCTGGTGCAGGAAAATCTACGTTTATGTACCAAATATCGCTCTTGGATGAGCCATCATCGGGAGAGATTGTGGTATTTAATAAAAATACGCACGATATGACGCACGAGGAAAAAACCAAGTTTCGTCTTAATGAGCTTGGATATGTGTTTCAAGATTATGCGCTTCTACCTGATCTTACAGCTATCGAAAATGTAGCAGTGCCACTTATGATGCAGGGTAAGTCAAAGACTGATGCATATGTCTATGCCCGTGTATCACTGGAACGCGTTGGACTTGGCCACAGACTTGATAACCTTCCGTCGCAAATGTCAGGGGGTGAACAGCAGAGAACATCGATTGCTCGTGCGCTCGCTCATAAACCACGAGTTCTCTTTGCTGATGAACCAACCGCAAACCTTGATAATGAATCATCACTTGCCATCATGAAGTTGTTTGAGGATGTACATAAGCAAGGTCAAACAATTATCATGGTTACCCACGAAGAGGAATACGCAAAGCTCGCCACTCGTGTCGTTCGACTAAATGATGGAATGATAATTGAAGATGTGAAAGGGAAGCACGCTTCTCTCTAAGCTGTGAATCCTCTGCGCGCGCGTTTAAGATCAACGAATACCATCGCAACCAAAGCGAGGATAATAACGTTTTTGATGATGTATTGACCTTCGAGTGAAGGTGTTAAAAATCCATCCCAAGTGATTTCTGGAAGAAAGAAGAGAGGTAGGAGGGTGGTAAGCATGTGAGGAAGAAGAAGGAGTGTCGCAACCTTTTCCATTCGTGGAATTACAAAGAGGATTCCGATTAGCACCTCAAAACCTCCAAACAATACAATAAACTTATCCGCTGTTAAGAATGGAATAACAAGACCGAGTGTGTGGTTAAAGAGTTCGGTGACGAGGGGTCCTGCTGGTGAGAGACCGAGTAGTTTTAAAGACCCAAACCAGACAAAGACAATAAATAACGCGATATGAGCGAATACAAACGCTGTGTGTTCTTTCTTTTGCATAACTTTATCGTATCACGATTATTTTGCGTGTAGGTGGATATAGATATCCTCAAGCGCTTTGACCGCATCTCCGGCAGCAATATTGTTCTGATGGTACAGACCATCGGTACAGTCTCCTGCGGCCCATATACCCTTAATTGAGGTGCTCTGAGTGCGTGGATCGACTTTGATCTTGCCTATGGCATCCATGTCTACAAGACCCTTTGCAAAGTCTGTAGAAGGCGTAGAGCCGATTTCAACAAAAATACCAGACACCGCAAGCTCTTTTGCTTCACCGGATTCTTTGTCCGTGTATATGAGTGATTTTACAAATTTTCCACCTCTCACTTCGGTTGGGATCGCGTTGGTAAGTGCATGCATCTTTGGGTTAGTAAGCACTTTCTTTACGGTTATTGGATCTGCTCTGAATTCATCACTTCGATTAAGGAGTGTCACTGATTTACAGTATGCAAGGAGCTGTGAAGCTGATTCAAATGCAGCATTTCCTCCACCGATGACAGCCACATCCTGTCCGGCAAACACTGGTCCATCACAAGACGCGCAATATGTAATACCTTTATGTTCAAAGATGTCCGCGCCGGTTATAGTAAGTTTTTTGCGGTGACTACCTGTTGCGATTAGGATGGTTTTGGCTTTGTATGTCGCTCCTTCAGTTGCTATTTCGAATCCATTGTTTGTTTGAGAGATCTTTTTGCAATATTCTCCCGTTTTTACATCAACAATACCGTCTGCGTACGCACGAAGGTGTCCCTCTAGGCTTTTCGCAAAATCAGCGCCTGAGATTTTTATAGTACCAATCCAGTTTTCAATGCCTTCAGAGACGGTTGATTGGCTTTCCCAGTCTTTAGTTATAAACACAGTTTTAAGACGCTTACGTGAAGCGTATACACCCGCTGCAACACCCGCGGGTCCTCCTCCAATGATTGCAAGATCATACATAGTTAGGAAACATTATATCAGAAGAAAACCGCTCTCGATCTTGTCGAAAAGCGGTTTTTCTTTTACTTCTTTCTTCGCAAGAATGCTGGAACTGCACCCCAGTCATCATCATCTGAATCAATTACTGGAATGGTCGCTTTTTTATCTTCAACAACAGGAGCCTGCTTTGGTTCAGGTTTCTCTTCTTTTTCCTTTGAAGGCATTGTTATTGAATTGTGGATCTTACCCTTTTCCTCCTTTGGTTCTGGTGCATTAAAGAGTGATTTGCTCTTTGACGTCATTGCAGCGGCAATGCTGTCTCCGAAACCGGAAGCAATAACCGTCACTTTGACTTCACCCTTTTTGAGCTTTTCATCTCGAACGGTACCGAAAATAACTTTTGCGCCTGGATCAATTGATTCAGTGATAAGTTTTGCAGCGTCCTGGATTTCAAACATGGTGAGATCATCGTTACCAGCGATAGAGAAGAGAACGCCCTTAGCGCCAGCGATTGAAATATCCAAGAGAGGAGAAGAGATTGCCATTTTTGCTGCATCTTCTGCGCGCTTTTCGCCAGAGCCGACACCAATACCCATGAGTGCAGGACCAGCATTTTCCATAACAGCTCGAATATCAGCAAAGTCGATATTGATGATACCTGGAGTGGTAATGAGGTCAGAAATACCCTCGACAGCCTGCTTCAATACTTCATCGCACATTGCGAATGCTGCCTTTGCGGTGGTATTGCGATCAATGTTTGCCAAGAGTCGGTCGTTTGGAATGACAATAATTGCATCCACTTCTTTGCGAAGGTTATCAAGTGCAATATCTGCAATTTTTCCTCGCTGAGCGCCTTCAAAGAAGAATGGCTTTGTAACAACAGCGACGGTGAGAGCACCGAGTTCCTTTGCTGTTTTTGCGACAATTGGAGTGGCACCAGATGCAGTTCCACCACCCAAGCCTCCGGCTACGAATACCATGTCCGCTCCTTTGATAGATTCCTGGAGTTCTTCCTTTGTTTCTTCGACTGCACGACGACCCAAATCTGGGTTCATACCAGCACCGAGGCCCTTTGTGAGGTTTTTACCAATGTGAATTTTCTTCTTCGCCAATGAGTGGTGAAGATCTTGTGCATCTGTGTTTACGGCAATAAATTCAACTCCACGGACCTTTGAGTTGATCATATGGTTAACGGCGTTTTTTCCTGAACCTCCGACGCCTAGAACCTTAATCCGAGCGAACGTCTCTACTTCTGGAACGATGTTTGGCATGATAATAAGTCGTTATTGGCCGATCAGAATGCATCTGTTTCGGGTTTGGTAAGGTGGGTACATCATAGCAAGGTGCTTTTAAAAGGCAATAACCTTGACTATCCATTATTTTCTGTCGAAATATGGCTTAAATTAAGGCAAAAATTGTTTGAACCAGCCTCCGATTTTAAGCGCGAGAGTCTTTCCGTTTTTTGAAATTCCTGAATCAGTTGCATCCTCAGTTCCGATGCCCAAAAAAGTAAGTCCATATGCCACAGACCATGCGGGATCTTTGAGTCCTCCTTTTTCGCCCTGGCCGAATTGTGCAATTCGAGAAGGGAGTTTAAGAGATGCTTTTGCAAGTTCATCTACGCCGGTAAGTGCCGCTCCACCGCCGGTCAAAATAATACCTGCAGGTAAAAGTCCATTACGATCGATTCGTTTGAGGTGTGCTTCAATTAAATCAAAGACATCGGAAAGGCGAGCAGCGATAATTTCATCAAGTTTCTTTTTGGATACTTGGACAGTGGTGAGTCCGCCTCGCTTTATTGTTTCTGCATCCTCAATAGGCACCTTTAAACCAAGCGCGATGTCATTGGTGATGTCATTTGAGCCAAGAGAAAAGACTTCTAATGAAATAGGGAGGTTATTTTCAAATACAACTATTGAAACTGTTTCAGCGCCGACATTTGCAAGAAGGCAACCGGCAACTTTTTGATTTTTTGAAAGTGTAACAAGAGAGGCTGCGAGCGGTGAAGCGACCACATCAACCACTTCAATGCCGGCATCAGAAAGAGCGTCGAGGAGATCTTCAAGGTGCTGCGAGAGACAAGTAACGAAAAGTACTTTTGCTTCGAGTTTGTTTCCCTTCATTCCTAGTGGTCGACCCATTACGGTCTTGCCGTCGATTTTATATGAAAGGGGAACCGTATGAAGAATTTTCCGATTAATTGTTTGAGCGCTTGGAATGTTGCGTTCAGCTAGTGCGGTCGCTTTGTCGAGATCAAGTTGTGTCACCTCAGCGTCTGCGCGTGAAATTGCTACCGAACCAAGTGATACGGTGCTTTGGAGGCTTACACCACCCATTGAAAGATATGCCTTTTTGATCTTTACACCTGATGATCGTTCTGCGGAGGCTACCGCTTGCATGATGCTTTTGGCAGTATCGCGACCATTTACAATATATCCATGTCGTAAGCCTTTTGACTCTGCTACGCCAGTTCCTAATACCTTAGGCAAAAGTTTATCACTCCCAGGATCTGATTCTGAGATAACAACTTTAATGTGGTGTGTACCTATGTCTATGCCTGCGGCAATGTGTTTGCGCATGAAAAGATGCAAAGAAGGAAGCACGACGCTTCTTTAAATCCCGAATTTCTTGCGGAATGACGCTTCTTTACTCTCCATCTTACTACCATGAGTCATTCCTTTCAAATGGCATAGTCCATGGATATAGAGGAAACCAATCATATTTTCAGGGGTCCGATCGAAATGCGGTGCCTGACGCGCTGCCTCAACAGGATTGATAAACATTTCACCGGAAGTCTCATCAAGTGGGAAGGAAAGTACGTTTGGAATGTAATCTTTGCCTCGAGATTCGATATTAAGGGTTCGAGATTCTTCGTCATCGAGGAAGACAAGTGAAAGTTGATAGTCTTCACCGAGAATTTCATTCTTCATATGCTCAAAAGGCAAGCTTGGGAGCTTGCCTTTTGTTTTGTTTATCAAAGAGTAGTTCTCTGAAGTAGACATTCGTGATCTATCGCTTTGCTTTACCTCGAGGAGCGTCTGGATTGATCTTTCCGAGCTTGATATCCTCTGCAATTTCAGCGCGCTTCTTGATTGAAGCGAGAGTCTTCATCTTGTTCTTGTAGTGAGACAAGGTTCGCTCGTAATATCGTTCGCCTCGAACTCGGGGAAGGATACCTGAACCCTGAACTCGCTTGGTAAAACGGCGCAAAAGACCCAATGGGTTTTCTGTTCCGTTTCGTGTTACTTCTACGTTTGTTGCCATCTAAAATCTAAAATTAATAAGTAAATAAGCCGCTTTTTCTTGGTCCCGCGAGGCACCGATTGGGGCCATTGCTTGTAATAACTGACGAGACGTGTAGACCGATACCTTACCATAAGGAGCACAAAAGCTCAATATTGGGCGTATGTTTAGACTTTATATTTCTTTAATCGAGCAGGAGCGTCTGTGACAAGCACAGAATCTTGTGAGCGGGTCACTGTTTCTCGAATAATTACTGAATTTTCCATCGCTTCCTTTTTGCCCATAATGATGACAATTGGAGATTGATATTTTTCAGCCATACCTACCTGGCCAGCCATTTTGTCTTTGGCGAGAGACTGCATAATAGGAATTCGTGCCTGTCGGAGGGTTTCTACAAGTTTAAGGCTCTTAAGTTTCGCCTCAAATCCGAGTTGCATGAAGCAAATTTGGGGATCAAGAATTTTTGCTACGGTCGATGCCTTGATCGCTGCAGTTTTAACTGCCTTAGTTGGGAGGGCGATCGAGACACCTACTGCTGAAAGTTCTTTTTTGTGTCCAAGTCGCTTTGCGAGCGCATCATAACGAATACCGATTGCGAGGGGATGTGCTTTTGGGTCAGAAGTTCGAATTTCGAAGACGGTTTCATCACAATAATCTCGATTTGCTACTAGAGCATTGTTGATCGAATAAGGAATTTCGAGGGTTTCAAGGAATTCAAGAACCTCTTTGAAATGTTGACGGGATCGCTCGGAAAGGAAATTGATTGCCTTTGGACAATCTTCGGCGAGCTTCAAACATTCAGCATGGTCACAGCCAAGAAGCGAGAACACATCCTTTTTGAATGTATCGCGGCATTTTGCTGGGAGAGTATGGAGATGTTTTCGATAGTACGCGGTGACTTCACGTGTAAAGCGTGCGAGCGACTCTTTGTCACCGATAGAATTAATTTCTACATGTAGATCTTCATGACCTGTTTCTTTGAGGATAGAGATTGCTGCTTGAATAAGTATCGCTTCGGCAATTGATTTATTCGTTCCCAAAATTTCAAAGCCGTAATGTAATTCTTTGTTGCTTGGCTTTCGTCGATCGCCAGAAAATGGTTTTCGGTATGAAAACATAACTGGCTGAGGCAAGCTACCCATTTTTTCTCTTTCATAAAGACGTAAGAGGGCAATTTTTTCTTCGAGGCGCACGGTTGCACCCTCTTCATGATTGTCATGATCAACGATTATTTCTCCTTCAGAAATTTTCTTTGCTTCAGTACTATCTTCTGGATGAATTTGAGGATGAGCTAATGGAGTGAAGCCGTAAAAAAGGCCGGCCTCGAGCACCTGGTCGAGATGATCGTATGAGACATACTTTGGATGTTCGATCTTGGTAGATTTTTTTCGTACTGCTGGAGCTTTTGTATCTACTTTTACTGTCTTCGTAACCTGAGTCATGTCTTTAAAATATGTATTATTTCGGGGTTGCTACTAATGTGCTGCTTGCGTATGTTCCGGGAACCACATCAAGCTTGTGAATCGGCAGAAGTCTAATAATAGGCCTACCCACAAGATCTTTTTTAGGTAGTGGTCCCCAAACGCGTGAATCAGAGCTGACAAGCCGGTTATCTCCCATGACGAAGTATTCATCAGGGCCAAGTGTTGTGTTTACACTTCCAAAAGTTTTTGAATGGATATAGGGCTCATTCAAGGTAATGCCTTCTGGATGTTCTTTGTTTGTTACAACAACACTGTCGTTTGCAATCGCAATGGTTTCACCAGGAAGGCCGATGAGACGCTTAATAAAATACTTTGAGGGATTTTGAGGATATTTAAAAATGAGGACTTCACCACGTTCTGGTTCGCGGAATCGATACGTGAGTTCGTCGACAATAAGGTACTCGCCGTCCTTAAATGTGGTGTCCATCGATGAACCGCTCACAACAAAAGGTTGAGCAATCCACATACGGACCGGGACTACAATAACGAGTGCAATTGCCGCGTATGTAATGAGCTCCTTAAAGAAAGAACTCTGCTTGGTCGGGGTCGGGTTCGCGGCTGGTGTGTCCATGAATGAGGCTATAAAAATGTAAAGGTAGACAAAGTATATTCCCGAGTATGCCGTTGACGCAAGGGTTTTTTGATGTTTCTTTGCGCGAAGTTGCCATTTCAAATTTTCGTGGTAATGTGTCGAAAGATTATTGCAACCATGCTCCTAAAAATTACTGGCGATTGGCAATGCAAGACAGAAGATGTGGTAAGAATTCTTCGCGGAAATCTTGCTTCAGAAGTAAAAGGTCAGGTACACATCATTTGTACGCGAGAGTATATTGAAGGAGACTTCAAAACTCTCGTCGAAGTGTATGGTGTGTCCGATTTCGATCACACTTTGCAAGCAAGTATTGCAAAAGCGGTCGAAGCGATGCCGAATTTCTTTAAAAGGCCAAAAGTATTGTTCCTCCAGAGCCCCATCACAGCGTGATTGGGGCTTTTTTATTTTCATGTATACTCTTAGGCATGATATTAATCGGATTAGGAAACCCGGGCGGAGAATATGAGGGTACACGACATAACGTTGGTCGTGAGGCAGTAATGAAATTTGCGCAGAAATGTAAGTTCGATGATTTTGAATTTGATAAGAAAAAAGCTGCGCTCGTAACAAGTGGAAAGGTCGGTAAGACAGAGACCACACTTATTTTGCCTGAGACATTCATGAATAAGTCCGGTGATGCGGTTGGAAAATATGCGAAAGGGGCAAAGAAGGTAAAAAATGCACAAGGGAAATCGGTAAAAGCATATCCACACATAATTGTGGTGCATGATGATCTTGATATTCCATTGGGAAAAGCAAAGATGTCATGGGACAAGAGCGCAGGAGGTCACAAGGGCGTAGATTCTGTTATAAAAGCACTTGGCACTCAGGCGTTTTTCCGAATTCGTATCGGTATTACTCCTACTACCGCAAAAGGTGCGCTTAAAAAACTTGATCACGAAACCATTACAGAAAATTTTATTGTTGCAGAGTTTAAGGATAAAGAAGCAGAAGAACTTAAATCAGTGTTAAAGAAAGTTGTTGAGTGTCTTGAGATGGCTGTTTCAGATTCTCCTGAGCGAGCGATGAGCGAGTACAACGCCATCTTTAATAAATAGCTTTACTCCTCTGAAGTAAAAGTGGTAGGGTTCTTGATATGAACTGGTATCAGCAGTTTGCTCTTTCGTGTGCAGTTATCGCTATCTGCATGATTGTCTTCCTTTTTGGGATGTGCATGATTTTTAAGAGACAAACCTTAAAGGGTTGTGGAGTAGTTCTTGCGGCGCTTGCTCTTTTAATGGTGAGCACGGATTTTCTGAGAAATATGAAAGGCTACAGAAATCCTTTGATTATGAAAACTGAAAAATAAACCGCTCTGAGCGGTTTTTATTTTTTTAAATAAAAAAGACGCTCCATATGAAGCTTCTCGAAAGAAGCGATGGAACGCCATGGTTCAAATAAAGAACAAGTAAGTCGGGCGGCGCGCCCAAGATTGTGAGGTAGTCAGTACCTTGGGAAATCCCCTCGATTTCCGGCCTTGAGCGCGCCGCCGTCCTTATTCAGACCCCAGTCCTGTGCCAGCAGCCTTGCAGAGCATGGAGGATCAAGGGCTTTCATACTCTATACCTAAGGTATTGTAGAGTCAATAAAAGGAAAATCGCTTCAAAAGAAGCGATTGTGTGCCGCGGTGGCGGGGTGGCAGTGCTGCCACCCCGCCAGTTATGTCGCGGCGGTCGGCGTTCGCCTCATACCGTTTGTCGGCAGAGGAAATACTAAAAGAACAGAAGCTCTGGGCAGAGGCGGCATCACGGGACACCGCCTCTGCTGTTGTCGAGAGACACGGCAGTATGGCTACGCTGCCTGTGCGTAATACATACTAACCAGTGGTTATTTTTTGTCAAACAAAAAACCGCCGAAGCGGTTTTTGAGATTATTTCTTGTCTCCAGCGAATGCGAGAGTCATTTTCTGATTATTCGCATCGAAGAGAGTGATCTTGAAAGGATATACCTTTCCAAGTTCGAGGTGGGCTCGGAGTTTCTCGTCAGAACCGAATTCAGAAACATGAACGAGACCCGCGATACCTTCTTCAATAGAAGCAAGTGCGCCATGGCGGTTAAACTTGATAACAACACCCTTAACAACCATGTCCTTCTTGTACTTCTTGCCAGCCTCAACCCATGGATTTGGCTTGAGTGCCTTAATAGAGAGGGAAACTTTACCTTCCTTTACTTCGATTACGCGAACGCGAACTTTGTCGCCAACCTTGAATCGAGTCTTTGGATCCTCAACGAGTGCCCAGTCGATTTCAGAGATGTGAACAAGACCTTCGAGACCCTCATCGATCTTAACGAAGACGCCGAAGTCAACCATGCCGGTAACTTTGCCTTCTACTTCATCGCCAACTTTGAACTTTGCTACTGCAACTGCCTTGTCTGCACCTGCAACAGAATTCTTTTCAGAGAAGATAAGTTTTCCTTCCTTAGGGAATGCACCGATGATAGAAACCGCAAGCTTTGTACCAACGAGTTTCTTGAGTTCTTCGAGAATTCGATCCTTGTCACCGTCCTGTACTCGAGGATAGTGCTCAGGTTTAAGCTGTGAAGCTGGGAGGAAGCCCTGGATGCCCTGCCATTCGATAATAAGACCACCTTTGTTTGCTTCCTTGATAGGGAGTTCGAGGATTGCCTTGGTTGCGATAGCCTGTTCAGCCTCAGTCCAGATCAAAGCCTGTCGTGCTTCCTTGAGAGAAAGTTCGATGTAGCCATCCTTGTTTGAAGGATCAACAACTTTGGCTGAAACTTTGTCGCCAATGTTTATCTTTTTAATAACATCTCGAGCGAGAATGTATTCTCGACCGTAAATGATACCGGTACCGAAAGGAGGAAGGTCAATAAAGACGCCTTTCTTGTCGATAGCGATGACGGTGCCTTCTACAAGGTCACCAGCGTTTGGTGGGGTAACAGAATCAGCAAGAAACTTGCCCATAAGGGTATCTGGTTTCTTTTCTTCTGGTGCAACCACCTTTTTTATTTCTTTAAGAATTGCCATACATGAAAAAAGCCTGAAATGTCTTTTTGCGCAGTTGCTCTAAGCCGTGTGCCTACAAAAAGGGTTAATTTCGAGGGAATTTTCTAATAAATCCCAATATTCCGTAAGGTTTATTGGTAGGGGAACCTTATCATTTTGAGAGGGGAATGTAAAGGTATAGATAAAAAGCTAGATTTGAAGCCAGAAATACCCTATACTGATTCCACTTATGGTTATCACATATCAAGGCGGCGCGTTTGTAAAAGTTCAGTTCGGCGATATTACACTTGCGGTAAATCCTATTTCAAAGGATTCAAAACTTAAGGCATCAAAATTTGGTGCAGATATTGCACTCATTTCACTTAATCATGTTGATTTTTGTGGTGCCGATCAGGTTTCATTTGGTGAGAAAACAGCATTTTCAATCACCGGTCCTGGTGAATACGAAATCAAAGACGTCTTTATCAAAGGCTTCAAGTCAGAATCAAAGTACGGCGGTGAGGATCGACTTAATACCATTTACACGGTGAATCTCGAGAATATGAACCTTTGTTTCCTTGGAGCAAATGCTGCAAAGGAACTCTCGAGCGAAGTTTCAGAAGCAATCGATGATATTGATATTCTTTTTGTGCCTATCGGTGTTGATGGTGTGCTTGCACCAGCTGATGCAGCAAAACTTGCGGTGAAAATGGAACCAAAGCTCATCATTCCTCTCTATTTTGGAAATACAGCTGCACTTAAATCATTCCTCAAAGAAGCTGGCGAGGAAGATCAGAAACCTCAGGACAAACTTACGCTCAAAAAGAAGGATCTCGAAGGAAAGGATGCGGATGTTGTGGTGCTCGAACCTCAGGCATAATTACTTGGTAATTGGTTATAGTGGTCATGCTTAACTATCTTGAAAATTTACGAAAGCGACCGGAAGCAGAGCGAAGACGCAAGGTTTTTACTATTTCATTACTGATCACACTTATAATCGCAAGCATCTGGGGTGTATCACTTTTCATATATAAAAAGGGAATGCCTGTCGCAAAAGAAGGCACACCTTCAAATATTCCGAGCCTCTCAGATACTTTTTCAGCTTTCGGCAGCCAGATTCAAAAAATATTCCAAAATAGTGATACATATCAAAGCGAAACTGCGAAATAGGGCTACTAATTTACCCCCAGGTCAACTACTTGAAAAGGCCTAAAAATGCTAGTATTTATGTATAAGAAGCTCAGTTTCTGAGCATTATTTTTATCTTTTGTTATGAGCCCAAAAACACCTGCGCCGGACCCTAAACTGCCATTCGTTGAGAAGGGCATTGTGCCACGATCAATTGTTACAGAAATGCGAGATTCATATCTCGATTACGCGATGTCTGTTATTACATCGCGTGCTTTGCCTGATGTTCGAGATGGTTTGAAACCAGTGCATCGCAGAATTTTGTACGCAATGCATGATATTGGTTTGACTGCATCAGCAAAGACCAAAAAATCCGCGACGATCGTTGGAGATGTGCTCGGTAAATATCATCCTCATGGAGACGCATCTGTATATGACGCAATGGTGAAAATGGCACAGGACTTCTCGATGCGTTATCCGCTCATCATTGGCCAGGGTAACTTCGGTTCTATTGATGGTGATGGTGCTGCTGCGTATCGATACACTGAGGCGAAAATGTCTCGAGTTGCCGGTGAACTTCTCAGAGATCTAGAAAAGGAGACAGTAGATTTCCGACCAAACTACGACAACACTCGAAAGGAACCTTCGGTTCTTCCAACATCTGTTCCTAATCTTTTGCTTAACGGTACTTTAGGTATTGCCGTTGGTATGGCGACGAACATTCCTCCTCACAACATGGTGGAGGTTTTAGATGCCACATCACATCTCATTGAAAATCCTGATGCAACGACTGAGGATCTTCTTCAATTTATTAAAGGTCCTGATTTTCCAACGGGTGGAACTATTTTCAGTGAAAAAGATATTCAGCATGCGTATTCAACTGGTCGTGGAGGAATTCTTACACGTGGTGACGCAGAAATTGTTGAAAACAAGGCTGGTCAATTCCAGATCATCATTACCTCAATCCCATATCGAGTTGTTAAAGCTGATCTTATCGTTGCTATTGCAGATCTTGTTCGAGATAAAAAAATTGAAGGTATTAAGGGCCTTCGAGACGAATCAGCAAAAGATATTCGTGTTGTAATCGATCTCAAGCAGGGTGCACATCCTCAGAAAGTTTTGAACTTCCTCTACAAGCACACACAGCTTGAAGATACGTTCCATCTCAACATTGTTGCTCTTGTTAAGGGCCGACCAGAGACACTTTCTCTCAAATCAATTCTTGAAAACTTCATCGAGCATCGAGTAGAAGTTGTAAAGCGACGAACTGCGTATGATTTGCGCATCGCTGAGGCTCGCGAGCATATCTTGATTGGTCTCAAAAAAGCACTCGATCATATCGACGAGATCATTAAACTTATTCGAAAATCTTCAAGTGTTGAAGATGCGAAGAATGGTCTCATGAAGACATTCAAATTCTCTGCGCTTCAGGCACAGGCGATTCTTGATATGCGACTCCAGAAGCTAGCCGCACTCGAACGCCAGAAGATCGAAGACGAACTCAAAGAAGTTCAGGCTCTCATTAAGGAACTCAAGGAACTTCTCGCAAGTCCAAAGAAAATTCTCGGCGTGATTAAGAAGGAAATCACCGACATTAAAGAAAAGTATGGCGATGAACGAAAGACTAAGGTCATTAAGCATGGTGCAAAGGTCATTTCAGATGAAGACCTTATTCCAGACGTCGAAAATGTGCTTGTGCTAACCCAGGGTGGTTATGTAAAGCGAACTGTTCCAGATGAATATCGCAGACAGAAGCGAGGTGGTGTTGGAGTTGTTGATCTTGATACAAAAGAAGAGGATTTTGTGACAAACCTTGTTACTGCAAATACTCATTCAGACATTCTTTTCTTTACAGATAAAGGAAAGGCTTACCAGATCAAGATGTACGAATTACCAGAAGGGAAGCGTGCAACAAAGGGTAAAGCGCTTGTGAATTTCCTTTCTCTTGCAGATAACGAGAAGGTGACCTCAATTCTTCCTATGCCAAAATCAGCGAAGGCACAGGCTGAACTTTCGCTTATGATGGTGACTAAATTGGGTACCGCAAAGAAGGTGAAAGCAGAAAGCTTCCATGATGTACGACGATCAGGATTGATTGCGATTACTCTTGAGCCAGGCGACGCGCTTATGTCAGTATCCTTTGTTTCAAAGGGCGATGATATGTCTATTATTACGTCTGAAGGTCAGTCGATTCGATTCGAAGAAGCAGATGTTCGTGAAATGGGCAGATCAGCAATGGGTGTGCGTGGTATAAGCCTTGCGAAAAATGATTTTGTAATTTCAGCAGACGTTATTAAGAAGGATCACAAGAATCCTCGCGTTATGGTTATTTCAAAGAATGGTTATGGCAAGACAACAAAGGCTGATGAGTACAAAACACAGAATCGTGGCGGATCAGGCATCCTCACAATGAATGTAACTGACAAGACCGGCCCAGTGATTGCTGCAAAAGTTATTACCGAAGAAGATAGCGAGCTTGTGGCAATGTCCAAGAAATCACAAGTTGTGCGTGTTGGACTCGATGAAATTCCTGTGCTCGGACGATCAACACAGGGGGTACGAGTTATGAAACTTCGAGAAGGCGACTCATTAGCATCAGTGGTTTGCCTCTAGTATTTCAAAATATAAGCAACAATAAAAAATCACCCTTACAGACAGGGTGATTGTTGCTTTAGGCGACAGCCTTGTAGCGATCCAGAATCGACAACCTAGAGAGCCAAATGCCCTCGATGAGCTTGATCACACCATCAAGTGACATGTGATCGCTTTCGATAAGGAATGCTTCGGGCACCCGAATGAGCGGGCAACATGCACGCTTCATGTCTCGTTCATCCCGGAGGAGCAGGCTGGCATACGTTTCCACCATGGTGGTCCGTTCTCCTTTGAGGCGACGCTCCTCATACCGACGAGCCGCACGAACGTTGGCATCTGCCGTAAGGTAGATTTTCAATACGGCATCCATAAACACGACGGAAGTCATGTCGCGACCTTCAGCGACAAGTCCAACGTTGTTGATGCAGCTGCGCTGTAGGCCAGTAACGAGATGTCGGACCTCGGGTATTTCCGAGACGAACCTGACATTGTTATCGATGTGAGCTGTCCGGATTTCGTGCCCAATTCGCCTCCCGTCGAGGTGGGCAATACTTTTCTTCATCTCGATGCGATGAATATTGTTTTCAGCAATTGTGATGACGGAGCGTGGATCGTGCTCCGGATTGACGCCTTCATTGAGACAAAAAAGCGTCATGATCCGAAAAAGTGATCCCGAGTCGAGATGTTCGTATCCGAGCACCTGAGCAAGACCTTTGGCGGTCTGTGACTTTCCAGAACCAGCAGGTCCATCAATCGCAATGACGCGAACGGGACTGGCAGGATTAGAGTTCATAAAAAGAAGTTCCCTGGATTTGGTTGTAGAGTGACTGTTCCGGCTTCTAATGCTACCCGGTGTGACTCGATTGTCAATCGAAGTCCAAAAGCACTATAATATGTACATGTTTTCAGATCCCCGTCATAATATTGATCAACTACACATTTCTCCAAATCAAATAGTGGTTGATATGGGAGCAGGTTCAGGTCACCACGCTCTGTGGGCAGCAAAAGCAGTTGCTCCGAACGGGCGAGTGGTCGCTGTTGATATACAAAGAGATCTTCTCGGGCGTCTTCAAAAAGAAGCACAAAAAAATCATATAAGAAATCTCGAGGTGGTTTCTGGTGATCTTGAAATGTTACGGGGAACAAATCTTCGTGACGGTTTTTGTGATGTGGTTATCGCCTCAAATATTCTCTTTATGATTAAAAACAAAAAAGTGTTTTTAGAGGAAGCGAAAAGAATATTAAAGCCTCGGGGAAGACTTTTGGTTATAGACTGGACGGGTTCATTTTCAAGCATGGGACCACATTCAGATCATGTATTGTATAAGGATGACTGCGTAAAACTTGTAAAAAGTGTTGGATTTGAACAGGAAGAAGAAATACATGCTGGCTCCCATCATTATGGTATAATTTTCCGCAAGCCCTAAGCATATGACCCGTTTTCAACTTATATTCACCGGTATACTCGTGACTCTTGGCATCGCGGGAGTTATTGTGTTCGCAACGTTTAAAAATTCAGGAGAAAAGACTGCGCCCCGTGTTGTGATGTGGGGAACGCTTAAGTCTGAATATGTAAACACATTCCTTTCGGAGGTAATGCTCAAGAAGAAGGATACGATTAATGTTTCTTATATCGAAAAGAGGTCTGATACATTTGAAGATGATCTCATCGCCGCCCTTGCTCGTGGCGCGGGTCCAGATATGGTACTTTTGCCGCAGGACCTAATTGTAAAGCAGCTCGATAAATTTTATATAACCCCGTACGAGAATTACTCTGAGAGAACATTTAAGGATTCGTTTATTCAAGAAGGTGAGTTGTATTTGATGCCAACGGGTATTGTAGGTTTTCCTTTCGCGGTTGACCCAATGGTTATGTATTGGAATAAAGATTTATTTGCAGCCGTAGATGCAGCGCTTCCACCGACATCATGGACAGAGTTTTTTGGTCTCGTGCCAAAACTTACTAAGAAAGATGAGACAGGAAATATTAGCCAGAGCCTTGTTGCGTTTGGTGAAGTTCGGAATGTAACACACGCAAAAGATATTATTTCACTTCTTGCGATTCAGGCAGGTACACCTATCGTCACGCGAGGACAGCAGGGTAATCTTGCAAGTGTATTCAATACTCGAAATTCATCAGGGTTAGTACCGGGCGAGCAGGCGGTTTCATTCTTTACTGAATTTTCTAATCCTGTTAAGGGATCATATTCGTGGAACAGAGCACTTTCAAATGATCGAAGTTCATTTATTGCCGGCAAGCTTGCCTTGTATTTTGGTTATGCGAGTGAATTGGTGGGTATTCGTGACGCGAATCCAAATCTTAATTTTGATGTTACGGTAGTGCCACAGACTACAGCGACACTTGCGGGTACCGCACGAAAAATGACGTTCGGTAATATGAACGGAGTGGCAATTCTTAAATCATCGAGAAATGTGGGGGCGGCATTTACGGCTGCGGTGAATCTCACAAATACAGATGCCCAGACATTGTGGGTTGAGAAATCCGGCTATCCTCCGGTAAGACGAGATCTACTAACAAAACTCCCTGGAGACGCATATATGGCAACGTTCTACCGTAGTGCGTTGGTTTCAAATGCATGGCTTGATCCAGATCGTGAGGGCACGGATTCGGTGTTTATGAAATTAGTGGAAAATATTACATCGGGTAGGCAGAGGGTAAGCGCGGCAGTAACAACAGCAAGTGTCGAAATTGATAATTTCATCCGCTAATTTATGAGAAAAATTACTCTTATTAAGGTTCTCTTTGTTGTCACATTGCTTGTTTGCCTCATGCCGTCCATTTCTTTTGCGCAAAATATTCCTACTAACCCTTCCGTAAGAACCGGGGCAGATGGTGGAACTGGTAGTAACGATCCAGTTGATGTCGATTTTCAGTTTGTGACCTGTTCAGGAGTGGATGATCCA
This sequence comes from uncultured Candidatus Saccharibacteria bacterium, assembly GCA_964495425.1. Lineage (GTDB taxonomy): Bacteria > Patescibacteriota > Minisyncoccia > Phycocordibacterales > UBA6065 > UBA6065. The sequence continues at coordinate 97,009 of CAZBVG010000003.1, forward strand.
AGAACTCCACAAAAGGAGAGGGAGTGTACATTTGAAGATATTATTCTTACTGCACGCAGAATTATTTATTTTGCGCTCTTTATGATTACGCCTATTCTTGTGGCGATGCTTGTATATACGGGATTTAAGTACATGACCGCAGGAGGTGATGTAAACCTAATTGCTGATGCTAAACGAATGCTTAAACCTGTTATCTATGGACTAATTCTGGTATTTGCAGCATGGCTTATTGTGTATACCCTATTGGGAAAGTTGCTCGCATTAAATATAAATGATGTATCAAAAGACTCCATTGTTCCGTCATCAATTAGATATTAAAAATATGAAAAATAAATTTTTCGTTACCTTGTGCTTACTTGCAGTGTTTCTTCCTTCTATTGTTTTTGCGCAGGGTGGAAGTAGTCAGGGTGGTGCGGGCGGAAGTTCACAAGGTGGTGCGGGCGGAAGTAGTCAGCCGGTTAATGTGGGCATACCAAATCCTCTTGGTGAGATAGATAGTTTGGCCGAGCTAGTTTTTAAGATAGTTGAGTTTGTTATAAGTTTTAGTTACGTAATCATCGCTTTCTTTATTATTCTTTCTGGTTTTAAATTTGTATTAGCTCAAGGGAATGAGGAAAAACTTACAGAGGCAAAACAGATGTTGAAATATACAATTATTGGAGCATTTCTTGTGATAGGTGCACAAATAATTGTTGAGGTGCTAAAAGACGTGTTGACTCAAATTGCCTCCTCATAAATAAAAAAGTCCGGCTGTGAGGCCGGACTTCGCAATAAAGAACTTCAGAGGTTACTACCCAATGTGTATCTTGGTGAGAGTTTTGAGACCACCATTGGTTCGAATTTTGATACAAACTGTACCTGCGTGTTTGCACGCATGTGTGCTCGAGTGATCGGGCGGTCGACGATGCGAATCTTGTTGTCATCAACCAACTGTATCTCAACACCCGGTTTTTCGTCCCACTCGACTTGGTTTCTCAGTACATCCATAATTGGATATTTCATTGAAACCTCGCCGGCTGCATACTGATATCCTGTCCACTTACCACGTGAGTCAACTTTTACGATCGCGACTTTTGGTCCTGATACTGGAGTTGGAGGAGTGGAAACGGTAGGGGTAGACGCGATTGCCACAGAAGCTTTCTTTTCGGAAAGTTTCTGTGATAGATTCGCGATCTGTTCAGCCAAATCTTTTCGGCTGGATGACTGTGTGCCCAATTCCGTCTTCACTTCTTTGATGAGATTTTCGACACCGCTGTCGATATCATCCTGACGGAGACTGATACTTGTTAGTTTGTTTTCAAGTACTGCGATCTTGCCGCATAGTTCGAGAACAGTTTTCTTGTGGAGATCAAGCTCAGTTGTGGTCTCCGAGTCTGATTTCCTTGAGCGAGCAATCATCATCTCCAGTCTGTCGACCTGATGTACTAGGTCGACATACTTTTGTTGTGAGTCACTGAGACTAGTGTCCACAACAGTGTTGTCAGAGTTCCAGAGCTGAGAAATAAATTTCCTACCCGTGGATTTTTCTGCAATGAGTATGATGATCACCACACCCGCGGCGATGAGAAAGAAGTTGAAAACTTGTAGAGTCAACGAGCGCTTCGGTGCCACCGCCGATGTTATCGGGGTGGATGACGAAACCTTGTGGCTCTTTGTCGTCGTCTTCTTGGACATCTTCGTGGCCCGGGTGGCATTTTTCTTTGCCTCACGACCAGTATAGTAGTTACGAATTCTTGTGGACATCCAGATCCAACCTTTCATCCACACACCGGGTCCTTTTGTGGGTGGCGGGGGCGGATTACTTGATGGTGGGGTATTCGCTGAAGAAGCTGTCGGTTTTGCAGGAGTTGTCATTGAGAACCTTTCTGTTTGTTGTTGATTGTTGGGTGTATATCAAAGTACCTATTTAAAGTATTACATAAAATTATAGATTTGTCAATATATAAAGAGGTATGAAAAGCTCTTAGTACGGCCGTATAAATGGTCGGAGTGTCGTGTCTGTGGGTTGTATTTGTTGTATAATGAATGAAAGCAACTTTTGAGAACCTATCAGAGGTGCTATTTATTACATAAGTAAACATATGAAAAGGAAATTAACGTTTGGGAAAGTACTAACTTTTACGGTGGCACTTTGCCTTATGGCGGCATTCGTAGCACCGATTGTCGTAAGCGCAGCACCAGCAACAAATACACAAGCTGGCGCGTGTGGAAATCTTACTAACACAGGTTTGAAGGGTGTTGTCGGCTGTATTATTGAGATTCTAAATACAGTTGTAGGTCTTCTAATTGCGGGTGGAGTTGTGTATACAGTCTATGGTGCTTTTCAAATGGTTCAAAGCGAGGAGAAGAGAGATGAAGGAAAGCAAAGAATTTACCACGGTATTATAGGTCTTTTCATAATGGTTTCAATTTGGGGGTTGGTGAATATTCTTACTTCAACATTTAATTTGATTGGTACTCCTGTTGCCGCACCTGTTATTCAGGCACCCGCTGGAACAGGTGATGTGCCAGGTTTTGACGGTTCGTCCTAGTTTTATCCCCATTGCCCTGTATCTATCGATATTTCCTGGTATAATAGGGAAGTACAGGCATTTAACAGCATTATTTAAGAGTTTTTTAGTAACTTAGTATGAAAAAATTAGTCTATACCGCAGCTTTGTCACTTGCGCTTCCTCTTACGGCAGCAGCACAGGTTTCAAATCTCGAAGACGTATTTCAGTTTATTAACAACCTCCTCAATACACTTCTTCCGCTTATCATCGCGGCAGCAGTTGTATACTTCATTTATGGTATCGCTCGCTACGTTATGGCAGGTGATGAGGATGCAAAGGCAGCAGCAAAGGACAAGATCATCTACGGTGTGATCGGCCTCTTTGTGATGGTATCTGTATGGGGACTCGTAAACATCCTTACAAATACTTTCTTCGGCGGTAGCGTTACGAATGCTGTGCCTTCTAACGTAAACGATCAGATTCCTGACGTAGACGTTGACCTCTAATCTTTAGAGAGATGAATATTCCGGCGGTCCAAAAATTCTTTGAGCTTGTAGTCAATCCAATTGTACAATTGATGTTTGCGCTTGCTGTGGTTTATTTCATCTACGGAGTATTCACATATATTCGTAAGTCAGATGATTCAGATGGAAGACTTACGGGAGGAAGACATATTCTCTGGTCTACCGTCGGACTCTTTATAATGGTATCTGTCTGGGGCATAATCGCTGTACTCAGAAGCACTATCGGAGTCAATTAAATCACTATAGAAAAGAAAAAAGGAGTCGGGACGTATGTCTCGACTCCTTTGCTATTGAAAGAACACTCTAATGCCACCAATTTATGATCCACTCTTTTGCCTCTGTCGTTTCGCGGGTTACCCGAAACGATAGATACTCTGGCTTATAAGCCCCCCAGTCCGTTAAGTGAGGAGTCTCTTCGACCAGGTTACCCTGGCCGTCGTTTACTTTTATCACTTTTCCCGCGCGATTGTAGATCTTGAACCGAAGGCCGTCGAGATCGTTTAGGAAGCGAATCTTTCGGCCACGAATCGGTATCATTTCCACGGCTTCACCCGGCTTGATGATATTAGGTCTTGCTGCCTGGTAAAGTGTTCTGGTCGTTTGGACCGGATCACCTACATAGACATGTCCTTGTGACGACGTGGTAGGGGGGTCGCCATTAACTGCGGTCTCACTCCACTTCGTTGCCAGCAATCTGCCCGCCATGTTAAACAGCAGAAGGATTGCGAAGAGGACTGCGAGCGTTTTCCCGAGCTTGTTAAGGCCCGTGAAATCGATTTTTCCTCTGACGTGACCTGTAGTAGTGCTCACTTTGATTTTCCTTGATTTTTTGAGTTATCACGTTGGCCGAACACAGCGGTTAGGCCACCGACCATTTTGTCTCCTTCACCGACGCCGTTCACGATGATTTCTTGGCGCGTGAGGTTGCCTTCCTGTGCCTGAACCATACGGAGCGCTTCGGTTGGATCGAGATCCTTACCCATGGCCTTGAACTGGGCAACGAGCTTTACAGCGCGCTTTCCCTGTTCCTCCATGTCCCGTTTTTGAGCCTTTGATTTTGCCGCTTCCTTCATCTCCTCTTCCATTGCGCGCAAAATTTCGGTATTGGTTGGCAGGATTTCCGTATTCAATACATCAATAACCTTGACCCCTGATTCCGTTTGGAATTCGCGGTCGATAGCCTTTGAAATATTGAAATCTTTAGGCATCTCGTTGCTAGCATCTTCGGCGTTACCTGCGACTGCATCAATTCCATCTTTCTCTTCGAGAGATATAACACGCTCACGCATGTCTACTGACTCTTGATCCATAAAGGGCCAAGGAAGCCAGTGGATACCTTCATCAAGAAAGATTCGTTGACGTCTGCCGAGGAGCGTTAAGACTCCCATATGGGCAATGTCTATCCTGTTGAAACTTGCGATAAACATTCCTATTGCGATTCCCATCACACAAAGTGATGGAAAAAAGGGTAGGTCGAGCACTACGAATGGAATTACTATGCCCATAAAAAGGGTAAAAATAATTCCGAGTAGAATCGACTGCCAAGGCTTGATCGAAGTTTTGACTTCGTTCAGCGTACCCTTACGCAGGCATTCGGCAACCACGCTACTCATTTCGAGCTTAAGACCCATGAGGGCATTGAGCTCAATTTTTGAAGCGAGATGGCGCGAGACAGCAGATGAGAGTGCCACGATAGTTTTTTCGACAATCAATGACCCTCCCATGTTGAGATACGTATATGGGTCAACGACCCTGTATCGTATCGCTTGTTGGATTTTGACCTGGGCGGAGCCGAGATCTTCGTAAGGATTTCCTTTCTTTCCAGACTTATCCTTCGAACCCTTCGAAGGCGGGACGGGTGTGCTAGGCACACTTGATTGAGGACGAGGTTGTGCCTTCGTCGCAGGCACGGTTTTGGTTTTAGCCATTGTTAGTGTGGTTTCAAAAAACTTGATTTACAGGGAAAGACGACCGTCCTTCCAATTACTGTATTCTATTATCTATTATACTACATTTTATATAAAAGTCAATAATCGCTTTATTTTTAAATACGGCTTGGTTAAGAGCTTTAATACAATAAAAAAAGAACTGTGTGGTACACAGTTCTTGTAAACGAATGCTAGTTCTTGGCGAACCTGGTGATGGTTTCGCGGATCTCCTCCATGTAAAACGGCTTCTGGATAATTTTCTTCACATTAGTCCAGCCGATTTCATCGGCGACGGACTTGACGTTTCCACCGCTCATGATGACAATGGGGAGGTCGGGGTGGGTGCGTCGTGCTTGGTGGGCGAAATCCACCCCGCTCATGCCGGCCATGATGTAGTCGGTAAAGACCAGATCAAGGTTCTCGACACTAAGCAGGCTCAAGCCGTCACTTCCGTTGCTTGCTTCGGAGACGGAGTGTCCGTCCCTTCGCAGCATGAGTGCAAGTGTGGTTCTCACTGATTCGTCTTCTTCAATGATGAGTATGTTTTTCATAGATGTGCAACTTGTGAGGACATTACCATATTTTTCGATTAAGTCAAGTAAAAGCCGTCACGTGATGACGGCTTTTGGACTGTGGGCACGAAGAGACTCGAACTCTTAATCCGTGAGGAACTAGTTCCTAAGACTAGCGCGTATACCAATTCCGCCACGTGCCCAATAGATGATAGGATAGCATTAGAGCCTGGAATTATGAAGCCTTTGTCCGTGTGCTCCTATTGTTTTATTTGTATATTTGTGTTATTACACGAACGGGGGTATTTCGTAATAACGTACAGAAACAACAATAACGGTAGAAATGAAACAACATATCGTAAGAGCGTTTTCAGTGGTTTTTATCCTGTTTGCATTTGCGCAGACTGTTTTCGGTCAAGAGGTTTTCAAGCTCAGAATTGGCGAGGAGTTAATCCTTGTCGCAAGCACAGATGGAACACCGCCACTTACCTTTGTTTGGTATAAGGACGGGGTGGATACAGGTGTTACAACTGCTAAGTATGTGGTCAACTCGGTGACACCTCAGGATGCCGGAACGTACTCGGTTAAGGCAAGTAATTCCGCTGGTTCAGCTATCTCTCCGACAGTAATTTGTCGAATGGTTGTTTTGCCTAAAAAAGCAGTGGACACCTACGAGGTGCTGCTCAGTTGGCTTGAGTTAAGGAAAGATTTTGCACGGGCAAGTCTATGGAGACGGCCGCTCATAGCTAGAACACAAGGAGGGCGGATATGAATAAAGTCTATTTATCTGTCTTCCTTTTTATTGTTACGCCTGCATTCGCGATGACGTATCGGATTATTAACCTGGCGGTGCAACAGGTGTCAGACACAAAGGTTGTGCTTACATGCACGGTACCCAAGCCAAAAAGTGGGACTGCGCCTGTAACACAAATCGAGCTACGTATCGATGATGCTGCAATTACGGCGAAGAATTATCATCAAGCAACGATAGTTCAGGTGGTGAATAATCCCGGAGTTGCGTCTGCTCCTGTTACATTTACGGTGGCTGGTCTTCAGTCAAACACTACATACTATTTCGCGTGCAGAGCTTTTGATACGGAATGGAATGAGGTGTCGAATTATTCGCTCGTTAAAACAAGTCCGCCCAGCAAAAAGACTCAGGTCAACAAGACCATACGAGTAAACCTGAATTATAGGGAGGATGATACTGGGGAAATACCTGATGCGGTAGTCGTGTTTCACGGCTCCACGAGGGGACTTATGGAAAAACCACTCGTAGTAAAGGGTAACGTCCGCTATGTGGATATCACCGGCTTAAAGCAAGGTGACGTTCATTATTGGCAGGTTGTTACGGTGAGCACCGATGGTGAGACCAACGAAAATCCCGTGCGATCTGACAGTAGATAAGTTGCAATAACACATTGCGAGCCGCTTGGTGAAGTAATTCACTAAGCGGTTTTTTTTATTTCGACGCTTTTTAATTGCTCGATCTGTTGTACGACGTCATACATAATTTAACTAGACAATCTGGTTATTTTCACTAGCATAGGGACAAACCGTGTTCCATGAAATTCAAAACCTATACAGAGAACGATGAAAGTCTGATGTCTCAGGATGAGAAAGATCTTCTCGTGCGTATCAGAGGGCTGATGGACCATTTTCCTGAAGGTCTTGGCTACGACATGGGCGATAAAGGCAGATTCGTGTCCTTGTCGTGCCATATGGTGGTGCGGGCTATGGCTCGCGTCATCGGCAGGGAGGTTAAAGTGATCGACGGCTACTTTTTCCCGGTCTATCAGCACAGCTGGCTCAGGACAAAGCAAGGTAATGTCATCGATGTGTTTCCGGTAGGTATTGTTGGGGGTCCGATCTTTGTGAGTAAAATCGTTGCCGACAGAAAGTGTAAGATTGTATTCAAGGACCTTTTCACCGAAAGGGAGAAGAGGCAGGACGTTGGGTTGTATCTTCGTAAAAGGCTTCCCAAGGATACTCGCGCTTCGTTCAAGGATAAGAGATTTGTTAGGACTGTCGAATTGATCGTGCGCTCGATGCGATCCGCATTTGTCTGACTGCCGTCTAAGCGTCCCGCGAGGGGCGCTTTTTATTACACGAGCGAGGTTTCCATGTTGTCTATTTTGTCCAATCTCAGAACCAGTTTTGTTGGTGTCCTGAAATTAAAAACCTCCAATAGCATTAGAGCTCGGAGGTTTTAAGGCCTTATATCTGGGCGGTAGCAGGGTGTCAGCTTCCCACATAGATCGAACATTTCTTGCCGAGCACTTCCGGCTCTCCTTCGATTTTCTCGGTGCCGGAAGGTTTGGGCGAGTCTTTCTCGACGATGTGGATTTCAAACGCTTTGATTGCACCAAACAGCGGATTGTATGTGTAGAGGCGAACCTCATTATTCTCGACTCGCTCGTAGTGGACAGAGCCTCGGACGGAAAGTTCTGCGCGGAAAACGGCGGGCAAAGTGCGCACCGGACAATACAGTGGGTGGTGGGTTCTAGACATAAATAAAAAGAAGTTTATACAAACCTTACATGAGAGTTCGTTTGTGTCAACAAACGCAAAAAGCCGAGAGAACTGATTCTCTCGGCTTTTTGATCCGCTTGTCCGCCCTGTAGGAATCGAACCTACGACCTTCTCCTTAAGAGGGAGCAGCTCTACCAACTGAGCTAAGGGCGGATATAAATTTGCTTCGAAAATGTAACAGAAAATTGGGTAATTGGCAATTTTCCTGGTGCCCAAGGTGGGAATCGAACCCACATGCCCCTATTAGAGGGCGAAGGATTTTAAGTCCTCTGCGTCTACCAATTCCGCCACCTGGGCAAAAGAAACACGGAAGCGTTTCTTGAGGCCACGGCGAGAATCGAACTCGCGCATAGAGATTTTGCAGATCTCCGAATTACCACTTTTCTACGTGGCCTTGTATGAGATAGAGTATACTATCTTTTTTTTACTTAGCGAGACTAGCGTCGATCTTTTGTCGCGCTTTTTCTCCTTTATCAATTTCAAAATCAAAGAAAGGAATCTTCATGAGTCGAGCATTATATTTAACATATGCTCGGAAATCAGAGCGTTTACGCTTCAGGAAGTCTAAGGCAGCTTCTTCCTGAGTATCAGGGAAGACAGTAAAGAAGATGGTCGCAAGGTTACCTTTGTCGTTTGTAACGACGCGGGTAACCGTAATCATAGATGTGCGATTAGACTCCAAAGCTAGGAATTTGGCCGCGCAACCACGCAATATTTCCTCAAATCGCTCTTGTTTAAACGTAGACATATTACTTTTCTACCATAACTATGTCCTCAATGACATCTCCCGGGGCAAGTTCCATCTTTGAGTCGATCATGGCACCGAATTCAAAACCTTCTTGAACAGAATCGGTTTTAAGCTTGGTTTGCTGCAATTCTCGAATAACACCTTCACCGATGATTGTCTCTCGACGACAGATTTTCACGCGGTGACCAAGTCTGATTTCTCGATCAATTACTTTTCCTCCGATGATTTGTTTGTCCTTTGTTCGGCTAAAGAATTTGAGGATTTTTGCTTTGCCAGCCACTTCTTCAACTTCAACTTTTGGAGTTCGCTCTTTTACGCGGTCTGCAATCCATTCAACGAGTTTGTAGATGATATCAAATGATGCGTGAGCAAGATTAAGGCGTTCGATCATTGCCTTTGCTTGGCTGTCTATTTTCACATTAAACCCAACGACAAGAGTTTCTGGATCCGCTCCGGCTACTTTAATATCAGATTCGGTGATATCGCCAATAGAAGCATAAATAACTTTAATGAGTACACGTTCGCTCTGAATTTTTCGTACTTCATGCTCAATCGCTTCAACTGATCCCAATACATCTGCTTTAACAATGAGAGGGATGATTTTTTTGTCAGATTGAGCCGGATCTCGCTTTTCAGCAGGTTTTGCTTTCGACTCTTGGATTTTAGCTTCTTCAACATACTCTTCAAGATCGCGCTTTGATGTAAATGTGACAAAGGTACTGCCAACTGCAGGAGCTTTGTTCCAACCAACAAGTCGTATTGGCGAAGAAAAGGTTGCCTCAGTTATTTTCTTTCCAGCATGATTTTCAATGATACGAGTAGGGGAGAATGCTGTTCCAGATGCAACAAACATACCAGGACCAATCGATCCGTTTTTGATAACCAATGTTGCTGAGATGCCTTTTTTAGGATCACGGTCAGCTTCGATGACAGTGCCTTCAGCTGGCTTTGTTGCATCTCCCTTGAGGTCTGAAATTTCGGCAGTAAGTAATATAAGATCGAGGAGTTCGTCTACGCCCGCGCCTGTTTTTGCTGAAATAGCTACGAAAGAAATATTTCCACCGTATCCTTCGAGATAAATACCAGCCTCAGCGAGAGAAATTTTGGTTTTCTCAACATTTGCAGAAGGCTTGTCGATTTTGTTTATGGCAACAATAAATGGGACTTTAGCTTTTTCTATTTCCTTGTACGCTTCGAGTGTTTGTTTCTTTACACCGTCCTCAGCTGAGACTACGAGGATGGCAATATCTGCTGTCGTAGCACCTCGTTCACGCATACCGGAGAATGCTTCGTGACCTGGTGTGTCGATAAAGGTAATTTTTTCTGTTTTTTCGCCGCTCGTACGTTCAACTTCGTATGCAGAAATAGCCTGGGTGATGCCACCGGCTTCTTCATCAACGATGTGAGTTTTACGGATGTAATCGAGTAGCGTTGATTTACCGTGGTCTATATGACCAAGAATGGCAACGACAGGTGGGCGCTTTGTGAGGGCGCCTGATTTCGCATGTACTGCTTGTTTTGATGCTTTTCCTGCCATGTGTGTGTAATTATGACCGCCATCGCAATTTCCTTAGTATGAAATTATTTTTTCTCGAGCTTGTTCTTTGCTCGTGATACAACTTCTTTTTCTTCTTCAGAAAGTTCAATTTCAGAAGTGTATTTCGCAATCGGTTTTGAAAATACTGACATGCGATCTCGTGAATAAAGGCTTGAGATGACTGTGCCGTCGCCCTCTTCATTGAGAAAAGCTGTTGCAAAGCTCTGGTAACCGCCGGTAGAGTCGCCTCGAAATGCATTAAAGCGCACGGTTTCTGTTGCCTGAGTTGCTCGGCGCATTCGTTTCTCTACATTCACTAAATACTTTTCCATATCGGCCTTAAACGCCGCCATTTCCTTGAGCTCCTTGTCGATGGTTTTCAAGGAATCGCCGAGATTCTCATTATTCTTTCCTCGAAGAAGCTTTCGGACCTTCCAGCGGAGAAGGAACACATTGACGATCAAAATGACAACAAGGATCGCCAAAGCACCGATAAGGATGTTCGAGTCAAGAATCATGGCTTACATACTAGCTCTAAAAGGGGCTAAAGGCAAACCATCATTCCCTACAGGGCGTTGTTTTTAGGGAGCTTTTTGCATAGTATGAACATATGTCATTTTTCGGCAAAAAGCGCATATATGCTGACTGGGCGGCGACCACACCTGTGCACTGGCAGGTTGTTAAAGCTATGCAGAAGGTTGGTAAGTATTGGGCTAATCCTTCGGCTATATATAAAGAGGGGGTAGAAGCCAAAAAACTCCTCGATGAAGCGCATGCAAAGACTGCGCGGATTTTGGGTGTAAAGCCAGAGGAGGTGTATTTCACATCTGGTGGTACTGAAGCAAACGCGACAATCATACAAGGTGTTTTGCGCACACGACTTGAAAAGGGAATAAAAGATGTTCATGTTGTTACAACTGCGATAGAGCACTCTTCGATTCTTGAAACGCTGAAACTTTTTGAAAAGCATGGCGTAAAAGTTACGTACGTAAAGCCTGATAAAAACGGAATCGTACAAGCAGAAGAAATAGTAAAAGCAATTACTCCTCACACCGCTCTCGTTTCAGTGATGTACGCAAACAATGAGATAGGAACTATTCAGCCGGTTTCAAAAATTGGTGCAGAAATTCGAAAGATCCGTTCAAAGAAAGTGGGAAGTGCTGATGCGGATTTTCCGGTCTTTCATGTCGATGCGTCTCAGGCACCTCTCTGGCTTTCATGCGAAGTAGAAGGTTTGCGAGCAGATGCGATAACGCTTGATGCACATAAAATGCAGGGACCAAAGAGCATTGGAGCATTGATTGTCCGTCGTCATGTATCCTGGGAACCTCTGATGGTTGGTGGAGGACAGGAACGGGGTAAGCGACCAACCACCGAATCACTTCGACTCTATACCGCCTTTGCTCGAGCGCTCGAAATTGCTCAAGAAGGTCGAAACGAACGGACGCAGAAAGCTGAAAAGGTGCGCACCTATTTTTTCTCCCAATTTGAAAAAGAATTTCCACAGGGAGTAATTAATGGTTCAACTGATAAACGTCTTCCAAACAACGTAAACATTTCGCTCCCTAAAATCTCTGATCCGGAAATGGCGGTACTGTATTTAGACAAGTGTGGCGTAGCGTGTTCGACCAAAAGTTCATGCCTCAAAGGCGAGGAAGAATCGTATGTTGTAAAAGCATTAGGTGGTGATGCGTGGCGAGCAAAAAATACATTACGATTTTCATTTGCACCCAATGCATCACTCAAAAACGTAGATACCATTGTAAATCTACTCAAAAATCTGCCGTAAACTTGACTCAAGTGATATAATTATAGTAATTCCCGAGGTATACAGCCAAACTGATCTGCCTTTAACCCTTTAATCTAAGAACTACATGCCCCCAATAAGTCATTTCACAACCAAAGCAAAAGAAGCAATCCGTAGAGCACATGAGCTTGCGATTGAACGAGGTCAAAACCATGTAAATCCGCTCCATATGCTCTCGGCTCTCATTCTCCAGGAAGAATCGATTGTTACAGCTATCCTCGAGAAGCTCGAAGTCGATATTATTTTACTTTCAGACTCAATCGCTGAGTCTATTGAAGGTGCAGGAACAGGTGCGACACTTTCACAGTCGTATCAGCTTTACCTTACGCCAGAACTCGCTCAGGCGATGGAAAACTCTGCAAAAGTTGCAGCGGTACTTAAAGATGAATTTATTTCAACTGAACACCTTTTCATCGCCCTTCTCGAAGTTCCATCACCAGCAGTGGAAATTTTGTCGAAATTCCGTATTACAAAACAAAATGTGTTGCGAGTACTTGAAGAACTTCGTTCAGCAAAGACAACAGAACAAGCAACATCAAAAAAGCCTCGCGCGCTCCTTAAGTACACTAAAAGCCTTACGAAACTCGCAAGTGAAAATAAGCTTGATCCAGTCATTGGTCGTGATCAGGAAATTACACGTATCATTCAGATTCTTTCTCGACGAACAAAAAACAATCCGATTCTCATCGGTGAAGCTGGTGTAGGAAAGACAGCTATTGTTGAAGGTCTTGCTCTTCGTATGGCACAAGGAGATGTGCCGGAATCTTTGAAGGATAAAGAGCTCGTGCTTCTTGATCTCGGACTTCTAGTTGCGGGAACGAAATATCGCGGTGAATTCGAAGAGCGTTTGAAGAATATTATGAAAGAAGTTGAGCGCTCTGAAGGAAAAGTAATTTTGTTCATCGATGAAATCCATACCATTGTTGGCGCGGGTGCTGCCGAAGGTTCTATGGATGCTTCTAATTTGTTGAAGCCAGCACTTGCTCGAGGTGAACTTCGCGCAATCGGTGCTACCACGTTGAAGGAATATCAAAAGCATATAGAAAAAGATCCCGCGCTCACACGACGATTCCAGCCTGTGTATGTCGCAGAGCCTTCAACTGAAGACGCGATTGCTATCCTGCGAGGACTCAAGGAAAAATATGAGCTCTATCACGGCGTGCGAATTACTGATGATGCAATTGTCGCAGCAGTGAATCTTTCGTCTCGTTACATCTCTGACCGATTCTTGCCTGACAAGACAGTTGATTTGATTGATGAAGCTGCGTCTGCGCTTAAAATTTCTCTTGAATCGAAACCGCCGCTCCTTGAAGATACTCATCGAAAAATCATGCGACTCGAAATCGAACGGGAAGCGTTGCGAAAAGAAATTGAGTCAACTAAAGATGAGAAGGTGGAAGCGAAAGCGCCAAAGGCTCGTATAAAGGCTATTGAAAAGGAAATTGCAGATCTCAAGGAAAAGACGAGCGAACTTGAAATTAAATGGAAGAGTGAGAAGGAGCTTCTCATGGGCATCAAGGCTAACAAGAAGGATCTAGAGAAATTGCGACTTGATGCGGAGGCGGCAGAACTCAAAGCTGAGCTCTCAAAGGCTGCTGAAATTCGTTACGGAAAAATTCCTGCCCTCGAACGAGATCTCGATACCAAGATGAAGAAACTTAAAAAACTTCAATCATCTCGACGAATTCTTAAAGAAGAGATCAATGAACAGGATATTGCTGATGTGGTTTCTAAATGGACCGGCATTCCTGTTTCGCGAATGCTCGAAGAAGAAGCATCAAAGCTCATGCGTATGGAAGAGGAGCTTTCAAAGCGAGTTGTTGGTCAGTTAGAAGCTGTAAAGAAGATCGCAGACACCGTACGACGTGCACGCGCAGGCATCGGGGATCCAAATCGACCGATCGGCTCTTTCCTTTTCCTTGGTCCAACCGGAGTGGGAAAGACAGAGCTTACAAAAGCGCTCGCTGAATTCATGTTCAATGATGAAAAGTCACTCATTCGTGTGGACATGTCAGAATTCATGGAAAAGCATTCAACGTCAAAACTTATCGGTGCACCTCCTGGATATGTGGGATATGAAGAAGGTGGAGCGCTCACAGAGATGGTGCGTCATCGACCGTATTCTGTAATTTTGTTCGACGAAATCGAAAAGGCACATCCGGAAGTATTCAATATTCTTTTGCAGGTATTGGATAACGGACGTCTAACCGACACCAAGGGCCGTGTGGTGAACTTCAAGAATACAGTTATTATCCTCACTTCAAACATTGGCGCTCAGTATATCGACAAAATGGAGAAGCTTGGCTTCGCATCAGAATCTAGCGATAAAGCAAAGTACAATGATGTAAAGGGTAAGGTCATGGAGAGTCTCAAGGATTACTTCCGACCAGAATTCTTGAATCGTCTCGATTCGATCATTCTCTTTGATGTACTTTCTGAAGAATCCATCAGAAATATTGTTAAGATCCAGGTTGATCAGATCATCAAGCGACTTGAAGAAAAGGAGATCAAGCTTGAAATCGCGACAACGGTGCTCGAGTATCTTGCAAAGGAAGGATATAACCCTCAGTACGGAGCTCGTCCCTTGAAGCGCCTCATTCAGGAGAAGATTCTGACACCAGTTGCTGGATTTATGATTTCACAAGGTGTAGGCAAGGGCGGAACAATTTCTGTCGGTGTAAAAAACGGAGAGTTCACCTTCGACGTAAAGAAAGGTAAGAAGCCGATTCCTATTAAGGCATTTGGTGAGGAAATGGAAACAGAAAAGGTTGGTTAAACAAAAAGCCGGCATGTGCCGGCTTTTGTGGTGCGTAGAGAGGGATTCGAACCCCCGTAGCCCAATGGGCGACAGATTTACAGTCTGCTGCGATTGACCACTCCGCCATCTACGCATGGGAACTTCACCACTTTATCAGATTTTTCCTTTATAACAAGTTTCATTTGTTGGGCGTGGACTGGTATTATGCTTCATATGAAAAAAGTTCCGATGCGCACATGGGTGGAAGTTAACAGCAAGGCAATCGAACAGAATGCCCGCACACTTAAAAGTCTCTTATCAGACGAGGTTTTAATGATGGCAGTCGTTAAGTCGAATGCATATGGACATGGAATGTTAGTTGCAGCGAAGGCTGCGCTTAAAGGAGGTGCGACATGGCTTGCAGTTGATGAAATAACGGAAGCATTAGAGCTTCGAAAAGGAGGCATTAAGGCACCGATACTCGTGCTTGGGTATACGCTTCCTGCTTTGTATAAAATTGCTGCGGATAAAAAGATTTCGTTAACAATCTCTTCACTCGATTCCTTGCAAATTTTGGCAAAGACAAAACTGGGTAAGCGCCTCATGATCCATCTCAAGTTTGATACAGGATTGCATCGACAGGGTATTCCTGAGTCACAGGTCCAACAGGTGCTGAGGCTACTGACGGGCAAGCAGTTTCCAGCAATTGTAGAGGGTGCGTATACACATTTTGCAGTTATGGAAGATCCACTGCGAGAAGATTATTCTCGACGACAAGCAGAAATGTTTAAATCCATGGTTGAAAAACTTCAGGCAAAAGGATTCACTCCTATAACTCATGCTTCAGCAAGCTCGGGTATTCTTTTTTCAAAAAAATTCCACTTTGATATGTCGAGAACAGGAATTGCTTTGTACGGTATATGGCCTTCGCCTGAAATCAAGAAATGGGCAAAGGAGACAACACTTATTCCGGCACTTTCATGGAAAGCAATCGTAAGCGAAGTAAAGCTCGTTTCAAAGGGCTCAAAAGTTGGGTACGATTTGACGCATGAAGTCACGAAAGATTCTCGTATCGCAATTGTACCGATTGGTTACTGGCATGGACTCCCACGAAGTCTTTCAAATACAGGTTCTGTGTTAGTTAGGGGTAAAAAAGCGCCGATCATTGGAAGGGTGTCTATGGATATGACTATTATTGATGTCACTGCAGTACCGAGTGTTGAGCAAGGAGATGAGGTTGTGCTTATAGGCACACAAGACAAGGAGACGCTACCAGCCGAAGAAATGGCCCAAAATGCAGGTACTATCAACTATGAGGTCCTAACCCGCATAAACCCTCTTATAGCCCGTATTAGCGCCTAAATTTGCCCTTTTAGGGTGTCTGTGATAGTATCCTTCGTACAACTTTAAGGTAATTCCATGTCACAGGATCAACTCATAATTCTACGAAATAAAGAGACCGGAGAGGTCTACTACACCCGCAAGAACAAGCGAAAGGTGGAACGCAAGATTGAGCTTAAGAAATATTCAAAGAAGCTCCGAAAGCGCGTTACATTTAAGGAGGCAAAGAAATAAAAAACTGCCGAAAGGCAGTTTTTTGCTAAATCTTTTTTACGAGTGTGAGCTCTTGAATTTTGTAACCAGTGTTTTCATACGCCGCAATGGCCGCTTTATTCTTCGCTATAACATTTAGTTTAACAACGGTCACCCTGTTGAGGCCCTTAAGGTATTGAATGGCTGCATCATTAAGTGCTCTAAAGATACCTTGTTTACGATACTCACGGTCAGTCCAGGCATCAGAAATATACCCAAATATGTTGTAGTTCTCAGTTGTTGTTACACTTTCGTCTGTTTCAATTCGACAACTGATAAATCCTACAATTTTTTCATCAAATTCAGCCACTAGGATTAATCCAGAATTTTCGGAGTTGAGCTTAATAAGGAGGTCTAGATATCTTTCACCCACGTCTTTTCCAGGGAGGCAAAATTCTGAAATAGCATGCTCGGTTTCCTGTAGATCAATACAACCGATTATTACAGCGGCCCGATCTGATTTTCTGTAGGGTCTAATTATTAATTTTTTATCCATATTTAAATAGTTATATTCTATTTGGATTGCTTTGACAAATTCTTAAAAAAGAATAAAAAGAACTACAGAGCTTACGTATGGTGCGTAAGCAAAAATCCAGAATATTCAGAGAGGCTCTCTATGGAATATCCCAAAATAGTTCTCCCCAGACGGTGTTTTGTTGTCACGAAAAATGCTGGGGTCTCGCCACGAGTGCAACTTGCACGGAGTGATCATCGGGAATGGCTTTGTGAATTACGGGCCAAGGCAGAACAGGGTCGGCGATACGAGGGCAAGGATCGCTTCGAGGAAAGGCGGATTCGTATGTTTTGGCGCGCCATCAGCTTTTTCGTTGATAAGCTGTGTGACAGTAGTACCCCTATCATGATCAATTCAGTACGAGGCGAAATGAGCCGTGTGCGTGATTACTGCGAGGATGCGTTTAACGCGGCGGCGAAAGCACTTTTCAAGGTTTCTTAGAAACAAACAAGCCATCTACATATGTAGGTGGCTTTTTTATGCGGGCCCGCCCCGACTCGAACGGGGAACCTCGCGTTTGGAGTGCGATGTTTTACCATTGAAACTACAGGCCCGTACGAACTTTTATAACATACATTCTGACTAATTGGAATTTCGCGTGGATTCTATTGGAATATACTTGGCATATGGAATCAGAGCCTTTGGCCAATAAAATACGTCCGACACGTCTAGATGAATTTGTTGGGCAAGAAGAATTGGTGGGAGAAGGAAAGCCGCTCCGTAAAGCTGTCGAAGACAAGCATCTTTTTTCATTCATTCTTTGGGGGCCGCCAGGTGTTGGAAAGACTACACTTGCCCGAATATATGCAAAAGCACTCGACGCCCGCTTTTATGAACTTTCAGCAGTTAATGCGGGCAAAGATGATATTAAGAAAATCATAGATGATTCCACACTTTTAGATCAACGACCCAAAGTTTTATTTTTGGATGAAATTCATAGATTTAATAAAGCTCAACAGGACTTTTTGCTACCCTTTGTTGAATCTGGTCGACTGACGCTCATCGGTGCCACAACTGAAAATCCAAGTTTTGAAGTCATCTCGGCACTTCTTTCTCGCTGTCGGGTATTTGTTTTGAAAAGTCTTAGTGAGGAGGAAATAAAAAAGATTCTTAAGAGAACAAAATTAAAGATTCCTAAAGATGCGGTTTCTTGGCTTGCCACAATGGCAAATGGTGACGCTCGTATGGTGTTAACCGCTGTTGAAAATGCTGGAAAATTATACGGATCAGTAACTCTAGAGAATCTTAAAAACGCTTACGAGCAGATATTTATTCGCTTTGATAAGAAAGGAGAAGAACATTACGATACAATCTCTGCATTTATAAAAAGCATGAGATCAGGTGATGTGGACGCGGCTCTGTATTATTTGGCCCGAATGATCCAAGGCGGGGAAGATCCAAAATTTATCGCACGGCGTATGGTTGTCTTTGCATCTGAGGATATCGGTCTCGCTCAGCCAACTGCGTTAGTGGTCGCAAATGAAGTATTTAGTGCAGTAGAAAATATCAGCTTACCTGAAGCAGCAATAAATCTGGCACACGGGGTTTCATATCTTGCATTAGCTGCAAAAGACCGTTCCTCATACGATGCATATTTTGAAGCGCTCGCTGATGTGCAAAAGTACGGTAATTTGCCTATTCCTATGAAGATACGAAATGCGCCCACAAAACTCATGAAAGAGCTCGGTTATCACAAGGGTTATAAAAAGTACGACACAGAGTCATATTTGCCAGACAAATTAAAAGGAAAGAAGTATTTAAAAAGAAAAGACAAGAAGTAGATTGACCCAATACCTAATGTGTGGATAATCTGCTTTAGATATGTAATGGGCTCTAAATCCCACAGAGGTGATCTATGACAAGATTAAAAATTGATGTTTACGGCTTGCTTTCATTTAGGCAAGTTGGCCCGGAATTTACAATTCCTGTTTGTGCAATGTCGGCATTGGAACTGGTGAAGAAGTTTAAACAAGAAGGCGTTTCTCTTTTTTCATCCACAATCTTTGCTGATCCGGGCAGAATGTTTACTGTAACGTCTGGTTCAGCACGAGTCGCGATTGTTGAAGTTACGGCTCCTCGGCCGTGTTTTTTCGGAACTGAATTTATGGAACGGGCAAAACTTTCAGGTTTCAATTACCTGCAAGCTGATGTCGGTCCTTATATCGCATTAAGTTATGCGTACAAGTTCAGTCCTGTTACGGTCGCATCGCTGCCATTTCCTTCAACTGTAAACTCGAACGATCCAGCTCATTTATTGTGGAAGATTAGTCGGATCGGAGACGCCAAGCCCAATCTTATGGCGATTGAAGCCAATCCTCGAATCGAGGGTGTACGATACATCGCCTGCTTGCCGTGTCCAAACTAAACTCCGCTTGTCGGAGTTTTTTTATGCGAGAAATGATGCGAGTTTTTTGTCTATCTTTTTGTTCTCGTTGAGTTCAAACCACTGAATCTTTTTATTTCTTTTAAACCACATCATCTGACGTTTAGAAAAATGAAATATATCCCACTCAAGTTTATTGAGCATATCTTCTTTTGAAAGCTTTTTTTGTAGATAGAGAGCAATGTATCTGTATTCTAGGCCGAGTGAGTGGAGTCTTTTCCAAGATATGCCTTTTGCATGAAGCTTTTTTACTTCGGTAATCATTCCCGCATCGATACGCTTCAAAAGGCGATTATGGATTCGTGCTCGGAGAAGTTCCCGGGAAGTCGTAAGTCCGATAAAGAGCGTTTGGTATTGTTTTTTCTTGAGGGTGGGAGGGACTGTACCAAGGGTTTTCGCAATTTCAATTGCGCGAATGATCCGCACCTTGTTATGCGGATCCAGAGTTTTTGCTCGACGTGAATCCAGCCTCATTATTATTTTCATGAGAGCTTCAGTGGTTTTCTTGGCGAGTTCTGCGCGTAGTTTTTTATTAGGTGGCGCTTTAGGAAATTGTTCGTTGAATACAAGGGCATCTATATAAAATCCTGTACCGCCACATATGATAGGGAGCTTACCTTTTGACAAAATGCTTGCGATCGCGTGTGTGCCATCATTTTTAAAATTTTCAACCGTGTAGACTTTTTTGGGTGAAACAACGTCGAGGAGGTGGTGGTTCACACCCTGCATTTCGTCATGTGTTATTTTTCCTGAACCTAGATCCAATCCTTTATATACCTGACGAGAATCAGCGGAAATAACCTCGCCATTGTATTTTTGGGCAAGTTGTACCGCGAGGTCGCTTTTACCAGTAGCAGTGGGTCCGCAAATTACTACGATTTTTGGGAGATTTGCCATCGATGCATTTCTACCAGGGATAGACGTCTTTAGCAATAGAAGAGATTGCTTTACTTACAGGTTACTGTATAGTCCTTTCGGAACTCTTTCACACTATGATGAACATGCCAATACGAATTGTTATTGTTGATGCCCAGCAGTTATTCCGCGAGGGAGTGGCGGCACTTCTTACTCAGGCAGGGGGTTTTGAGGTTGTGGGTCAGGCAGCAAAAGCGGGTGAAGTGATATCTGTTGTTGAGACAACACAGCCACACATTGTGCTTACCAGTTTCATTCTTCAAGCTCAAACGGGTTTTGATGTCGCTCGCAATGTGAGTGAAATTTCATCAGATATTCCCATTGCGATGCTTGTTGATGAGGTAACGGATATTCTCCTGATGCACATTTTGAGGTCGCGTGTTTCGGGCGTCATTGCTAAATCAGATTCTAGTGCCAGCTTGATTGCCGTTATTCAGACCATTGTCTCGAAAAAGGAATTCGGTGCTCCGGATCACGTTATTCGTCGCTTACCGAAGGTCATTAGTCATTTTGAGGCAAGCAAAAGGTCTCTTTCAGAGCGCGAGGTGGTTGTGCTCTTGCTACTCGCGCAGGGTAAGCCGTCCCGTGAAATCGCTCAAATTCTGAATATATCAACGAAGACGATTGATTCTCACAGGGAGCACATCAAATTGAAACTCAATATTCGTGGCGGTGCTGAATCATACATGCATGCTGCTCGAGTGTTGGGTGTTATGCAGGTAACTCCTAGTGCTGCATAAATTTAAAGCCGCGATTACATCGCGGCTTTTTCTTGTGTGCCGGAGGTGGGACTTGAACCCACACACCTTGCGGTACACGATTTTGAGTCGTGCGTGTCTGCCATTCCACCACTCCGGCGATTCATTGAATCTACACTAAAAACTCAGTTTTCTCAATTTCTTTAGGCTTATGATAAAATCATTGCATGACATCCCAATTCTTTGGTGATTCAATCTTTTGGATTGAGACCGATAAAATTCACCCAAACCCATATCAGCCACGACGCGAGTTCGATGAGGGCGCTCTTCGTGATCTTTCAGAATCAATCCGCATGTATGGTTTGCTCCAGCCGCTCGTAGTTACACGAACGGAAATTCAAAAGGAAGATGGTGGTATGGCCGTTGAGTATGAACTCATTTCAGGAGAGCGACGATTGCGAGCATCGAAGCTTTTGGGCCTACAACAGGTTCCTGCAATCATTCGTGCAAATACCGATGACGCTCGAGTAAAATTAGAGTTGGCAATTATTGAAAACCTTCAAAGAGAAGACCTTAATCCTGTTGAACGTGCGCGATCGTTCAATCAGTTGGTCGAAGAATTCGGTTTAAAACACATACAAGTTGCTCAAAAAATAGGAAAATCGCGCGAGTATGTTTCTAACTGTATTCGACTTCTCGCACTTCCATCAGATATTCTTGATGCGCTCTCCGCGGGTAAAATATCAGAAGGTCATGCGCGACCGCTCTTAATGCTTTGTGATCGACCTGAGGAACAATCAACCTTATTCAAGGAAATTATGTTCAAGCGCTTGACGGTGCGAGAAACAGAAATGATAGCTCGCAAGATTGCGGTTGAAAAAGCTCGAAAGAAGGAACGTCAGTTCGATCCAGAAATTCTCGAGATCGAACAGAAGCTTTCAGAGACATTTGGCACTCGGGTTTCTATCGAGCAGAAACAAAAGGGAGGTAAAATTACTATTGATTTCTTTTCTCCAGAAGATTTGAAGGCAATTATTAATATTGTGGGCAAGAAAGAGGGAGCGATTGCGGTGAACACGGTAAAAGAAACTGAACCAGGTACTGCAACGCCTTCAGAGGTGCAGGCGACACTCGATGATAGATCAAAAGAGGAAAAGAAAGAAGATGAAAATACCGAGGAATTGTATTCGATAAAGAACTTTAGCCTCTAAGAATAAAACCGACATTATGTCGGTTTTATTCTGCCTTCTTTTTTCTAAATCCTCTTGGTTTCTTTGGCTCTTTAATGATTTCTAATGCACGATCGAGCTTAATGTTATAGACATCATCAGGCTTTTTCACTGATCGAAAATCTCCATCATGAACAACGTATGGGCCGAATCGTCCGATGTTTGCCGTGATGACTTTACCTGTTTCTGGATGATTCCCAAGTTGGCGTGGAAGAGAAAGGAAATGGACGGCCTGAGCAAGCGTCACTTCTTCAGGTTTAACTTCCTTTGGAACAGAAGCGCGACGAAGCTTTGGTTTTGGAGCTTTCTTTGATTTTCGCTTTTTCGGTTTTTCTTCTGGGGCAGGCGTCTCAACCGGAGTAGCTTCTTCAGGCATAACCATTTCAACGTACGGACCGTATTTACCTGTCTTGAGAGTTATTTCTGATTTAGTGTCTGGGTGAATACCAATTACTTTATCCTTTGGCATTTCAGAGCCGTCGAGCATGAGCGCTCCATCGCAATCCGGGTATCGGGAGCATGAAAGGAATTTACCTGAGCGACCAAGTTTTATGATCATGCCTGAGCCACATTTTGGACAGGTGATATGTGGGTCGGCATCGCCAAGTGTCGTAGCCTTATCGAGTTTTTCTTTCGATTTAACGTCTTTAAGGAACGGTTTATAGAATGTTGAAAGTGTTTTTGCGTACTCAGCCTTACCTTCAGCGATGAGGTCGAGCTTATCTTCCATGTCAGCAGTAAAGGTGTCACTAATATATTCGCCAAGATTGTCCTCGAGGAATGATGAAACCACTTCACCTGTATCAGTTGGTTTGAGTGAGCGACCTTCTTTTGTTACGTATTCTCGATCCTCAAGAGTTTTGATAATTGATGCGTATGTTGAAGGGCGACCAATACCTCGAGCTTCGAGTTCTTTAATAAGTCCTGCTTCAGAGTATCGAGACGGTGGTTCGGTGAATTTCTCAAGTGATGCAATGTCGACCAGTTCGAGTTTTTCTCCTTCCTTAACTTTCGGTAACTCAACATCTTCACCACGAGCTTCTGAGTCAGCCATAAACCAACCTTGGAAAATAGTTCGAGAACCGTTTGCCTGGAAATCAGGAATAGATTTTGAAGCAACGTTTGCGGTGATTTTAGTCCTCATGAGGCGAGCGTCTTTCATCTGTGATGCAACTGTTCGGGACCAGATAAGTTCATACAGTTTGTGTTCATCCGGGTTCGCTCCTGCAGTCCTTTTTGATGAATTGGTTGGACGAACTGCTTCGTGTGCTTCCTGTGCGTTTTTTGATTTTGTTGCATAGGTACGGACTTCGACAAGATCTTTGCCGAATTCTTTTGCAATTACATCAGAAATTTGCGCAACTGCTTGCTTTGAGAGGGTTGTTGAGTCAGTTCTCATGTAAGTGATGAGGCCGGCTTCATATAACTTTTGAGCGGCACGCATGGTTCGTGAAGGTGAAAAGCCGAGGCGTGTCGAGGCTGCCTGCTGAAGGGTAGAGGTAGTAAACGGCGCGCGCGGTGATCGCTTTGCCTCTGATTCATCTACGGAAATGACCTGCCATGATTCTTTCTTGCCCGTTGCAACAATTCGTTCAGCTTCTTTTTGTTCTTTCGGCTCAACGCTACATATGAGAGGGAATTTTTCTTTCTTAAGTGTTTTTGTTTCTGCTGAAATAGTAAAGTAGCGTTCTGGCTTGAATGCTTTGATTTCTCGTTCTCGTTCTACGAGAATGCGAAGGGCAGGTGACTGCACGCGACCCGCTGAAAGGCCGTAACGGACTTTTTTCCAAATGATACCTGAGAGGTCGTATCCTACGAGTCTGTCGAGCACTCGACGCGCTTCTTGAGCTCGGCGCAAATTTTCATCGATATCACGAGGATGATTGAGGGCTTCGACGATGGCGTCCTTTGTAATCTCGTGAAAGACAACTCGCTTTACAGGCTTTTTCCCAAAGTTAACCGCTTCCGCAATGTGCCATGCAATTGCTTCACCTTCTCGGTCGGGGTCGGTTGCAAGGAGAACTTCAGAAGATTTTTTGGCCAAGCGCTCGATTTCACTCAACACTTTTTCCTTGCCTGCGCTTACTTCGTAATGAGGAACAAAGCCGTCGAGATCAATTGCTTTCTTGTTTGATTTAGGAAGGTCGCGCACATGACCAACAGAAGCGACAACGGTGTAGTCGCTTCCCAAATATTTTCCGATTGTCTTTGCCTTTGCCGGAGACTCGACGATAAGAAGTTTTGACATATATTGTGCCAAGTATTACATGATGCGAAAACGTTTGGCAAATTTGTTGTTCAAATATGTGAATAAAAAAGCTGCGCAATGACGCGCAGCGATAGTAATTAACCGGCCCTGACTTCAGCGGTTGAAGGGGGTTGCTCGATCTGACTTTTTTCAGTCAGTCGACGTGTGCGAATTCCAGCGTACAAATCCATCGAATTGTTCGGGATTCGATGATTTGTATACACCTCATGAGGTAGGATGTAATTAACATCCAGTGTCGTTACCTTGCAGCCATTCCAGGTGCTGATGGAATAACTTTTAAGAAGCTGGGGGTTATTAACAAGACCCCGTAGATCTTCTTCGGAAACAAATGCGATACCGCATTTGCCCATTTCCCAGACCGGCGTGTCATCCTTTTCAACCTGTGGACGCCAGCGGAAGATGTATATTGTCTCACCGAATTGGCTTTGGCATTTCATGACAGTCTTGAGACGGCTGCCATAGAATGGGTTGTAGAGTTTAATGAGCTGGTTTTTAAAGCACAGCAGGAGTAATCCTGCGACAGCAATAGGAAGGACTAATGGATAATCCATGGTAAGTATAAAGAGATCTAAAGACAGTATGACGTAAATATTATTTGGGTCAAATTCGTCTAATTTCACCCATCGTTTCGATAATTGCACCTTTAATCTCAAGAAGTGAAATAAGTGCATTGAGCGTGCTTATATCCATATGTAAGCTTTCAATAAGTTGATCTCTTGATTGAGGTGTTTCGAGTGCAGCAAGCAGCTTCAGTTCATTTTCTGAAGCATCTTTATAATCAAACGACGGTTGTTTTTCTTTGAAGGTAAATCCGAGGGCTTCA
The DNA here is from genome assembly GCA_964495425.1 of uncultured Candidatus Saccharibacteria bacterium. Classification (GTDB taxonomy): domain Bacteria; phylum Patescibacteriota; class Minisyncoccia; order Phycocordibacterales; family UBA6065; genus UBA6065. Next base: position 122,250 of record CAZBVG010000003.1, read on the forward strand.
ATGAGTTCCTGGCCGGTCGTGATTGGGGTAGCACCAAGTCTGATAAGCATGTGGGGACCGGCGCTTTGTACTGAAAATATTGAACCAGGTACCGCGAAAACATTTCTATTAAATTCTGTTGCGTATTTCGATGTAATTAGTGTTCCTGATTTTATCTCTGCCTCAATGACAAGAGTTGCATGAGAAATACCAGCCATGATTCGATTGCGGATAGGAAACATCCATGGTGCCGCAGGCATATCGTGTGCAAAAGGAGATATGAGTGCGCCATGCGATTCCAAAATCTGTTTCGCAATAGTTCGATTCGATGCGGGATAGAGTGTGTTGTCAGAAAGTCCTGATCCGGGTATTGCAATGGTTCGGAGTCCAGCTGCGAGTGCCGCTTTGTGTGCCAAGATATCGATTCCATGTGCTAAACCCGACACAATTACTACTGGAAATCCAGAAAGACTTTTGACGAGCATCTCAACCACTTCTTTTCCATATGCCGTATGCTTTCTCGAGCCAACAATAGTAAGAAATATGTGCGTATCATCCGGTAATTCTCCTCTTATAGAGAGTTTTTCAGGTAAGCCTGATATTTGCTGTAATAAAGCTGGGTATTCATGGGGGAGAAGTTCCTGGATGGAATTCATAATGCAAGTATTGTAGTATGGGTAAGTTAAAGAAAATCTAAAATGCTTGATATTAAGTTTATTCGGGACAACAAGGATCTTGTGCAGATGGGCGCAAAAAAGAAGCATGTCGATATCGATATTGCGGCTTTAATTGCGCTTGATGATAAAAGACGTGCTCTTCAGACATCACTTGAGGCAAAGAGGGCAGAGCAGAATGCTGTTTCAGCAAAACTCCCGCAGGTAGATGCTGCTACAAAGGCGTCTCTTCTTGAATCAATGAAGAAGCTTAAGACTGATCTTCAAGCAGAGGATGAAAGTCTCAAAGAAGTAATGAAAGAGTGGCAGAATATGATGCTTCGGGTACCTAATATTCCTGACATGTCTGTGCCAGAAGGTGCCACTGATGCGGAGAATAAAGAAATCAAAGTTTGGGGAGATAAGACTAAGTTTACGTTTGAACCAAAGGATCATGTTGAAATAATGACCAAGCTTGGCATGGTTGATTTTGAGAGGGGAGCAAAAGTTCATGGCTTCCGAGGATATTTCCTTACAGGCGAAGGTGCTCGACTTTCGTTTGCGATCTGGAGCTATGCAATGGATTTCTTTTCAAAGCGAGGATTTACGCCAATCATTCCTCCGGTCATTGTTCGCAAGCAACATTTGTACGGCACAGCGCACCTTCCCGGTGATGTTGAGGACTATTATATGACTCAAGACGGTGATGCTCTTGCGGGTACGGCAGAAGTTCCGGTTATGGCACTTCACTCAGAGGAAGTTCTTGAATCAAAAGATTTTCCAATAAAATATTTGGGATTTTCTCCATGCTTTAGACGAGAAGCGGGCAGTCACTCAAAGGACGTGAAGGGACTTATTCGTGTCCATGAATTCTACAAACTCGAGCAAGTGGTTTTGTGTGAGGCAAGCCACGAGACATCAGTGAAATTACACGATGAGATCAACCGCAACACCGAAGAATTCATTGAATCACTCGGCATTCCATATCATACGGTTATTAACTGTGGCGGTGACCTTGGGTTGGGTCAGGTAAAGAAGTACGACATCGAACTATGGGTTCCAAAAGAAGGTAAGTATCGAGAAATTTCTTCTGCATCATATTTCCATGATTTCCAGTGCCGACGATTTAATATCCGCTATCGTGATGCTGAAGGAAAACTTAAATATGCCCACTCACTTAACTGCACGGCGATTCCAACACCACGAATCCTCGTATCGCTCGTCGAAAATAACCAGCAGGCAGATGGTTCTATCCGCATACCAGAGGCTCTCAAACCGTACTTCGGAAAAGATTCTATAACCAAATAAGTTCATGCGTGGCCAGGTAAAGGTCTACCAGAAAAAGATCGTCGCCAAGCGCCGCAGGCGAATATTTCTTCTTTCTATATACACGTGTGTAGTCATTGGCCTCCTTGTTTCGGGGCTTTCATTTGTAAGTCATCTTGATTCGCTTACAATTGAAAATATTGTGACGGAAGGATCAACACCAAGTTTGGATGCAGATTTGAGAAATGTGGTTTTGGAAAAAATGAACGGTAATTATGGTTTCCTTTTTTCAAAACGAAATACGTTTCTATACCCTAAAGATCAAATAGAGAAGGCGCTTGCGTCACTTCCTTCAATAAAGAGAGCGGATGTTTCGCGCAGGGGACTTAATGCACTCGTGGTTTTTGTAACTGAGCGAGACGAATCTGCCCGATGGTGTTCAAATAACGATGGATCAGCATGTTACCTCTTGGATGATGCGGGAATGGTATTTGCACCTGCTCATGTTGGCTGCGGATCGAATGTGTGTGTATCTGAAGTCGCGACAAGCTCACTCTTTGTGTATAAGGGTCTCATTGATGAAAATCCGATCGGTAAGCAATTTTTACCTGCCGATGATTTTAAGAAAATTCAATTTTTCATGCAGGAAATTGAAGGTCTCTCACTTCATCCTGTAGAAGCTGATATGGCTGAAACGGGCTATATAACAATTCGTCTGTTTGATGGAGGAGAAATTGTGGTAAATAGTAAAGATAATTTGGCTAAGGTGCTCGTAAATCTTGAAACGCTAATCACTGACAAGAAAATTGCCCCAGATTTCTCGCTCTTTCTACGAACACTTGATTACATAAAAATCGATTCTGGAAATAAGGCAGTGTATAAAATGAAAACCTCGACCAATTTGGCAGAGTAGGGTAAGGTGGTGATCTATATGAATCGTGGATTTTGGGCAAAACTGCATAAACCATTTTTCGTCCTTGCGCCGATGGCAGATGTCACCGACGCGGCTTTTCGACGAATTATTGCTAAACACGGAAGACCGGATGTGTTTTGGACTGAATTCGTCTCAGCTGACGGGCTTGCTTCACCTGGACGCAAGGTGCTGCTTCGGGATCTTGAATTTACCCGTTCAGAAAAACCTATTGTTGCGCAGCTTTTTTCTTCTAAGCCAGACAAAATGCGAGAGGCGGCTGCTCTCTGCCAGAAGCTTGGCTTTGACGGAATTGATATCAATATGGGTTGTCCCGATCGATCTATCGAAGGGCAGGGGTGTGGTGCTGCGATGATTAAAAATCCAAAGAATGCACGCGAGATTATACGTGCTGCGAAAGAAGGTGCGCCGAAGCTTCCTATTTCTGTGAAGACTCGTATTGGATATAACAAAAATGAGATTGCTACGTGGATTCCCGAGATTTTGGCTGAAGGCGTAGCAGCTCTTACCGTTCATTGCCGCACACGAAAAGAAATGTCTCTTGTTCCAGCTCGCTGGGAACATATTAGAGAAGTAACAGCACTACGAGACAAGATTTCTCCTGAGACTTTGATCATTGGAAATGGTGATATTAAAGACATCGACGATGCACGAGCAAAGGCAGCAGAGTTTGGCGCAGATGGGGTGATGCTCGGTCGCGCGATATTTGGAAATCCGTGGCTCTTCTCGTCTCTTCACGGAAAGCAAAACATCCCAACAATTTCTGAGAAACTAAATGTACTAGTAGAGCACACAAAACTCTACGAAAAGCTTTTGGGGGATATAAAAAGCTTTGCGATCATGAAAAAGCACTTTAAGGCGTATGTGAATGGCTTTGAAGGAGCAAAAGAATTTAGAACTGAGCTCATGGAAGCGGTTGATGCTAAAGAAGTGGGGAAGAAGGTGAAAGCATTTCTCACCACAAGACAGGATCTTAAATAAACGGCTCAATAGAGCCGTTTTTCATATTTTTCATGTAATTTGGGTCAAGAGTACTTGACTTATTATTTAAGTATGCTATGATACTGGCATAACAGTTCCTTGATTTCGTGTTTCGTTGTTGGCTTCATATGAAGTCGACGCACGTTGTTATTGAACTGTAGGAGTCTACCTCGCCCATGAATAATGGTCCCCCGCAGAATCGCAGCTCCAACCTCTTGTGCGTCAGTGTCCTCAACGCCGGCCGCGGCGACGTCAGCTAATCGCTGACGTCGGCCTTAACCTTTCCGTTATGATTCAGCAGACCGCGTGATCGCCGGCACAAGTTGCCGGTGGAAAGAGATTACGAGGAAAGAAAACCTGAAAAGCCACTGCAGGCATGAGTATTCGTAGATTGTAGGTGTCAGGACTTGATCCTGAAACGAACCGACGATCAAAGTTTTTATCACAATTTTTTAGAAAAAAAGTGTGAGCCTAGAGGAAGCAGAGCCTCCAGAGGAAGTTGTTTCTACAAGGACACTAAACAAATCAGAAATACGTCCATGTGGTTTCAAAAAGACCTCAACCCACCAAAGCAATTTGGTGGGTTCTTTGTTTCTGGACAACTTATATACAAAAGAGTATGGTTGGGGCGGAATAGATTTTCAACATCAAACACTCTCATTATGACGAAACCAAAAAGTGAAAGAGTTGAATGGCTCATTCGAGCTCAGCGAAACATGACCCACAAAAATGTGGGTAGGACGTTGGCAGGGAATCAGGACGAACTTTCTGATCCCGGAGCACTTCGCTTTGAAGTGAAAACAAATGATGGTGTGTGGAATATGTGGAGTTGCGGTGAACGCAATTTTGCTGATTCCAAAGCCATCGTCTTGGATTTCCTGGGACAGGGTGAGGTTGTGTTTCTCTACAAGAAAATTGGGGAGGCATATCCTTTTCGTTTTGAAGATGAGGAAATCAAGCAGGCGATGCAAAGCATCGGCGCACGTGAGGTACCTCTGCCCAGCCCAAAGAAGAGTAAAGCTCACAAGGCGGCAGAAAAGCGTCTCAAGGAACTTCAAAAGAAGCGCAAGCATCAGGGCGTGCACTAGATGTGATCGACAGGTGGAATACAATCCACCTGTTTTTTATTGTGTACAACGTGCTTGCAAAGGTGTCTAGGTGGGTGTAGGCTCAAGATGAAATGGAGGGGGATTTCCAAAAGAAGGTCATTTGGACCTTATCCAGCGGCTTCTAGCCCTCCATGATCATTTTCACTTTCCCCGGCTTAATCAAGTCTCGGGAATACAAATCGCTTAACTTCATTTGATGTTACGCTGTTTGCTGCCTGACATTACGCCTAACGCGGGCGGAGGTGATTCCTCCGCCCGCTCGTTTTTTATATAAATGGCTTGAGTTTGCTATACTTTATCCATGTCACACGAAGTTTTATACCGAAAATACCGCCCGAAACATTTTAAGGAAGTAATTGGCCAGGATTCTGTTGTTAAGGCATTGAAAGGTGCAATTGAGAATGAGGCGATAGCTCACGCATATCTTTTTGCTGGCTCACGCGGAATTGGAAAGACCTCCATTGCACGTATTTTTGCATCAGAGATTGGCACATCTCAAAACGATATTTATGAGATAGACGCTGCGTCTAATCGCGGTATTGATGATATTCGAGCACTTCGTGATGCTGTTGCTACACTTCCGTTTGAATCAAAATACAAGGTGTACATAATTGATGAAGTACACATGCTTACGAAAGAAGCGTTTAATGCACTTTTGAAAACACTTGAGGAACCGCCAAAGCACGTTGTATTTATTCTTGCGACAACTGAAGTTCATAAGCTTCCTGAAACGATTGTCTCCCGATGCCAGGTATTTGAATTTAAGCGTCCAACGGTAGATATTTTAAAGGATGTTGTTACGGCGGTGGCCAAAAAAGAGGGCTATAGTATTGAGCCGTCTGCTGCTGAACTTGTGGCTTTGGTAGGGGATGGATCATTCCGTGACACACACGGCATCTTGGAACGGGTCATAGCAGGAATTTCGGGCAAGAAAATTTCTCGAGAAGATGTGGAAGAAGCAACAGGTTCGCCAAAATCTGAGCTCGTGCGAAATTTTGTACAGGCGCTAGCGGAGAAGAATACAAAAGCTGCATTTGATGCATTATCAAAAATTCGAGCGAAATCTTTTGATCCAAAGCTTTTTCTTGAATTAACAGTTTCAATGGTACGGTTAGCGTTGTTTGTAAAAATGGGTGTAGCGCATGATGCAATCGAGCAAGCATCAGATGAGGATAAAAAATTCCTCAAGGATGTATCAGTTAAGGTTGATTCAAAGTTACTCCGATCACTTTTGGGTGCATTTCAATATATTGGTATTTCACCAATCAGAGAATTGCCGCTTGAGCTCGCGGTTATAGAAATAGCTGGCGAAAAAGAGCAGGGACTCTTTGCCTAATTATCTTTTTGGTTTTGTCTTGCTCCATCTCGGCGCAAAACGAGCCATGAATGTATATAAACGCGCAGTTACAGGGTTTACTCCACGTCGTCGCATGCTCCTGTAGATGATCCTCTGAAATTCCTTGAGATCGTTACCTGGATACATTAGCCTGCCGCCGCTATAACAAAGGCTACAGTATCGTGGTGATTCACGAACGCCTGGATCCTTTCTAAAGGGCATAAGGCAACTTTCGCAAAAATTATTTTTCATAATAGAAAATTATAGCAAAAACCTGTCTCTAGGTTTAACTAGATCGAAATGCCGAGTATGCCAAGAATTATGCCTGCAAACGGATCCGCTGATGTGCCGTAAACCATTACACCGCCAAGAAGCCCAGTTATAGCAAGGCAAACAAGAGCTATCACGGCAAGTATTTTTGAAAACCATTCATTGGCGAGAATCCGTTTGATAAAGACAAGTAATGGATTATTAAATTTAACCACCAAGAAACTTGCGATTTCGCCGATCAAAATCGCTGCATATAACCACGTTGAAATTGTCGCAAAGGTCGAATGAGTTTCGACGAGGTTGTGGTCAGGTCTTATGAGATCCTCTGCGGTTTCACCGGTTGATAACGCTATAAAAGCCGTAAGCACACCTACGGCAAGGAGTATTCGTTCAATGTCCTTCCAAGCTATGCGTGGTAACCAACGTTGCATGGGCAATACCTTAATAATTGAATATATACATAATAATGCGATAGGAAAGTGAACAAAAAGAGGGTGTATATTGTAGGTCATAAAATGAGTATACCAATAAAAAAGAGTATATTTAATGCTAGTATAAAAACTATGAAGCAAGAGAATTCTACACAAAAGCATCGAATTTACAGCATGAGTTTTGCTGCGGTGTATCCTTTGTATATAGCTAAAGCAGAAAAGAAAGGCCGCACAAAGGCTGAGGTTGATGAAATCATATGTTGGCTTACCGGATATACACAAAAAAAGCTTGAATCACAGATAGAGAAGGGGGTTGATTTTGAGACATTTTTTGCAGATGCTCCGAAACCTCATCCTGCTCGTGCACACATCAAAGGAGTGATTTGTGGCGTTAGGGTTGAAGATATCAAAGAGCCAACCATGCGTGAAATCCGCTATCTCGATAAACTTATTGATGAATTGGCAAAAGGTAAGGAAATGGAGCAGATTTTAAGGAAGTAAAGTTTGTAATGCAGTGTGGAATTTTTTAAAGCGACTCATCAGGAGTCGCTTTTTATTTTGAAATCGTTGTTAGCCGTCTGGGACGATGTCGGAACCCGTTTATAGCCGTATTCTGGAGAAAGGGTATTTTATATAATGAAATAAGGGTTTTATAGCTATTGACTTTTATATAAAATATGTATATAATACAAGGTATCGATAAGGGTAAAAGCTTATCGGGCCGTTAATGAGGCTTACTCGGCCTTGTATCGTATAACATCGAAATTCTTTGATGTAACGATCCATCCAGGTAACGGGAAATCTCTTGAAAGGAGATAAAAATGAGCACGTACATTGAAAGTCAACTCGACAGCTTCGACAACCCCAACTGTCTCTCATACATCGTCAATCTGACGACTGCCCTTATCGGTAAGTCGGCACTTAACGAGCTGAAGGCGACTGGGGGAAATCTGACAAAGGACGGCAAGGCGCTTTATCGGGCGCTCCTGCCGACCCTGGCTCCAAAGGTCAAGGCGATGAACAGTGAGACGCTCGGCAAAATCTGCTCGTTTGGCACGCTCAACGGCGTCCATCCGGGCTTTGACGGCCGATGCAACCCTCCGATGTTCATCAACCATACTGGCATCAACGACGTCTGTGATTTCGAGTTCAAACCTCGTGGTCTGGAAGTCGGCCGCCAGGCGATCGAAGAGATCGCGACCATGGTGATCGTTTGTTTCGCTCTCGATATCATGTTTCAGTCCGAATGGGCTAAAGCGTGGGATCAGGCAGACGACGAGCGTCAGATGGAAAACCTGCACCGTAACGACTGGAAATACGGCATGTAGTCGAAATGTTGGTTGACTGATTTGCGAAAACCGCACCTCAATAAGGTGCGGTTTTCTTTTTGTACAAACGGACCCGGGTGATATAAATTTAGACTCAATATTGGTTGGCTGTCTGGAAAAAGAACATCTTATCTAATTGACTCAATTTGGATTCGGAGATAGCATCGTCCTAGAATCAATCTATGACAATAAAAAAATCACGGGTTATCCAGATCCTAAGCCAATTCTGGAAAACGATCCATCGGCGCTATGTATTCAGTGCCATCTGGGCGGAAGAGGTGACTCCACACGACAATGGAACCCATGGCATGGGGATATCTTTTGTCGTAAGATTCGGCAAGGTTCACACAGACACTGAGACTTTTAACACTGGTGCTCTGTGGTGGAAAAATACCTGGCGTCGTCGCTTCAAGCTACTCGGCTTCAAGTTCGACGAGAAGATCACAGCATGACTCAATTCACACCGCTCTAATCAAGGCGGTGTTTTTATAGATTTTGTTTGTTGGCCGTCTGGGACGATGTTGGAACCTTAATCAATAAGGAAATCTAACTGTTGTTCAGGAATACCTAATAATTTTCCATATTCTAGAACAGGTCCCCACGTCGACCTATTTGAATATGTTATATCGAAATTTTTATTTCTGAATACGACAAGAATATTTTCTTTATTTGGTTCCCAGAAGTGCATATACCACAATCCATCTTTTAGATATTGAGCTAAATTTAAAGCTTGATCCCTATTAAGCATTACTTTATGAAGTTTCCAATCTCCATCAACCCAACTCTTTAAGACCTTCAATTGAGTCAATATTTTTTTGTCTGTCAGACTATTTTCCACTATTGTGCCCTCAAGCATGAAGATATGATACCAAACTCGTTGTTGGCCGTCTGGGACGATGTTGGAACCCATTTTAAGCCGTTTAATATCCTTCCGGAGGCTTGGTCTTTTCCCCGAGAAGATTGTAAGTCTTAGTCTGAAGTTTTTTATCTATTTTTGCCACTTCTTTTTCCATGGCTTCTTTTATTTCTGGTGTTTTTGTTTCTAATATAAAAGCAAGTGTTTTATCAAAATCGTTTTTGAACTTTTGGTTGATATCTTTCCAAGCAATGCCCTTTAACTCTTCTGCGATCATTGAGGAGTAATTTAATTCGCCTATCATGAGTAAAAAAGCGATAGCGGGGTATCCTAAGTAACCTTTGTAGAATGAAGCGTTATCATTGACCATTATTGAACTTGAGTCAGGAGCATAATCAACGGAATAAAACTTGTTTCCGCTTGATGAGTATACCTTTGCTGAGTTTCCAAAGACTTTTATCCTACTGTCAGCAATAGCTCCAAGTGCCTCGTAAATTTTAATTATTGGAGGATGCGCCCATTTCATAAATCCAGTATACCAAACCTCGTTGTTGGCGTTCTCGGGGTAGAACCATGTCATGCCTTACCCTACAAGGCGATTTAGACGCTATTTATGGTATCAGAACGACCCGTCTTGAGTGATAGTAGAAAGTGACAAAAGTGACACAGGAATGAGATATCAGTGTGTCACTTAACTTGTTTGAAAAGTAAAATCCAACTTAAAGAGAAGAAAATAGAGGTAAATTAAGGTTAATTTCAGGTTTTTATTGTCGCACAAAGGAAATTGTGGGTGTTGTTGACATTTGCCTATTAAACG
>CAZBVG010000004.1:0-129826 GCA_964495425.1 uncultured Candidatus Saccharibacteria bacterium
AACTCGTTGGCTCATTCTTCAATAGGCACGCCATGACGGTATTGCTACCGCTCTGACTCCTTGTAAGCATATGGTTTCAGTTCTATTTCACCTCCCTCTCCGGGATGCTTTTCACCTTTCCCTCACGGTACTAGTTCACTATCGGTCTTCTGGAATATTTAGCCTTGGCGGTTAGTTCCGCCGAATTCCCTCAAGCTATTCGTGTCCTGAGGTACTCAAGAATGACAACAAAAAAGATATTTTATTTTCGTGCACGGGACTATCACCCTCTAGGGTCAAGCTTTCCAGCTTATTACACTAACAAAATATTTTATAACTCTTTTCTCTATAAATAGAGACGTCATCACCTTATAACCCCCGATCTTAATCGCGTTGTACATATTTCTATATACCCCACGATTAAGACCGAGTTTGGGCTGTTTCCCTTTCGCTCGCCACTACTAAGGAAATGTCGTACACATACATGTACATTGTTTTCTCTTCCTCCTGGTACTGAAATGTTTTACTTCCCAGGGTGCGCTCGTATGTGTCAAGCACATACGTCATCCGTATCTCTACGGGCGGAGTTTCCTCATTCGGAAACGTTCGGATCAAAACCTGTTCAGCAGTTCCCCGAACATATCGTCGCTACACAACGTCCTTCATCGCTTCTCAGAAGCCTAGGCATCCACCATACGCTCTTAAATTTCCTATTAGGAAATTTAAAAACCACTTAAACTTTCTCTCAATGATCTATATTTGCTTACAACAAATATAGAACAATACTTTAATTTACCTGTTACTGCATTTTCTTTCCCGGAAAATGCAGGTTTTCATCTACACGATCTAACGTATAGATGAGCCACCTCTTCGCTCTTGAAAAGACCTTCGGATCTTGCGATCCAAAATTCTAACGAGGGTGGGATTCTATTGTCAAAAAACAGCTTCTCTAAACAAAAACCGCTCGAGTGGAGCGGCATCGAAACTGGCCAAGTCAATGGCCTATTTGATGCGCGCTTTTACTTGGGTGTTTCTCATATTTAGAGGTAGAAGTAAGTATACTTATCGCGTTAAAAGAGTCAAGCATTCGCCAGCTTTTCTTCACTTTAGTCAAAAAGACCATCACCACACGGCTCAACCAGGCCGTAGAATACTTGACAAAAGCAAATAATAATGCATTATATGCTACAGAACACTAGTCCTTTTTATGCACACACACGCACAGATGATAGTTACGATAACTGTTCATCCCTTTGGGTTGGACTTTCACTGTCAGGGCGATTTGATATCGTTGGGCCACGAAAGAGCACAAAATGCTCTTGGAGTATTCTCCGCACACATCGAGAGGGCTGAAAAAAATACTCAGTTCCTCCGCGCTTACCTTTCACACGGATCATCGTTTGTGTTCGAATATCTTTCAGATAATCGAGCGCGAGTCATGGATCTTGAATCAGGCAAAGTGGTTATCGAGGGTGAAGCAATTGAACCCTCAGATGACCCCCACAGTTACGGCATCACATCCGTCAAAGGGTTTGATGAACTCGTTTATCTATTGCATGTTCGTCAACTCAACAAACTCGAACGACACGGTGTCGGTTTGCTTGAGGCGGAACATGCATCAACGCAACCTGCCATCCGACACTAAGCAATGAACCCACTTACCTATCTTAATATTCACTGGATTGCTCTCGCAGCACTGTGCATGATGATTGTCATCACTATCATCATCGCCGAAGCATCGCATTCGGTCTATGTACCGAGTCGAAAGCTTACCTTTGGCTGCCTGGGCGTCTTGGCAACAATCGCCGTCGGGTACTTGCTTCACTTTGTCCTAAAATGGGACATCGGTATGCAAAGTGCCCTCGCCAAAGCCGGTGTGGTTGTCACACTTATACTTATTGCAATACTTTTCTTATTTTTTAAGATCTTTCAAGATCCCAACAAATAGGAAATCAAAAGCCCGCATCACTGCGGGCTTTTTTCTTTACTTATTTATTCCAGAATCCTCGAACAAATCTCCAACCGTACTTCGCAATAATGAGAAGTATGAGTATGTAGACTATGTACTGAATCGCCACGAGCACGAATGCAATAAGTCCGATCGTAATCTGCTGAAGGGTCTGATTTGTATTTGTAACAAATTGTCGAAGCGCATTCTTCCATGAATCAGCAATGTTCTTTCCATCGACATACTTATTCTCATATACATTGATACGGAAGTATGTGTAATCAAGTCGATCAAGCTGATCCCCTTTCGCCTTAGCGAGATAATCAAGCTGCGTATTTATATTGATGCGTTCTTGAGTAAGTCGTTCAATGATGCCAATTTTGCTATCAATTATTTTCGCGAGACTTCCTGCGTCCTGAGACCTGGTTGCAATGACGGTTATTTCATCATATGCCTCAAGTGCGCTTTTTAAAGTTTGATCAATAGCAGCGAGTTTCTTTTGAAGAATTTCCGTCTGGCTTGTGAAATCGCTTATCTGCTCCTTAATAGTCTGGATATTTTCTGAAAGTTCTCGTGGATCAAGATCTTTGATGATAGCGAGTACTTCTGACACATTCTCATGCTTTACCTTAAAAACATGATTGCAACCTCGATCATATGAAGATGAGTTCTCAAAAATTACATAGGTCTTCGCCTTAAGATCAGTAATCGCTCCACATGTTTCCTCGAGATTATTAGTCTCGATTGTTGCGTTGTAATCCGTAATCTCAAATGCCTCGGCATCGTCGCCGGTCGTACCTCCGTACGAAGGAACGATTGGCATCACATTTCGTGCAGAAAGAGAAATTCCACCACCCTTTCCATATGCCACAGGCGCCATCGAAGACTCGACCGCATAATCATATGCAATACCGGATGGTGAAGGGGCCACCATGCTTCCTACCGTAAAATTACCGTAGCCTCGGTAGCTTGGCATTGTAGTGCGAGTAAATGCGGATAGAACAAGAATACCAACCACGATCACAGCCCCAACTTTGAGCAGTTTCTGTTTTCGTGGATCAAGAGATCGAAAGAATTCCATAGGAATTAATTAAGAATAATAAGCTAAGTATACCAAAGAAAAGCCGCACTCATGATGACGTGCGGACTCTCCTTTTCTTACAGTTTTAAGATACGAACATTATTCCATCCCCTTACCTGGGAAGCATCGGCCAAGTGAACAGCTGCCGGCGCCACTGCCAAGAATCATCACAAGCGCCGCTAGAACAGCAAGTGGTGGCAAAAAACCCTGGAGACCCATCGATCGAGACTCGTAGATTGCCACGAGCATTACAATGGAAAGAATCGCTGCTGCATACTGCGAGTAAAAACCAGCAATGATAAACATACCGCCGATAAACTCAGAGTACGATGCGACATATGCCCAAAAAGGACTAATGCCGAGTGGAGCGAATATTGTCGCGATTGCCGCTGGCATGTCAGTGACCTTAATCCATCCCGCGTAAACAAATATTCCTCCAATAATGAGCCGAGCTATTAATGTAAGAATATCCTTGTGCCTGCTTAACATAATTAAGTAATGATTTTGATAATAGAGTAATGATAGCAAAAAGCCACATCTTTGCGATGTGGCTTTTTACACACCCACCTAACTACTAGTTGTGGTGGTGATCAGCAATCTCCTGTCGAACCTTATCAATGTAGCGAGCAGCTGCTTCCTGACCGCCAAGACCAAATGCAAGACCGAATGCGAGCGAGAGAGCAACAACAACGCCAGTAAAAAGAGTCTGAATCAAGCCAACTGCAATACCCAACTGTACGAGCGCTGTTAGAAGAGCAAAAATCCAAATTGCCCACTTAGTAATAGCACCCAAGACATTAGCCGATCGAACACCAGCCGCCTTTGTTGATGAAACAACAACCTTCGAGAGAACGTCTGCGATGACGATAGCAACAAGAAGAATGAGAACGGCAACAATAACCTTAGGCAAGTACAAAAGCACTACCTGCTGGAGGAACATATTAACCTGACTGAGACCAAGTACTTCAAATGAAGCGACGAGGAACGCAACGATGACAAACCACTTTACGAGACCGCCAATGAATGCACCTGAATCGAGTGTCATTCCTGCGCGCTTAACAACAGCGCCGAAACCAGCCTGCTCCAAAGCAGCATCGAGCTTAATCATCTTGATCAAGTGAGAAATGAGGCGACCTACGAGCGCACCGATGATCCATCCAATGATGAAGATCACAATTGCTGCTACGAGGTTTGGAAGGAATGCTACAAGTCCAGCCCAAATTCCTGAGAATGCGCCTGAAATTGTGTTTCCCCACGTTTGCAATACCATATAAGTGAAATTAAGGGTAAGTGATAAAAGTGTACGAGGTGCTCCACGGCCGCCTTTAGTACGTAACAATTATACAACGAAAAAAATGCATTTGGGGAATCTTGGGGATAATACTCGCCAAAAGCCTCGTGTATACACATGCAACGTTCTACGTAAAAATCCGGTATACACCGGATTTTTATTATTGCGCTGAAACACCAATTCGATCTAAGAGCACCCTATGAGGAAAATCGAGAACATCACGAATGAGTTTGTCGTTCATGCTTTTTCTGTATGCAAAATCAGGGGCAGATAGCACCGCGTAACGAATATCTTTACCCATATCTGACTCAATAGATTTAACAATACGATCCATTGAGGCTCCCTTAATGTTATCTGCAACAACAAACATATCTAATCGCGCTTCTGTGTTTCGAGTAAAAATACCTGACACAAGAACCATCTTGAGCTTTCCTGCCTTTTCAAGCTTCTTAACAATTTCCCTATTCTCTACTGAATGGGTTTTTACAAGAAAATCTGTAAGCGCATCATTATATGTAAATTTTGGATCAAGAACCCACGCTGCTACTTTTGCCTTCTTCGTAATCTCCTTCTTCCCTTTCTTTATAGTCAGCACCTTCGCTATCTTTATTTGTTTTGCCAATCCAAGCTTTCTAAGAAACACAATTTCATCCTTGATTTCTCGTGGCTTAACAGACATTTTTTGTTCGAGCTGCTCAAAATCAAAAGGAGTAAGCGGATTAAATAAAAAGAGCCTCATCATTTTTACTCGTAATGCCGTTCCGAAAAGTGTTGAAAGTATGTCCATAAGTTTGTATCACGGGAAAGTATACCACCCTGCTTAAAAACTGGCGAAAAATAGAAAATATAAAGGAAAAAGGGGAAAATTGAGCCGGAGCGCGCGCTGAATGACACGCTCCGGCTATTTTTGTCTTCACACCCAGACTACTGTGGGTGGATTAGACGCCATACGTGCTACCCCAACACGTAGGAAATTACATAACTGTATTGATTGTACCTCCAAAATCTTGCCGGACAAGCACGATGTCCACAGCAAAGATAGGTTGCAAATATTTCTGAGATATATAGTCTGTAACCAGCACCTTAGTTCATCATATACCGAAACCCCTATGGCTCTTAAACCACTATTTTTAGATGAGAAGCTTATAGAGTTGATAGCGCGCGAGGCACGTAAAGCTGGTCAAACATACGACAAGTTTCTCTCAGAGAGAGTGCGTCACAAACCCCGTGTAAAAACACGCACTGTGACACAAAAAGTCTCGACAGTTTCGCAACCCGACAACACAACCACCCCGTTTATACCTGAAAAAAAGCTCCCCTACGAACCCCCAACTGTTGATGCTGGCGAGTCTCAACAAATAGGTGTTCATCAAGGGCGAGCAGTATGTGGCTTGTGCAGAGGCGAGGTAATACTTCCCCGCACTCAACTCATGACGTTGCGAAGTCGTGGTCGAAAAATCTACTGTTTGAAATGTAAGCCAATATCTGTCCCCAAGTCGGCATAAGCCGACTTTTTTATGCAAACAAAAACCACCGAATGTCGGTGGTTTTTGTGGGAAAGATTTACTTAAGTTCAACCTTACCTCCTGCTGCTTCGATGTCCTTCTTGATCTTCTCAGCATCTTCCTTCTTAACGCCCTCCTTCAAAACCTTTGGAGCGCCGTCAACAAGATCCTTTGCTTCCTTAAGACCGAGGCCGAGAGCTTCCTTCACAACCTTGATAACGTTGATCTTTGAAGCGCCGCCGTCCTTAAGTTCAACTGTGAATGTTGACTTCTCTTCTGCTGCCGCTGCACCTCCTGCTGGAGCTGCTACTGCAACCGCTGCTGCTGATACTCCGAACTTCTCTTCGAGGTGCTTTACGAGCTCGTGGAGATCGAGAACTGACATTGATTCGAGAGAATCAACGAGAGCCTTAAATTTTGCTGGTGTTTCCGCCATGTGATTTTACTAAATGCGAATAAATTAAACTGAATTAAGCTGACTTCTTCTTTGCAATCTCGCTTGTCGCAACCACGAATCCTCGAATTGGAGAATTGAAGAGATTGACGATCTGAGCGTAGAGGGTCTTCTTGTCTGGGATTGAAGAATACGTGAGTACTTCTTCTTTCGTGATGTACTTTCCTTCGAAAATACCTCCGAGGATCGAGAGCTTGTCCTTATTCTTTTTAAGGAAAGCACCGACTTCACGAGCTGTCGCGAGGTTGTCAGTTGAATATGCAACTGCAACTTCTGCACCCATCATAGGCTTTGTGCCTGATACCTTTGCGGCATCGAGCGCTCGGCCCATAAGAGTTTTCTTTGCGACGAGGAATCCGACGCCCTGAGCCTTGAAGCCCTTTCGCATCGTATTCGCCTCGTTTACCTTAAGTCCCTTGAATCCAACAAAGACCGCGCCTTTCGAATCTTTAAAGACTGATTCGAGCTCTGCTACGAGCTCCTTTTTCTTGTCTTTGGTGATTGGCATGAACTGTGTGACTTACGTCTATTAATGAAAAGGCCGCCTTGTGGGCGGATGGAGTTGAGACGCCTTGTTAGAGCGTTTCGACCTCAGTAGGAGTGCCTCTTTCGAGGATTAGAGCCCAGCTTTTAAGCTGTTATGGCTACCTACTTTCTCCGGCCTTTCGAACATGAGACTACCAGAAACATTGAATTTCTACAAGTCTCCTCTTTGACAGATCAAACTCTTTATTTATACTAAACATCGAACCCGTTCACCGTTACCTCAAATATATACATATATGGCCTGGTATAACACCAAAGGGAAAACCAACACGACCCGCTGGAATCCAAGCAACCGCCGCCGCAATCGACTCGACATGGCCGGACGCGCACGCAAAAAACTCATCGAGGCCGCAAACCTCTTGAAAGTCATGGGGAGTGCCCGCGCGATATAAGTATTTCCAACACAAAAGCCGCACACTGTGCGGCTTTTTTTCTTTACTGAGTTGTTGTCATTGCACCCGTCACCTTATCTGCAGTTACTTTCACCGTGAGAGTAACGTTATCACTTACATTAGCCAAGAAATCGAGTTCAGGAATTTTAATGCCATAATCTGATCGCTTGATAGTTGTCTTTGCGGTTCCCACAAGCTTATCTCCCTCAAACTTCATGGTTACACTAAATTCTGCTAGCTGCGTAACACCTGAAATAATGAGATCGCCTTTAACATTCATAGCCATCTCCCCTGTTTCGGTCGCACTTCCAGAATAATCAGTTGAAATAGGCTTGAAAATTATATATTCATTCCCCTCTTTACCTGTATTAAGGATAAATCTATTGAGGGCGTTGTCTCGCTTTTCACTATCGGTAACAAACGTACGTGCATCTATTTTAATTTCTCCAAAATCTATTTGTGGGCCAGTAAAAGCAACATCTCCTGCAATTTGAGTAGTAGTTCCAACTACATGTTTAGGCTTTCCACTGAGTGTTTCATCAATCTCATATGTCGCAAGTGACCCTTCTTTAGAGATTCGATATACGGTTGTCTTGTCCGACAAAGGGTTGAGAGTACCCGTAACTGTTTGAACATCAGTTGTTGGCACTGATACCGGTGCAGTGATATAGAGGTATGCCGCAACACCGACAGCGCCCACAATAACCAAGGTTCCTAATATTTTTTTCATAAGTAATTGTAAATTGAATGAAGCTTTCAAAACCGCTTGTAGATTTTAGCACTTTGGATGAGATTGGCCCATATTTTGACTTATGTGAAAGTATATGTTAGTTTTGACCCCGGACTGAAGGGAGCTACACATGTGCATTGTGCACCTGTGTATTGCCCTTCTACTCTTCACAGAACAGGAAATACCACATATGAAACTGATTCGGTTCATCCTCGCGGCAGTCACCTTGTCGCTCCTCGCGTTGCCCTTCCGGGCGATGGCGATCACAGTCTACAACACGAGCATCACGGCAATCTACGGTAGCGGAAATCCCGACACGGGGTGGACCGCCGACAATTCGAACGGCCTCACCCTCGCACTTCGCGCGAAGGGACGCAACGACACTGTCTATGCGGGGACGACCCCCAATGACAGTGCTGGTACGTACACATTCGGCACGCAAACCGGTGCGCGCGGACCCTTCAACTACGAGTTCTCAATCAATTCTGGGACGGCAACGCTCACGAGCTATGATTTCTATCTGGCCGTCGATCAAGATCACTCTGCGGGGTTTACCCCCGTAACAGTGAACCCGCTGACTTATTGGTTGGACAACTCGTACGGCACCGGCACAACAGCAAATGGTGCAGGCACGGAGACCGGTTTGTTTCCCGGCGCGACTGTTGCCCAAAACTCGCAAAACATCACATTCGGTGGTTATCCCGGCGGCGCCCTCGGCCTCGTTCCCGACGCGACTTATACCTATGAACTCTACGCAGTTCAATCAGGTGCAGGTGCAAACGGAACAAGGTTGGCGAGTGTGAGCATGAATGTTGTCGTGGGTGGAGGTGGAGCCGTTCCCGACATCGGTTCATCGGCACTCCTGCTCGGCATCGGTCTGAGCGGTCTGATGGTTCTCCGGAAACGCCTCACACGCGAATCCGACGGATCCAGCATGGCCGCCGCAGCTTAACTTCTGTCAGCTCCTCAGATATAGCAAACCACCCCCTTACGGGAGTGGTTTTTTTATTGATTCACTGTTGCCGCCTGGTTTTGCGTGGCTTTTTGATTGATATATCCTGCAAAAAACAAAGTGACGATACTTGCAGCAATGATCATTGTAAAACCAAGAGCGAATTTAAAAAATGTCTTATCAAACATGTACGTATCATATCATTTTCTCAATTCTTGTATAAGCTTTTCACGAAACTGAGCCTCAGTCATTCCAGAGGGTAACAGTATTGTTGTCTCTATTAAAGGATTTTCTGACATAACCGTATGTGATGGATTCAAAAGACGAATAAAGCCAGAAACCGATCGTATGCCTAGTGTTCTGAGAAGAATACGAATGCTTGAGTGAGGCGCAATAATCGTATCTTGAGGAAAAACCTTTCTATCGCCTCCTGTCTCAAGCGACCAGCCTCCTATGTTTAACTCATTTCCATCGGCATTCTCGATTACAATTGATGCCGCATCAACATATTCGAGCGATACTTGCGGTGAAACAATCTTGACTTTAACTTTTGAAACGGCACTCGCTCCGCCAATTGAACTATTTAAAACCACGATATACTCGCCGGGATACTCATAGGTATGTGATACAAACTGGCCGCTTGTAATAGAACCGTCTCCCCATGTCCAGACATGAGCGGCAGCATTCCCCACCGGAATATGATTCATGTGTGAAATCTTTGCTTCAAACGAAAGCGGCACGCCCACAAAACCTATACGCGGCCTGCCTGATGTGACAATCAATTCTGGAGCATCAAAAGAAACATTTGCTATGGCCTGATTAGCATGTGTCGAACTGGGATCAGGATTCTTTGTTGTTGATGTTATATCATTCCCTGTATCCTCATTGGGAGACGGGAGCGGTGTATCAGACTGTGTCTGTGACGTACCTAAACCCGGTGTTGGAGCCGCTGCTATCCAAGATCCCTGAGATGTTTTTTGCAGACTCATACCATCACCCCGTGCACCGATTTCTCCTGAATAGGTAACCGAGTCGGTATCTGCCCCACTTTCGTTTCGCAACACTACTGTCTCTCCATCATTTCCAAGTGAGAAAACGGAATCAAAAACGAGGCCGGAAAATCCGGAATAATCCTCAAGAAACTTTGCAGGAACATCTGAAATAATCGCGTAGCCTTGAGGAGGGATGTGTTGCGAGCCAACTGGGGTAAGTTTATGTGCCACATTCCCCTCGAACAATTTCCACGCTGATAGATCCACCGTTTCATTCCCGTCGTTATAGACCTCAATCCATTCTCTCCCGGTATCCGTACCTTCCACATCAAACATGATTTCGGTTATGTAAACTCCTGCGGATGCAGCCGCAGGCCACATGCACCAGAAACTAATACCCAAAACAAATACGCCTATATATTTTGATCTCATACCGCCATCTTTTCACACGGCGATAAAGAAAACGTAAACGCAGTGTTAGTAAACTATCTGATCAACAATAAGTCCCGCTTTGTCGTAGAGTGTAATCGTATCGCGTCTTGAAGCCCACATCTCCCTTCCCTTACCGAGGAAAATGCGCCATCTTTTCTGTTCAAAATCTGCATCGTACTGATGAATCGCAACACACGAAGGATAATTGAATCGTACTTTCATAAAGTTCTTACACACACTTGTCTGCTCATCAAACTTTTTCTTATCGTCTCGTTCCGGATCCTCACACCGTGAGAGTCGTGACATATAGTCATAGCACTGATCAGTGACGGTTTGTATCTGTGGGTCATTTTTTGGATACGGACATGCTTTTGTAAGACTTGGTGTAAACGGATATACCTTCAAATATCCAGTACATACATTTTCTTTAAAGCTTAGTGGAATCGAAAAGGAATACTGTGTAAATGGACCGCCGGTTGTAACATAAGCAGTTTCTCCTCTCCCTAGCACAATATTGCTTGCCACCTGTTTACCATTCGGATTAAGAAACTCTGTTCCCTGACCAATGATTGCCACATCTGCCGTCGGGTAAAAATAGCTGTTGCCGGAGTTCTCGATTGGCTTTGTCCCTTTCCCGTTAGTGAGAACCCATCCGGTTATATTTACTGGATCTCCTGAGTTACGAATAATGACATGCTCCTCATATGGCTGTGCCGTATTTACGTTTCCTTTTGAAAGACTCACCTTTGCTGCATATGGTGACGTATTTTTGTTTATGGTCGTACCCGATCGCGGGCTATTTATACTTCCACCTTGTCCCAAGTCTATAAGTGAATTTGGTCGATACGTAGTGGTGCCTCCCTTTGGAGTAAGATTAGAAAATCCATTAAAGCTACCCGGCGTCACTTTAGACAAAGCGCCGACTGTTATGAGTAATACAGCTGCCCCTATTACCACAACAACAAGGGATTTTATAAAACCTTTACTCGTCTGTTTCATGCCTTTTATTATACCCCAAACCAGAACCCGCAAAGCAAAAGCCGCATCTTGCGATGCGGCTTTTACCGAGACGTTAAGTAAAACCTTTCGATTCGACTTGAGTCGCTACACTACCGTTAAGGAAGTGATACTGTTGATGTTCTCCACTCTGACTTGTTAGTCATAGAAGTTGAGTTTGCGTATCCAACAGTTGAGTTATACCATCGGAAACCGTTGATCTGAACAGCGTATGTATTAGCTGATGAACCAGCGATTGTGAACTGAACAGTTACAGGAATCTGTACTGAGTTGTTCTTCGCGAGGGTAAAGTTTTCACCTGAGGTTGTTACACCTGATGAAGGTACTGAGTACGATACGATAGCGTTAGTACCACCTGCAGCAACTGCTGAAAGTGCACCAGCTGAAGCACCGTTTCGGTAAGCAGCGAGCCATGTTGTGGTTGTCGTTGCTGAACCGTTTGTACCGAACATAGTTGTCGTAGAAGCTGTTGAGCCGAAGACAATGTCTCCACCCATAGCTGTTACGTTAACTGTGAAGTTAGCTGAACCAGTTGATGTCGCAACACCTGAAGTATCGTTTGAAGATACTGAGGTTCGAGTCATCGTAGGTGTACCAACGAGAGCGAATACAGGTCCGATTGATCGGATTGTCATGTTTTCACCTGATGGTGTACCTGAGTCAGCAACAGTTGTTCCCTGATTGTTCTCAGCTGTGATAGATGTTACCGCAGCAGAGATCGTAGTAGCAGTCTCATCTGCTTCTCGGATGTCAGCCTTAACCGTGAGGGTCTTGGTTGAATCCTTAGCGACAATGAGGTTATCGATATCATCGAATGTTGCTACACCGCTAGCACCTACAGATTCGCTCTGGATGAGTGTTGAACCATCGTAGAGGTAAACCGTAGTTGTAGTTGCGTGGGTAGGAGCGCTGTTCGTGATGGTGATCGAAAGGTCTGTAACCTCTACATCAGCCTTGTTTGCACGAAGGTCGAATGCGAGGAGAGAGAGCTTGTCGAGCTCATCGTTGTTAGCACCGTTTGATGCAACAACATCAGAAGCCTTGAAGTTTGCTGAGTTAACAGAAGCGTCAAGAGTTGCTGAATCGAGGAGGCTGCCTGAGATCGAAACTGACTGTGAGAACGAAGAAACAGGACCGTACTGGTCAATGCCAGCACCGTCAATGCCTCGTACGCCATCAGCAGGAAGAGTGATCGTTCGTGAAGTCTGATCAGCTACCTTGATAGAGCTGTATACGTCCATCTTGATCCAGAGGTTCTTTGTAGAATCCTTTGGAACGTTGTAGCTGAAGCCACCGAGGGTGAGGTAGTATCGGCCTGAATCCTTCACAACGGTGTTTGAGTTAAGGTCTGCCTGAGCGAGAACCTTTCCTGAATCATCGGTGAGGTAAGCAGTCTTGTATACCTTTGTGTAGATTGAAGTATCGGTACCGAGGTCAATCTTAACTCGCTGAACATTGATGTCAGAAAGCTTAGCCTGAACCTTTACGCCCAATACTGCATGCATTGAGTCACCTTCGTAAACTGTAGAGTTTGAGATTGAAGTCTTGTCTACAGTGATGGTGCCTTCAACACCTGAGTTAACAACAGGAGTTGAACCTCCAGTTGTTCCACCAGTTGTACCGGTTGATGCTGATCCGTTAAGTGCAGCTCGTGTGAGTGGACCTACGTAACCAGTTGTAGCGATACCCTTTGATGCCTGGTATGACTGAACAGCTGCCTTGGTGATTGAACCAAAGTAACCAGTTGCAGGAGATACCTTGAGCACGTTCTGGAGAGCTGTAACATCAGCACCTGAAGAACCTACAGTGAGGTCTCGAGTGAAGGTAACAGAAGCTGTTGAAGCTACTGCTGCCTTTGCTGCTGCTGCTTTGTCAGAAGGGATAATGTTAAGGGAAATAAGAAGGTCAATGAGCTGTGATGCAGTCAATGCCTGTGCAGAAGCTGTTGAAGCTCCTACTGCTGCGAAGACTGTGAGCACGAGTGAGAGACCCACTACTGCTGCAACAACCTTCGAAGTTGATGATTTTATCATTTTTGTGTGTACTTCTAGTAATGATGAAACTGAGGAAAGACTTTGACTAATAAAAAATGCTTTCCGGTTTCCTTCTAATCAATAATCGCACTTCCCTCCGCGCTTCGACAGCGTGATGGAAGGAAATGTGGAGCTAAACATTTTTTAAGTGTTTAACTCCTGACTATTGCTGGATTTATTTTCCCAGCACTTTATTTTCGAAATCGTTTTGAGTTCTTCAAAAACAAAGTGCTGGGTCGACACAAACCCAAGCGATAGTTGTAAGGAATGAATGGAATGTCTGAAATGCAGAATACTGTCCGGAACGAATTCTGAGTTCGGAGTTTAAATCGCTATTCGGTTTTCAAGGACCGATAGTAAGGTCGTGTTCTGACTTTCTGTAACCCGTTAATTATATAGGTCCCGGGAATGCCCGTAAAACCTATAAATGTGGATAAACGAAACTAGGCAACCAATAAGCTGTTGAAAACAGCGTTTTTAGGCCATATTTCTCGGGTATGTACCACACATATATAGTATACGAAAATCAGCCTAAAATCAAGCTATTCCATAGATACCGACGGATGAGAATCCCTATTCTTACAGGGTCCCAAAACAGGCTTATTTTAAGCCAAAGAATAGGTGCTCCAGCGGCGTTCCCCTTCCTTTTTGATAGTTCCGCTTGCCACCATCGCAAGAAGCTCTCTTTGAATGGTTTTGGCACTTACACCCTTAATACTGTCTGCAAAATCGTTAATGCTGAGACCTGATTTCTTGCTAAGAAGCTTCATGATAATAGCCTGGCGATCATTTTTGGAATCCGGCGCATGTGAAGCCTTATGCTGGATGTCCTTTACTGGCAAGTACTCTTTCTTTGCTGTCTGCGCTTCTTCTCGAGGAGAGTGTGGTGTGTATGATGTTTGCTGTCCTTTATGACTTACACTTGGGGTCGTAGGAATTTCTGGTGCAGCATACGCGTTGTCCTTTTGAGGGAATTGCTCCGGTTTTGGTACATCAAAAAATCCTGGATGAAGGACAACCGTCTCTTCATTTGCTTTCTTATTCTCATCTTTTTCGATCATTGAAACGAGATTCGTGAACTCACGTGAAAGAATATCGCAGTTCATTTCAGATATGAGACCTGAATGCTTTGCAATTCCAGAAAGCGAGACTATCTCCAATGAAAGTGCCTGATACTCTTTTATGAGATCCTTTCGCTCAGACAAAGAAACGGTGTTAAATGCAATATTGAGCGCCAAAAGTGAGAGCGCGTTTTCTCGAATTTTCCATTTCAATGGCTCACTGTCCTTTATAAAATTTGTGATCATGTACACCGCAGTTACGAGCTTTTCGGTCTTCTTGTAGATGTATGCAAAATGAGCATTCTGATTGAACAAAACCAAGCCACTCACATCCACATGTGATTGTGCTGCTGCGAGATGTCTTTTTTCGTTGTGGGGTGTTCCTTCCATGATATCTATATAAAATAAGCTTTATTTGAGATTGTCTTTTATGTGAGTCCTTTAAATTCGTTACCTGGATCACATATCTTGTCCTTTAAATAATATGTCTTTTATGAAACTTTGTCAACTTTTGCTGTCCATTATGAGCTGTCATTAAAAGGACGTAAAGGGCAAATGTCATGTCCGAAACAAATCAAATTTGCTGTAAAGATACCCTACCGCAGGACGGCTACACTGACACACAATTTAGTAGACATCTCTTACTGTTTTTTTGTTAGTAAAAAGATGATTTTGGAAAATGGTATAATTGCATGCATCTATGGCTAAAAAGAAAAAGTTTGAAGAGGAAGATATTGAGGAAGAAAAACCGACGAGACGCAAAACCAAGCAAGGATTCGTACGGAATCTAAAGGACGAGACTATACAGGGAGTATCTGCAGTAGCTTTCTTTGTCTTGGCTGTTTTTATGTCACTTGCGATCTGGGAGAAAGCTGGAATTGCTGGCTACTACACATTCAAAGGACTCTCCTTTTTACTCGGCGTTGGTTACTACCTCCTACCCCTTATATTCGTAGTCTTGGGAATTACCTTTCTTAGAAATCTTCACCAGAGATTTGATATGGCGAAAATCTACGGAGCGACACTCTTCCTGGTATCAACTCTCGCCATCATTGAGATAGTATCGGCCGACCAAAGCGGTGGTCTCATTGGTCGCTGGGTCTCTTATCCTTTAGTTACACTTTTTGATTCATCGGCAAGCCTCATCTTTTTGGGTGCCCTTGTCATGATTTCAGTACTCATTGCCTTCAATGAGGAACTCGACCTTAAATCACTTCTTTCATTTAAGAAGAAAAAAGATGATGAGGAAGATGAAGATGCTGATGTTGATATAAAACTATCGATGCCTATTGAAGAAGAGGTTAAGAAGAAAGAGGAACCGAAGCTCGATAAAATGAAGGACGTAAAACCAGTTACGAGCGTTAAGGTTACCCAACCTGAAAGTGACGAGGCTAAAGACTTCATCAAACCAATACGAGATATAGAAAAGGAGTACACGCCTCCCCCACTTTCACTTCTTGAGAGAGATAAAGGTAAGCCAGTGGTAGGTGACATCAAAGCAAACGCAAACATCATCAAGCGAACCCTCGCAAACTTCGGTATTGATGTTGAAATGGATGAAGTGTCTATTGGACCATCAGTTACCCGCTATGCCCTAAAACCAGCCGAAGGAGTGAAGCTTTCTCGTATTTCTGCACTCCAAGACAACCTCGCCCTCGCTCTTGCCGCGTCATCAATTCGTATCGAAGCACCTATTCCAGGAAAATCCCTCGTTGGTATTGAGATTCCAAATACCACCAAGACAATGCTTGGTCTTGGATCTCTTTTCTCTGCAGAAGAGTTTCAAACATCAGAAAAACCCCTTCTTACCTCTCTTGGTAAGGGAATCTCAGGTAAATCTCACTTCGCAAACGTGGCAAAGATGCCTCACCTTCTCATTGCCGGCGCTACTGGCTCAGGAAAATCAGTGACCATTCACGCATTGATTGTCTCGCTACTCTATCGACTCTCTCCGGTAAAGCTCAAATTCATCATGATCGACCCGAAACGTGTTGAGCTTACTCTCTACAACAAGATTCCCCACCTCCTTACACCAGTTATTACAGACGCTAAAAAGGCCATTCTTTCACTTAAGTGGGCAGCAAAAGAAATGGATCGACGCTACAACATCCTCCAGGATCACTCTGTTCGCGATATCGATTCCTATCATAAAAACATATACGAACCTTACTTACAGAAGGTAAAGATCAATAAAGGCAAAATGGCTGAAGATGAAAAGCCAAAGGATCCAATGCCGTACATTGTTATTATTATCGACGAATTGGCCGACATCATGCAGACATACCCTCGTGAGCTTGAAGCGGGTATTGTGCGTCTTGCCCAGATGTCACGAGCTGTCGGTATTCACCTCATGCTTTCAACACAACGACCGTCCGTAAACGTTATTACGGGTCTCATCAAAGCAAACATCCCCGCTCGACTTGCCCTACAAGTAGCCTCCCAAATTGATTCGCGAACCATTTTGGATCAACCAGGCGCTGAAAAACTACTCGGTGCTGGAGATATGCTCTATCTATCTGGCGAAATGTCGAAGCCGACCCGTATTCAGTGTGCTTACATTTCTGAAAACGAAGTAAAAAAGGTTGTTAAATTCCTTATTGATAGCAACGCAGACCAGCTTACTGATGAAATTAACCTAGCGGATCCTTCACAGACTAATGATAATTCAATCTTCTCTGCTACCCTCGATGATGCAGGTGGCGACGATGGAGATGACGATGACATGTACGAAGAGGCGAAAAAAGTGGTGTTGGAAGCTGGAAAAGCATCTACATCATACATTCAACGAAAACTACGTGTCGGTTATTCACGCGCTGCTCGCCTTATGGATATTCTCGAGAAGCGAGGTGTTATTGGTCCTGCCGATGGTTCAAAGCCCCGCCCCGTTATCTTAGGTGGCGCTGCTGCAGAAACAGGTTCTCCACAAGAAAGCGAAGAATCTTTATAATTCCTTTATACATAATCTGAGACACTAGCCATGACCGATCGCCGCAAAATAAAACAGCTTCTAAAATTCTGGGTTGCCCTCTGTGCACTTGGTGTAGTCATTGGCTACGCTGGATTCCGGGCACATAACCTAGTTGCCGGACCAAAACTTATTGTCGAGTCCCCTGCTGATGGCTCCGTTACAGGTAATCCGTACGTAGAAATCAAGGGAACGGTAAAAAACATCTCATTTCTTACCCTTAACGACAATAAAATTTTCACCGACGAAGCAGGAGTTTGGAACGAGAAAATCCTTCTCTCCTATGGGTATAATGTAGTATCGGTAGAAGCCAAGGATCGGTTCGGCAGATCGGTGAAGAAAACACTGCAATTAATGTATAAGTAAAATATATGGCAAAAAAAGAAAAGAAAGACACGACAGCAAAAGAGGCCTCTGTAGAAAGCTCTCCGTCCAAAGAAAGAGTAAATATCGAAGACACCCTTTCTGCAATTAAGACCAAGTTTGGTGATGAAGCCATCATGAAACTTGGGGAAAAACCAAAAGTTAATGTGAATGCTATTCCAACCGGCTCAATCGGACTCGACGCGGCTTTGGGCATCGGAGGTGTGCCCCGCGGAAGAATCATCGAAATTTTTGGTCCAGAATCATCTGGTAAAACGACCCTTTCTCTTCACATCATTGCCGAGGCACAAAAACTTGGTGGCATTTGCGCCTTTATTGATGCCGAACATGCTATGGATCCGGAATATTCCAAGCGCATAGGTGTAAAAACAGAAGAACTCCTCATTTCTCAGCCAGACACAGGTGAACAAGCACTTGAAATAGTTGAATCCCTCGTACGCTCTGGAAAGCTTGATGTAATCGTCATAGACTCAGTTGCCGCTCTTACACCAAAAGATGAAATCGAGGGAGATATGGGTGCGCAACATATGGGTAAACAGGCTCGCCTTATGTCACAAGCCTTGCGAAAGCTCACAGCAATCACCGCAAAATCAAAAACGGTGGTTATCTTCATCAATCAGATCCGTATGCAAATCGGTGTCATGTTTGGAAACCCTGAAACTACACCGGGCGGCAAGGCTCTCAAATTCTATACATCAGTTCGCCTTGATATCCGACGTATTGCGCAGATTAAAAAAGGTGAAGAAGTAGTTGGAGGACGTGTCCGTGTAAAAGTAGTTAAAAATAAAGTCGGCGCACCCTTTAAACAGACTGAATTTGATCTCATGTATAACGAGGGTATTTCACGTGAAGGTGAAATTATCGCTCTCGGCGAAGTCTACGGCATTATTGGCAAATCAGGTGCATCATACTCTTACTCCCCAGAAGGCGGTGAAAAGATTCCCCTCGGTCGTGGATATGACGCAACCAGACAGTTTCTCAAAGAAAGTACCAAAGTTACAAACGAAATCCTTAAAAAGATTCGAGAGAAACTTAAAGAAATTTAAACCTCGATTTAGGAACTCAAAACCCGCTTCAGATACACCTGAGCGGGTTTTAAGTAAACTTGGTATGCACCGAAGGTTCATACCAAAGACACAATAGCCCACCTACATAAAGCAATTCTAAAATTGGACTTTTAGATGACGGTAAGCTAGGATAAAGCCCTATTAAGCCATTATTTTCGCATCATCATGTCATTAATCGAATATAACGAAATAACCGCTCGTAAATACATCCTCATCAACAGCGAGCCGTATGAGGTTTTGGAAAATCATATTTTCCGAATGCAGCAGCGAAAGCCTCAAAATAAGACCAAAATCAAAAACCTTCTCACAGGCAAGATCGCAGATATGACCTTCCATCAGTCTGATAAAGTAGAAGAAGCAGAAATTGATGAAAAGGAAGTAAAGTATCTTTACACAACCAAGGGTGAATTCTGGTTCTGTGAAGCAAATGATCCATCAAAGCGTTTTAAAATCTCTGAAGAAATTCTTGATGTGAAAGCAAAGTTTCTAAAGGCAAATTCTATCTATGATGCGATGGTGTTTAATGAAAAAATCTTCGGCATCAAACTTGATCCGACCGTAGATCTTAAGGTTGTTGAAGCACCACCTGGTATTAAGGGTGACACCGCTCGTGGTGGAAACAAGATGGTAAAGGTTGAAACCGGCGCCATGATCTCTGCCCCACTCTTCGTAAATGAAGGAGATGTAATCAGAATCAATACAGAAAGCGGCGAGTACCGAGAACGAGTAAACAAATAATAAAAAAAACCGCGTGCTCTCACGCGGTTTTTGCTAGGCTGTCTCGGACAAAAGTAAAAGGATCACCGGAAGTAAGTTCTCGTGAGAACCAACCCTTCTCAGGCACTTTCTCGCCACAGAAAGGCGCTTCGTGCCACAAAGGATGGTCTGCCCACCATAAAGGGCACACATTCCAGAACAATCGCACAGTTACCGGAAATTCTGATACACGACGACCGATCAGTACAAAACGTCCTGATGTGGCAGGTAGTGCCTGCCTAACGTGTCTTCGTACAATATCAGCGAATCTCCCCTCTGAGAACGTGATAGACCCCACATCTACATTCGAACTACAATCCACTGTTACAGAAATGAGAAGATTCTCATTGAAAAGATTGAAATCAGTGATTTGATACATGATAAGTTGCTTCTATGCTCAAGCTTACATACAAAAAGCCCGACCGCAAGGTCGGGCTTTTTGCTGTAACTTATCGAGCTACGAATGGAAGAAGTCCCATGAATCGAGCTCTCTTTACTGCCTCAGCGAGTTTTCGCTGATAGAGTGCTGAAACGTTGGTTCGCTTCTTACCCAAGATTCGAGCATGAGGATTGAGAAACTTCTTGAGGATCTCAGTATCCTTATAGTCGACGTGCTTGATGTTATTTTCCTTGAAGAAACACTGCTTGCTCATAATAGTTAATTAATTTTTTAGAATGGAATGTCTTCTGGATTGATGTCCTCTGAAGGATAGTCGATCGTATCGACCGCATCTTTCTTTGAAGATCCCTTTGAAGCTTTTGCTGGTGCCTCTCCTGCTGGAGCTGCGCTACCACCAAATGATCCGCCGGCCTTTGGACCGAACTGGACTGCTTCTGCGACGATTTCTGTTCGGTATTTTTTCTCACCCGAAGTTTTGTCGTCCCATGACCTCGTCTGAATCCTACCTTCGACATAGACCTGCTGCCCTTTCTTAAGATACTGAGCTGACGTTTCTGCCTGGCGACCGAACACTACCACATTGTGGAAGTCCGATGCTTCCTGCTTTGCGCCACTTTTGTCTTTCCATACACGATTTGTCGCGATAGAAAGTGAAGCCACCTGCATTCCTGAAGGAAGCGCCTTCAATTCAGGATCTCTTGTAAGGTTGCCTATAATTAAGGCTTTATTGAGATACATAATTCGTTAGATACGTTTAAAGACTAATAAGGTGTACCAAGTTTAACCTTAGTCTACCATGTCCCGGACGTCTTTAAATTATGCGACGAGCTTCTCGATTGATTTGTCAATTTCCTCTGGAGATACCTTGTCAGCATCTTTACCCTCTTCAATCTTTTCCTCCTTCTCCTGAGGCAATACTTTTGCTCCGTAAAGAGTATTCTCTCGAACCGTCTTGATAAGAATGTATCGAAGAATCTTTTCGTTTCCATCAAGAGCCTTCTTGATATCTGCTGAAGTTTCTGGTGCTGCTTCGAACTTAATCCATCCGAAGTAAGCTGTGTCGTATCGATGTCGAGCTGGACCGATAGCTTTGATCATCGTGTAGGCAAGGTTACGAAGCTTTGGGAATTCCTCAGAAATAATCGTAGCCTTTGCCTCTCCAAGAACTGCCTTGATAGCATCTACCTCTGCAGGTAGTTTCTCTGGAGAAACAGCGGGAACGATGTGGAAACCCACTTCGTAGACGGTGCCTGCCGTCTTAACTGTCTCTTTTGTCATTTTTGTATGACTAAACTTATAAACTAACCTTGCAATAAGCCGTTTTCTTGGCAGAAAACTTATCCAAAGCAAGTACCAGACATACTACCTGAAAATGGCCCAAAAGCAAGAAAATTAGAGCTTAAATAGCGTGAATGCATTATCTACCAATTGCTTTCTTCCCTCTTCGAGATTAAGCCCTTTGATACCAATTATTTTATCTGCGGTATGAGTTACAAATGATGGCTCGTTTCTCTTTCCTCGTTCTGGCACTGGTGCCACGTACGGACAGTCAGTTTCAGACATAATTCGATCAGCGGGTACAGCCTCAACAAGCTCCTTGTACTGTTTTGCAAAAGTCACAACACCTGTAAATGAAAGATAGAAACCTAAATCAAGAAACGCCTTTGCTTCATCAAGTGATCCAGCAAAAAAGTGTGTATCTCCTCGAAGTT
Source organism: uncultured Candidatus Saccharibacteria bacterium (assembly GCA_964495425.1). GTDB lineage: Bacteria > Patescibacteriota > Minisyncoccia > Phycocordibacterales > UBA6065 > UBA6065. Next base: position 21,698 of record CAZBVG010000004.1, read on the forward strand.
TATCGCCGTGAATCTTTTTATACGGCTTCAAAATGTCCAAAACGTCCTTATACGCATTACCTCCCTCACCCGAACGGATGTGGAGCATCAGAGGTAAATCAAACTCGAGCGCCAATTCAATCTGATCTTTGAACGCCTTTATCTGTCGCTGTTTTTCTTCATCTGTTGGGAATCGATAGTAATCAAGACCGCACTCGCCTATTCCCACAACCTTCTTGCCACCTTCTTTAATAAGTTTTCGGTAAAAATCAGGATTAAAATTTTCTCCTTTTGAAGTAAAACTTTTTGTTTCTTCGCCAATTTCATCTGTATCGTGAAATGAAGGATTCACATGAATCGGATGAAGACCCACAATGGCATAAACACCCGTTGGAAACTCTGTGGTCATTTCCACCGCCTTTTGTGACGTGTGTTCCTGCGTCCCAATATTAATGAACCACACACCTTTGTCGTGTGCTCTTTTGATCACTTCTGCCCTCTCAGCATCAAACACCTTGAAGTTGGTGTGGGCGTGAATGTCGATAAACTGAGGCTTTTTCATATTTTTACAGAATACGTCCAATTGACTAAAAATGCACGAGGAGTACGATGCATCTGGGATCTTCTATATGAATTCATATGATCTTAACGCAGCGGAGCGTGAGCACGCAAAAGACCGGAGAATCCTTTTTGTAGTTTGTTTTGTTCTCTCATGGATTCTCACTACCTGGATGGTTACGACAAGTATCTTCAGGCTTCCTTTTTTCTTGACTCTCTTGCTTCTAATTCCCTACAGCGTCATCATATCGATGATCGCAACAGGCGGCGCTGAATATCTCTACAGGAAAAATAATCCGTACCAAAAACCACCGTCAGATGATGGTGGTTTTTTATTCCTTTCGCAAGAAGAGTGGCGACTCAGGCATTTTGTTTTCTTTCACCAAAATCTTAATCGTTTCAGCGGTTTTCGGTAAAATTGGTGAAAGAAGCACACCAACCGAATACAATCTCTCGCAGAGTTCCTCAATGATCTTTACTGCGGCTTTTTTATCTGTTTTTACGAGCTTAAATGGCGCCTTTTCTTGAATAAGCTGATCCGCATCAGTAATTTCCTTCCACACAGCATTTGTAGCCGCCTGAATATCAAAGCTCTCGAGTGCTTTTATATACTCCTTATTTGAAATCTTGTCGCTTACCTTTACAGGCTTATCAAGATGCGTCGTCGCCATTTTCATGACACGCGACACAAGATTTCCTAAACCATTTGCCAAACTTGTATTGTAGGTGAGCTTAAATCGATCCATCGTAAACGGTGAGTCTTCAAAAGCACCAATTTCTCGACATACGAAATAACGAAGGGCTTCAGTGCCATATTCGTTCACCACATCAATTGGACTGATCACATTACCCAAAGACTTCGACATCTTTACTCCACCGTCACCTGTCACGAAACCATTCACCACCACAGTATGTGTCGGTGGTAATTCAGCGGCAATAAGCATTGCCTGCCACATAACAGACTGGAATCGCGTATTATCCTTTCCACAATACTGGGTCGGAGTACCTTTCTCCCAGAATTTTTTAAAAGTTTCTTTGTCTTCCGGCCAACCCAATGTTGAGATGTAATTTGTAAGCGCGTCAAACCACACATACATTACATGAGCATCATCACCCGGGACAGGAACTCCCCATGGCATTTTTGATTTAAGACGAGAAATACTAAAGTCTTCGAGTCCTCGTTTTATGAATTCCCTCATTTCATTCATACGGAATTCAGGCACGATATTGTGACCTTTTGTATCGTAGAGCCGTATAAGCTTGTCGCCAAATGCTGAAAACTTAAAGAAGTAATTCTCTTCATTGATAATCTCAATCTCGAGATGCGGGTGTATCTGACAGCGGCCATTCACTAGCTCTGAGTCGGTTTTAGTTTCCTCGCAACCAACACAGTATTTTGATTTGTAATTTTTTTTGTAAATATATCCGTTCTTTTCAACTCTTTTCCAAAACTCTTGCGCCGCCTGTTCGTGATGTGCGTCTGTTGTACGAATGAAATGAATGTCTTCGCTTACCCCTAGTCGTGGCATAAGTTCACGGAATTTAGCAGCATATTCGTCGACATATACTTTCACATCCTTACCAGCTTTGTCGGCTGCCTTAAAGAGCTTTTGACCGTGCTCGTCTGTACCAGTATTAAAAAATACCTCGTAGCCCGAGAGTCTCTTCCAGCGAGCAATCACATCCGCACGCACCATTTCCATCGCAAAACCAACGTGTGGTTCAGCATTTACATACGGCAGCGTAGTAGTGATGTAAAATGATTTCGACATGTGATTTTAAGACTACAGTGTTTAAGAAAAGAATCAAGCGAACGAAATATTAGGCAATAGAGCGCTTTTTCTGCATATCATCGATGAATTCCATAATCATAGAAGCAATAGGTACACACAAAATGATACCCAAGAAACCTGCTAGCTTTAGCCCCACAAGAAGCGCAAGAATAACGAGGATTGGTGGGACACCTACAATTTTCTTTACCACTAACGGGTAAATAAGATGATTCTCTAGCTGTTGAATCACGATATATAAACCAGCAACAACAAAAGCCGCTGATGTACCCGTATCAGAATATGCGGTTGCAATGGCAGGAATTGCCGCGATAATTGGACCGAAAAGTGGAATCATTTCGAGAAAGGCGGCAAATACGGCAAACAAAAGTGCATTTTTTACACCAAGAAGCGCAAGGCCAATATAGACAAGTACACCGACAACAAGAGCGAGAATAAGCTGCCCTTGCATCCAAAGCGCGATTTTTGTCTGTGTTCGCTTCCACAAACTTACCACGTACCCTTCCTGTTTATCAGGGACAACAGTACGCAAAAAATGCTCCACTCCATCTTCTTGAACTGCAAGATAAAACGAAAGCACCACAATGAGTATGAAAGAGAGAATACCGCCAAACACCGAACTGGCTGAATGCACAAATCCAGCAGAAACTGCCGTTATAGCTTCATTAATTCCCTCTACTGCCCCTTGAATCGAGAAATCTTTGGATGAAGTAGTTATAAGCTTACGAGACTCATCGATCCCTTCAGCAAGCGTAATCGCCGCCTGCTTTGACTGCTCTGTTGTTTCTTCATCGAGCGGATTCCAAAGTGAAGATGAAGAGAGATACTCGGGGACTGAATTTAAAAATTCAGATGTATCCTGAAGCAATCTAGGTACGAATGAATAGAACACGCTCACCAAAATACTACCGATAATTGCATAGGTAATGAGTGCAGAGATAACTCGTGGCAAAGATTTATCCATAAACCACTTCACCATAGGCTCAAGTGAAGAAGCTATCACAACCGCAGTCAAAACAACGAGAATAATATCCTTTAACATGAAAAGAACGATTGTGCAGACAATCAATAGAATGCCCTTTGCAATAGTCATTAGGCTTATTTCTACGCGTGTTTCGTTCATTTCCTTCATGGGTCAATGATACTACGTATTCAACACTTTTTTGAGTGCCGCTAGATCTATACCCTTTCCAATGACGCCTACTGTAAGTTTTTTTGAATCAAAGAGAGTGGCAGCAACTCGCTGTATATCTTCAGCGGTTATTTTTGAATAAATCTCATCAAATTTTTCAGGAGTATAAATATCATTTTTTATTACTTCTTGATCTACAAGAAAATCAGCTACATCGTCTGATGTCTCAAGACCCATACGAAGATGCGCACGCCGGTATTCTTTCACTTTCTCAAGCTCTTGAACTGAAACAAGTTCATACTTTATTCGATCTGTTTCTTTCAATATCGCATCAACGATTTCTGGCACACGTGCATGCGCTGTACCGGTCGAGATATAAAAACGTCCAAAAGTTTTACTTGTGCCATGGTGCGCACCAATATAGTATCCCGAACCCAACTCTTCGCGGAGTTTTATAAAAAGACGCGAGCTCATACCTGCACGCAAAATATTTCTAACCATGCTGGCAACGTAACGGTCTGGATGCTTTCGATCAAATGTCCTCCACGACAAAATAATATGAGCCTGATCTGTGTCCTTTTCCAACGAGACAAGCTCTGGTCCCTCCTGAATTCTGTCCTTTGTCGGTAATCCAGGCCGAGATTCAGCATCTTTCAAATCACTGAATGTTTGTCGTGCCCATGAGAGCATCTCCTCTTCATCGATTCCACCAGCTATAGCAATAACAGTATTCTTGGGAGTGTATTGAGATTTTTTGTATGCAATAAGATCATCACGAGTAATTGCCTTCACAGTTTCTTTTGTGCCTAACACATCTCTCGAGGCTGGCTCACCTTTATACATATGCTTCACAAGCGCCTCACTAATTTTTTCTTGAGGGTCATCACCATACATATCTATCTCACCCATAACTACCCCCTTCTCCTTTTCAATTTCTGCTACAGGAAAAATTGAGTGTTTGTACACATCAGACACCACATCAGCAATTTTTGCGAAATGTCGCACATCAGCTTTTGCCCAATATCCTGTCACCTCACTCCCCGTGAATGCATTATATGAAGCTCCGATCGAATCAAGTTCTGTAGAAATATCTCTCGCCGTAGGTCGTTTCTCGGTTCCCTTAAAACACATATGCTCCAAAAAATGTGAGATACCGGATTGCTCAGGTGTTTCATGATGACTGCCCGTAGCCACATTTATCATCACGGTCACAGTTGGATTTCCCGCCATTGGAGCGGTAATCACGCGAACACCATTCGGAAGAATTGTTTTGGTAAATTTCATAATCGTGAGTATAGCATTCGGTCCTTGGTGAAAGTATTTGCTTTTTTATAATATATATTGCATAGTATTAATAGCCAGCACGTCACCCACAATCAAGGAACACGGCCTTAAAATCGTGTATCTCCATGGATAAATCCCCAAAGAATGTTTGGATGCACATAAACAACTCTGTTGGTTATCTCTGCATCTTCCTTGTCCTTGCGTTCTTCTCGCTCGGAGCAAGTGTCGGTTTCTGGTACTTCATGCACGGCACACCCCCAGCCTTCAGCGTGCAGTTCATCATGATCTGGATAGTGAGTGCGGTTATCTTGGTGTTATGCATCAAGGAAACCAATCATTACATCGTTCATGATCGTGATTGAAAAAGCCCCGGTTGCGTACGCAACCGGGGCTATTCTTTATTTTCCTAATTTCTGTGAAAGATATGAAGCCAAATCTTTCAGCATAATCTTTTCCTGGTCACCCGTATCACGATCTCTGACAGTCACTGGATGGCCTGCCTTTTCAAGCGTATCAAAATCAACCGTAACGCAAAACGGTGTACCAATTTCATCCTGTTTTCGATATCTCTTACCAATAGAACCAGCCGCATCATACTCAACTGCACCAAATTCTTTTCGGAGCACTTTATATATCTCCTGTGCCTTTTCTGTAAGCGCCTCCTTATTTTTAAGAAGCGGAAACACTGCTACCTTTATCGGCGCAACTGCTGGAGAAAGTTTGAGATAAACACGTTTTTCACCCGCCAACTCATCTTCCCTATAAGCGGAAGACAAGACCGCAAGAACGGTTCGATCGACACCAAACGATGGTTCAATAACGTGTGGCACAAATCTCGCCTTTGTTTCTTCATCAAAATATGAAAGATCAACATTTGATGCTGCTGCGTGTGCTTTCAGATCAAAGTCTGTTCGATACGCAAGACCATACAGTTCCTTTTTACCGAACGGGTACTCAAATTCAAAATCGATCGTGCGCTTTGAATAGTGCGCAAGGTCCTCAGGAGCTATTTCGAGTTCGTGCACGCTCTTCTTTGGCAAACCTATATCTGTCGTAAACGCATGGACTTCTTTTACAAAATGATCAAACACTTCCTTCCAATTCTTTGGATCAACAAAATACTCAATTTCCATCTGCTCGAATTCACGAGTTCTGAAAATAAAGTCGCGAGGAGCAATTTCGTTTCGAAATGCCTTACCTATTTGAGCCATACCAAATGGAAGTTTGGGATGGAATGTATCAAGAATATTCTTGAAATTCACAAACATGCCCTGGGCCGTTTCGGGTCGTAGATACGAAACCGCTGCGTCATCTTCCATAGCTCCCACATGGGTTTTAAACATCATATTAAACTGCTTTTCCGCACCAAGCTTGCCGCCGCATTCAGGGCATTTCTTTGTATCCTCAAGATGATCTGCACGGAATCGTCTCTTACACTTTTCACATTCAACCAATGGATCTGAAAAGCCTCCAACATGGCCTGAGGCTTTCCAGGTATTCTGATTCATCAAAATTGCAGCATCCATGCCATACATATCATCTCGATCTGTCACAAATCTCTTCCACCAGAGATGCTTTATGTTATGTTTGAGCGCTACACCCAACGGTCCGTAGTCCCACGTACCGGCAAGACCACCATAAATTTCAGAGCCTTGAAATATAAAACCTCGTCTCTTGCAAAGAGAAATGAGATTTTCCATTACTGCATTTTTTTCTTCTTTTTTTGCCATGAATTTAATTCTGAACTACATCGTCGCCTTCTTTAAATGTTAGGTCGGTTGATGTTCGTGTTGAAAGTGATGGTGCGGTATTTTGAATGGTAACTCCCGTAAATGCATCCACACCCGTAATTTTTGTATTGGTGACAAGCGATGGAGTTGTTCCAACCTGGTTGATACTTGGTCGAAGCGATACCTGGAACGACACCTGTTTGCCTCCGCTAGCGTCCGTATTTCGCGGCACACTACCCACATTCCAGGTTATGGTACCTCCTGTCGAATTGTAGGTTATTTGTGCATCCGAAGGGCTTATAGCATCTGTCCATGATACATATGGAGGAAGTGAGGCTGTTACCTTCGCACCGGTGATATTATTCGAAGTATTCGTAACTGTCCATACTATCGTGTAGGTTGTCACCTGGTCTGCTCTTGGAGGAATCGGGCCTGTATTTGATAGACTTCCTTGATTGCGAAGCGCACGAGCTGAAAGCGTAAGATTCGAAACCAGCTTCACAGAACGTGTTACCGCAGAAGTAATCTCCTGAGGTACGCCGCCGGTATCGACTCGACTGCCCTTTGCCGATACAGTTACGCTCATTTGAGGATTAAGTACAGATTGCCCGGGTGCAGCGTTGCTTGATGCAAAACTAAAACTTACACGACCGTTTTCTCCCGGAGCTACCGTATCAAGACCAGACGTCCTTCCCGCCTCCCAAATGATTGTGTTATTGAGAGAATCATAAAATCCTCCATCAACAGTCACCGAGCTTTTATTAAGCACATTTCCTGTTAGCTTGGCTTCGATGCGAGCATTCGTAATCTTGTCAGGACTATTATTTGTCCAAATAATTTCAGCTCGAATAGGTCGGCCGGGTTCAGCAGCTATATCGCCTCGATTCCCATCAAATGCGACATCAATTCCAAGAAACGGTCGCTCTATGGTGAATGAATGATCACGAGAAACGATATTGGTTGCAATTTCTCGTTCATTTGAAGCGCTTTGAATTCCAACATTTGCTCGCAATACGCGCTCCTCATCATTTTGACCTTCAGTTGTTGCTTGAAGCTTTATTGTTCGCTTTGCGCCAGGTGAAAGATCACCGATCTTCCATATGCTGTTTCCATATGACGGTTGTGGGCTCGCTGACGTTACAGTAAATCCAAATGGATAATCCAAACTAACCAAAAGATCACGCACAGGGACGGTTGTATTTGATGTAACCGTAACTGTAAAATCTGACGCTTGGCCTCCAAGTACTTTATCGAGTCCATCAATTGTCACAATCACTGGTGAAGATGAGATAGAAACACTGTATTCCTTTTCTTTATAGAATGTTGCGTTCGAGTTTTCTGTTTGATACTCAACTTTAAATTGAATATTTTTTTGAGCACCCTCTTCACCAAACAGAATCGAAGAAAGTGACTGCTGAGCCACGGATTGAGACTTAATACTTCCCAACGGGAGCTTCACTCGGGTAAGTTCGATTGACGCATTTGAAGCATCCTTGGTGCCTTCAGGGTACTCAACAATAAGATTTACATTCTCGATATTCGTAGCATTACGATTCACTACAGAAACATTGAGTCCAAGCGGTTCTCCACCGGTAATGGATACCGGGCCTTCAATCAGAATGTTTACGTTGTCTGCGGAAACGAAGTTTTTACCACCGAACAATGTGTATCCACCAATAACCGCAGCGACGATGAAAAAAACAAACGCGCTTATAAAAAGATAACTATACGTCTTTCGTACCGTTCTCATCCGTACAGGGTCTTCCATATCTGCTTCCTTTTCATCCTGCCAAGTCTGAGGAACTTCTGTTGCACCTTGATGAATTGTGTGGCGCATATCTGTAGCCATCTCGCCGGTTCGAGAATAGAGGCTTTTATTCACTCGCTCTAAAGGACTCTTTTTATCTGATTCAAACATTTCCGCATTATACCACGAAGACGCCTAGAGCTGAGTCTCCTTCAACGCCTTATTTATCTCCATGATTACCTCCTTTTTCTTGGACTGAATGAGCGGCAGATTGTATACGGAAAATTCATCCTTAGCTTCCTGCCCCAATATTATGTGCACATCGAGATATCCGAGCGAAGAAAGCACGTGAATAAGCGCAAGTGATTCAAACGCGATCTGCTCCTCCCTAGTAAGAGCCATGTATTTCTCGTCAAAAAGCGCCAATAAAGCCGAAAAAAGTTTTTCATTCACTTCTTCTCCTTGAACAAGTCTTCGAACCAACGAAAGCACACGAGCGCGCATAAGCATGTTTTCTTGAGGTGATTTTTTGTCATGTGCCCCCGTGAGCCTCCACACCTCCCTTCCTTTCACAAGCGAAAAAGTAGCGAGCGAATATTCTTCGATCGCATAACGAAGTTTTGAAGCAAGAAGTCTCACCCCTTGAGCCTTTGCTTTAATGAGGCCAAAATCCTTGGTGTAAATCCAAAAGGTTTTTGAAGCTTCTCCCGAAGGGGTACTTCCGAGTACAAATCCTTCTGTAGTATAGACGGCGTATGACATACCTAGATTGTAACAAAGAAGATCCTTGCGTTTATGGCATATGTAGGTTAAAAAGTGAACAGAGTTTTTTCACATTCAACCTAACTATGAGTATCACTCAAGCAAAAAGAGGCACCTTAACTGCTCTTACCGGACCTTTCTGTTGCGGGAAGACAAAAATCGCCGAGCGTCTCGTCGCTACGGGTGAGGTGCGCAAAGTGAGAACCGTCACCACCCGCCCTCCTCGGACACATGAAATCAATGGTAAGCACTACGATTTCTACGATGATGACACCTTCAGGCGTGCAGCTGATGCAGGAAAATTCCTGGAAACAGCCACCATCAACGGCTTTTTCTACGGAACACCCCGTTCCACCATTCTTGATGGACTCGCCCGCGGTCGTCACTTTGTTGTGTGTATCGATCCACAGGGAATCGAATCGCTTCTGGCGGATAGGAACGAGCTTCTTGGCGAGGCAATGATCACTATTTACCTTGAAGTATCACTTCAAGAAGCAATCGGGCGTTACCTCGACCGCGATTCCTCGTTCTCTCGCCTTGAGCTTGAGCGCAGGATGAAAACACGCGAGACCGAAGAAACCATGAAGCACATCTGCCAATACGTCATCCCTAATCCCAACGGGATGATTGATGAGGTGTTTCAGAAAATTCGATTGAAGATCGCTCGTAGGAAAAAACAGTTGCACACCTTTGTTTGATCCCAATCCCGCATTATGCGGGATTTTTTATTTCTTAAATGCGATTTTGAAAGTATATTCTTCAATAACAAGCGGTTGTGCGTGCACCATCGTCTGGTGTTCTACACCTGTCACAAGAGTTACCCTCTTTATTTCAGAAGCAAACGCTGAAACGAGTTCTTTACCTTTTTCATCAGAATCAAGGAGAAGAACTACTTTATCTGTAACGGTGAGCTTTTCCGTCTTGCGGAGTTCCTGGATCGAGCGGATGAGATCGCGCACAACTCCCTCCTTCTTAAGTTCATCTGTAACTTTGGTATCTAGCTCTGTATCATTTTCAAGCGCAGAGGTGACTATAACTGACTTTACATTTACCTCATCTTGAATAAGTTCAATGTACTCAGGACCAAGTTCCTTTGTTTTTACTTTAAGAAGTGCAAGAGGCTGACGAACTTTGATATTTGCTTTTGCTCGTTCTTGAAGAGCAAGTGTTACAAGGCGCTTTGTCTCCGCCATGTCTGAAATAACCTTTGCGTCATATGTTGCTGCAGTTGGCCAGTCTGCAAGGTGTACGCTTTCTGGATCTTGTGCTGTTTTAACCTTACAGAAAAGATGCTCCGCATAGAATGGAGTAAATGGAGCCATTATTTTCGAAAACTCTCGCAATATGAATCGAGTGGTCTCGAGCGCATTCTTTCGATCCTGTAGATCATCTGACTTAAATCGATCTCGAGAGCGTCGTAGGTACCATGTCGAAAGATCATCCACAAAACCAAGAAGTGGTCGAGCACCTTTATCAATCTGATACTTTTCAAGTGCACGTGTTACTTCTTCACGTGTTTCAAGAAGTCGTCCGTAAATCCAGAGGTCTAAAACGTGAGTTGATGTAAATGAAAGATTCTCCTTTGCAGGCGATGTAGCGTACATCTCATAAAACGAGAGAACGTTATCGAGTCTTTGCAGGAGTTTCTTTGAGACTTCATCTACTCCCTTCTCTGAGAATCGAACATCCTCAGCCTTTACCGCCGGCGATGAAGCGAGGAAATATCGCAATGAATCCGCACCATACTTTTCAACTGTCGGCATAAGAGGCGGATAATTGTTCTTTGACTTCGACATTTTCTGACCGTCTTCGGCGAGCACGAGTCCGTTTACCACCACATTCTTGTATGGGCTTACACCAAAGAGCCCCACGCCAAGAACAAGGAGTGAGTAGAACCAACCTCGTGTTTGATCGAGTCCTTCTGCAATGAAGTCAGCAGGAAAACCAACACGTTTTTTGAAAAGTCCTCCCTTTGGATCGAAGTGTGAACGAGCCCTACCTGTGTAAAACGTCTCACCGTATGGCATTGCACCTGATTCAAACCAGCAATCAAAAACTTCAGGAACGCGTTCAAGCATTTCTCCATCTGGCGCCACGTATTCCACGTCATCAATATATGGTCGATGAAGGTCGAGATTGTAATGTGCATTATGAGGTAATGGCACAAAATCAAACGATCGCATTTCTCCCGGATTACGGAAATAGCGTCGCTCATCATGGAGCACCTTATCAAAGCTTGGTGTGTCCTCAATGCCGTGAATAATGGTATTACATATTGCACCGTGGCTTACGATGAGAATTCTTTTACCAGAATGCTTTGAATCAATGTCATACAGAGTATCGAACACGCGCTTTTTGAGTTCATCAGGTGATTCCATTCCAGGACAAAGTCCATGCGTCCTAATACGCCTATCAGTATCACTCCAAAGTTTTCCTTCCTGCTCAGGACCAACTTTGAATTCACGCAATAGGACATCGTATTTAATTTCATGTTCTGGAATACCAAGTTCCTGCGCATATATTTTTGCAGTTTCCTTTGCACGCACAAAGTCTGACGCGTAAATTGCATCAATACCGTGTTTTGCTAGTCGTTTCGCCTGTGCCAACACCTGACTCCTGCCCTTTTCAGTAAGGTGATACACAACACTCACATCAGAATTTGAAATGCCACGAACGTTTGTTTCAGATTCTCCGTGTCGAGCAAGTGTGTATTTGTTGCCCGATCGTTTTACGTATCGCGAAAGTTCTTTAACTGTACCGATTGTATAGATTTTTCCAGACTCCACACCTCGCCACACAGGAATTGGCGCACCCCAGAAACGAGAACGTGAAATTGCCCAATCACGTGCACCTTCAAGCCATTTGCCAAAACGTCCATCACGAATGTCTTCGGGTACCCAACCGACTTTCTTGTTTTGCTTTACAAGATCATCTTTAAAATCGGTAACTCGAACAAACCATGACGACGTAGCATAGTTAAGAAGCGGAGTCTCACATCTCCAACAATGAGGATAAGAGTGAATGATCTTCTTTTTCTCCAAAAGAAATCCATTATGAGCAAGCCATTTGATGATTTCGATATCAGTTTTCTGGTGCCCATCTTTTTCTACTGATTTTGGCTTTGCGTCGTGTCCAGCAAAATCAATCACCTCCTTCTTTATCTTTCCATCCATGCCAACATGTTGAATAAACGGGAGCTTTTCCCTTTCACCGAGCTTCATATCATCTTCACCGAACGCTGGTGCGATATGCACGATACCGGTTCCGTCCGTTGTTGTTACAAATTCCGCGCCATATATCTTGTATCCATTCTCAATATGCTTGGTTGCGCTATTGTTGTAGTACGGAAAAAGGGGCTTATACTTTTTGCCAATAAGTTCACGACCAAAGACAGTTTTGAGAACCTTGTATTCCGTCCCAAATACCGATCCGACAAGCTGCTGTGCCATAACATATGTCTCCCCCTCTACTTTTCCTGACACATAAACATATTCAACATCTGGGTGAACTGCGAGCGCCACGTTACCCGGTAAAGTCCAAGGAGTCGTTGTCCATGCAACAAAGTAAGTTTTAGGAGTAGCCGAGTCTTCAAATTTAATATAGACAGAAATATCTGTAATATCTTTGTATCCCTGATTTACCTCAAAATTCGAAAGCGATGTCTCACATCGAGGGCAAATCTGCATCGACTTAAAACCTTCGTAAATGAGACCCTTTTCACTGAGTGTCTTGAAGATCCACCAGACAGACTGCGTATAGCCAGCATCCATGGTTCGATAATCATCAACCATGTCGACCCATCGACCTATTCGAGGAATAATATTTCTCCACTCTTTCGTATATCGAAGCACCGCATCTCGAGCAGCTTCGTTGAATTTTCCAACACCGTAATCCAAAATTTCCTTCTTGGTTTTAAGACCAAGTTCTTTTTCAATAAGGTTCTCGACAGGCAAACCATGACAGTCCCATCCCCAGCGACGCGCAACATGATACCCTTGCATGGTTTTATAGCGAGGAATAACGTCTTTAATGGTTGTCGGCAAAAGGTGTCCAAAATGCGGAAGACCGGTTGCAAATGGAGGGCCATCATAAAACACAAATTCCTTACCACCTTTCTTAAGCGATTTTGCAAAAATATCGTTCTTTTGCCAAAACGAAAGTACCTTGTCTTCTATTTCAACAAGCTTTGTTTTAGGCTTTGTATCTGGGTTTTCAGCCATATGTAAGACTACATTAGCAATTTTCCAACCTTTTTACATCTTTTCTGGTACACGCATCCCGAGAAGCTTCAGACCGTTCTCAAGAACAATGCGCACCGATTGTGTAATCGCTACACGAAGCGGCGACTCTGGATCATCCTTTTTCACGATTACAACATTCGCATACCACGCATTAAACATTGATGAAAGTTCAGTGAGATAAGTCACAACGAGGTGCGGTGCCCGTTCAACCGATGCCCGTGATACGACTTCCGGAAACTTTGCTACGTGACGCATGAGAACACTGGTGTACATCCCCTCTTTTGAGACTTTAGGCTTGATCTTCTCTTTCTTTGCCTTATCTAAAACAGACTGAGCACGAACCGCTGTGTACAAAAGATATGGACCTGAATCACCTTCAAATGAAATTGATTTATCAAAATCATAAATAATGTCACTTGAGGTGACCTGCTTGAGAATGGAGTATTTTATTGCGGCGATTGCAACTATTTCTGCTGTCTGCGCCTTTTCCTTATCAGTCATTTCACGACTCTGAAGTTTTTCGTGAACAAGTTTTTCAACATCATGTATGAGAGATTCTCCTGTAATCACATTTCCTTTTCGTGATGACATTTTCCCTTCGGCAAAACGAAGCATACCGTGTGAAATATGCTCGGTTACTTTTGCTGCTTCAGGCTCAAGTATTTCAAGCGCTTTCAAAAGCACACGGAAGTAATCTGCTTGCTCATTGGCCGTAATGATTATTGATTTATCTGGACGAACCTTCTTCCACTTTTTTGTGTTAAGACCGAGTTCTTTTGTCTCGTATGTAGGAATACCCTGTGAGTTTATAAATACACGAGTATGGAGTTTCGGATCATACTTTTCTCCTTTAAATACAACCGCCCCATCTGATTTTTCAAATATCCCTTTCTCGAGATTTTCCTCAACAAGCGCCAAACCATCATGAACAACTTCACTTTCGAGATAGTAGTAATCGAACTTGGTTCCAAGTTTTTTATATATTTCTTCAAAATGTTTAAGGCTCCAGCGACGACCGAGCTTATAGAGCTTCATGAGTTTGCGATCTTTGCCCTCAAAAATCTTCTTGTTAAGCTCCGTGATCTCTTTTTTTGCTTCTGGGTTATCTTCGTACGCTGCCGATCCTTCGACATAACATGAGCCAATAAACGCAACACGATCCTTGAGCGCAGAGTATCGTGAAGGCATTTTCTCCTCATTTTTACATATTGCCCACATAGCCTTTGCCACATGAAGACCAAAGTCGCCTTGATAACACATGCGGCGAATCTTTGCGCCTTGTGATGCAAGAAGTCGTGCAATCGATTCACCGATCGCATTAGACATAAGGTGACCAATATGGAACTCCTTAAATGGATTTGGGTCAGTATACTCAACAAGCATCTTCTGTCCTCTCCACTCATTCGAAAATCCGTACAAATCCTTTCGCTTGAGAATTGTTTCGAGCTCGTTTACAAAATATGAATTTGAAAGGAAAAAGTTTATGAAGCCTGGACCCGCCACCTCTATCTTTTCTATATGTTCGATGTTCTGTTTCGAAAGCTCTGCAGCAATTTTATTTCCAAGCTCACGAGGATTAGCTTTTGCAGCCTTTGCCAAAGAAAGTGCAACATTGGTCGCAAAATCACCATTCGCCACATCAGCTGGATGTTCGAGGTTGATTTCGCCAACAGAAAGACCCAAAACCTTAAGGGCTTCCTGTATTTTGGCTTTAATTGTCGTCTGGATGTCCATGAGTGGCTAAAATTAGCGTGTTTTCATTGTATCAGCAATAGAAAGGTAGTATTGCTTGACATTAAAATAATATATGGTATCCTGATATCAGATGACGGTTTCAAGTGACAACAGAAAAAACACTTAAAGGGGTTCACTTGGTCATGCCGGCACGGGGGAATATGCTCCTTTGTTAAAAAAATCGCTGTTTTTACCAGTTTTCGCTCGTACTCGAGCGCCTCAGCAATTGAAAAAGTCAGGAAAAACTGGAAGAGGGCTTAAGACCTCGAAACCGCCACACAACAAAGCATAATGGCGGTTTTCTTTTATCTATTTTCCTGTAGATCCAAAACCTCTCTCACCTCGTGCGGACATCGAGAGCTCACCATCTTTCACTTCCTTAAAGTTTACCTCTTCATATTTGTGAATAATCATCTGGGCAACCTTGTGGCCAGGTTCAAATGTATAGGTTTCTTTACTCAAGTTCATAACCCCTACACGCACCTCCCCACGATATCCTGAATCTACTACGTTTCCATACGTAATAATGCCGTGTTTGAATGAAAGTCCGCTCTTTTCATAAATAATTCCCACGCAGCCCTTTGGAATCTCCATCTTGTACCCAGTATTGATCGATGCTCGTTCCATGGGCGCAAGCGTAACTTTCTCACCTACATAGAGATCAAAACCAGCGTCGCCCGGCATAGCAAACTTTGGCACAGGTACATTTTCGTGAAGCCTCACAATCTTGAGTGTCTTTTTCATAAAATCACTATAACAAGTAGAAAAAAGACCGCAATTACTTTGCGGTCTTAGAAAGAAACGGTGAAACAATAGCATCAACCTGTGCAAACACGTCATCACGTGACTTATTGGCATCAACAAACTTCACCTTGAAAGGAAAAAGTGTACCGAATGTGCGATAAGCCTTCATGACACGGAGATGAAAGTCTGTCTTTCTTTCATCGTAGTGGTTCATTTCTCCCTTTCGTTCTGCAACTCGTCGAGCGCCCTCTTTAGGATCAACCTCGAGAATGACATAAAGATCAGGAGAGACCTTGGTGTAAATAGCACGATGGATTTGGAAGAAAAGCTTTTTGAGAGCATACCCTCCTTCCTGACCACCAATCTGGTAGCCCCAACTCGTTATGCTTCCTCGATTCGACACAAATGATCTTCCGCCGAGAATCACGTGCTCAGCCTTTCGATGCATGTGATCTGACCTTCCTGCAGTAACGAGAAGCATCTGGGTTAAAGCATTCGCATCTCGGGCAAGCTTTGAGTCAAGCATGACCGCACGCATTTCTTCTGCGTATGGAGTACCACCTGGTTCTCGAGAAAATTCAACATAAGGATATTTCACCTTGAGCTTATCAATCACCGTATCCTTGCCTGCGCCTTCTCCACCATCTATCTGGATAAAAAAGCCGTGAGAAGGATTCTTTCGTGAAAAAATATGCCTGAGAAGATTTCCTACAAAAATCTCTACGTATAACAGTACTGTTTTCATGTGTTTCTGCATAAAACAATACTCGACTTCGTATAAAAGTCGAGTAATTTGTTATTTTGATCTTAAAACCTTGTCGATCTTCTGAGCGAGTTTGATCATATCCTTCTCTTTCTTACCCCGTGTTGTCTCTCCGGCCGTACCAAGTCGAATTCCCGATGGGTCAACCGGCGGTCGAGTATCGTACGGAATCGCGTTCTTGTTTACGATAATTCCCGCTTTCTCAAGTTTATCTGACGCCTCTTTGCCTCCAATCCCCTCCTTCGCCACATCAACGAGAATAAGATGGCTTTCTGTTCCTCCTGAGATAATTCGCCAGCCAAGATTTGAAAGTTCTTTTGCCAATGTCTGCGCATTACGAATAACCTGCTTTGCGTATTTTTTAAATGCTGGTGACATTGCTTCCTTAAGGGCAACAGCGATCGCCGCCGTCTGATTCATATGTGGACCACCCTGAAGGCCCGGGAAAACAGCCCGATCAATCTTTTTATTTAGTTCGCGCTGATCTATTTTTGAAAAAATGAGAGCGCCTCGAGGACCACGAAGTGTTTTATGCGTAGTTGTGGTAACAACATCTGCATACGGAAATGGTGATGGATATGCTTTGCCCGCAACGAGTCCGGCAACGTGAGACATATCAACCATAAGATATGCACCGCAGGCTGTAGCAATCTCACGGAATTTTGCCCAATCAATGACGCACGGATATGCGGTAAATCCTGTAATGATCATTTTTGGTTTTTCACGAAGGGCAATTTTTTTGAGCTCATCATAGTCGAGTACTTCACTTTCCTTTGAAACCCCAAACGGCACCTGGGTCCAAAATTTTCCCGTCGCAGATACTTTATGACCATGCGTAAGATGTCCTCCGTGATCAAGCGACATACCCATCACCCTGTCTCCCTTCTCCAAAAGACCGACATAGACCGCAAGATTTGCTGGCGATCCTGACAAAGCCTGCGTATTTACCGCCCAATCAGTTTCAGATAGTCCGAAAAGTTTAAGTGCGCGCTCCGCTGCCAAGTCCTCTACTTTATCTGTAATTGAATTTCCACCGTAATATCGTTTACCTGAATACCCTTCCGCGTATTTATTTGTAAGTTCGGAGCCGAGAGCATCGAGCACGTCCTGAGAAACATAATTTTCCGATGCGATCAGATTTATAACTGATTTCTGTCTCGCCTTCTCTGCCTTCACAAGCTTTTCTACCTGTTTGTCTTTCATGGGATTGGAAGATTAATTGGTTAGGCACAATATATCATGAGCCATCTACAAGCGCAGTAATAAAAAACCCAGAATTATATTCCGGGCTTTGTTTCCAGTGGAAATGGATATGGCTTTGCAAGCACCATATCAAACATTCGCTCTGACCAGACGCCCTTTTCCAACAGGGTCATTCTTGTCATAGCAAACCGAGTATCTGGCGAGAGCACAACATCACCGATTTCCTTAAATGAGTGGATGGCCGAATCAAAATCTTCTGAATCTTCACCATTTTCCTCTCCGACAGATGTAAAATCGAGCGCAAATCCTTCACAAATAATAAACGGGCTACGAAGCCGCAATGCCGGCCGTGACCGTATGTGAAGAATGAGAAGCTCCCGCAAGGTGAGAAGTCGTTCGGTCTTAGAAACCTTCTTTTCTTGATAAGCAGCCAGAAAGTTCTCAAACTTACCTAAACCCCGAAGCCGCGGTTCAATGTCGTAATCATCACCCGCACGGGCAGAAAGTGCATCAAACGCTTCACCCGAATAACTACCTATATGAGCAAGCAATTGTCTGGGTTGGTACTGGGGAGATATGGTAAACCGCCCCAGAATTTTAGGAGACGTGTTCATAGAATGATCAATGCTTGCGTAATTCAACCACACTTTTGAATTCTTACAAGTTACCAACTTGCTTTATTGGATTTGTTATGAAGAATGAAAGTCAGATACAATACGTTCTATGAGAGAAATAATAATTGTTGACGACCTCGCGCCCGAAGCAGTCGCTATGCTTCAAGCGCTTTATTCAAGAAGTCCACGAAGCGTTAAGGAACATTTGGAAGCAGTGCGCACACGCGGAGCAGAAAAGTTCATGGCCTCGTTTTACGTAGGTTATGGACATAAATCAATCGGAGATTGCGGAACCACCTCAATTTTCGTTGAGAATGTAAGTATGCTTGCGGCAAAGGCAGTGCAAGACTGGCCACTCTATAGCGGACAGGAAGCTTCAACACGATACCTCGACATGGCATCGCAAGAAGTGCTCAATCCGCTTGGTTCAAAGGCTGGTAAGGCAATACAAGATGAATGGATGCGATTCTATAGGCATGTACTCGTTGAACTTGTGCCTGTCTTGAAGGAACGCTATCCCATCAAGGATGGAGAGGACCCCGTAAAATATGAGAAAGCGATCAAAGCACGATCATTCGATATTGCACGAGGATTTCTCCCTGCCGGTGTCACCACCTATGCTGCATGGCACACTAACCTGCGCCAGGCATATGACCACGTAAAGGAGATGCGAAATCATCCCCTTGAGGAGATTCGAGAGATCGCAGAGCTCATTTCTACTGAGCTCAAAACAAAGTATCCCTCGAGTTTCTCGCACAAAGTCTATCCCGCGGAAGAAGCTTTCATTAAAGAAAGCATGGAGGCATTCGCTTATTTTGACGACTCAAAAATCGTTAAAAAGTTTTCATACGATGCAACAGGACTTGATCTTAAAGGACTTGCGAAGCACAAGAAACTTCTCAATTCTCGACCGATAAAGTCTGAACTGCACCAGCGAATGAGACAGTATGGAAATATTGTCTTCACCTTCCCTCTTGATTTCGGATCATACCGAGATCTTCAGAGACACCGCAGTTGCATTCAGGAAATGCCGCTTCTTTCTATCCGCCACGGCTTCTATTCATGGTATCTCGAACAACTTCCTGAGGGACTTCGAAAGGAAGCTGTGAAAGTGATCAAAGAGCAGGAAAAGAAAATCAAGGCACTTAAGGCAAGCGACGAGGTTAAACAGTATTACGTTGCCATGGGTTACACTGTAGCCGTAAAACTTACGTCTTCATTGCCAGCAGCAGTCTACACCGCTGAACTTCGCTCCGGAGATACCGTTCATCCGACACTGCGTGTTCAAGCGCAGCGAATGGGTGATGCGATCAAAGAAGCAGTGCCTTTCATCAAGATGCATCACGATACTTCTCCAGGTATCTGGAACATCAAGCGAGGCGGTCACGACATTGTGAAGAAATCCTAAAAACAAAACTCGGCCACCAGGCCGAGTTTTTTATTTCATATTAGCGTAAGTTTCAACTTCAGCATTGAGAATCTGAAGAGATACTCCTGCTTCCTTAAACACTTCTTTGGAACGCTTTGCTGCGTGATAATCCTTCTTCGCAACAACACGAACAATACCGGCGTTTATAAGGATCTTTGCGCAGGTATAGCACGGAGTCATGTGACAATAGAGCGTTGATCCGTTAACTGGCACGCCTTCTCGAGCCGCATTTGCAATAGCGTTTTGTTCAGCATGTGTAGTTCTAATGCAGTGTTTTGAGGTTGTCCCATCCTCTTGAACCACCGTATGCATTTCATGACCCACGTGATCGCAATGGGCAACACCTGCAGGCGCCCCCACATACCCAGTCACCAAAATTCGTTTATCCTTAACAATCACACAACCGGATCGTCCCCTATCGCACGTTGCTCGCTCACCAACCACCTCGCTAATTTTTGTAAAATATTCATCCCATGATGGACGAACATGTGGATTCATGAGATGCGGATCAGTTTCGCGGATCGGAGTCCCTCCTTTTGAAGTTTTTACATGCTTTGCCATATATCGAAAGCATACTCTCTTTAGGAAAATAAAAAAGCCCCTGACATACCAGGGGCATAAAACCGCGCTCTATCTTGAAGAGGCTTCGTAAACGGGCGCTTCGTGGCCGCAAAGCGGATTCTTTTTCGTCTCGTAGGCGAGGTCACTGCTATGAACCACAACCTCAAACGGGTACATTTGCCGCTGGAATGATTCGATTGAGCGGGCAAAGACGATGGCCTCCAGGGATTCGGGGGCCATATCAGGCAAGATCACATGAACAACAGGTTTACTCATAATATGAACAAGTTTTAAGGGTCCAGAGACGATATTACGGTAATGCCACATAAAAGCAAATAAAAAGCTCCGTTTGAAACGGAGCTCCTGTGTGGCCGTTTAGGCCGCCCTCCCCAAATCAAGCGGAAGGGACAAAGTCTGATCGTCACCGGAAATCTTCACGGGAGTTTCAGCGCTTTCATTGTGTTGCTGTTCCGGAGTATAGTCCTCAGGAACAATCCCTTCAATCACCATTTGTGAGTTCATAAAGCAGAGAGCGTTTTACTGGACCGTAATTTATGATACTTCTCGCACCATGCAATGTAAACGTAAAACTTGTGCACTTTTGACGCACGGCATTCTTTTTTTTCACCGTCAACTTTCCCACCAGGAAATTTGTTAAAAAAATAAAAAACCACTCATGAGTGAGTGGTTTTTTATTTACTTAACGTCTACTCCCATGTTTCGTGC
Source organism: uncultured Candidatus Saccharibacteria bacterium (assembly GCA_964495425.1). Taxonomy (GTDB): domain Bacteria; phylum Patescibacteriota; class Minisyncoccia; order Phycocordibacterales; family UBA6065; genus UBA6065. The sequence continues at coordinate 42,695 of CAZBVG010000004.1, forward strand.
CGTACCTTCTACCATCTTCATTGCTGCGTTAACGTCTGTGGTATTGAGGTCTGGAAGTTTCTTTTCTGCGATTGCCTTTACCTGAGCTTTTGTAAGAGTTCCGATCTTTACTGAGTTTGGCTTTCCTGAACCAAGTTCCTTGCCCAATGTTTTTAGAATCATTTTTGAGGCAGGCTCAGTCTTGTAGATCATCTTGTATGATCGATCATCATAGACCTCGATAATGGTAGGTACCATCTCGCCTATTCGTGTCTTGGTTTCATCGTTAAATCGCTTTACGAATTCACCAATGTTTATACCTGCCTGTCCGAGTGCAGGTCCGAGCGCCTGGCCAGGAACGGCTTTACCGCCTGGAATCTGGAGCTTAAGCATCTTTGTTACTTTCTTTGCCATAGTGGGGATAAGGTTATATTAAATCTTCTTAACTTGCAAGAAATCAAGTTCGACAGGTGTTTCTCGACCAAACATAGAAACGAGAACCTTTACCTTGCCTCGAGCAGTATCAACCTCTGATACCTTGCCTTCAAGATCCTTGAATGGACCGTCAGCAATCTTTACCGCATCTTCTGGAGAGAGGTTAATCTCGTGCTTAACTTCAGTTGTATCCATTCGACCCATAAGCTGGTCAATTTCCTTTGGTGTAAGAGGTACAGGGTGCACACCAGAACCCACGAAACCAGTTACTCGTGGAGTGTTTCGCACAACGAACCATGATTCGTCGCTTACAACCATATCTACGAGAATATAACCTGGGTATACCTTCTCTTCTTCCTCTACTCGCTTACCGCCCTTTACCTTGATCTTCTTCTCGGTTGGTACAAGCACGTTGAAAATCTTGTCCTGCATGTTGAGAGAATCAATTCGCTGGCGCAAGTTTCGCGCAACTGCATTTTCATATCCCGCATATGTGTGGATCGCGTACCAATGACGCTCACCTCCTGTTTGCTGTTTCGACATGATTATTTAAGAATTATTGCTTCAAGACCGAGACCGAATACATAATCTGCTATAGCGAGCAAAAGTGCGGTTGCAAGTGATAGACCAATAACAAGGAGCGTGTAGTTAATAGCCTGGTTTCGGGTTGGCCAGTTAACATGCTTCATTTCACCACGGGTTTCCTTTATATATTCGACGAGTTTCATAAGCAGATTTTGAGAAGAATTTTTGTTATTAAAAACCGCCCCGGAGGGCTGGAATACATACATATTACTACATCTTTAGAAAAAAGCAAGCTTTTTCACAGCAATAGATCCTTATATAAAAAAGAACCCCTTCCTGCTTTCGCTGGAAGGGGTGAGCGCTGTCGTGATTATGAAGCTTCACGACTCCGCTACTTTTGCTCTCTATTTTTAAGAACATTTCTGAACAGTGGAGAACATTACACCGTTACAGAACAGGGTTCGATTACTAAGAGGCCTGAACCGCTGTAACTTGCCTGCATCTTCGCATCGGGCGTCAGATGCCTTTGTGGTCGCCGTATTGCGACCCGTCATCTATAGTTTCCTATTGGTGACACTAGTATCATAGCATACCTGTATAATTTGTCAAGCGTTTAAAAGCCACCCGTATGAGGTGGCTTTGTACGGCCTTATAGAGCCCTATCTTGCCTTTGTTCCTGGAGGAATGTCCTTGTGTGGCTCAAGAAGGGAAAATTTACCGTCATCTGTCGAAAGCGCAAACAACATACCGTTTGATTCATACCCTTTTATCTTTCGCGGCTCGAGATTTGTCACAAACATACATGTTCTACCTACTAATGTAGCTGGATCTGGAAAATACGATGCGATCCCGGAGATAATTTGGCGTACATCATGTTTCATTTCAGTCATCTGTATTTCAGCAATCGTATCCCCTTCCGCAACGCCCATTGAGTCAGCAGCGGATTTCTCAGGTGAAATCGTTGCTATCTGTTCCGTAATAAAACCAAAGTCTACAGAAAGCTTAAGGAGCTTGTCTGTATTTGGAATTTTTTCTGCAGAAAGAATTTTTCCTGCTTTTATTTCTACTTTTGAAAAATCGTCGTATGAAATCATCTGGTATTTGTTAACTAAAAAAGTCTATCGTTTATGCCCTGATGTCTTACCCTGTCTATGTAGCTTTGCAATATAATCGATGCCGCCGAAGCGTCAATCTTGTCAGTCTTACCTAAAAAATGTGCCGCTTGATGAGATGTGAGAAATTCTGGCTCAAAAAGTACCTTATACCCTAGTTTTCCAAGCTCGACAGCAAAAGGACGAACTTCGTCCATAATACGATTATCCTCACCTTTATTGTTCTTTGATTCACCTATGATAATAGTTTCGATATTGCTGCGACGAGCTATTTCAGCGATGTCTCTTAGGAGGTTTCTCGTATTTGGAATAACTGAGTGTGGGAATGCTAAAAGACTCTTGTCGTCTGATAGCGCGACACCAACTCTCTTTTCACCATAATCTATTCCAAGGAGACGCATACGAACAGTATAGCAAAAACCGCGTTAAGACGCGGCTTTAATCTTGGCGGATAGGGTGAGATTCGAACTCACGGTCCCCGTGAAGAGACGACAGTTTTCAAGACTGTTGCTTTAGACCACTCAGCCACCTATCCGTTCCCGTACAAGTTACACTAAAGTTGAAAAAACTTCAAAGGAATCCACATGTTCTCTGTGGAATAAGAGGTGTATACTATAGGACATGAATGGACTTTCTTGGGTAACTCACGAGTACGTACACAAGCCGAAAACTTCGGAATGGTATTGGACCGTGGGTATTATTACAGCGGCACTGGTTGTCACCTGTATCATTTTTAGCAATTTCCTCTTTGCAATCGTGCTCACAATCTCAGTTTTTGCCCTCACTCTCTTTTCAGTGCGAAAACCAAACAATGTAAATATTGCGCTTGGAGAAAAAGGTGTACGTGTCGATACAATTCTCTATCCATACAGCACCCTAGATTCCTTTGGCATTGATGAAGAACACCATGATGGTCCCCTTCTCTTCCTCAAATCCAAAAAAGCCTTCATGCCCCTTGTCTCAATTCACATAAAAGAACACACGCCATCTGAGGTACGTGAATTCATGAAAAAACACCTCAAAGAAGAACATTTTGAGCAAAGCTTCTTCCACTCACTCATCGAGGCACTTGGATTCTAATCAAAAACCACTCGTTAAGAGTGGTTTTTGATTTCTTGTCCCCCCGTGAGGAATCGAACCTCAATCTTGAGTTCCGCAAACTCATGTCCTATCCATTGAACGACGGGGGGATAACCGATGTTCCTCTAACTTACAGGAAAAAGCTTCAAAATACAAAAAATCCGGCGAGTGCCGGATTTTTTATTTATACCTTTGCCTTCTTAATCATCGCTGAGAGTCGTGACTTCTTTCGTCCTGCCGTGTTTGGCTTGATGAAACCTGTCTTTGCCGCCTTATCGATCTCTGAGTAAGCGCCCGGGAGGAGTTTCATTGCCTCATCCTTTTTTCCATCTGCTACAAGCTTCTTGATTTCTTTTGTAGCAAGAGAAACAGCGTCTCGGTGTCTAATATTGAAAACTCGCTTCCTTTTTGAAGCTCGAAGTGCCTTTTTTGCTGAAGATGTGATTGCCATATATGTGGGCGTTACTTTAACAGCGCCCGCCCAAAAAAGCAAGCCCTAGCAGGTTCATTTGGTGAAATACTCTAATCAATTGCTATACTAGAGGCATGATTACCCACCTTACAGGAACGGTTATAGACAAGGAAGAACGATCGGTGGTCTTGGATGTCCATGGTGTTGGTTACAAGGTTTTTGTTACTGGATCAACCATGGAAACACTCAAAGATGGTAAAGAGATTTCTCTGTGGACCCATCTTGCGGTACGTGAAGATTCACAAACACTCTACGGCTTCCCTTCAAAAAACGAGCTCTACTTTTTTGAGCTTCTCATTTCATCAGTTTCAGGTGTTGGACCAAAAACAGCGCTGGGTATTTTAAATGTTTCGTCCGCAGAAAATATTCGTAGAGCGGTTTCGTCGGGAGATACGTCTCATCTCACCAAAGTCTCTGGTATTGGTAAAAAAATGGCAGACAAGATAGTCTTGGAACTCAAAGGCAAGTTTGAGGCGGAAACATCATCAGGCATTTCACTTCGTGATGAAGTTGATGCACTTGAAGCTCTCAAGGCTCTCGGATTCAAACACAACGAAGCACGAGAAGCTCTTAAAGATGTTGACCCAACGATTACAGACACCGGCGCTCGCGTTAAAAAAGCCTTGAAAATATTAGGAAAATAGCATGCTCGACTCAATTCTTTATCACATACGAAAACTCATCCCCGTCTGGCTTTTTACACGTCTACAGCCTCTCTATCACATCAGTCTCGCCTTTCTTGGTGCAGTTATTTACCGATTCCCTTCTCGCAAAATAAAGGTTGTGGCTGTAACTGGAACTAAGGGAAAGACCTCTGTAACAGAAATAACGAATGCGATTTTTGAAAAAGCAGGATTTAAAACCGCACTCTCAAATACCATCAGGTTCAAAATCGGTAGCGAATCAAAAGACAATCTATACAAGATGTCGATGCCGGGCAGATTTTTTATACAAAAATTCTTACGAGATGCAGTAAATGCGAAGTGTGAATATGTATTTATGGAAGTTACTTCGCAGGGTGCGCAATTGAATCGACACCGATTTATAGATTTTGATGCCCTTATTTTCACTAATATTGCACCAGAACATATTGAAGCACATGGCTCATTTGAAAATTACGTAAACGCAAAACTCTCTATTGCCGAGGCGGTCGCACGATCGCATAAATCAAAAACAATACTCATAGCAAATTCAGATGACCGACTAAGCGATCTCTTCCTCAAAAAAGATTTTGCTGAAAAAAGACTCTACTCCCTCGAAGACGCCCGACCATACAATATATTCAAAGAGGGTTTTGCTATGACTGTAAAAGGTACCCTCATTCGATCTCCACTCTCTGGTGAATTCAATATCTACAATGAACTTGCAGCCGTAACATATGCGGACAGCGAAGGTGTAAAAATCGAAGTAGCGCGTGACGCTATTGAAAAATTGGCTCTCATTCGAGGCCGTGTAGAAAAAATTGACGAGGGTCAGGATTTTGCTGTCATCGTCGACTACGCTCACACCCCAGACTCACTTCAGAAGCTATATGACGTATTTAAGGGCACTCGCCGCATCTGTGTATTGGGCAACACGGGTGGCGGTCGTGACACGTGGAAGCGCGACGAAATGGCAAAAATTGCCGAAAACGAATGTGATGAAATCATTCTTACAAATGAAGATCCGTATGATGACGATCCTCAGGAAATCGTAAATGACATGTCCCTTGTGATCACAAAGAAACCAAAACATGTAATTATGGATCGCCGCGAAGCCATCGCAAAAGCACTCTCACTCGCCCAAACCGGTGATTCTGTCCTCATTACCGGAAAAGGAACTGACCCGTACATCATGGGCCCAAACAACACTAAAATCTTATGGAGTGACGCCGAGGTCACCCGCGAAGAATTGAGGAAGTTGGCACGATAAAACACAGCGCAAGCGCTGTGTTTTATTTATATAATTCGTGTAATTTTGCTCGAGTCTTTTCCCCCACCACTCCATCCTCTCCTTCAATCCCATATTTCTCTTGAAACGCGACCAGGGCTTTTCTGGTACATCCCCCAAAAAGTCCAGAAATCGGGCAATCATTAAGTGTTTTTCCCTCAATTGGATACACCCCCATATTCCGAAGCGCAATCTGAAGTGCGTACACATCAGGATTTTGTGTAAAAGTTTCTGCAATTGCTTGTTTCCATTCGTGCGGCAGAGTTGCTGTTTTTATAACATCTTCATCGTTTATGCCGAAAAAATAATCCTTAAGACCTTGATATGTTTGGAATGCATACTCATTGATCGCGATTCCTCGTATTGCCTTATCAGTAATCTGAGTCTCATATACATACGCGTATTCAATCAGAATCGATGGGGTCTTTGCGGTGTTATACCTACCAAGCGCCACAAGTTGCTGGTCTTCAACCACACCACCCTTTTCACGTTTCGCATTACTCTGCGGAAATACTTGTGAAAACCTATTATGAACCGCGGTAGCAATTTCTTTTGAAAGTGATGCATTGTCATACTGGCTTTCTGGCACATAAATTGCATAGCCCGTAAACTCACCCAGCTTATTTCTTCCTCGCGAACCATAATCATTCACGTGCACATGCACGGCCACATCAAAGCCTTGCTCGCCCACCCACTTATTTACCCCATACAATCGTGTCGCGACATCTCCACTTACATGTTCATGCACAATCGGATCATCAACGAGATCAATATCACCGTCTTGAACTCGCTCGCGCATTATTGATGCCTGCTCGTCTCGCCATGCCTTGATATCGGCAAGGTGCTCATCAAAATATGTCTGAAGTTCTGAATTCCACGTGCGTGTGTCTCGACCAAGTACGACTTCAAATTTTCCATCGGCCTCAAGATATTCTTTCAGCTTTGAGGCAATCTCAACATTTACGTTACGCTCGATGGTATTTTTAAATTCAGAACCACCAAAATTCGGCTCGTGCCCCGGCATTATAAAAACTCGAACTTTTTCTGTTCTCTGTACCGGCTTTTCAATGACCGAAGTTACAACTGCTGCCGCCTGTGTTACATGCTGCTGTAAGTTAGGCACTGGAAAATCATTCGAGAGCGCATAGAGCGATCCACCGATTACAAGAATTGCCGCAAAAAAACCTGAATATGTTCGAAGCATTACTGAAATTATACCTGAAGTTTGATCTTTACCGCATCTAACCCCTGCGCTAAGGTTAGGTCATGCCAGAACTCCCCGAAGTACAGACGACAGTACATGGAATCAATGAATATGCCACGGGACTTACTATTACCGATGTGTGGACGAGCTACAACAGCCCTTTTCATACGGGCAAGGACAATATAAGTAATCCCAATTTTTTCAAAACATTTAAAAAAATCATTGTGGGGTCACGTATTTTAAATGCGACCCGTAGAGCAAAGAACGTTCTCATCCACCTTTCAAACAAGCACACCATTCTTATCCATATGAAAATGACAGGTCATGTGCTCTATGGAACATATACACAAAGTGCTGATCGAAAAGGATGGACTGCCGTCGGTGCTGGCCCGCTCAGAGACGATCCATTTAATCGCCATATTCGACTCGTGTTTTCACTCTCAAACGGAAAACATCTAGCACTCTCGGATCTTCGAAAGTTTGCAAAAGTGACATGTATTAAAGATACAGAGATGCATAATTCTAAGCATATTTCTACAACTGGCCCCGAACCTCTTGATACATCTTTTACACTTCAGAACTTCAAAGAACGCCTTCTTGCCCGCCCACAAGGCCCAATAAAAACAGTTCTTATGAATCATGAGATCATTGCGGGTATTGGAAATATTTACTCAGATGAAATCTTATGGAGAGCAGGAGTACATCCATTAGAAAAGATCCGTAATATACCCCAGGCGAAGTTCCCTTTACTGTTTAGAGCCATGAAACAAACACTGAGCCACGGTATCAATTTTGGCGGTGATTCAATGTCTGATTATCGAAATATTTTGGGCGTACGTGGTGCATTTCAAAATCGTCACAACGCATATCGAAAAACCGGCAAACCCTGCACAAAACGAGGTTGCACGGGTATAATCACCCGTCTAAAAATCGGTGGTCGAAGCGCCCACTTTTGCGACGCCCACCAAAAACTCTTACAGAGAAACTAATGGCACCGCTTCACGTTTAAGGTTTCCTGTTCTATCATTGCTTCTATGGATATTCTCAAAGGTTTACACAAAGAATTTGGCTGGTTTATTTGGGGCCTCGTTGGTCTAGCATTTATTTGGTTTTTCACCGGCGGTCCACAACGACAAGTTTCGCACGAAGGACCTTTTCTCAAGCCGCCCTCTCCGCTAAATACAGGTGAGGGTTACGGTGGCTATTACGCTGGTAAACCAACAAATGAAAAAGAAACTCTTGATCTTCCGGAATCACCTGAGACCGTTATCAAAAATACCGAAGAGGTTATTAAAAATTTCTTTGATCAATCAGAAGAAGCAAAGAAAATTCACGCTACCTCAATTCTCGCGCAAACAATTACCTTTGATGGAAATGCGGGAACAAAAACCACTAAAGCAAATGAAGAATACATTCGTATCGTCGCCAGCCCGCAGCTTAAGGGCAGCATAAATATTTCCGGACTTCTGCTTAAAGGATACGCCTATAACACTAACGCGTTTATACCGAAGGCGGCAGAACTCCCTCTCACCGGTGTGACGGTGACAAAAAACGATATTTCACTTCCCGCTTCTGGTCGTGCTCTTATTTCAACAGGACGCTCTCCGATCGGCACATCGTTTCGTGTAAATATGTGCACCGGGTATCTTGATCAGTTTCAATCATATACACCTGCCCTTCTCAAAGACTGTCCAAATCCTATTGATGAACTCAAACAGTTTGGGCCAGAAAACGAATCGTCGTGTGTAGACTTTGTAGAAAAACTTCCTCGTTGCCGAGTATATAGCGGCTCATTCCCTTCTAATGTTTCTGCAAAATGTAAGGCGTTTGTTACCGACAAACTTAACTACAATGCCTGCGCCCTCAATCATAAAAATGATGCGAAGTTTTACACGAATGAGTGGAGAGTTTTCCTCGATAAAACAAGTGAGCTTTGGAAAGACAAAAACGAGATCATCCGCCTTATTGATGCAAAAGGTAAAACGATAGACGCTATCACCTACTAATCGAACCAGCGGAATAATACGATTCCGGCTGAAACCGACACATTAAGAGACTCTTTCTTTCCTTTCATTGGAATCTCTGCAATTACATCTGCTTTTGAAAGCAATTGTTTTGATACTCCTTCTACTTCATTTCCAAAAACAACAAGAGCTTTATCGGAAATTTTTGCTTCTTTGTAATCAACGGATTTTTTGCCCTGCTCAACACACACAATCTGCACACCCTCTTTTTTAAGCTTGTTTACAAGAGCTGTCGGGGTTTTTGCGTATTCCCATGCAACAGAATTTTCTGCCCCGAGTGAACATTTTGCAAAGTCTTTACGGGGGTTATTGAAACGATCGAGAGGTGTTGGAGTATAGCCCGTTATATAGATTTTTGTCACACCCACAGCGTCTGCTGTACGAAAAAGAGCGCCTACATTATAGACAGAGCGAATATCATGAAGGAGGAGGTATATATGCCTCATAAAGCGTGTCCGCCCACCAGGAATCGAACCTGGGACCCTCTCCTTAAAAGGGAGCTGCTCTACCGACTGAGCTATGGGCGGAATAAAAGCGATAATAACACAAAAACGGCAAAGCTCAATTTTATCCTTTGACTTCTAACACCCTCAGAGCTACTCTTTGAAAGCCGCATCCCTTGTGGCACCTCTTTGCGAAGGATCCTCGCAAAAGCTCTTCAACATATCGAGAATCATGCCGAGACTACTTTGTTACGAAACTGGTTTCATCATCCAGGCAACGGGGGCGGTATTTGCCATCTCCTGCCCTGCGACCAACGGAATCTTTCCTATCAATCAAGATCTCATCGACAGGGTTCCGCCGAATACGCGACGACAAGGTATCGGAATGACCTGCAATCCCGACGAACGAGGAATCGACATCTACCGCGCATCAGCAACTCAGCAAGATGACGGCACGTATGATCCCACCTCATTCGTGTGTGGAAAGTTTTTCTTTTCCCTCGCCGAACAGGATGCTCGGAAGTATTTTCCAAAGTCCTTCGAGAAACTCCCGAAACCCGCTGTTAAAAAACAGCGTAGTGCTTAACACAACCCCCGCAATATGCGGGGGCTTTTTATATATCGAGTGCAAATTTTTCGAGCTCAATCTCAAAATCAACTTCGCCTCGATGCGCTCGATGATACATAGAAACGAGCTGCGAAAGCATTTTGTTTATCTCCCCTTCTTTAAAGTTAGACGTGTATCGTTTGGCTTTTCCGAACACAAAAGGATTGAGCCCTGCTTGAGTAGCAGAATCTGTTTTCTCGGCAAGAGCAAGAGATTTTGCCTGCCAAAAAAGTATTCCATGAATCTCTTCTGCAGCTGCATCGCTATCAAGTGCCTCTCGTACGCCCACCCACAAACCTTTCTTGTCTCGTGAACCCAGTGCGTCCGCAAGATGGAAAAATCCACCCGCTTCTTTTTTCTTTCCCTCTGCTGCTTCGTATTCAGTTATCTTCTCCGCCCTTTTCTCAAGCTTCTTTAAAACTTCTTTGGTGAGTTTGCCTTCAAAAAATATGAAAATATTTGGCGATTCTTGTATCGCGTCTATCTTTTCTAGCATCACTTCACGGATCTCTTTATTTTCAAGAGTTCGATCCATAAACAGAATCTGCTTGTTTTCAAAAAGGCCCTGCGTTTGCGTAAGTTCATCAAGTTTCTCACGTGTAATATCATCCACAGTAATCACACCCGCTGCAGCGTCAGGTTTTTTACTCTTTAAAGCTTCGAAAAGAGCGTGAGATTTCTCACGAGCTTTATCTATATCCGTTCCGTGAATAACGTACAGCATGTGTTATATCTTCTCCATTTCTCCCCAATTGTCACCCACCTTTGCTTCGGCAACAATGGTAATCCCAAAGATATCCTTTGGTGCAATAATTGCCTCCATTATTTTTTTGATTTCAGGCTCAATCTTTTTGACCACCCCCTCCTTTGCCTCAAGTACAATTTCGTCATGCACCTGCAGGAGCATGTGTACATCATTTTCAAGCTTATTTTTTCGTATGTATGAATCGATTTCAATCATGGCAAGCTTCACCACATCAGCCTCTGTTCCCTGAATAGGAGCATTTATCGCCATACGCTCCGCTGCCGCACGAATGAATGGCAGTTTAGAGTTGATACCATCAAAGTATCTTCGACGGCCAAAATACGTTTCGGTGTAGCCTTTACGAGCAGCATCTGCCTTTATACCCTCAAGATAATCACGAAGCCCATGGAACTTTTCAAAGTATTCGTTATAAAACTTTTGTGCAGCTTTACGATCAACACCCATATTTTTTTGTAATGCGGTTACCCCCATACCGTACATCACACCGAAATTGATCACCTTTGCCTGACTTCGCATTGCCTTTGTGACATTTTCAACAGGAACACCGAAAACCTGGGCTGCCACTGCAGCGTGAACATCCTCGCCTCGTCTAAAGATATCAATAAATTTTTCATCTTTTGAAAGAAATGCGGCGATACGTAACTCTATTTGAGAATAATCGAATGCAAGAAGCTTCCAACCCTTATCGGTGGTAAACGCGTTACGGATTCGACGTCCAAGCTCAGTCTTGTTCGGAATATTTTGCACGCCTGGATCTTTTGTTGCCATTCGACCGGTTGCTGCACCCGTTTGAATAAACGTTGCGTGCACACGAGAATTTGCATCAAGAAGTGGTGGAATCGCCTCTATATATGTGCCCAAAAGCTTCGCCAATTCTCGGTATTTGAGGATTTCAGCGATAATTGGATGCTCATCAACAAGCTTTTCAAGCTCAGATTCTTTTGTTGAAAGAGCGCCACCCGCAGTTTTTTTCTTTGATGTAAGTCCCAGTTTCACAAAGAGCACCTCCCCAAGTTGTTTAGGTGAAGCGATATTAAATTCCATATCAGCCATTTTCCAAATCGCCTTTTCAATCTTTTGAAGCTCTTTTCGATACTCAGCACCGAGACTTTCAAGATATTTTTTATCAATTTTTACACCAACCTCCTTCATCTTATCGATGACAGGAATGAGTGGTCTCTCAATATCCGTATATACTTTTTCAACACCGCGCTTTTTAATCTCCGCCTGCAGGATTGCGTATGCCTCGTTGAATGTTTTTGCTTTAGTAAAATTCATCACATCCTCAGGTTTAGGATCTGTAAGATTGGAATTAATAAGCCACAACATGATTGCTGCTTCCTTGAATTTCTCACCATCTACAGTCATATCAAGTACCGGTGCTTCATTTTTAATTTCTTCAACCTCTTTGCTCGTGTCCTGTCCAAGCACTCGTTTCAAATTGAGCCCCATCGTTCTAAACTCGAGATCAGTAAAGAGTTTTGTCGCCTTATCTACATCAACACCTTCCTTCCATGTCTTTTCAGGAAGCTTCCACTCAATTGGCGCATCACGACGAATCGTTGCTAACACTTTTGAAAACTCGGCATCTTCCTTCCCTGTTTCAAGGAGCTCGATGATTCGCGGAGTAATGCCCGCTTTAATAAATTGCTCTTTATCTTTTTTGAGAGCTTTGTATATATTCTCAATTGAACCAAAGGTATTAATAAGAATTGTTGCGGTTTTTTCTCCAATACCCTTAATGCCAATGATGTTATCTGAAGGATCTCCTCGAAGACCTTTATAATCTGGCAACAATTCAGGACCGAATCCAAATCGCTCCCGAACAGCCTTTTCATCATAAATAATGGTGTCTTTGATTCCCTTCTTCAAGGTATACACACGAACCTTCTCACCTTGAACAAGCTGAAGCGTGTCCATATCGCCCGATGCAATAATTACTTCCAGATTTTTATCCTTCTTTGTTTTTTCAACAATAGTTCCCAATATGTCATCTGCCTCAAATCCTTCTTTATCATAGACAGGAATGCCTAACGCAGAAAACACATCACGAGAACGAATTATTTGTGCGACAAGCTCAGGATCAGTCTTTGCTCGACCGGCTTTATAATCCTTGTATGCCTCGTGCCTGTGTGTTGGTTTTGGTAAATCATATGCAGCAACAACATAATCAGGTTTGAGTTTTTCAATCGCGGAAAACAACATGGTACAGACACCGTAGATTCCACCCGTCGGTTCCCCTTTTGAAGTCGCAAAATCGGGAATCGCGTGGTATGCCCGATGAATAATTGCGTGTGAGTCGAGTAAGATAAGGCGTTTTGACATACCTACAGCATATCTCATGCTGGTAGACATATATGTATTGACAAAATAGATTTCACTTGTAAAATCACACTCAGACCCTTCCCTACAATCACGTAATGAAAATCATTAAATCGGACTTTTACAACCACGAGGCTATCACTCGAGATGGTTTAATTGATGCCAGTGCACTTGCTGAGCTCAAACGCGATCCTGAACAAGGTTTAACCGTTATCAAACAATTCCGTCAGACCATTAAATCGACACTCGTTGATTTTGATCGGCGCTGGCGCCTCCTCTGTAAAGGTAATGAAGAGGAGTTGGGTGAATGGAATGCTCGATTGCTCGTTGCCCATCTCAAGCTCGCAATAATCGATCGAGAACTTGCATCCAACAACCTGCTCTTTAACTGGGATCTCGTTCTTGATGCAATGGGATTCCTCAACGCGCTTCGTGAGACAACCGACTTAATCCTCGCGCATAACGAGAATCTACCGAAAGCCTAACTGACTCGAAGACCACCTATGTGTGGTCTTTTTTATTTCACCTCTATTTCCCTTGAATACTCATCTACAAACCTAAAATAAATCCTTATCGCATCGTGCGGCAACGCTCCCCCTATGTTCTCTGGCCATTCAATTATGATTATATTCCCGCTATCAGAAAGTGTTCCCTTCCATCCGAGTTTCTCTATATCTTTTGATTTTTCAAGTCGATAGGCGTCTATGTGAATGAATTTCTTGAAATGATGATGGTTCCCAATATCAAACCTTTTTTCAATAACAAACGTGGGGCTTGTTATATTTTCAGGTGAGATTCCCAAGGCACCTGCAAATGCTTTAGTAAATGTGGTTTTGCCTGAACCAAGATCGCCAGACAAAGCAACTACTGTTGCGTGACCTGAATGAGGGTGAATTTTTACAAGAATTTCCTTTGCAAATTTTTCTGTATCCTTGAGACTTTTTGAAATCATAACCTTCACTTTATAGCATAAAAACAAAGAGGGCTCGACTTTGCAGTCGAGCCCAACTTGAATCTGTCTCACTTCACCACTTTCCGACTTCCGCCGGAATTGCCGCCCGAATTACTCCGGGTGCCGTAGTTCTGAGAACCTTTCGTATACGTCGACTGCTTGTTGTATGCGGGCGTCGTATTCGGTTGGTTTCCAGAACCAGCGGTGTATGTGGAGTGCTTGTCGTAGGTTCCGGTCGAAGTGTTAACGGGATTGCCCGGTCCAGCCGTATAGGTTGACCGACCGCTCCCGTAACTTCCACCGCCCACCACCCCGCTACCAAATCCAATCGTGTAATCGTATTCGGGTGAATTGCGAGTGGTGATATTTGGCCTATCAACAAACTCTTCCCAAGTAACCGTTGTGAAGTGGTTACGCCCACCGATTCGCACAAACTGGGTCGTGTCTCTGATGAAGAGACGCTCCCCAGTCTGGGTGTAGATATACACCTTGCTTGTGAGGGGAATATTTTCGTAGTCGTTATACATACGAAAATAAATCTTCCTCATCGAGTCGGCTGGAACTTCCTTGAACTCGAGCTTGGTCCCAACGTAGAAATCTACGTAGTGACCCTGCGGGAGCTTATTCATGACGATGGCGTGATTTTTCGTATCACGGGTCGGGAGGGTGCCGCACCCAGAAACAAACAGTGAAGTGATGCTTGCAAAGAACAGAGCGATGATTTTCATAAACTAAACAGAATCTGAGGTTGATGTTGATGAAATGTCTAACTATGTTAATTATACCATGTTTTATGCCTTAAAGTCAATAGTAAGAAAACGGCTTAAAAACGGTACAATATTCCACATGACAGTCTCTTTTGATGAAGAAAAACAGGATAAGAAACTCGAGGAATTCAAACACCGCGAGCAAGAAGACGTAGCTCAGATTATTGCCAGCCGAAATGGTCTTGAATACATCGATCTTTCCGTTGTTGGTATAAGTATGGACGCGCTTCGTCTCATCCCACTTGAGGAAGCAAAAAACGGGAACATTGCGCCCTTCTCACTTGTTGGTAAACGTCTTAAGACCGCCGTCTCATCTCCAGTCAATCCAAAAACCCTTGCGGTCATAGATCGCCTTAAAAATGCTGGATACGATGTCATCGTATTTGTCGCTTCCCCACTTTCACTTGAAAAGGTATGGAGTAGATATTCTGACCTCACGTTTACAACAGAAACAAAAGCGGGAGCTCTCGAAGTCTCAAGCGAGGACATTCGCGGGTACCTTGGTCAGATACACACAATTGATGACGTAAAGAAAACTGTTGGTGAAATTCTTAAACTCACCAAAGCTTTTCGTATTTCAAAAATCCTTGAAGTTGTTTTGTCTGGAGCTCTCGCCACAAAGGCATCCGACGTGCACGTTGAACCTGAGGAAGCATACGCCCGCCTGCGATATCGCCTTGATGGCGTGCTTACAGATGTCATTTCATTTGACCTTGAGACATACAAGCTTCTTCTGTCACGCATCAAACTCCTTTCCGGTCTTAAGTTAAACGTTAAAACTGAGGCTCAAGACGGCCGCTTTAGCGTAAAGGTTGGAGAAGATGAAATTGAGATTCGAACCTCTATCCTTCCAGGTGCATACAACGAATCGATTGTGTTGCGATTACTTAATCCAAAATCAATTCAGGTACCGCTTGAGGACTTGGGAATCAACCCAAAACTTATGAGTATTATTACCAAAGAAATTTCTCGTCCTAACGGCATGATTCTCGTGACTGGTCCAACAGGATCAGGTAAAACAACTGCGCTCTACGCATTTTTACGAAAAATTCATACGCCTGATGTCAAAATCATCACAATCGAAGATCCGATTGAATATCACCTTCCGGGAATCGTACAGACTCAGGTAAATGTCGACAAAAATTATACATTCGCCCTCGGTTTGCGATCAGCACTTCGACAAGACCCTGATGTGATCATGGTGGGTGAAATTCGAGACGAAGAAACTGCAAAAATTGCCATCAACTCCGCTGAAACAGGTCACCTTGTGCTTTCAACGCTCCACACCAACTCAGCTGCCGGCGCCTTCCCTCGTCTCGTCGATCTCGGTGTAAATCCAAAAACAATTACTTCGGCTGTAAACATCGTTCTCGCACAAAGACTTGTTCGAACACTATGTCCAACGTGTAAAAAAGAAATTGCACTTGAAGGTGAGCAGAAAAAATATATCCAAGATGTAATCCAGAGTGTTCACGATCGATCTCTAGTAGCTGGATTGCAAACAGAGAAAATATGGCTGCCTGTTGGGTGTGAAAAGTGTAATGGTTCTGGTTATAAAGAACGGCTTGGTATTCGTGAAGGAATTATTGTTGATGGTAGTCTCGAAAAAATCATTTCTTCGTATTCAACAAGTGAACGAGATATTAAAGCGGCAACAAAAGCACAAGGAATTCCCGACATGCTCCAAGATGGTATTATTCGCGTACTTGAGGGTAAGACATCACTGGATGAATTAAGGCGAGTTATTGATCTCACAGAAGAATTACCTGAGGAAAAACCCCTCGAAAATCCTCTCGTATAGTGCGGTACAATAGAGCCATGATAAATAAATCAAATATTCCTCAGGCTCTCG
Organism: uncultured Candidatus Saccharibacteria bacterium; assembly: GCA_964495425.1. Lineage (GTDB taxonomy): Bacteria > Patescibacteriota > Minisyncoccia > Phycocordibacterales > UBA6065 > UBA6065. The sequence continues at coordinate 59,164 of CAZBVG010000004.1, forward strand.
ATGAATTAAAACGAGTCATATCACGTGAGTCAGAAGATATCCGAAAAGACGAGGCAGAATTAGTTGAAGCGCATAGAAAAGTAGAAACAACCAAGGCAGAAATAAAGAACACGGAACTTAAAATTAAAGAAATGGAGGCGCAAATCCATCAATTAAAGCAGGATGCCAGCCAGAAAAAAGTTTTTTTACCGAAAGATGAAGCCTTGGTGCACAAACTTGAGTCAGATTTAGAGAAAGTTCGTCATGAATACGCACGACATCAACACGAAATTACTGAATTTCAGTCTGAACTCGCGCGAGTTCAAAAATCTGGTCCGAAAGGTGGTAAAGAGTAGGACTCTTTAGTTGCATAAGTCAATTTGTCTCATCCCCTATCGTGTGTTCTCTTGAAAATTTGCTATTGCCGTAAGTATTTACTGGAGTACTATAACTTCAGAAACAAAAACCACTCGCGTGTGCGAGTGATTGAAAGTTCCAGAAGATAAATCTCTAAGCAATACTTAAAGATGTGCATCTAAAGTTAAGCAGAGTTCTTAGGATAGCCCCAGTAGGAAGACCGGAGTCTAACCAGAACGTCCCGAGAATATCAACTAGTAAACCGTAAGGTTTAATTGCTTAGAGATTTATACTCTGGAATACTATATTTCAACTGATCTTGTAGCGATATCTTAGCACGAAGAAACTCATATGTCAAGTACTCCCCAGTCACGGAAAGAGCAAGGCGAAAATAAGGCCTCAAATAAGGGTTCTTTTGGAAATGACGAACTTTTCCTTGATACCACGCTTCGCCCCGCTGTATGGGATGAATATGTTGGTCAAAAAAGTATAAAAGAAAATTTAAAAGTTCTTTTGCGTGCTGCAAAAGAGCGAAATCATCCGCCTGAACACATTTTATTCTACGGTCCTCCTGGTTTAGGTAAGACCACGCTCGCCCACCTCATTGCAAAAGAGACATCAAGCCAACTGAAAACAACATCTGGCCCAGCTATAGAAAAAGTTGGAGACCTTGCATCAATACTTACCAACCTTGCACCAGGCGATATGCTTTTTATCGACGAGATTCATCGCTTGAACAAAGCAATTGAAGAAGTCCTCTACCCTGCTATGGAATCAGGCTCGCTCGATATTATTATCGGCAAAGGGCCTTCAGCACGAACGATTCAACTTGAACTTCCGCCATTTACACTCATCGCAGCTACCACTCGAATCGCCCTTCTCTCCGCCCCACTGCGATCCCGCTTCTCAGGAGGTACCTTTAGACTCGAATTTTACACAGAAAAGGAAATTCAGCAGATAATCCATCGTTCAGCCAAGCTTTTGAAGATCGATATTGATGAAAAATCGTCAGAAAAGATAGCCAAACGAAGCCGTTTCACTCCGCGAACCGCAAACTTTCTTCTCAAACGCGTTCGAGACCTCGCTCAAGTAGAAAAAACTGCGGTTTCGACAGAGATTGTTGATCGGGCACTCACCATGCTTGGAATCGATGAGTTGGGACTTACCCAAAGCGACCGTGATCTCCTCTCAACACTCATCGAAAAATTTAAGGGCGGACCAGTGGGACTGAATACACTCGCTGCGTCGCTTGCTGAAGAGGAAGCAACAGTAGAAGAAGTACATGAGCCTTACCTTCTCCAACTCGGACTCATCGAACGAACACCAAGAGGGCGTAAAGTTACGGAAAAAGCGTTTGAACATTTGAAGATTAAGAAGTAAATTAGCGTACACATATGTCAGGACACAATAAATGGTCACAAATAAAACATAAAAAGGCGAAAACAGACGGAGCAAAGTCAAAACTGTATTCAAAGTACTCAAAACTTATCTCTGCAGAGGCGCAGAAGGTTAAGGGTGACAAAAACTCCCCTTCTCTGCGAGCTTTGATCGAGCGAGCAAAGTCCGAAGATGTTACCAACGAAGTTATCGAACGAGCCGTAAAGAAAGGAAACGAACCTGGTGTAGCACTTGAAGCTATTACCTATGAGGCATACGGTCCAGGCGGCTGCGCAATGATTATTGAGGCACTTACAACAAACAAAAATAAGGCTGCGCAAGAAGTAAAACACATTCTTTCAGCAAACGGATTCTCTCTTGCAACTCCTGGTAGCGCTTCATGGGCATTTAAGCGTGAAGGTACTAACTGGATTGCTACAACAAGTGTAGAGCTTGAAGATGCTGACTTGGGCGCACTTGAAAAACTTGTGGATGAGCTTGAAAACAACGAGGAAGTTCAGGAAGTATTTACAAACGTTGAATAAAACAGGCCAAGTGCTTGTTTTTTGTTATGATTGGCTCATGAGACTCATCGCCATCGATCCTGGATACGAACGACTAGGTATAGCTATTATCGAAAAAAATCCTCGAGAAAAAGAAGTTCTTTTGTATTCGGATTGCTTTAAAACCGACAAAAAACTGCCCCACTATGAGCGACTTGGGCTTATTGGCACTGAAATCAATCGTATTATTAGTGAATACAAGCCGGAAACACTCTGCCTCGAAAACCTATTCTTCACCAATAACCAAAAAACGGCTATTACGGTAGCTGAGGCCCGTGGAGTAATACTCTATGAAGCGGCTAGACACGGCCTACAAGTCTATGAATATGGCCCTGGAGAGATTAAAGTAGCTGTTACCGGCTATGGTAAAAGCGACAAAGATCAAATAATAGCCATGATCCCTCGTCTTATCAAAATAAATAAGGATATTAAGCATGATGATGAGTATGACGCCATCGCTGTAGGGCTTACATGTCTTGCGATTGAGCGATTTTCCTTGTAAGGTGTTTTTCCACAGCAAAACCTATTTGCAAAGACCAAAGTATTTGTTACAAATAGGGACATTCTAGAAAAATTAAACACATGCCACGAAAGAAAATAGAAAAGAAAGTAGAAAAACCTGAACCACGAGACGAGGATCGCGAAAAGGAAGAAAAGGATGAGGAGGAAGAAGATGATCCAAGTCCAAAGAAGGTTGCATCAGACGATGATGAGACGGAAGATTCTGATGCGGATGATGATTTTGGGGATGACGAAGAAGATGGTGAGGATGATGACGATCCTCTCAACGACTTCATGACCGAGGAAGAAGAAAGCTTCTAACAAAAAAACCGGCACATGCCGGTTTTTTGCTTACTTGATCCTTACTTTAAGAAATCGATGCTTCCCCACCTTCAAATCAATATCTGCCTCTACCCGTGCGTCAAAATTTTCAATAACCGCACCATTTTTAAGATCTTTGATCGCTTTTTCTGAAACAAGGCGCTTGAATTCTGTTTTTGAAGCAACAATCTTTTCTGAAACAAGCACATCCATAAGCATAGTGCCTTTTGCAACCTTCACCTCAGGAGCATCCGCTTGCATTACACCCGCACTAAACGCAGAAACAAATGACTCTTTCGCCTTCTCTGCTGCTTCCTTGCCGTGATACACCTCTGTTATCGCAACCGCGAGTCGCATTTTGGCATCTCGAGGATTGCCACCATTTGCAAGAAACGCTCTTTCTTTTTCAATATCCTCTTCTGAGACTCGTGTACATAGCTCGTAGCTTGGAATAATCAAACTATCAGCATTACTCATAACCTTTCCAAACATATCCTTTGGACTGTCAGCTAAAGTAATCATATTACCCTCTGATTTACCCATCTTTTTTCCTGTGGAATCAACAAGAAGTTTGGTAGTAAGCACGAACTTTTCTTTGTTTTTAAGAGTTCGTAGGAGTGTTCGACCGGCTAGCATGTTAAATGTCTGATCGTTGCCTCCAATTTCCGCATCCACATTCATCGCAACAGAGTCATACCCTTGCATCAAAGGATACAAGAACTCATGAAGGTGTATCGGCTTCCCCTCTTTCATGCGATTTGAGAACATGTCCCGTTCAATCATTTGCTGCACTGTCATGTTTGAAGCAAGCTCAACAACATCCGCAAAGCTCATTTTTGAAAGCCAGGTGCTGTTGTACTTTATTTCTGCTGCATTTGCACCCGAAAAAGACAAGAAGGTTGCTGCCTGTTTTTTGTACGCCTTTAGGTTATTCAGTACCTCAGTTCGAGTAAGTTTCTTGCGAGTTGCTGACTTATCTGTTGGATCGCCGATCATTGCGGTAAAGTCCCCCATAAGGAGAATCACCTTGTGACCCATTTTTTGAAGCACAGAAAGCTTCATGAGAGGAATCGCATGTCCCATGTGAAGAGTAGGCCCCGTTGGATCCACACCAAGGTACACAGTGAGGCGCTTTCCGCTGCTTAATGCCTTAGCAAAGGCTTCTTTTGACGGAAACACGTTTTCAACCCCTTTTGAAAGAAAAACTTCGATATCTTTCGTATTAGGTGTAATGGTTTCCTTTTTCCTGAACAATTTCATAAATACAATGTATCATAGCCATATTTTATTGTCTTGTGAGGCCTCACCTTTGGTGATATCGTAAGGTTTACTCTATGAAAAAAAGCACATTTTCTCACATTAAGCGGCATATTAAGGCCCACAGCAAACAAGATTTCTTTATTATATTTTCCACCATTGCTTGTATCGTAATTGGTATAGCAATTCTCTGGGTTGCTTCACTTCGTCTCCCTGATCTATCGTCTTTCGAGCAACGAAAAGTGCTTGAATCTACCAAAATATACGATCGTACAGGTAAAGTGCTTTTATATGACTTTAATGATGGAGTAAAAAGAACCATCATCCCTTCAGAAGAAATCTCCCCTCTTCTAAAAAAGGCTACTGTCGCCATAGAGGATGCGGATTTTTATAATCATAATGGTATAAAAATAAGCTCAATCATCCGTGCGGTATTCGCTAACATTATGAGCGGAGGTTATGGTCAAGGAGGTTCAACAATCACTCAACAGGTTGTTAAAAACACCCTTCTCACTACCGACAAACACATTTCTCGAAAACTTAAGGAGTGGGTTTTGGCTATCAAACTTGATAAGGCTCTCTCTAAAGATGCGATCCTCACAAGCTATCTCAACGAAAACCCTTACGGCGGTAGTATTTATGGTGTTGAAGAAGCAGCAAAACAGTTTTACGCAAAAAGCGCTAAAGATGTAACATTAGCCGAAGCTGCATACCTCGCTGCTATTCCTCAAGCGACAACCTATTACTCTCCTTATGGAAATAATTTTGACAAACTTGAGGAACGAAAAAATTTGGTTTTAAGAAAGATGCTTGAAAATGGTTCTATTACTCAAGCAGACTACGATGCCGCTCTCCAAGAGAAAGTTCGTTTCCAACCACAAGAACAATTTGGAATAAAAGCTCCTCATTTTGTTTTCTTTGTGAAAGATTATCTTGAAAAGGTTCTCAATATCGACTCAATAGATGAAGGGGGTTATCGTGTCATCACTTCCCTAGACACCGATCTTCAGGAAAAAGCTGAGGATTTGGTAAAAGCTACCGCTCTTTCAAATACCGAGAACTTTAACGCAAGCAATGCTGCACTTATTGCGCTTGATCCTAAAACTGGAGGAATTCTATCGATGGTAGGTTCTCGAGACTACTTTGATAAAGAAATTGATGGAAAATTTAATGTTTCAATCGCTCCAAATCGCCAACCAGGTTCAACGATGAAACCTATTGTTTATGCTGAAGCGTTTACCAAAGGATATACACCAGAAACCGTACTCTTTGATCTTCAAACCGAATTTTCAAGCGAATGTACTGTTGAAGGTAAGCCTATAAAAGAAGGTGTTGATCCGGAGGTTTGTTACATGCCACAAAATTATGATGACCTTTTCCGTGGGCCAATGACGATGCGTGATGCGTTAGCACAATCAATCAACATTGTGGCGATTAAGACCCTTTATCTCGCAGGTCTTCGTGACTCTCTTGCCTTGGCAAAGGATATGGGAATCACAAGTCTCACCAATACTGATCGATATGGCCTTACGTTAGTGCTTGGAGGTGGTGAAATATCACTCCTAGAGATGACAAGCGCCTATGGAGTATTTGCAAATGACGGTACACGAGTAGCCTACAGGCCAGTTATACAAGTTTTTGACTCAAAAGGTGGTGAAATTAGACTTCCTACCCAAAAACAGAATCGAGTTATCACAGAAAACGTAGCACGAACAATCTCAAGTATTCTTTCTGACAATACCGCGCGAACCCCAGCATATGGACCAAACTCTGTGCTTTATTTCCCTTCTCGAGATGTAGCGGTAAAAACTGGTACCACAAACGACTCACGAGATGCGTGGACAATTGGATACTCCCCTAACATTGTTGTAGGTGTATGGGCAGGAAATAATGACAACTCACCGATGGTTAAAAAGGTTGCGGGACAAATTGTTGCCCCTATGTGGAGTTCATTTATGAAACAAGCTCTTGCTGTACTACCCGATGAACGATTCCCTCTCCCTATTTCCCCTGATCCAACAACACTTAAACCTGTTATGAAAGGTATCTGGCAGGGTGGCGAAACATATGTAATCGACACAGTTTCAAATAAACTCGCAACCGAGTTCACACCACCGGAAACCCGAAAGGAAATTGCAATTCAATCTGTTCATTCAATTCTTCATTGGGTTGATAAAACAAATCCACTTGGTCCAGCTCCGCTTGATCCAACAAAAGATTCTCAGTATGAACATTGGGAAGCTCCTATTCGAAAATGGGCACAAGAACGTGGATACACTGATCAAAACTCATCAGTAATACCAACCCAGTCAGATGACGTGCATACCGCAAACAACTCACTTTCTGTCACAATTCAAAATATTGATTCTGCAAAAAAATACGGTCTTAACGAAACAGTAAGCGTACACGTATCAGCAACAGGTAAATACCAGCTCACAAAGGCATCATTATATGTTAATAATGTGTTTGTAGAGACCTTGGATAGAGGACCATTTGTTTTTAGATTCACCCCAAGAGATCTTTCTCGAATCGAGGAAATGAATGAAATACGTATAGTTGGATATGATTCGGTATATAACAAAGATGAAGCTCTGTCTCAATTCTCTGTAGCGCTCGATAATTAAGAAATATCATAAACAAAACCACCTGCATGTAGGTGGTTTTGTTTATCGCACATCATATATTTTACTCTGCGGGTGCTTTTTCTTGATCGCTTCAATTAACGCTGCCTTGCGGGTAAAAATAAGAGATTTTGCCATAGGTGAGCCTTTTATATACAAAATCCCCTTCTTTAGTTCAAAGCCAACTCCTTCAATATTACAAATTTCTTTAAGAGCTGACTTAATTGAATCACTTTGAAGAATAGATCCTTCCTCGATTTGTGAAAACTTCTTGAAATAGTCAGCAATGTTGAACATAAAACCTTCGTATTAGGCTTTATCTGTTCATTGGCATCACGAGATAGGTGAAAGACTTGTCAGACACACCCTTGAGTACCAATGGCTTGTTGGCGCCGCTTATAGAGAGAACCAGACTATCAGCATCAATCGACTGGAAACAATCTGCAATGTACTTATGATTGAAGTTTATATCTACATCCTGGCCAGTAATACTTGAATCAAGTGAGTTGGTGTACTCCCCCACATCACTATTTTTTGTTGAAATCACAAAACTCTTCTTTGAAGGAAGTGCTTTTACGTTTACTTGATTAAACTTATCTGAAAATACGTTTGAAGTTTTAAGTGAATCTACAAAATCCTGCTTCAAAATAACAACCTCGGTAACAAATGACTTTGGAATGATCTGTCGATAATCCGGGAATGTCGCATCGATTACTCGAGACATCAAATAAATGTCTTTTGATTCAAAAGCAATCTGATTTTTATCAAAAAGCACTTTAATATCATCCGAAAGACCATCGAGAGTGCGAATTATATCAGCAACATTCTTTGCTGGAACAATAACCGACGGAAAATCTATCGAATCCTTAACCTTCACCCTCTTTTCTGCGAGTCTAAACGAATCTGTCGACACAAATACCAAGTCAGAATCTTCCTTAAATACATAGACGCTTGAGAGTTCAGGCTTTACTGTAGACAAAGAAGCGCTATAAACAACAGATTTGAAACCTTTTACGAGAAGTTTTGGGCTAATCTCGATTATCTTATTAGTTTCCAGCTTTGGAATTGAAGGGAAATCATCAGTTGGGAATGTTTTGATGAGAGTTGTGTTAGTTGAGGTTGAAATAACCACATTTCCATCCTTAGACTCAAGAGTAATATTCTTTTCCTTTGGAAGTCCGGCAAGAAGAGAGCTGATAACACCTCCCTGAAGGGCAATTTCACCCTCCTGTTCAACTTTAGCTGGAATCTTGATCTCTATACCACAATCAAGATTTGTCGCTCGTATAACGAGAGAATTTTTAGACGCGGATAAATTAATACATGAAAGAATTGGTAACGAAAGATTCTTACCTGTTAGACGATCAGCCTTTGAAATTCCTTCAATCAGTTTTTCTTTGATGCATTCGATTTTCATGTTCCTAGTATATCTTTATATTTATTCTATTAAGAAGACTATTACTTCTAATAGCAGTGTGAATATGTGAATAACTTTTTATATGGCTTTGTATAAGGATATTCCATATATTTTTTCTAAAGATTCTGTGGATAATCACAGATCTATTTTGAACAACATATTCACAAAGTGAACTTATACCCCTTTTTATCCACACTTCCCCACGTCTTGTCCCCAACAAACTAACACACTTATGAGATGAGAGATCGTATATGATTTACTTCCTGAAGAAGTACCTGGTTGGACTTTATCTCCTCTTTAACCTTTTCGCAAGAATGAATAACTGTCGTATGATCACGACCTCCAAGTTTCTCACCAATAGATGGGTAAGAAATATTCATATCCTCTCGTAAAAGATACATGATTACCTGTCGTGGTTTCACCACTTCTTTCTTTCGTGTCTTCTCGTAAATGTTGTTTTCCTCAATATTATAGAAATCTGAGACGATTTTAACGACATCTTTAATAGAAATAAGTTTCTTTGGCTTTGCACTATTCTTTATGAGGTTTTTTATCTCTAAAATGTTAAGTTCTCTTCCTCGAACTTGAGTTTGCATCACAATAGAGTTGATAATTCCCTCTAATTCTCGAATATTTCCATCAACTGAGCTTGCAAGAAAATCTAAAATGTCAGATGAAAGACCAACATTTTGCTTGGCAAGCTTATTTTTAAGGATAATTAAGCGTGATTCATAGTCTGGAGCTGCAACATCTACAATCATTCCTGATCCAAGACGAGATTTAATACGATCCTCGAGGTCAGGCATGTGGTTAGGATGCTGATCTGAAGAACAGATAAGCTGCTTATTATTTTCCTTGAGAGTATTGAAGAGGTGGAAGAACTCTTCTTGTGACTTTTCCTTGCTTGAGAAGAATTGTACGTCATCCATGATGAGTACATCATACTTTCGATATTTTTCTTTGAACTGATTCGCCTTACCAAGCTGAAGTGAATTCATAAAATCAACCGCAAAACGCTCAGAAGTCACATAATATACTTTCTTTGAAGGATCTTTTGCTTTAATATGATTCCCTACCGCCTGCATAAGGTGAGTTTTACCTCGTCCTGTACCTCCGTAAATATAAAGAGGGTTATAAGCTATACCAGGATTTTTGATCACCGCCTGTGCAGCTGCGTGAGCAAGTTCATTAAATGGCCCAACCACAAAGGTATCAAAGGTATATTTAGGATTGAGGTTGTCATCCTTGCTTACATAGAACTCCTGAAGAGGTAATTCATATACGGGAGCAGCTTTCTGCTCAATTTCAAGAGGAGCTTTTCGTTCTTGATTTTTAGAAATAACATATTCAAGCGCGCGGACGTCGTTTCCAAAATCTCGAAGGTGCTTCAATATAGTTTTGTGAAATTTGCTCGAGAGCCACTCTTTTGCAAAGACACTTGGTACTGCCACATAGATAACACCATCATCCTGTTTGTGGATATATGTGTCTTTAAACCACATATTGAAGTTCGCCTTCGAGACCTGAAGCTCAACTGTCCCCAAAACGCTATCCCACAATTTTTTTGTATCCATGGTTTTTTATTCGGAGGTGAAGTAAGTATAAAGGTTCCAAAAAATTGTAGTACTTGTGAGCATTAAGTAAATGTGTTAATAATATGTGAACAAGTTGTTGACAAAGAGTCTTCGGACGCTCTGTACAGCAGAAGAGAAATAATATAGAGTACTTACCCTATGGCAATTGTATACAAAACTAGAAATAGAAAGCGCGCACGAGCACACGGCTTTCTCGCCCGAAAAGCGTCACGAAACGGCAGAAATGTCCTTACTCGACGACGCCATAAAGGCCGAAAGAAGATAGTTAAGGTCTAATCCCCTATGCTCGCAAAGAAAGATCGGCTTACAGTCACAGATTTGGAAGCCCTCTCTCGTGGAATAAGCGTCTTTTCGACGCTTATTTCGTTGAGGTATTGTGAGGCACCCTCGCTCAAGTTTGCTGTATCAGTATCTAAAAAGGTTGCACCAAGCGCAGTGCTTCGTAATAGAATCCGTCGCCGAACTTACTCTATCGTGCAAAAATTGATGCCGCAGATTCAAAAGAAGGCGTTTATTATGCTTATGCCTAAAAAAGAGTTCGCGGGTAAGCCAATAGCTGAACTTGAGGTGGAAATGAAAGGAATATTCAGTAAGGCGCACCTTCTGTAGTTCATTTGAGGTAGAGGCTTAAGTACGTTACTATTCTTAAGTATTCTTTTGACACTATAATCATGCACTATCTATATACAACCTTTATTTATCATCCGCTCTATAATGGCCTTATTCTCCTTGGAGACCTGCTTCCCTTCCTTGATGCGGGTATTCTCATTATTATCTTTACTATCATCGTAAAACTCATTCTTTTTCCGCTTTCAAAGAAGGCGGTGCGAACACAAGCAACCATGAAGCTTGTTGAGCCAGAGTTGAGAGCAATTAAAGAAAAGTTTAAAGATAACAAGCAGGCACAGGCGGTAGAGACGATGAAGTTGTATAAAGAGAAGCAGATTAACCCATTTTCAAGCATCTTCCTTCTCTTGATACAGCTCCCTATCATCTTTGCTTTGTATAAAGTTTTCTCGGCAAGTAATTTTTCTGCGGTTAATACTGACATCTTATATTCTTTTGTGAAAGTCCCTGAGCATATAAGCACAATGTTTTTGGGTCTTATAGATGTAACCCAAAAGAGTTTTATTTTAGCTATATTGGCAGCCATTTCTCAGTATTTTCAGATTAAATTTTCCGCACCAAATTTACCTCCTAAGTCTGAAAATGGATCATTTCAGGATGATTTCGCACGAAACATGCATGTTCAAATGAAGTACGTATTCCCTATTATGATCTTGTTCATTTCATATAACGTTGCTGCAGCTCTTGCGATCTACTGGGTGACCTCAAACCTCTTTATGATTGGCCAGGAGCTCTATATTCGAAAGCAGATGGCTCGTGAGCGTTTGGCGGCAGGTAAGTAATAACAACATTGATATGTTAAAAGCGGCCATATGGCCGCTTTTAAGTTGTTTATTCTGTAAGTTCGTATCGCCACACCGTCTGATCTTTTTTATTTTTAAATACGAGGACCGTTTCACTTTGATTGAGGTTGAGGTTGGTTATGTCCATGGAGCGACTGACTTCGAAAAGCGGGTTAAAGATCTCATTTGTTTCTCCTGTAGAAACATCAATTTTCCAAAGTGTATCACTAAATGAAACTTTACCTTTATACCAATCATCAGGAAAAGTACCGCTTGCAAGTGTTGTTGGACTTGCGCAATAAATAATATTTTTGTTTTTAACACTCCATACACATTTGTCAGCAAGAGCCACTATTCCAGTGTTTTCAGTGGTGAAAGTTTTAGTATTGTATATTGCTGATTTTATTGAGTTTCCGGAAGTGTATGAGAGAAACACGAAGGTTCCATCTATATTAGCAAGAGCAGATAGGCCATTAAGGTCGTTACCTGCCTTTGTGTAAGTACCGTTTGTTGTGTTGAGAAGGTATGCTGCGCTCATTACCGAACCAGCCGGCCGAGGATAAATAGTGATAAGTGTCGGAGAAGACCATCGTGAAGTCCAGTCGCTAAACGAAGAAGAAAATACTGAAGTTTTTTCAGAGCCATCCATGTTTGCTGTTATACCACTAGAACCAGCTGATGTTTTTAAGGTGTAGTAAATTTTTGTACCCAACGAAGTAATGTTTTGTATATTGTCCTGAAGAAAAGTTCCCTCAAGGGCTTCTTCGGGTGCATTTAACGCTGAAATTGTTGCATAAAAGGTTTTTATAGTTTCTTCCTCCCCTTTTAGATATCGCAAGATAACTTTTGATCCATCATTTGACCACAGAGATTCATATACTTTCGGTATAGTTACGCTGGAAATTTTTTTGATCTGAGCCGAGACATTGTTTGTTTCATAAATATGACCAGTTGCTCTTTCAATATAACGGATCAGGGTACTACTGCCCATGTCGAAAACTATCGCTCCCGCCGCTGGAGTTTTTGATATTTGGCGAAGGCGTGGAAGACCTGTTGCACTATTGATTTCACCCACTTCTGCTGTAGATGATGATATGTCAACAAGTATACCTGTACCTGTTTGAGAATCAGAGCTTGAGTTTTGTCCAAAAGGAAAAAGATCAGTTGGTGATGTAATTGGGGTCTCTGTTTGTGGGGTTATATCCCCTGTTCGTAAGAAGAAGTACCAACCAAAAAATCCAGAAACAATAAGTAGGAATGCTAGTACTAAGAAAAAAGTTTTTTTAGACATAGATTTAATTTGATGGGAAGGTGAATACAGGTCGAACTGGTTTAGCCACAGTTTCAGTAGTAATTGGTGTATAGGTACCACTCATGGTTGTTTTTGTCCCATTTCTCCAAGCCAGCATTTTCTCTAAATAAGTCATCTGTTGAGCAAGTTGATTTTCGATAGTTATGATTTCTTCATTAGAAAATACATTAGAACCAGAGTTGGTTTTTTGATCCCTCATACTTGATATAAGCTTTGCTGAGTCAACAGCAAGCTTATTTATATTTGCTCTGATTTGATCAGTACTGAATGTGTCGGCGTTTGTAGCATAAACGTTGGATAGTTCTGCTGCACTTGTGTACGAGTACAATTTTATTTGTGCATATTCAGCATTTGCTTTTGCCTGGATTGCAGCGTCTCTTTTATCTTGAAGCTCGTTAATTACGTCATCGGTTGCCCCTGCTGCGATTGCTGCATCAAGAGCCTTTTGTGCAGCTGTAGCAGTGTCGTTAAGTGAGTTCAATTCTCTATTTTTGACAGATATTTTATTACGGAGATCTTCTATTGCGACCTTAAGGGGATCAGATGAAAGGAGTTGGCACGGCACCTTTTTTCCGTCTTTATCAAGAACACTGCATTCGACAGGTGTACCTAAACTCAAATCCACGTTAACAAGCTGAACGTTGATTGTTTGGAGAATAAGGAAAGCTGATAGAAGTAGAAGTAAACCCCAAAGAGCGCCATGCCAATGTTCTTTGGCAGCAGATTTGCCGGTTATGGCTTCGGTGGTCGCGTATTGAATACCTGCCCATATGATCATACCTATCGCAAGTATTGCAGCTATGCCGATCGCAACACCATAAACATTAGAGAGAACTTTTACAGGATTAGCTTTAACACAGCTGCTGGTATCACCATGGATATCTGGGACACAGCCGGTTGTTAAACCGGGTATTGTTGTAAGTGGGACATAGGTGCATCCAACAGGTACATAACCTCTTGCATCGGGCGCACAAGGGTCTACAGTAGCCGCCAAGGCGCTATTGGTACCAATGAAAAGAGAGGTGACTATGAATAGTATTGTGTAAATACTCAGTATTTGTTTAAGGATCGTTTTGTTGGATGATCTAATCATTGAAATATTGTTACGCTCGCTTGCCCTCCTTGCAATATTCTTTCATTGTGCTGAACATTAAGCTCAATCACTGCTTGACCCCCCTCTGCCCCACGTATCGTGATTTCGTTTTTATTTGAAAAGTTTGTATTCCTTACCCCATTTACGAGCCAGTCAAGCGAAATCGACGGTGAATTTATCTTTGAAATTGAGAAATCAAAAGGCACTGCTCGAAGAGTGAGTTCCTCTTGGTTTAAATTGATATTATTTGGAATCACGTGCTCGTAAATAACACCAATGAGAGGATTGTTTTCATAGAATAAAATTTCTGGTGTGCTGGGAGTTATAGTTATTGCTTTTGATCCGCTCATATCGTCATTTTGATTTGAAACCACAACAGAGATTTCATCTTCGCCGCGTACGTAGCTCTCTTGCATTCCAGAATAGGAATCTTTTCCGTAACCAGACTGATCTTGAACAGCGCTCCCGTTTTTCTTCCAAATATAAATTAGTGTTTTCGGGTCGAGTCTTTTCCCTGTTGAATTATAAAATTCAGGTATTGCAGTCACTTTAAATTTTGTACCGTAAGCTTCAAGAGCTCTTCCTTTATAAAAAGGTGGTGTATATCCGTCTGATTCCCAGAGTAAGGTTATGTCTACAGGGTTAAATGACGTTTGCCTTGTGATTGTTCCAAAGGAACCAGAAATAGTTGCTGAGACACGCGTAATCAAACCCGCTTTACCTGTAGGAACCTCAATTGAGGTTATGCCCTTCCCCTTTTTAAAAACCTTACCATTGACGGTCCATGTTATGGTTGCAGAGTCAATATCGGTACCGATTGCAGAAATTTTAACAACGACAGTTGCATTGGGTCGTGGTGATTGCGGGTTAAGTTGCAAGACGACATCAGTATTCTGCGCATACGCGGTCAAAAAAACGAAACTCGATAGAAAGAGAACAAAAAAAGTACGTTGTAACAAGCGAAACATACGGTTATTCTAGCATAAAAAATGCCCTGAAATCGCAAAGCGCCTGTTAATAAACATCGTTTAGAGTTGTTGGTTCTTTTTTGCCTCTTTTATAGCCAATATTTGCGATGGATCTGAGGTGATAATCTGGTCTTCAGTGTAGGAAGCGATGATTTTAATAGCCACATGCTTCAATCCTACGAAGAAGATACCCTCACCCACGTCTGATTCCAACAAGAGATACTTTTCCTCATCGGTAAGGTTAAAGACTTGTTGTAGCCTATCGATCGATGATGGGGACTGTTTTAGAAGGATTTGTATAGAAGAGTTGGTAATAATCGGTGTTCCATAAGGAGATTTGAGGAAGTCGTCCACGTCCTGGGTAATAGTTGCCACTCCAAGGAAGTATTTTCGGCCTCGTTTTGCCAAACCAAGAAGGAATGAGGCGGTATCCTCGGATTTCATCATCCACCATGCCTCGTCGATCACAAGGAGACGCTTTTTGAGGTTTTTACGGATAGCGTTCCAGATATAGTGGGTCACAATATACATTGCCACTGGTTTAAGCTCTTCTTCCATGTCTCGAAGAGAGAAGACGATGAATTTCGCGCCGATATCTACGTTTGTTGGCTGATTTATGAAGCCAGACCAGGTTCCTTTGGTGTACTTGGTAAGTCTTTGAACAAGTGACTCCCCTCCTTCCATACCCGCAAGTACCAATTCAAAGTCCGAAAGAAGTGGTGGTTGAATGTTTTTGAAGTCAGAATCAGGTGTGATGTCTTTGAGAGCGTAAGTTTCAGTAATTGCCTTGTCGATAAGCGCATCTTCTTCAGGTGTGAGACCCCCCATCATGATTCTAAAGAGACCTACAAGGTTAATGATGTTTGATCGAAGCACATCTGCGCCAGATTCGTCCTCGCGCGGTACCGGAAGATCAAATGGGTTGATGTGATGCTCAGAGTTAAGTGAGATATTGAAGTATTTTCCACCAGTTGCCTCTGCAAGGAACTCATATTCCCTCTCTGGGTCGATAACAATCACATCTGTATCGAACATGAGTGTTCGAAGGATTTCGAGTTTCGTTGTGTATGACTTACCAGCACCAGACTTTGCAAAGGTAATTGAATTGTAGTTTTCAAGGGAGAATCGATCGAAAAGTACAAGAGATGAATTGTGTCGGTTAATACCGTACAAAATTCCCTTATCCGACGTGAGGTCGAATGAAATAAATGGGAATAGTGAAGAAAGTGGTGATGAGTTGAGCTTTGAATGCACCAAAAGTTCATCGGTTGCAGTTGGTAAGTTTGATTTATAGCCTTGTTCCTGTTGGAAAAGTGCCGGTTTTACATATACGAGCTTTGATTCAAGGATTGATTTGATTTCAGACTCAGTTTTGTCGAGTTCTGCCTCTGAATCGCCATAAATAGAGATATATACACCCACATCAAAGAGTTTTTCTTGCGCCTGCTGGAGCTGATCTCGGAGGTTTTCAAGGTCTTGATATGCCGTATCAAGCATTGGATCGCGTACAAGCCCCTTCTGTTCCCTGATGGCAATCTGGCTTTGCACCTCAGCAACCTTTTTCTGGAATTGGCGAAGCACTTTGGCGGTTTCAACAGGGTGAACAAAGATAGAAATATTGAAAACCTTGTCGAGGTTAATGATTGGGGCAAACCAGCTTTCACCAAGGAAGCGTGGATATGAAATAACAAAGAAGCTGCGAACGATTTTGTCACCAAGATTGAGTTCTCGAGGAGAAACCTTCAAGGCCGATGGCGCAATGACATCCTTCAATTCCAAAACTCCCGCTTCGTATATTTCCTGTGGAAGAATTGGGGCGATTCTTGTACTGTCGTCTTTCTTTTTAAGAAAATCAAAGATTCCCATATGATTATTTTAGTGCAATCGGCTTTTCGGTGTCCCCAGGATTGAATATCTTATAAAAAAGTTCGACGATTTCCTCGGTCCCAAGCTCTACTGTTCGGATACCGCATCGCACCAAACCTTGCGTGACCACACTCATTCTTTGTTCCAATTGACTGCGACGCTCTTCAAAATCTGCGGCTTTTTTTTCAGCACTCTCAGCAGCGTCTTTTTTCTTTCCCAAAAGATCAGCCACTCCCCCTTTATTGAGAAGTGCTGGTGAATATGGCACCACAACGAAGAATGTTTTCGTCATGATGTTTGAATTTTCTGTGAAATTCTTGATGAATTGAATATATTCCCGTGTCTGAATTTTCAAAAGATCGCTCATTTGCTCTTTGAGTCGGTTTTCAAGCAAAGCGATATAGGGGCGGATATCAAGCCGACGTGACTGAATAAAGATCTGTACTGAAAAGTCGAGTGAATTGAGAAAATTTTGGAACTGAAGAAGGATGGATTGCTGTTCGTCAGCTGATTTAAGAGCAAAGTTAAGAGATGAGGCCATAATAATGCCACGTAGCGAATCATCCTTGAGGATTACGATCCCTTGCTTTATTTCCTTGATTGGAACGAACTCTTGAGTGGTTTTAGCGTTTACTGCCATGCAAATAAATTATGGGTACAGTATATCGTACTTTTTTCTAGAACGTTTTCTTCCCCTGCTCATTCTGTGCCGGGGTCTGGCTTTGTTTGATATCAAGTGACCAGGTGAGATCTTTAAGCTTGCTGTCAGAGAGCTTTGGGACATAAAAGCTTGATGTTGGGTCATTTTCCTCACCCGGCTTTGGAGTTATTGGTTTTTCCACCTTCTTCCAAAGGTATAGTTTGCTCTTTGTATAGTAGTTAAATGCCGATTCTATGACATTTATGAAGGGCTTGTTGTTTACTTTGTAGAATGAAAGGACAAAGGTGAAAGCAATTACTGGTAAGATAAAAATGAGGCTTATAAAGAGGTTTTTTATAATTGCGTAGAATATAAATGATATTCCCGCTCCACTCAAAAGATAGATGAACTGCTTGATAGTAAGTGGTCCAAAAATTTTATCTTCTACTTCAATGAATTGAGGAACTTGAAATCTCATAGGTTAAGTATAACTCAAAACAAAATCCACCTAAATAGGGTGGATTTTGTTTAGAGCGCGGGCTCTCGGTACGGGTCGCTTGAAGATTTTTGCGGAGGTTTTTGTTCCTGGGGATTTTCTATCAAATTTGTTCTTTGCGCCGGAAGATTTGTGGGTTGAGCTAGTTTACTTGTAAGGAAATCCTGAGCAATTCGGTTCTTTGTGACTTCCCAAGGCTTATCTGGACCACGCTTCAACCTATCTAGATCGGGCTGTGGGACAGGCAGGATAGGTTTTACTGGTTCTGGATTTTCGATTTCAGTAAGAACTTTGCGTGGGGTCGGCATTATAACTGCTCTATTTTGTGTTGGGGTCGGTGTTGGTTGAGTTGCGGGCGTCGGTCGTGCGGGAATGTAGTTCGATGGGGGTTTAGGCGCAACAGGCACAGACTTTGGTGTTATTGGATTGCTTTCGGTATTACCTTTAATCACAAGAGCTCTATAAGCAACAAATATTTTTTCATTCACCTCTTTCATAATAGATTCAAGGGTGTTTGGATCAAGCGAGAGTTCAACCGCAAGCGAGGATTTAACGTCAGAAGTTTTTATGAGGCCAATCAAAGTCGCAAACAGGATATCTCCAAGCGCTCCGATTTTATCTATATGAAGATTATACTTCTTCCCTATTGTGTTATAGCTATCAGTAAAGGTATCAGAAGCAAGATAATCCTTCTGTTCATCTGATAATCGTTTATATGCCTCAAGTTTTTGTTCTTTTGGGATGTTCATATTTAGAAGCTCTCACCTACTGGATTATCGGTGAACCATTTATTAACCTTTTTCACGTTAGCGTCAGCATTAGGTGTAAGTGCACCATAAACTCCCCTGGCCGCATCGGCAAAACGCTTTTTAATTGCTGCTCGTTGGGTGCTATCTAACTCGTCTATTGCCTTAGAGAGAGTCTTAGGTGTCATACGAATCGAAACTTCAAAATTGTCTAACCTGTCTTTCCACCCCAATTTCGCAATTTCATTTTCTTCTAACTTATCAAGTTCCATTTCAATGGTTGGTCCGTTAGTGCGTAGTATTGCAGCATCAAGATCCTGGTATCGAGTCTTCTTCATATCTGCCTTTATGACGCCAGGAAGCTTCTTATTCTTCATGAGCTTATCGAACTTGTCATAATCCATGATCTTAGGATTGATGAAGTCATATGATCGAAGGTCGCCTGGAGAAAGATTCTGAAGTTCCTCGTCAGAGTGATTCCTAATAGCCTTTTTGATCTCATCAGTATTCTTGCTTTTGAGCGCAAGATTAACATCAGAGAGACGTGTTGCCCAGATTTTTTGTTTACCCGCATCGCTTTCCTGCTTATCAGCAAGATGGTCGACCTGACTCTGAGAGATGGTCTGAAGAAAGACTTCGTTCCCCAGGATTTTTTTATCAAGTTTCTCAAGTTCTTTGTTACCGAGTTTCTGAGCTTGGTCTGCAATTCTAAGCTTTGCCGCCTGAACTTTAGCATCACCATTAAAGCTTTGAAGTGCTGATGAATAATCTGCTTGTGCAGAAGCCAGCGCTGCAGCTGTTCCTGTTCCGTTTTTAAGTGCTGTAGATGCATTGTCCATAGCAAGCTTTTTCGTAATAAGATCTAAATCCTCAGCAGCTTTTTTGAGGTCGCCTTCGATGTCCTTAAGAATATTTTCATCTGCTTCGGCAATTTTGCGTTCTTCCGCCCACGCCGCAGTCTGTGCCCCAAGCTCCTTTTTATCCCAGGCTTTTGCATCAATCTTAGCGTCGGTTGTGCTACTAAGTGAACCGCTTAAGAGTGAGCCAACATTGGTCTTGTCGGTACCAATATTTCGTATATCAAGAGTACCCGATTTAAGTGTTTTTTGTGCGGCATCCATTGCTTTGCGTGGATCCTTTATGTATTTACCAATTTTTGATGTGGTTAGAATTGGAGGTAGGTTCTCGATAGCCGCCTTTTTAAATGCTGCACCCTTCGCCCCATTCTGCGCAGCTGCGGCCGCAAGACCTCCTCGCGCTAGAACTCGAGTTCCCATTGCAACACCACCTATTCCAAGCGTCGTTACTGCTGTTACAGCGAGTTTGCCTAAGCTGTCTGCAATTCCGCCAAGAGTCTTACCCATTTCCCCGCTATTTTCTTTTGCAATTTTAAGTACAGTACGAAGGAGGAAGATGACTAAGAAATATTGGAAAAATTGAGCTACTGTGAAATTACTGATAAGTGCAATAGAGTTGGTCTTTGCATCAAAAAGTTTTCCACCCAAGTTTCCTAGGCTATTTATAAATTGAAGTGCTATGTAAAGCATCAAGAGAGTCGCAAGAGGAAAAACCGCTGCTGATAACAGCTCCTCTTTCCAATCTCCAGCATGCTTTTTTAACTGAGGCAATACGCCACCCATAAATCCCAGGGGCGAAAATACCAATAGAAAAAGTATCGTTATGCTTCTCGAAATAAAAAGAATCGCACAATATAAGAAGATGTAGGATGTCGTGCATACAATTATGAGTCGCAACATGACACCAATGAAACCCTTTGTGCCATCAGTTACCTGTTCCACATAATCTTGTGCATTAGCTGCGTTAGCATTCGTGGTTGCAGACCAAAATCCTATAATACCGAGTCGTGTTGCAATGAGTCCGCTAAGACTTACAGGGCTTGATCGGTCGCTACTGTTGCTTACAAGGGTGTTTTGAACACCTTGATAGAGCCAGTTACCAAAAATGTTACTTACATCAACAACAGCTTTTGTGATGAAGAGGCTGAAGTTAATAAGAATTGCGGCAATGATCACGTTCTTAAGCATGTTCATTGTGCCAAAACGCGTGCCATTAATGATTGTTCCTAGGCTAATCCATATGAGGATAAATATAAAGAATATATTTGCTATGTCGCGAATAATCACCCACCCAAGATTAATTGCCGGTGAAAGGCTAAATATATATGCGGTATTGATACTGAACTGGATCGCAATATCCATTATCAATCCACATAAATACATTATGCCCGCCGCAAGGGGGAGTATATAAAGCTCAAAAGGGAGCATGATGAGCCTTTGTATGGTGCCAAGGGCAATACCATCAAGGCTAAACCATCCAGCGTGGGCATGGTGAGGGATTATAAAAAGCGCAACAACAAGACTGAGGATAGAAGTGATTGCGGCAGGTTTTGTAAAGAAACGCTTCATATATTTATTGGACGGTTATGTAGTGATCTTTAAGTCCAAGCGTGTTTCCTTGAACGTCATACACAACAGTTTGGAATGCGTAATTTCCAGGAACCCCTCCAGGCTTCTTGGTCGCGGTAATTCTCACGGTAAAAGGTTTACCACTGTCCGTCCAAATATCACTCCACCCTACTGTCGCTTGTGGGTTTGAGGTAATCGGGAATGTGCTCGAGGTTCCATCGGCTCGGACGAATTCAATATTTATATTAGAAAATGCTACAGAGAATGGAACATCTGCCATAGTACTTGCATTCTTGAATGCTGTTCGCATGAGAAGGCCATCGGTTCGATAATTAGTTGCCAATTCCGCTTCGTAGAAAAGGGTGCTTGCAGCACTAACAAATGTTGAGTTGCCTGGATTAAGTGTTAGATCGAGCGTCTGTGTCCCGGTAGGCCCACCTACTGTTGGTGAATTACCCGACGGTCCGCCAGCGCCACCAGCCTCTACAGGAGGTGGGTTACTGAGGGCTGAATTAAAGTCGCTAGCACCAGTAGCAAGACCGGTTTTCAAGGCGCCACCAAGTGTTCCCTCGTCTCCTGTTATTACGGTAGGCTGGGCCGAGGCGTTGTAATCAGATGGTTGAACGACAGTTTTTCGTTTTCCTCGGTTACCACCAAGAAGTCCAAATGAATTGTTCATGATTTGCTTTACAAGTTGATTTGTCAGCGCATCGTAAACAGCATTGATGTCATTTGCGAGACCTATCTGTTGAAGATCAACATTTAGAGTTGCACTTAAACGATCTTGAATAATAATTCCTGGAGTTTCGATAGTACATGTTTCTTTTCCGGTAGCATCTTTTTCACAGAATTTCCAATTTTTGAAACCGTTACCCCAATCAAGATACTTTTCCTCTATAGCCTGGGCATCAATGATTCTTCGTGATAACTCATCCTGCGCAATCATATATGCGCCGTAGGCATTATTTTTTGGGACGGTTGTGACTTGTAACCAGTTGTCCCATCCCCCACTATTATCTCCAGCAACAAATCCTGTCACATTATCTATAACCTTGGTTAGCGTACACGAGGCCCGTTTGTTGTAGGGTAATCGGCTTTGTGCCAAAGCTATTCTGAGTTTGAAAGAAAATTGTGAGCACAAAAAGGGCGCTTCTTTTGCTATGAAGTCACCTATAACCTGATCCGCGGTGTCTTTGAGTAGCCCTTCAAAATTCACCTCAAATCCTGGATTTCCTTGGAAACCGTTGTTTATCCAGGCAACCGTATCCATTGTCATTTTATTAAGAAGAGCCTTTGCCATTTTTACGACAAGAGGTTTGAAAATACAGTCAGAAACAAAGCTTCCGGCAGAGCTTAATTTTGTGGTCGAGTCGTTTGAGGTAGCGACGCGAGTCATTTCATCGGTTGCAGCGCTAAAACCAAGCGCGGCAGCAACTTGTGAAAGACATGACGCCTGCGCTGCAGACTTTTTAGGGTATAAAAAGAAACCGCTCGGTATTAGAAGAGTGAGGATGAGGACAGAAAGGACTGTTTTTTTGCAAAAACG
Source organism: uncultured Candidatus Saccharibacteria bacterium (assembly GCA_964495425.1). GTDB lineage: Bacteria > Patescibacteriota > Minisyncoccia > Phycocordibacterales > UBA6065 > UBA6065. The sequence goes on from CAZBVG010000004.1 coordinate 81,654, forward strand.
AGAAATCATGTATCTCGAAAAGATAGAGGTCAAGATAATTATACACTACTTTAGAAAGAGGTATCCACTTTCAAATGAGGAAAACTCCACGTTTCTATTTTTAAGGTGGCTTGATATCACTCGGAGCGCTGGATCTATAGATTTTATACCGTCTTCATAACTTAACATGAGTCGAGCTGCTCCGATTGGGTCTGAGTCTATGTATGTCATGCCCTTAATGCCCTCAATTATCGCAGAAAGTGAGTTGAGAAATGCGAGGTGGGCATCGACAAGGTTCTTTGGGACAGCTATTTGAGACGCGATTTTACGTGCCTCGGTATAGCGAGCGATATTTTGAGGTAATTTTTCGAGATATGAAGCATCGTCTGTCTCATACACATGATTTACAATAGCGATTTCACTTTCGTATCCAACTGGGGCAGGTCTACTTATTGCTGAGGCCATCTCATTGGCATATTTTTTCAATTCTGACGGTAAATCAGTATCTAAGACAATAATATCTGTAATTGTATAGATTTTTTCTCCCTCAGGGCCACCATAATCCTTAGTTAGAAGCTCGTTCACGAAGCGAATGGTGGTGTTTTCGTCTATTACCCCACCCTTATTCTTGAAATCTACATATTTTTCAAGAAGTTCTCTTGAAAAGCGGTCTGTTGCAGTAATCGGGGCCGTTTCAGCATCACTTTTTTCATAAGCATCCTTTAATTCTGCGATTTTGTCGTCAGTGGTAGATGTACTACTCACAGCTAAAAGGGCCTCTTCCCAACCAGACGTGTCAATTTGGCCATTTTGCAAGGCCTTTTTAATGCTTTCTTGTGCGATAAGGTCGATTTTCGCTCTAACTGAATTACTAGACTTCTCGGTTGCCTTTTTGAGATAAATTCCTCCCCCAATAATTACAACAGCTGCTATAAGTGAAAGGCCGATACTTGAAAAGAGAAATTTTCGAATCATATGAAAAGTATATCAGGCTCTTACTACGCTTCATAGAGAGAATGGTGCTATAATTTACAGGTGAGAAACACTTTTCAATACATTGCAACAGTTGTTTTAGTGGGGCTTTTCAGTTCTACGGTGCCCTTTTCAACCGCGAATGCGCAAAATATTACCGCCACCTCGTTTTCAAACACTCAGTCAGAGGTACGTCAGACTATTCCAACCCTCACGAACCCACTTTTGAATAAAAAGACTGTAAATTCAAGCGTTTCATCGACTCCCACTACAAATCTCTTACGGAGATCACCTGGAACAACTGCAAATCAGGTAAATTTGTCTGGTTTTATCAATAAGGTGAGAAGAAATGGTAAAAATCTTCCTGAAATTGAATCAATAATCAATCAGATCAAGATTGATACCGCAACAACAACGGACCTCATGGGTTTATTTTTAAAACAGGATGGAATTATTCCTATAACTTCGAGTTTTCGAGTAAGTGAGAGTAATCCCCTTAAAGAAAAGTTGCTTTCATTTGCGCAATTCTTTAAGCCACGAGAGGTACAAGCTGTTGGCACATCAAATTTCGGCGGCCCGCTCCTCTATTCATTCTTCTGTTCGTGTAGCTATACATTCCTTGTTTGGATTGGACCTACAGCAAGCGCGGGTACCTCAAATCTGATTCTTGATTACGTACCATATTCACAAATGTACATGCAGTACAACATGCCATATACATCAAAAGCCATCGGAAAATATACTCCGAGTTCTTCTATGTGTTACATCTACTATGGTTACGGCTGTGTAAACGTACCAGTGAGCGAGGGCCTCATCTCATCTCAAGTTGGTTCGTCGGCTTACTAGCCTTCCGTGCTTATTCGCTGTTGCGTACGAGTTCCATCCAAAGTGGAAGTGGAATTTCTTCTGCGCGAGCGTTTGTATTTAGGTTAAGGCGTTTGAACTTCGCCTCGAGAACCTCTTTAGTTTCAACCGCTTCGAGATTTGAAATAAGTTTTTTGCGCTTTTGGGCAAAACCAGCTTTTACGAACTCAAAAAATCGGGCTTCTTCCTCTTTGTTTTTAAAGGGATTGTGAATGTTGCTGAGTTTTAGTACTGCTGAATCAACGTTAGGAATCGGAAAGAAATTTCCCCGAGATACGTTCATAACAAGTTCGGGCGTAGCAAACACCTTTACTGAGATTGAAAGAATGCTTTCTTTAGTATCTTTTGCCAAGATTCTGCGGGCAACTTCCTTTTGCACCATAATAACCATCATTGAAGGCCGACAGGTGCTCGAGAGAAGGTTTCGAATGAGTGCCCCGGTGATGTAATACGGAATGTTAGCAATTACTTTGTAGTTTTTTCCAACAATCGTCTCGATTTCTTCATCTTTAATATCGAGAACGTCCCGGTGAAATATCTCAAGTTTACCTTCTGAGATTTCTTTTTTAAATTCTTGAGTTAAATACGGTACGAGACGATTGTCCTTTTCAACCGCTTTCACGATGCCACCCATATACATCAACGCCCGAGTTAAAACTCCTTTTCCTGGTCCAACTTCAAGCACCACATCTTTTTCTTTAAGGTCACCAGCTTTAATGATTGCTTCAATAATGCGAGGAGAGATAAGAAAATTTTGGCCAAGAGATCTTTTTGCTGGTAAACCATCCGATTCATGCTGCTTGTGTTCCATGGTGAAAACTATATATCAAAATAGATAACTTTGCCTCCTGCTCGTGTGCGCATTTCTTCCTCTATATAGTGCTCTGGAATGTCGAATATGAACTCCGATGGCACGGTTACCTGTCGTGAACCAAAGATGGTACGAATGGAAGCGTGAGAGAGGAATAATTTTTTCTTTGCACGGGTGATAGCGACATAGAAAAGACGTCGTTCCTCTTCGTCATCTCGCTTACTGCTTTTGGTTTCCATTGCCTTGTGTGGGAACAGATCTTGTTCGAGGCCTGTGATAAATACATACTCGAATTCAAGGCCTTTTGAGGCGTGAATAGTCATTAAGCGTACCGCGGGCGCATCTTCTTCCATTTCATCTTGATCGGTGGCCAAAGAAGCATCCTCGAGAAGTTTGGTCACACCTTCTCCGGGAATCATGAAATCATACTTTGTTGCTAGAGTTGCAAGCTCCTTTACGTTTTCAAGTCGCTCAAGATCTTCTTCTGTTCCCTGCTGGAACATTTCTTCGAGCCCGGTGCGCTTGATAACAAAACGAACGAGATCAGAAGCCTTCTCGCTTTGTGTTTTTTGTGCGATTTCATCAAGCATCATATTGAAATCACTCCATTTTTTAGAATGGGTTGAAGAAAGTTGGTCGAGCATGCCTGAAAAAATTTTGGCAATAGTAACTTTTCCAATTCCTCGTGCTGGAACATTGATCACCCGCTCTATATCAGAGAGAGAGTCACGATTAAGTGCGGCACGAATGAACGACAAGACATCCTTGATCTCTTTTCGTTCAAAGAACTTAACGCCGAGCACCTGATACTGCACATCGCGAGCAAGCATCGCTTCTTCAAGTGCTCGAGATTGGAAGTTTGCTCGATAAAGAACGGCAATGTTGCTTGGATCCGTGCCTTTTTCAATGAGATCTGCGGATTTTTCTGCGATAAATCGAGCTTCATCGTTTTCATCAAAGGCTGGATAGACAGTAATTTTCTCCCCTGCCCCTTGTTTGGTGAAAAGATTTTTTTCAAAGCGATTCTTGTTCTTTTTTATGATATGGTTTGCGACTTCAAGGATTGTTTGTGTTGAACGGTAGTTTTCCTCGAGCGTGACCATTTTTGCACCCGGGTAGTCTTTTTCAAACGAGAGTATGTTTTTAATATCTGCTCCACGCCAGCTGTAAATATTTTGATCGACATCACCTACCACGCATATGTTTTTTCGCTCTCCTGCAATGAGTTTGGCGATTTTATACTGCACTTTATTCGTATCCTGATACTCATCAATATGTACGTATGTCCACGCTTTTTGATATTTTGCTCGCACCTCAGCATCTTTTTCGAGAAGCTCTGCGGTTTTAAGAAGAAGATCATCAAAATCCAACGCCTTTTCCTTTCTCAGTGCTGCTTCATATTTCTGCCATACCTTATACACGATATCTCGCATGTAATCGTTGCCCACTGATTCAAAAAATTGGGATAGATTTACCCCGTTACCCTTTTCTTTTGAAATTATTGAGAGGAGTACATTCGGCTCATATTGTTTTGGATCGAGCCCGGTATCCGTGATGGCATTTTTTACCGCGCGCCGTGAGTCTGATCGATCGAAAATGGTGAAATGCTTGGTCAAGCCAAATCTTTGAGCATTTTCACGAATAATGTGTACTCCGAGTGAATGAAAGGTACTTACGAATGGTCGCTCGGTAAAGCTTATGGGCACATTCAAGTCCTTGTCTTCCTTTAAAAGTTTTAGGACACGCTCTCGCATTTCCTTCGCCGCCTTGTTGGTGAAAGTAATTGCAAGGATGTTTGCCGGTGTAATTCCGTTTTTTATGAGATGGAGTATGCGATACGTGATGGTTTTTGTCTTTCCGGCACCCGCTCCAGCCAAAATGAGCACCGGACCCTCAGTCAAAAGCACCGCTTCCTTCTGTCGATCGTTTAAAGTGGCGAGATGATTCACCAAGAGATTTTAGCATATAACAAGAGGGAATAAAATATGGCTTAAAATAAGGCTATTTTTACAAAAATTGGTAAGGGGCACGTGAAAAAAACTGGTTGTGGATAGTACGGGGACAACCCAAGTTGACTGAACTTTCTGGGTGGGTATAGTTATAGGGCACAGAAATGACTGTATGTCCGAAATATGGCTCAACAGAGCCATATATTCAGAAAATGAAGCAAATACTGGATAAAATAAGCACTATTTTTAGATTTCTCAAAGAACTTTCGCCAAAATCGGTCCGTAGTATAAAGGCGAAATCACATACGACCCTTACTATCGCGCTTTACTTAGTAAAGCATGTTTTCTTTTATACGGCTCTACTTATACCTCTTTCGGCTTCCGCGGGGGTATTTTCATTTCTAACTGACCTTATGGGCAAAGAGGTGGATGCTAATATCCGACAAAGCTCACAGTATCTGGGTGTACTTCAGGCGCAGGTTGGTCCGGGCTCTACGTCATCTGTTGGTGGAGGTGAAATACAGATGGTTGATGGAGGTGCTCTCATTCAGGAAGCGGGTGTTATTGGTACTCAGGCGGATATTACAGAGCCAAAGTCTACCCAGATCAGTATTTACGTTGTTCGTAAGGGTGATTCCCTTTCTCAGATAGCTCAAATGTATGATGTGACGGTAAATACCATTAAGTGGTCTAACAACATTACAGGTCCAATTCAGGAGGGTGATGAACTTGTTATATTGCCAATCTCAGGTGTAAGCCATACGGTAAAAAAGGGTGACACCGTTCGTTCAATTGCGACAAAGTATAAAGCGAGCCTCGATGAAATTCTTGCGTATAACAATGTTAAAGCGACAGACAAGCTAGAAGTTGGATCTGTGCTTATTGTTCCTGATGGTGAGGTGCAGGCTACGCCTATCGCGACATCTAACTCAACCTCAAAGGTGCGCAGTGTGGGCGGTCCGGTGTACAAGGATTTTTATATTCGACCTATCGAAGGAGGTGTGCGTACTCAAGGTCTCCATGGTTTGAACGGTGTTGACCTTGCTGCGCCTGTTGGCACCCCTATTCGTGCTTCTGCGGGCGGTACGGTTATTATTGCTCGATCGTCTGGTTACAACGGTGGATATGGATCATATGTTGTGATCTCGCACGCAAATGGAACACAAACGTTGTACGCGCATATGAGTCGCGTTGTGGTTGTTCAGGGCACAACTGTCAGCCAGGGAGATATGCTCGGAAATGTTGGAAGCACGGGTAAATCTACTGGTCCCCATATTCATTTTGAAGTTCGAGGTGCTGCAAATCCGTTCTAAACCTATATAAAATGTTTCTGTCGATATTGAAGCGCTTCCAGTATATGGGGCGCTTCAATTGTTTCTGAATTTTCAATATCAGCAATCGTTCGTGCCAGTTTAACTGTGCTGTGGTATCCACGGCCCGATATGTCGTAGGTTTGTGCGGCTTTATTTAGAGTTTCCTCAGCTGATTTGGAAAGAAAAGTTCCTTTCGCAAGATCGCGAGAATGGATAGATGAGTTTGAGTGTGCATTAATGGCTACTTTTTTAAACCGTTCTCGTTGTTTGGTGCGGGCCATTACAACTGTGTGGCGCGCAGAGTCTGTTTCGTGGGAGTCGCTTTTGTGACGCATGAGCTTCTCGTGATCTATCTTTGACACTTCGATCCACATATCAATACGATCCATGATGGGTCCGGATAGTTTTCGTGCATACCTGGCAATATCAGCAGGCGCACAGATGCATGTCTTGCCAGAAACTCCTCTATTACCACACGGGCAAGGATTGAGTGCGGCCACGAGGATAAAATGTGCTGGAAACTGAGCTGTTCCCTTTGATCGAGAGATAGAGATAATACGATCTTCAAGAGGTTGCCGGAGTGATTCAATTACCCGCTTATCAAACTCAGGAAATTCATCCAAGAAAAGAATGCCACGATGAGCCAAAGTGATTTCTCCGGGTTTAGGTGTACCTCCTCCTCCCACAAGTGATGCGTATGAGGCGGTGTGGTGCGGGGAGCGAACTGGTGAAGTGGTGATGAGACTTCCTTCGAGTCTGCCAGCAACAGAATGAATTTCGGTCACTTCAAGCATCTCCTCAAATGAAAGAGGTGGAAGGATGCTTTGAAGCGCACGAGCAAGCATTGTTTTTCCTGTTCCGGGTGGTCCGAAGAGAGCAATGTTGTGTATGCCGGCTGCAGCAATGATGAGACCTCTTTTTGCTGTTTCTTGACCAGCTATATCATCTAGATCGGTTGTAGCGGTATTTTCCATGATCAAGGTTTTTGGATCGAGTTTCTGTTCTGGGGAGAGAACAATTTTTTCAAACCCATCACTTTCCTTTGTGTGTAAATGGGATATGACTTCGGTGAGAGTTTTAATGCCAAATACACGGACCCCATCTATGAGAGCGGCTTCGGGGGCATTTTCCTTTGGAACATATATTTCCTGAATTCCTTTTGATAAAGCGAGTTTTGCATAAGAAAGTGCTCCTCGTATTGGCCGCAGGCTTCCATCAAGCGCGAGTTCTCCAATGAATAATTTTCCTTCCGGATCAAATTCAATTTCTTCGGCTGAAAGTAAATAAGCAAGAGCGATAGGAAGATCAAACGCTGGTCCCTCCTTTCTAATATCAGCGGGTGCAAGTGAGACGGTTATTTTTGCGTTTGTTTGCTTTGGGGATTTGAATCCGGAGTTTTTGATAGCGGCAGATACTCTGTCTCGGGCCTCCTCAATTGCTTTATCGGGCAGGCCAACAATTGAAAAAGAGTGAAGTCCGCGTGACATATCCATTTCTACTGAAATGACATGCGCCTTAAGCATGTGGTTTTGTGCACTAAAGACTTTTGAAAACCTCATGTACTAAGTGTATGGTTTATAGATAAAGTAAATATAAACTCGGGCTGTGTATGGGTGATAGTAAGCAAACAAAAATCCGTCAAATTCTGACGGATTTTTGTTAGAGATGGGCGCCTTACTTCTTTCCTTTCATGTGGGCGACACAGGTTCTCGCTGCAGGATTTGCTTCGAGTCGTGCGGCTTCGATGGGTTCCCCACCAACTTCACACACTCCATATGTACCCTTCTTAATTTTATCTAGAGCGAGCTTTACATCGTTGTACTGAGTTTCGAGCGGCTTGAGGATGGCGGTGTTAGATTCGTAGCTTTCAATATTGTCAGCAATGTCTGCGGCGTCAGAAGCATTAACATCAACATCACCTGAAGATGGTTCCCAATCCTTTGGATTATCAGGATTCTTGTGGCCTACGCTTTTAAGCTCAGTTTCAAGTGTTTTAAGTTCTGCTTCGAGCTTAGCCTTGAGTTTCGTTGTGTCTATATTGGTTTGTTTTTTCATGAATGTTGGATTTGTCCCCTATCATAGCGGGATTTTTTCCTACTGTATAGTACGTACAGAAAGGAGTCGGTCGAGTATGTACTTTAGGGCAGATGTGTTGGTTGCTATAACAATAGTGTCTTTATCTGCGAACGCGTAGAGGAGGATTGGGTCACCAGCATCATTTTTAAGGGCTCTGGTGTCTACATTTGATACAACGGTATCGGCAAAGGTGGTGCTTGTAGCTGTTGCTGTTTCATCCGGATGAGCAACCTGGATAAGAGGAAGCAAATCTGCTCGCATAGTCTTTTCCCAATCGAGCATTCCAGAGAAGGCGTTTTGGAAGAATGTATTCTTGACGATAATAAACGGACTATTTGCGTCATAAGTATACGTTCCGATCATATATGTGTCGGAAAGCGATCGCTTGAGGCGGTCAGGCATTTTTGTCATACGGAACACCTGCGCTATCGGAGCAAATACAGTTGATGTAGCGCTGTTTGTAGGAACTATCGTGTAAATATTACCGAGACCAGCATTCGACGCTTCCAGTTTTGAGCTAATGAGAATAAGTGGGTTGCTGTTTGGTTCGAGGTAGACGGCTGAGCCCTTTGTGGACGGCACAATTGTTTTTACGGTTGGAGGAATCGGTACCGCTTCAACTGAATCTTGGGAAGAAATAAACCAGTAGTACCAACCGCCACCAATAAGTACGATGACAAGTATCGCTACGAGCACAAATACACCAGGAGAAGCGGGTTTCTTTTCGGTAACTTCAACTTTATTGCGAGCCTCTCGTCTCTTTTGTTCCGCGACAGCGATATCAATAGTTGAGACGTTTTGGTACTTAACGGCTTCTTCGGCATCACTTTTGAATGTTCTAAGTGGCTTGATAGAAGGGTCATTCATCGGTTCCGTTGTTTTTTCTGGTGTGGTTTGTGGTCGTACAGGCGGAACTTCAGTTGGCTTAAGTGGGGCCAATGGGGTTTGGTCAAGCATTTGTCCGGCTCGATTGAGCGGTGATTCATTTGGAATTCGTTTTTCTTGCACAGGTTCTGGGGCTGACTCTGGACCCGGCATTATATCAATACCCTCTGCCTTAAAATCAGAGTTGGATTGAGCAGCCTGTGTATTGGAAAGATCATTTTGATCCTTTTCTGGTGTCGGATTGTTCGGTTCCATAGATACATTATATACCTTACCTACTTTTTTGGTTAAAGAAAAGCCGCGGCGCCGTCCCGGCGCCGCGGCCTTCTCCTTTTTATCTTAACTTTCGTATAACTTTGCGCATCCCACCAACTTTTCCCTGGTCTTGCTTTCCAGATGATTTTTCTTCATCTGAATGTACACGCTGTTCGTTTTTCTTGGTGAATTCTCTATTGTCACGGTTGTCTCGAGTATCACGATTGCTGTTATGTCGCCCACCCATGACATAGCGACCTGCATTTTCGTCCATATCAACAAAATCATCAGCAACTTCCTTGAGTTTCGATGATGCTGATTTTCCGAACGAGATTACTTCCACCTGGCATCCATTCATCTTTAAGTATTCAATGAGAGGAATGAAATCTCCGTCGCCTGATGCAATGACAACCACATCAAGTTTTGATGCAAGTTTGACTGCATCGATTGCGAGACCTACGTCCCAATCTGCTTTTTTTGAACCAGATGAAAAGATTTGAAGATCTTTTGTCTTAGTTTCGATGCCGATTTTCGTCAAAGCATCAAAAAAGCCTTTTTCTTCACCTGTTTCTGTGGTGATAACATATGCAATTGCACGAACAAGCTGTCGACCAGCAAGTGCGTCATTGAGAACATTTTCAAAGTTTACTCTACCTTGATGAATGTTTTTTGCGCTGTGATAAAGATTCTGCGCATCGAGAAACACGCCTACGCGCTGTTCCTTATGTTTAATAACTGCCATACAAATATAAATTACTAACTAACTGACTAAAAATATGAAAAAGTGACTAACTTTTGCAAAACACATGCTGACAAAGAGGTTGTAAACGAAACCGCCCTACTTTCAAAGTATCGGGCGGTTTTCGTGTTACTTCTTGAGTTCGAGTTTCTTTGAGATCTCTGAGTGTCTTTTTGGAGACTTCTTCGCGAGATATCTCATATGATTCTGACGATCAGCTACCATCGCGAGGAGACCTCGTCTTGAGTGCTTGTCTTTATCATGTTTCTTGAGATGTCGAGCAAGTTCCTCAATCTTCGCTGTAAGAAGCGCGATTTGAACTTCCGGAGAACCGGTGTCCTTATCATGGACGCCCGCGTTCTTGATTACTTTGGTTTTCTTTGTCGTTGAAAGCATGGTTCACACAGGATAGCACACAACTTTTAAAATTGCAAGGGCCTGAAGCCGTTTTTTACCAAAAACTCTTAAACATATAGGTTTTTATCAATAAAAAGAGCCATAATCGAGATTATGGCTCATTGCAATATTTGCTATCAGTTTTTCATCATCCATTTATAGAGGGCTTGTTTTTCCTCCACCGAACCTCTTTTTCTGTCGATATAAGCAAACCCTACTCCTAGTTGGTAGATAGTTTGTGTATACCCCACTAAACCATAATTGATCTTTGGTCCCAAGATGATTTTATCGAAATACTCCATGTCCTCGACAGTTATTGATGCAACCGCATGCTTGAAGTCGCCAAGTTTCTTTCTATCGAGAATTTGATCGATTCGAGTCTTGTATTCAGGATATGCTCGTAACATGATGGCATTTCCTACTTCATAAGCCTGTATTTCAATCTTCGCTTCCTCTGTCATGTCATTACCTAATAAATGTTGAATTGCATGGCAACATTCGTGATAAATAAAACATGCAAACAAGGCGGACGGTATCTCCAAACAAGGAATAAAGATTGTATTAGAGCGGGGGTTATACGAAAACATTGTATCGACCTTACTCGCCTTAATTTTGTCCGCAACATCAGTCGCCATAAGTATAATTGCTGGACTTGAACCCTTACGAACCACTGTCGACCTTATCTCAAGTCCGTCACTGTGTCTTATTGCGGGAGCATTCGTAACACTCCATTCAGCTTTTTCTAGGTGTTTGTATATTCTTTGAGTTTCTGAATTTGTATTTTCATATTTAGCCGCGATGGCCGAGAGCATGGAAACTACTTGCTCGATGTGTTGTTTGTATTTAGCGGCATCTTCGCTTTTAGTGAGGTACCAACGTTCTGGAGAATCGTCTTTATCTATCATTACGGAATATTTCCGCATGTTTTCCTTCAACGACTCTTCTGGAGAAGATTTTTTTGCAGTAGTGAGGACTAAACCTACCCCGATTGTAGTCAGGACCAAGAGGACTAACAGTGCTTTTTTCATGGAAAGATCTTGAATTTCAAAACCTTTATATTTCTACATTAGAAAATGAAAAAAGTCAATTAACTTATTTCAAATATCTGGACTCGCTTGTCTGCTATAATATTGTGCGACATGGCATCTCTTAAAGATTTAAAAACACAATTTCTTGAATACACCGAGATAGAAAAAGGTCGTAGCTTAAATACGGTCCAGAATTATGACCGTTATCTTACCCGTTTCCTGGCTTTTCTTAAAAAAGATTTCCCTACAGATATAACAGACTCATCGGTGCGTGAATTTCGCCTCTGGCTTAACCGTCAGGCTACGGGAAATAACAAAAAGACGGGAGATACGCTCAAAAAGAAGACGCAAAACTATTATTTGATTGCTTTGCGAGCGTTTTTGAAATATTTGGCGCGGCAAAATGTAAAATCGATGCCGCCAGAGCGAATTGAACTTGCAAAAGTTGGCGAACGACATATTGAGTTCATGTCGAATGAAGAATTGCATCGACTTCTTGAATCGCCCAAGGGAAATGATCTTAAATCGCTGCGCGATCGGGCAATTTTGCAAATGCTTTTCTCGACAGGACTTCGTGTCTCCGAGCTCTGTTCCCTCTCGAGAGATATTGATCTGTCTGCGGATGAAATCTCTATTAGAGGAAAAGGTGACAAGGTGCGAGTGGTTTTCCTCTCGGACGAGGCAAAAAAAGCTACGAAGGCTTATGTAGATAAGAGAGATGATGTCGACGATTCGCTTTTTGTGAAGGTAGCAGTAGAAACACGTAACAAGGGCGAATCAATGCCACTTACACGTCGTTCTGTAGAACGAATTGTGAAACACTACGCAACCAAGGCCGGCATTATGTCGAAAAAGGTTACACCGCACGTTATTCGTCACTCATTTGCAACAGATTTACTCTCAAACGGTGCGGATTTGCGCTCAGTACAGGCATTACTCGGCCATGCAAACATTGGAACAACACAGATATATACTCACGTAACGGATAAACATCTGCGGAATATTCACAAACAGTTTCACAATAAGAAGAAGTAAAAGCGGACGAAGAGGGTCCGCTTTTGTTATAGTAGTTTCATGAAAATCATTTCGTGGAACGTAAACGGTATACGAGCGGTGCATAAAAAGGGACTTTTTCTCCCTTTTATTGATAAATACAAGCCTGACATTCTTTGTTTACAAGAAACCAAGGCAGAACAAGGTCAGGCAGAGATTGATCTTAAGCTGTATGAGGAGTATTGGAATTCCGCTACCAAAAAGGGTTATTCAGGTACCGCTATTTTTACCAAAGAAAAGCCGATTGCGGTGTTGAACGGTATTCCAGAGCATATTGCTGAAAAATATGGCTTAAAAGCTGATGATTATGGCGATCCGCGTACTGAAGGGCGTGTTATTGCAGCTGAATTTAAGGATTTCTATGTAGTTACCGTCTATACGCCCAACGCAAAAGATGATTTGACTCGTGTTTCCCTTCGCCATAAGCAGTGGGATCCCGCTTTTTTGGCATATTGTAAGGAGCTTGATAAGAAAAAGCCGGTTATTTTCTGCGGAGACCTCAATGTTGCTCATACTCCTGATGATTTGGCTCGACCAAAGGAGAATGAAGGCATGAAAGGTTTCACCGAGGAAGAGCGTGAAGGATTCGATAACATCATCAAGGCAGGATTCGTAGATTCATTTAGATTATTTAAAAAAGGAAATGGTTTTTATACATGGTGGTCGCACTTTGCAAATGCACGCGCGAGAAATGTTGGTTGGAGAATTGATTACATTTTAGTGTCAAAAAAATTAGAGAAAAAAATAAAATCTGCGGAGATTTTGCCGGAAGTGTTAGGATCTGATCATTGTCCCGTTTCTCTAGAAATCGCTTTGTAGAGCCACGAAAAGAATGTCCTTTATAAAGGACATTTTTATTTTGAAAATAAATGTAGTTATCCACACATAATGTCCTTTACATGTCTTTTATGCTTGATACACTATCTGAGGAAGCGACGGGACTGATCTGCTTCGTGCAGAGAGGAGCTTCGAAGAATGGTTCTTTACACATAAGTCGGTAATCGTTTAAGGTTTGGTCTCGGGTATCGGGAAGTGGTGCTCAACGTTGTGTGCTCATCATTAAGAAGGATGAACATAGATCGTTGAGTGTCATTTAGCCGGCACTCAACTTGGTCCTCAAAGACCTACATCTGAAAAGAGAGCTCCAGCGAGCACAGATGTCGCCCCATTTGATAGACGTTTATTTTTTTAAATCGCGTCTCCATCGTGGGATCACGCTCTGTACTCACTAAGCACCCTTTTCTAACCGTCGCGCACTCGCGGCGGTTTATTGTTTTCAAAATACTAAAAAATGGCTCAGTTGAGCCATTTTTTCTATTTTACATTATGCTTTCCACGTATTTTTGCGAGCTCTTCCTCCTCGGCTTGCGCCTTCTTTTCCTTCCCTATCGCTGCTAGCTTGTTGAGCTCTACATCACTGAGTGCCTGTAACGCGACAACTCGGCCGGTAAGGTATTCCTTGGTATTGAGTTTCGGATCCTCGAGTACTTCTTCCATCAAGGCATTCAGTATAAGTCCAACTTTTGGCCCGGGAGACATTTTTGTTACCTCCATGACTTCTTTGCCATCGATTTTAAGCATTCCTACGCTTATAGGATCGCGCAATGCCTCCTCAATCATGGATTTATACTTTCGGAGGCGGTACGGGCTCTCCTTGGGCCTTCCAGTGCCTATTCGGTCACATATTCGTACGCTCATGAGGTCCCAAATGTGCTCCTTTCCTACATTTGCAATCATGCGACGAACTGCTGAGAGTGTAATTTGTTCGGTATCTGAGAAAAACATGTGCCAGCGGACAAGTTTCACAACAATGTCCACTGTTTTTCCTGGAAAATTGAGGTTTTTCAACACTTTTTCGGTCATTCGCGCTCCAACTACCTCATGGCCGTAAAACGTGTATTGGTTGGTTTCACGTGAAAACCTGCGGGTTGCCGGCTTACCTATATCATGAAATAGAGCCGCAAGACGGATCTCGAGCGGATATTTTTTGTCTGCAGCATGTTGAAGGCTACGAAGAAGATGCTCCCATACATCATATGAGTGGGCCTGTGTCTGCTCTACCCCATATCCCTCCTCAAGTTCCTTTGCGATAAAAGGAATAACGCCGAGTTCTCTGCAGAGTACGAGGGCGTTCATAGGCGCATCTGACATGAGAATTCGTACAAATTCATCACGAATTCGCTCCTTGGCTATGTGTTCAAGGAGTTTTGAGTGAGTTTTGAGGGCCTCAAGGGTGCTTTTTTCGATAGCGAAATCAAGTTCTGCGGCTATGCGAATAGCGCGCATGATACGTAAAGCGTCTTCTGAAAGGCGCTCATGCGCATCCCCTACGGTGCGGATAACCCCCTCTTTGAGGTCCTTTTCTCCCTCAAAGAGATCGGTAATGTTTCCCGTGAAACCACCATTTTTAGCCGTTTTTTCGATTTTGAGAGCTAGAGCGTTAATGGTGAAGTCCCTTCGTTTCAAGTCATCCTCTATTTTGGTGCTAAAGGACACCTTATCTGGGCGTCTTTTATCCGTATAGTCTGATTCAACACGGAATGGTGTCACCTCAATTACTTTGAGGCGTTCATCTTTGGCTTCATCGAATACTACTCCCACGGTTCCAAATGAGTTTTCGTAAAAGGTGTGCGTAAAGGTGGCTTGAATCTGTTCGGGTGTGGCGTCTGTTGTGACGTCCCAATCCTTCGGTTCTCGGCCTAGCAAAAGATCACGCACGCATCCCCCTACTAAATATGCCTGGAAGCCAGCTTTTTCGAGCTCGATGGTTACATGTGAAACTTCGGATGGAATATCAAGCGTGAGAGGTTTTTTTGACATGAAACTATTGTACTTCTAATGTGATTTTTTGGGAAATTAGAACCATGCTATACTATCGTATAAATATGAAAGCACGGTTGGAAGATAGAAATAAAGCCATAGAATTACGTCGTAAGGGTCTAAGCTACAAGGAGATCCAAACTTTCGTGAGGGTTTCTAAAGGGCTACTTTCAATGTGGCTTTCGGATCTCGAACTGAGTCCGGCAGAAGAAAAACAGCTTGAAAGTAAAATTCTTGAACGAAAAAAGAGGGGCAGGCTCAATTCAAAGATTTCAAATCAAACCAGACGACTTGAACGGGAACGAAGAACACTTAAAGAAGCCGAAATCATCTTTAAGAAGAGAAAAGGGGATCCGCAGTTTCTTATGGGAATTGCACTTTTTTGGGCACACGGCTCAAAGTCATCGTCAAATTTCAATTTTATGAGCACTGATACGGATATGATTTTTATTATGTTTGCTTGGGTACAAAAGTATTTATCTGTAGGGAAGGATAGGGTAAGGGTGAGAATATGTGTACCAGAGGACCAGCCAACGCAGGCATTTGTCGGTTTTTGGGCTAAAAACCTGGGTATTTCTGAGAATTCTATCGCCGTTTCACGTGAAAAGACCCGTAAAACAAAGCACATCACTAACCCTTATTACAAAGGATGTGTTCGTTTGACGGTAGTAGGGGTCACATATAAGCGTCTCATGGCAACGTGGCAGAGGCTCTATATTGATCTCTATGGAAAGGCTCTACTAAGCCACAAAGTGTAAAATTGGTGCTTCCGGAGGGATTCGAACCCCCAACAACGGTTCCGAAGACCGGTATGATATCCATTTCACCACGGAAGCGATGTGGTAATAATACGTGAAAATCAATATAAATCAAAAGTGTGATAGGATTTTGGTTAGAAATTCATTATGAATCCCATATCACGACAAGGTACAGTTGATGGCTTTGTGTTGTTCACACACCAACAACCCTTTGGTACGAGGCCCTGTGCGTGCGATAGCGCGAAAGGCCTTAAATCAGATACTGTAGCGGGGGAGTATGAAATTAATCTCGATACCGGCGAATTTGCAAGCAATGGGCCTACTTCACTAAAGAAGGACCCACCATCACCCAAGTAAAGGGTGATTTTTTCTTTCCATTTGGAAAATATTGATTGTTGGTGTAGTATTTTCGCTATCGCGGGTATCGTTTAGTGGTAGGACACGTCCTTGCCAAGGATGAGGTGAGAGTTCGATTCTCTCTACCCGCACATATGCAAAAGGCGCCAAGGGGCGCTTTTTGCTTTCAAGGCTGTGCTGTCTTTAACAATGAGTGTCTTTTGAAACATTTTTTATCTCTCGTACGTATAAAATAATTCTAAAAAAGTGAATAGAAATAAAGGTATTTTATAAAACTGTGGATAACTCTGTGGATTGTGTTTAAAAGACAGGTTTTTGGACAAGGCAAATTCAGTGTCTTTTGTCCTTAGTGTCGCTTAATGAAGCCATGTATTGACATTTTGCTATTAAAACTTAGAAATCCACAGTTTTATGCCCAAGAACTCCTTAGGTGTGGGTTCTTTAGGTTATTTTTATCTCTTTTTGCCATGCTGTAGCGATGAAAACATTCACTTCACCATCTCAAAAGATAGGGAAAATAGGTGAAGATGTGGGTTGCACATATCTTGTATCAAAAGGATATCGTGTTATTGAACGAAATTTCACAAGGAAGTGGGGAGAAATAGATATCATTGCTGAAAAGGACGGAGTGGTTCATTTTGTAGAGGTAAAAAGTGTTACGGAGGATGCGTATGGTGATCCAGGGTCAGAAAAGATGAGGCCGGAAGATCAATTACATGCAGTAAAACAGAAATGTCTTATACGAACTATCGAGTCCTATATGGACAAGCATCCGGTTTCAAGGTGGCAGGTCGATCTTCTGTGTGTTTTTTTGAACATGAGGCATAGGAGTGCGAGGGTCAAAGTGCTGCCTGATGTTATCCTGGGGTAGTTGCTGAGTAATTAGATTTTTCCGCTTAGTGTGCTAGTATGTGAAAGTTCTAAATATCGGGGCGTGGTGTAACGGCTAACATGCATGACTTGGGATCATGTGACTCTGGGTTCGAATCCCAGCGCCCCGACACGTGACGGTACCTTATGTCTAAAAAGTTTACGAGAACAATTGAGGATTTTGTCTGTGAGCACTGCGGCACAGAGATACAAGGTGATGGTTATACAAACCATTGCTCAAAATGTTTGTATTCAAAACATGTAGATAAGAATCCTGGAGACAGGGAAGAGACGTGTGGTGGGCTCATGGAACCGATTTCAGCAGAAAAAGTGGGAAATGAATATAAAATTACGCAGAAATGTTTGAAATGTGGTTTTAAGCGCCGTGATCATTTGCGTGATGGCGATAATTTCGATGCCTTTTTAGGAATTTTTAAAAAAATTCCAGCC
The DNA here is from genome assembly GCA_964495425.1 of uncultured Candidatus Saccharibacteria bacterium. Classification (GTDB taxonomy): domain Bacteria; phylum Patescibacteriota; class Minisyncoccia; order Phycocordibacterales; family UBA6065; genus UBA6065. The sequence goes on from CAZBVG010000004.1 coordinate 99,229, forward strand.
TAGATTCCGTCAAGAATCTTTTGGTGAGCACCAAGGTTATTCAATTGACATTTATATGAAAAATGGTGAATTCGGCAGGTTTTTGAAAGAAATTTCGAGCATTTTGGCTCAAATCTGAGGATAAGGGCTCGGAAAAATAATAAAGTCACTAAAAATGATCCACGTCAATTTTTAGAGAGGGTTTTGACATGATGTCTACACCCATGATTCTTTATTTTTTCTTGAAAATACAGGTCTATACTTTATGACGAAAGGGAGGACAGTACTCGTCTTTCATAAAGGTTTATTATAAGAACTAATGTGAAATAATATGGCAGATACACCTAAGAAACCAGCTGCGCCAAAGAAGCCACAGCCAGCTACACCAGTTCCTCCAACTGCGTAAGCTCAACAAAACTCCGGATTATCTCCGGAGTTTTGATTTAGAGGGAAGTATGCTACATTGATTCTCGTCTCGATCATTTGCGGGTGTAGTATAACGGCTCATTATGCTTGCCTTCCAAGCAAGATACGCGGGTTCGACTCCCGCCACCCGCACAACAAGAAAGTAACCAGGAAACATAAAAACCGCATTACTGCGGTTTTTATGTTAGTGCTCGGGCAGTTAATTACTTAACTGCATCCTTCAAAGCTTTTGCAGCTCTGAACTTAGGCACTTTCATCGCTGGAACTGATATTGTTTCTCCAGTTCGAGGATTTCGAGCCTGTCGAGCCTTTCGGGTCTTCACAGAGAAGATACCGAGGCCGGCGATAGATACTTCATCGCCCTTCTTGAGGCCAGCTACGATTGAGTCGAATACTTTGTCGACAACCTGCTCTGCCTGCACTTTAGTGGTGTTGAGAACACCGTGAACTGCTTCTACGATTGCTGCTTTGTTCATCTTATTGATTGTTACCTTATAAAGACTTACTTACAGAACCTATTAAATCACTTTACATAAAAACGATTGGACGCTTTAGATAAAGTAGTCTAGTGAGTTCTATATAAGAGCGGTACCGAAAGGTAATGGTCTATATAAAGTATATATGAAGCCATTTATTAGGCAAATGATGAAAATATGGCTCTGTTGACAACTTTTTTCGAATTTATGGGTAAGCAATATAAAACGGCTCTATTGAGCCGTTTTAAAGTATTATGCTGAGTGTTTACCTTGCGAAATCAGTCACTCTTGATTCACGAATAAGTGTAACTTTGATTTCTCCTGGGTACTTGAGATCACGTTCAATTTTTTCTGCTACAGTTCTCGCCATATTTTTCGCTTCGATGTCAGAAATTTCTTCAGGCTTCACGAAAATACGAATTTCTCGACCGGCTTGAAGGGCATATGCCTTCTCAACACCAGGGAGCGAAGTAGCAATTCCTTCTAGATCCTGAAGGCGCTTGAGGTAATTTTCTACACTATCGTGTCGTGCTCCTGGTCGAGCGCCAGAAATTGCATCGGCTACCTGCACGATAATTGATTCAACGGTTTCGTATGGATATTCCTCGTGATGAGCCTGCATAGCTTTTATGATTGCTTCATCAGTGCCAAACTTTTGCAAGATTCGTCTGCCGATCTCTACATGGGTACCCTGAACCTCGTGGTCGAGGGCTTTCCCTATGTCATGAACGAGGGCGCCGGCCTTGGCTACCTGTACGTTTGCGCCTAGTTCCTCTGCGATCATACCGGCAATATGCGCCATTTCTACAGAGTGCTGCAACACATTTTGCCCATATGAGGTTCTGAAATAGAGGCGACCCAGGATGGCAACAACTCGAGGGTCGAGATTCATGACACCCGTTTCAAATGTTGCTTGTTCACCTTTCTCCTTAATTATCTTATGTATGTCTTCTTTTGCTTTCTCTACTAGTTTTTCAATTTTCGCAGGCTGAATACGTCCGTCTGCAATGAGTGCCTCAAGTGCGAGTCGAGCTACCTGGCGACGTATTGGATCGAATGATGAAAGGGTAATGGTGCCGGGGGTATCGTCAACAATAACTTCAACACCGGTTACACGCTCAAAGCTTTTAATGTTTCTTCCTTCTTTTCCAATAATCTTTCCTTTGATCTCTTCAGAAGGGATGGTTACGGTGGTAGAGAAGATGTCTGCGGTTACTGCATTACCAAGTCGATGAATAGCCGTCGCAAGTATTTCCTTTGCGCGAGATTCAATTTTTTCCTGATTTGAAATTTCGAGTTTTTGCATACGCACCACCAAGTCTTCTCCGTATTTTTTCTCAACATCTTTAATGAGTTCTTCTTTAGCCTCTGCGGTTGTGAGCTTAGAAGTTTTTTCGAGCACCGCTTCACGATCAGCTAAAAGTTTATCTGCCCTTTCTTTAATGGCACGAATTTCTGAGGCTTTATTTTTAAGGCTTTCAACTTCAGAGTCGAGATCAGCCTGACGCTTTTCTAGCGAGTCCTCCTTTTTAATGAGACGCTCTTCGGTTGCCTTTAGTTTTTCTTCTTTTTCTTTTGCAGCCTCTCGCGACTCTCTCAATGTTTCCGCAGCTTTATGTTCAGCTTCAAGAATAATTTTTTTCCCTTTCTCCTGCGCGGCAGTTTCCATTTTATCGATCTGAAGCTCCATTGAGTTTCGTTTCGATCGCGCGATCAAGAGTCGCAAGTAATAACCCAAAGCGATCCCAACAAGCCCTGCGATGCTTGCGAGAAGTATTGCGATTTTAAGTGACATGACAATGACGGCGGTTTCTCAACTGTCTGTGTGAAATTGTAGAGGTGTCGGACGTGGTGGGAAAAAGAAATTAGTTTCAAAAGAGGGCAGAGGACCAGCCGGTAATTTAAAAGTAGTAACGCCCTCATACTACATATCTTTGCTATAGATGGCAAATGTAAGCAAAAGAAAAACCACCGAAATCAATCGGCGGTTTTTCTTGATTACTTTAGCTTAAAACTTTGTCTATGATACCGTACTTTTTTGACTCTTCAGCATCAAGGAAGAAATCTCGATCAACATCCTTTTCAATTTGTGCGAGTGGCTTGCCGGTGTTGTCTGCAAGAATTTTGTTGAGGCGTTCACGAGTTTTCAAAATATGTTTTGCGGTGATTGCGATATCAGCTGCCTGACCCTCAACTCCACCGAGCGGTTGATGGATCATTACTTCCGCGTTTGGAAGCGCGAATCGTTTTCCTTTTTTACCCGCCGACAAAATAACTGCACCCATTGATGCTGCGATACCAACACATACAGTCGAGACATCATTTTTGATGTGATTCATGGTGTCGATAATTGCGAGACCTGCGGTCACTGAACCACCCGGAGAGTTTACGTACAAAGAAATATCTTTCTTTGAATCTTCTGATTGTAAAAATAAAAGCTGGGCGATCACCGTGTTTGCAACATGATCATCAATCGGACCCGAAAGAAAAATAATATTTTCTTTGAGAAGTCGTGAATAAATATCATAGGCGCGTTCACCGAGATTTGTTTTTTCTATAACTGTTGGAATAAGTATCGACATATGTTTTTGAAATTAGGGATAGCGACACAATATCAAAATGGAGGGGAAGTGCAAATGGTTAACGTATGAGTGGTTTGAAGTAGTATGTGGGCAGATTCAAAATCAGCATATGAACCTTCTAATCAAGTTCTTCGCGTCTGTGTTTATGACAGTGTGCGCTCTCACTCCTTTGTGGATTTTTCTGCTCGCTCGCTCGATGCTTAACCCACAAGGATTTTGGCAGAATCTTGCGTTATCTGGACTGAGTTTCTATATTCTTTGTGGCGCACAATTGCTGGCACTTGGATTGTTGGGAGTGTTCCTCATTATTATTTGGAGTATCGCGCCGACATGTTCTCAGTTTGGCAACAAACACCTTGAGAGCCGTAGATAACCTACGGCTTTTTTATTTTTCTTCTTTGAGGTAGAGTGTTTCGCATGAGGTTACACCGATTTTATATCTTACAAACTATAGATAAAGAAAAGATAAATTCCTTCTCGAACAAGGATCAAATCCATCAATTACGCCGTGTTTTCCGGTTACACGCAGGGGATACCTGTATTTTCTTCGATGGGAGCGGAGAGGATCATGTCTGTGAGATTGTTTCAATGACGGATGTAAAACTCGAGTTCAAGGTTCTTGAAACATATTCCGTGAAACCGATATCCACCAAATTGTCTTTGGCAGTTTCATTAATAAAGAAAGATAATTTTGAGTGGGTCATTCAAAAAGGCACTGAGCTTGGAGTCTCAGAATTCATACCTCTTATTTCAGAACGAAGTGAGAAAAAGGGATTCAATATGGAACGAGCGCGCAAAATTATGATTGAGGCAGTTGAGCAATCGGGACGCGCTGATGTTCCAACAATTTTTGAACCTGTTGATCTCGACGTGTTTCTTGAAACTGAAAAAAGAGGCTTGGTTGTATTTAACACAACTGGGATAAATTTTTTCTCAAAAAAATCTAAAGAAAAAATAAATTTGGTAGTATGCATTGGACCTGAAGGTGGTTGGTCAGAAAAAGAAATTGAAAAGTTTAAAAATAAAGGCGCAGAAATTGTAAAACTTGATACACCAATTTTGCGCACGGAAACAGCAGCGGTTGCGATCGCTACACTTTTTCTGGCACAAAAATAAGTAACAAAAACCGCGCGTGATGCGCGGTTTTTTTTATTTCTGATTTTCCAAGAATTCGAACACCGCCTGATTCAAAAGTATCTGTTCAAAATACGCTCGTGCACTTTCTGGGTCAACATCCTTGTGATGTTCCTTTGCGTGTGCAACTTCAGCATCAAGTCGTTCTTTGTTTGCGGTAAGTTTTTCTTTCTTTGCAATGTGATCGATTGCGAGATCTAGTTTCACTCGCTTCATTGCATCCGATTTCCATTCCTTTTTGAGATCATCTGCAGTCTTCTTGAGGTGTTTCAAATATTCATCAAACTTGAGGCCCATGCGTTCAATGTCGTGTGTCATCTGTGAAAGCATGCGGCGCAATTCAGCTTCAATGAGAACTTCAGGAATTACAACCTCAAGATCTTTTGTTAATGCATCAACCAATTCGAGACGCTTCTTTTCCTGTGCCTTGTGTTCCTTTTCGCTTACAAGATTTTTTCGAAGATTTTCTTTAAAATCCGCAACATCTTTAAACTCACCCCATGTTTTCACAAGGTCGTCCGTGAGTTCGATTGGTTTTGCTTCTTGACCTTCAACTTTCTTTGCGCCGATTCGAGCGTAATTATTTTTAATATCTTCGATCGCCTTGTCTACTTCCGCATCCGTTACTTCAACCTTCTCAACTTTTTTTGAATTTTCTTTTTCAGCAATTTTCTTATATTCGAACTTTCCAATTTCTGGAACGACCGCGGTGAGGATAGTAAATTCAAGTGGGTTACCTTCAGCAATTTTGGTGATTGAAACTCGTGGGTGACCGATCGCGTCAATTTTCTCTGCTTCAAGGATGTGTCCGTATGCATGTGAAATTGCATGCTCAGCTGCTTCGCTCAGAAGTGCCGCGTCACCAATTTTTTCTCGAACTAGTTTTTCTGGAGCCGCACCCTTTCGAAAACCAGGAAGCGATACATCCTTTTTGATTTCTTTGAGTGTTTCTTGAACTGCCTGAGTAAACTCCTTTGCATCGATGGAGCTTTTGATCTCTACTTCGCCCGTTTCCGGGAGCTTCTTTATAACTGCTTTATATGAATGATGTGATGACATATATATGTATAGTTGTGAGAGGAAGTCTATCCGCAAAGACCATTTTTGTCCATAAACTAGCTTTTAGGTTTTTGGGTAAGCAAAAGCCCCGTTACCGGGGCTTTGTGCGTTACATATTTTCGAGACCAGTGAGATCAACATCGGTTGATCCGCTATTTTGGAGTTCAGCCTCGAGAGCGTTGACCTCGTCTGAAGTGCTAGCTTGTGGAGCTGCTTCGTTAGTTGTAACCATGGTCTCATTCTGAGCCGGAGCAACAGCTGAGGCGTCATTTCGGTTAGAAATTTTTTCTCCCCAGAAGTACAACACAGCTATAACGATAAGAACGATGACAACTACGATGCTAATGACAGGAGCGATGCTTCTTTTTGGTGCTGCACCTGGCATTTGTGGCTGAATTGGATCCATATACTATTTATTTACTTATTAATTTCGAGTCGTTGAAGCGGTGGTGGTTGCTGGTCGGTCGCGCTTTTCTTTATCTCGCATGAGCGTTCCCTGTAAACCCTTCATGTCCGCGATAACTTGCATAAGAGACTTATGTGCATCCTGAATAGCAGTCTGAGCTGTTTTTACGGCCGTCTTGAGCGCTGCCGCGGTAGTTGTTGGGGTGGAAGTTGAAATTGGGGTCGAGAGAACTGCCTGAACTGAAGTGCTTGCTATTGCTAGTTTTGACACAGCAATTGAAAGATCTGCTCGAGCGCTGGTTGTAGTAGCCCCAGCTTGTTCGAACTTGGTTAGGCGAGACTCGATACGTGCTTTTATTGAATTAAGTTCCTCGAGTGCGTGTGAAAGTCGCTTTCCTGCATTTTTCACAATGAGATCGAGACGATCTGACGCCTTTTCTCGGACCTCAGCACGCAATTCCTTTATATCTTCGCGTTTCTCGCTCATTTTTTCTTTAACTTCTTCTCTTTTATCCTTCACTTCCTCTCTTTTATCCTGAAGTTCCTGCTTCTTAGCTTCGATCTGTGCCTTAAGCACGTCTCGCTTTTCAAGGATTGGTCTTGAAGTGCTTGCTTCGCCGCGAACCTTAGCATTTACCTTTACTGGCGTAGTTGAGCCATTAACAGTAAGTTCAAGAGTTGCTTCTTCTGCAGCTGCGGTAAGTGCCCACGAAAAGGCGAGTGCGGAAGCGGCAATGATGAGTAATGATTTTTTCATAGTATATTCTTTGTTATAGCCGTACTAGGGGATTCCCAAAGGAATCTTTAGTGCGGATCTCCCTATTATACAACAAAAAACGAAGTCTAGTGGACTTCGTTTTTTGCTTAGGATAGTGAGATTATTTCTTAGCTTTTTTTGCTTTTGCCTTCTTGTAGAGCTCGGTTGAGCGTTTGAATGCTTCTTCTGCCTCTTTTTTACCCTTAAATCCATGAACCGCTACTTCTTTGTTCTGGAGTTTCTTGTAGGTTGCATAGAAATGCTCAATTTCCTTAAGAGTATGCTTGTTTATATCCTTAAGATCGTGCATTTCAGCAAATCGAGGATCGTCAACAGGAACCGCAATGACTTTTGCATCAGAATCTCCTGAATCGGTCATATCCATGATGGCAATAGGACGAACTCGAACGAGAATTCCCGGAAGGAGAGCGTGGGTGGTAATAACAAGTACGTCGAGCGCATCTCCGTCATCCCAGAGTGTTTGTGGCACAAAACCGTAGTCGAACGGGAAGTCTTGAGCGGTATGCGCGACTCGATCAAGGGCAATAATGCCTGTTTCTTTGTCGATCTCGTACTTATTCTTAGAGCCCTTGTTGATTTCGATAACAACATTCATCTTATCAACTGAACCTGCTGGCAAATCGTGGAGTAAATTCATGTAATTTCTAAAAAGCGTTATTATAAGCCGTATAATTGTTATTCTGCGCTTGCTTCTGAAGCTTCTACGACAGCATCCTTTGCACCACCTACTGGTCTGATATCAATTTTCCAGCCTGTAAGTTTTGCTGCTAATCGAACGTTTTGTCCGCCTTTACCAATTGCAAGTGACTGCTGGTCCTCCTTCACTTCAACGGTCGCGGTTTTGGTTGCCTCATCAAGCACAATAGAGGAAGCCTTAGCTGGTGAAAGAGAGTCTTCGATAAACTTCTTTGGATCAGCTGACCATTCAATAATATCGATTTTTTCACCACCGAGTTCTGAAGTTACTGTGGTAACACGTACACCTCGCTGACCTACAAGAGAGCCGATAGGATCAATGTGTGAGTCGTGTGAGATAACAGCAATCTTTGATCGTGAACCAGCTTCTCGTGCAACCGCTTTTACTTCAACCGTCTTGTTTGCGATCTCAGGAGCCTCGATTTCAAAGAGTTTTTCAAGGAATTTAGGATGTGATCGAGAAAGTTTGAGGAAAACGCCTCGAGGAGACTCTTCTACACGGAAAAGATATGCGCGAAGGCGCTCACCTTGCTTGAAATGCTCGCTTCGGATCTGCTCTTCAAAAGGCAAAACACCTGTAGCACGGCCCATATCAACGAAAATGGTGCCTCGTTCTACTCTCTGAACAGTACCAGAGACAATATCACCCTCTCGTTTACCATATTCACCCAATACTGAGACCTTTTCAGCCTCTCGGATCTTCTGAATGATCACCTGTTTAGCTGTTTGAGCAGCAATTCGGCCAAAATCATCCTTTGGCTCGAGCGGGAAGAGCATTTCCTCGTCCAATTCCACGTTTTTCTTGATGAGGCGTGCTTCGTCAATCCAGATATGGTGTTCCGGGTTGTAGCGCACTCGTTCATCGTCCTCTGCAAGCTCAGGAAGCTCTTCTCCCTCAGGAATATTGATGACTTTTGTGTCATCTACAGCAATTTTGACCTGGAAAAACTCGGTTGCTCCGGTATTTACGTCAAAAGTGGCTCGAACGATCTGTCCGCGCTTGCCGTACTCCTTTTTATAAGCGGTCGCCAAAGCCATTTCTATGGCTTCAATTATCTTTTCTTTGGGAATTCCGCGTTCTTCCTCGAGCTGTCCGAGTACAGAATGGATTACTTTAAGATCAAACAACATATTGGGTATTGTGTGCTAAATTTCAGGCTATTAAACAAGAAAGTCCGCCCAGAGGGCGAACTTACATACAGAGAAGTATATCTTTTGAATGAATTTTTGTCAAATAGATGCTTATACACAGGTTATGTACACAATTTCGACTTTGAGTTGTCTATATCCTTGCTATGATAGAGAGTGATGAAATCTCTTTTTTCTAAAATAGTTTTTGCTCTTCTTTTTTCTTTGTTCCCACTTTTTGCCTCTGCAGATATCGGAAACATTACTGGTTGGGCATGGTCAGATACAATTGGCTGGATTAGTTTTACCTGCGTAAATACCGGTACGTGTGCAAGTTCGTCAGGAGTTGACTATGGTGTGACTCAAAATGCGAGCGGGGATCTAACTGGATATGCTTGGTCAGAAAATATTGGTTGGATACAGTTTGGAGGACTTTCTGGTTTTCCTGCTGGAGCAGGGACGACTGCTGCAAATGCGCGTCTTACGGGCGGTACTGTTACGGGTTGGGCGCGAGCTTGCTCAGGAACTCAAGGTGGAAATTGTTCGAGTATGACGAGTCGAACTGACGGTTGGGATGGATGGATTGCTCTTTCTGGTGCAACCTATGGAGTAACAAAATCTGGTGACAATTTCCTCGGATATGGCTGGGGAAGTGATGTTATAGGCTGGACTCTCTTTGATATTCAAAATAAATTCCCAGCTATATGTTCAAATTGTGGACCGCAGACCGGCGGAAGCAGCGCTGATCTTGATGTGCGAAGCGGTGGTGCGGGCGGCCCAACAATTGTAGGTAATGGTGCTGTGCCATTTGGAACCATTCCTACTTTCGTATGGACAATCAACTCAACAACGATGTCTTGTGACGTTACAAAACTCGCTGGAGGCACAGCATTTACTGCAATAACGGGCAGGACGACCTCAGGTTCTCAATCTGGAAATGCACTCACATCACCAGGACTTCACACGTATCATCTTGAGTGTACTAACCCTGCGTTTACAAAAGACGTAAGCTTCACAGTTGCTCCGATGGCGGTTGGATTCTCACTCGGTGGAACCGAAACCGCCCGAATACAATTCCTCGGTCCAGGCGCAGCGAATTCAGAAATTAAGACTATATATGTATCACCCGGTGGAGGATTTACTGAGCCGGTAAGCATTTCTATTACTGGTTACCCAACACCTCCAGCTGGCACGACATTCACCTATTCATTAGGAGGCGGTGCGTTCGTTGCAAATCCAGCTCCGGTCGTTATTTCAAGTCCATATGGAAGCGGGCAGACATTCCAGGTGAGAGTTTCAAAACCTATTACTACACCATATACAATTACACTCACGGGTCAGTCAGCATCAGCCGGACCGGTAACAAAGGACATTATTCTTGATCCTCGTGGATTCGATCCGTCATTTAATGAAATTTAATATGAAAAAAGTTTTACTCATACTACTCGTGTTGCTTGTTGTCGGAGGAGCTGTGTATTGGTGGATGCAGACACAGAAAAAGCCGACCGGGCCAACTTCAGAAGAGACCGCTCGAGCACTCGATCGACTCTCCGGTAAGACGTATGAAGAACAGCCGCTCACACCAGCACAGAAACAGGCAATCGACGGACTATCAGCACAGCAAGAACAAAAGAGTGCAGCAGAGATAAAGGCAGAGGAAGACGCATTAAAATTATTACAAGGAAAATAAGCACATAACATTACGAACCATGACCCGAATTACAACGATTACCACAGCAGTCATAAGCGCAATACTACTCGCGCTCTTGCCAGTTGGTGCAAGTGCGTGGACAGGTCCAACGGCAGCGCCGCCAAGTAATAACGTGGCAGCGCCTCTTAACGTTTCTGGTAGCGCACAGGCAAAGGGCGCAGGACTTCTTCTTGCGACAAGTGCAACAACCTACGGTCTTTTGGTTCAGAACGGTAATGTGGGTATCGGACTTCTTAACCCAGGCTACAAACTTGAAATCGCAGGCAGTGTAGGAGCAAGTGCTTTCTTCTATACATCTGACAAGTCGCTTAAGACTAATATTTCTCCTCTTTCAGGATCACTTGCAAAGGTTCTTAATCTTCAGGGAGTCTCATTTAATTGGAAGGAGGGCGGTGAAAAGAGCGTAGGTCTTGTTGCTCAGGATGTGGAGAAGGTGTATCCAGAACTTGTTCATACGAACCCACAGAGCGGTCTTAAATCAGTTGAATACGGAAATCTCGTCGCCCCTCTTATTGAAGCAATCAAAGAACAGCAGAAGCAGATTGATGACTTAAAAGCAGAGGTTAAGGCGTTAAAGGGAAATAATTAAAACGTATGGAAACAAATAACAATAACAATAAGAATGTATTGGTGATTGGATTGGTTATCGTGGTAGTGGCAGTAGTGGCATTTCTTTATTATCGTGACAAGGGAACAACCCAAAACACGTCAACAGGAACGACTCCTGAACTTACTCAGGATCAAAGAAAAGCTCTAGTAACAGCGATTGTTAAAGAAGCAAAAGAGACAAATGTGATTGATATTAGTGCATGTAAACCATTCCCTGAAACAGCTCAATTCAAACAGACAGCAGCTGTAACATTCAAAAATCAAGATTCGATGTCACATGAAATTGTATTCACACCTCAACACAAGTTCACAGTACCAGGAAAAGGTGAATATAAGATCGTCTTCGATTTCTTCCAGTATCCTGGCGTTAGGCATTATACGTGTGATTCAAAATCAGTAGGAACCGTTCTCATTATTAAATAAACACATTCACATGAGATCTTTCGTTAAAACTATAGGTACGACCGCAGTCGCGATACTGTCGCTTTTTACAGCTACAGTTGCTTATGCTGATGTAAATACCTATGTTTTGACGGACCACAAGGTTGAGTCAGGTACAACTGCTCGAGTGGATGAATGGGGTATTTGTTTTGATGTAACAAATGGAATTCAGAATCCTCCAATTCATATTCCTACAAAAACTGCTGCAGAGTGGGCATCATTTTATAACAATACACCACCATATGTATCACTCGCGCCTTGTGGAGGAACAGTGCAAGGATGTACTGATACAACTGCAACAAATTATAATCCGTCTGCGACAGCAAATGACGGTTCTTGTACATATGCGCCCGCCTGTAATTCTAATGCGGGAAACATTTGTTTTTCTACACCAAACGTCTGTGGGCAGTCGAATCCTGGTGTAATTGATTGTGGTGGAGTATGTAACGCGATCACACCGCCAAATAGTAACTGTATAACTGTTGTTGAGGGCTGTACTGATGCAAGTGCCACAAATTATAATCCAAATGCCAATGTAGATAACGGGTCCTGTGTCTACCCAGTAGGTTGTGATACGAATGCTGGAAATAGCTGTGTCTCAGGCGCAAATGTATGCGGGCAGACTGGTTCAGGTGTTATTCAGTGTAATGGTACGTGTAGCGCGGTAACACCACCGAATTCGAATTGTCCCATGACTGTTTATGGTTGTACTGATCCGGCTGCAAATAATCACAATCCGAATGCGAACTTCGATGATGGTTCTTGTACTTACAATCCGGTTTGTGTTTCAAATGTAAATCAAGCATGTACGTCTAGTACCAATGCGTGTGGAGACAGTGGAGTTGGAACAATTCAATGTGATGGATCATGTAGCGCAACTGTTCCCTCAGTTCCTTCGAATTTAGGCGCTTCATGTAATTCAGGAGGTAACAATTGTGGTGATGTGAACGTTGGCTCAATTCAATGTGATGGTAGCTGTAGTGCAAGCCAACCGGCAGATAGAGCATCATGTTCAACATGTCCATCTGCAGGTCAACCATGTCAGTCTGCATCAAACGCGTGTGGAGATACTGCTTCAGGCACTGTTGATGGGGGATCTTGTACGTGTAATGCGGTTCCGCCAGTCACCGCTTCAAATTTTGGAGATTCATGTACTTCTGCTGCAAACGCTTGTGGGGCAACTTCTGCGGGTACAATTCAATGTGACGGTTCATGTTCTGCAAGTATTCCTGCTAATCCAGCAAATCTCGGGGCGCCGTGCTCTACAAGCCCAAATGCCTGTGGTGCAGTAGGTGCGGGTACAATTCAATGTGACGGTTCATGTTCTGCGGGAATGCCATCTCTTCCAGCATCATATGGAAACACATGTACTTCAGGTGCAAACAATTGTGGTGCAACAGGGTCGGGCACAATAGGTTGTAGTGGTTCCTGCTCAGCAACTACACCCGCTGATGTTCCAAATGTAGGAGGGGGTTGTATGTCAGGACCAAATAATTGTGGAGATCGGGGTTCGGGTGCTATGCAATGCGATGGATCATGTAGTGCAACACAGCCTGGAGATATTAGTGGTATAGGAGGAATTTGTTATTCAGGTGCAAATAATTGCGGTGATGTGAATACAGGTACGATGCAATGTGGTGGTTGTGATGCAGTAACGCCAGCAAATCGAACCTGTGGACCAATGGCAGTTTCTGGTTGTACGGATCCAATGGCGGACAACTACGATTCAAATGCAACAACAGATGACGGATCATGCCAAAGAACTGGTTGTACAGATCCAATGGCGGACAACTATGATCCAAATGCAACGGGTGGTGGTGCATGTACCTATTCGATTAATTATGGTTGTACAGACCCTGGTGCAGATAATTATGATCCATTTGCTGATGCGGATGATGGATCATGTACATATCCTTCAGCATGTGTACCTCAAGTTTGTAATGGTGCGGCATACTGGGACAGCGGATCGTGCTCATGTGCATGCGCACCGTTCTACCATGAGGAAAATGGAGATTGTGTAGCGGATCCTATGGATCCATGTGTGAGTGACCCGTGGCTTGTTGGCTGTAGTGGTGATCCGTGTCTACTAGACCCAACTTTCCCAGGATGTTCTGATCCATGTGAACTGGACCCAGGTTACCCTGGTTGTCAGCCAATTGATCCTTGTACTCAAGATCCAAGCTCGCCAGCATGTAATCCTTGCGGTTTTGATGAAGTAAGACAGCCAGATGGTTCATGTGCAGTTGACTGTGATGCGCATCCGGCAAGTTGTATACAGTCGTGCGTCGCAGGGGATGAAGAGTGTCTTTGTAGGAATGCAGGAAAATCATGGGATGGGTATAGTTGTTGCGAAAACCTAGATGGATACGGGTATTGTATGTAACGCTCACCGGTAAGAACATTAGAGTATTATGAGAAGTATTAAATATTGGTCACTCTGTGTCTTGTGCGGAATTGCTTTAATTTTCTCATTATATAAACTAGGCGATCAATCACTTTGGATTGATGAGGGTTATTCAATTAATGCAGCTGAAGGCATTCAGGAGCATGGTTTACCAGTACTAGGTTCGGGAAAGACCTATGTTAAAGGAATTGCCTCTACCTATTTAATGGCCTTAAGCATGTCGATGTTCGGTTTTGAGGCGACGAATCCTTGGTCAGCACGATTGCCTTCAGCGATGTTTTGGCTAATGACAATTGTAGCGATGTATTTTGTGTCAAAAAGATTTTTTGGCTCAAATACCATCGCTTTTTTGTCATCAGCAATGTTAACTTTTTTATCGTGGGAGATAGCGTGGGCAAGGCAGGCGAGGGGATACATAGGCATGCAATTTTTTTCACTCGTGTCATTCTTTTTCTTGTATATGTGGTTTAAGGAAAGAAAGCACAAAAGTCTTTATCTTTGTTTTATCTTTTTAGGAGTTTCAATACTGTTCCATCCATCATCGGCGGTACTTATATTGCCTATGACCGGAAGCGTGATATTTGATGTGTTGAAAAGGAGAGAGGAAAGGGTGGGGCCTGCAGTATTAGCAGTCGCGGTATTGTTGATTACAGCTATATTTTTTTATGAATTTCTATCAATTCAATTTGTAATAAGATATTCACCATCTTATTTTATTGCGATTAAGGAAAATATATTAGGGCTTTCTATTTTGGCGCTCGCAGCACCTTTTTTACTGGCCGTAGATACAATAAACAAAAAGAAGATTTTTTTACTTGCACTTCTAGTTTTGATACCTATTTGTTTTTTGTCTTTTTATCATTATTCAACGCAACAACGGTACTTATTCGTGCTCCTTCCGTATATTGTGCTCTTGTCAGCATTTGCTGCGGTAAGAATTTCCAAAATAGTTTTTCGGGGCAGAGCCGGGCTTGTTATTTTGGGTGCAATTATTTTGGTTTCAGTAATCAGCTTTGATTCTTTCACTTTTTACCCACATGCGTTTTATTATGTGGAAAAGCGCTCACCGCAGCCAAATTTTAAAGAAGCATATTTACTTATTAAAGAAAGACGAACGGGGGAAGATATTGTTGTATCTTCATACACACACCTTTCCCAAATTTATTTGAGAGATAAGGGGTATTGGTGGCCAATTGCTTTAACAACCAATAAAGACGAAATAATTCGTAATTCAATTGATGAAGTTGATTATTATACTGGCGCGCCCAAAATTAATGGGATCGATGAACTAAAACTCCTTTTAGATAAAAATTCAGGATATATAGTATTTGATGGCTTATCGTGGATTCGATCTGGAAAAAAGGTGGCGGAGTTAATTCGTTCCTTGAAATTAGAGTTGGTATATCACACAGGTATAAAACTAGATGAAATTTGGGTTTATAGATTTGTAAAAAAATAAAAAGTGACTCATTTCTGAGTCACTCGAATATTATTCGTGGTTCGCAACGGCAACTGTTTGTCCTTGCTTGATGGGAGTCATGGGCAATCGTGCCACGACTAGTCGCACCAATTTCGAGGCCATTTTTGGATCATGGGCCTCAAGATAGGGCGTCTTGCCGTCCACTTTTACCTGGAATTCTGCAATTTCATCATCGGTAGCGAGCCTCCAGCCAGGCATAAGCTTTTGACCATCTTCCAGTGCACGGAGTACAGCATCTTTTTCAATGCCGAAATAACCATACATGAAATTTGCGTCATGCATACTAACACCTGGAGAAGATGGGATGAATCCCACATGTCGTGTATCGAGGCTTCGAATCACGTACTGCTGATAACCAGGATAACTGCGCTGCTCACCGAAAGTCTCAAAAAACTTTTGACGGTAGTAGTCAGATGCAATTTTGTATCCTGTACCCATGAAAGCCTTGAGTTTTTCAGGGAGCTTTTCAGGTGGTACGGTCGAATATAGAAGATAATACCGAGCATTATCTAGATCCAGGTACTTGTCGCTTATGCGGACCAGCCGTTCAGTTACTGTCTTGGGGATCAAGGCAGATGCTGACGTGGTCTTATTAACCGGAGTGGTAACGTAAGAGGTCACGTTACTGAACTTCGGCAACTCGCCGACTTCAGCGATGAATTTCTCCATCTCTTCGTCGGTAGCGATGCGATAGGGAACGCCTCGATTGCTGATGGCAGCGATGAACGCTTCCTTGCTCATGTCCGTGTAGACATGATTGAAACGAACACCGTCGATGACTGTATAGCGTGACGTGGGGACGATATTGGTGCCGGCGGCGCTGCGCAAGGGGATCTTGCTCAGGGCAGGAGTAACCGAATCCATCTTCTTTACCGAAGGGGCTGTCGAGCAGCCACCGAAGGTGAACATCACACTAACGAACGCCAGAAGGCGGAAGAGTAGACTGAAGAGTCTATTCGTTTTCATTGGTATGAAAGGATTTGAGGTTTTGTACGAAAAGACAAAGTCCTTTCATACGTGGGATACAAGGAAAATCTGTGTCGTCGTGACAAAGAACCTGTACTAACTATATGGTATACCTGACAATTTTATTGTCAAATAGGCAAATTTTGCCTAGGGAGATTTTGTTCGGTTTTTCTTGATTAGATGAATATTGTAGATTGCGAGAAAAAGGGGAAAAACATTGGTTAAAACACCAATATAGTCTCCTCGACCGAATGTAAAATAGAGAAGAAGAAGGAGGCTTCCTGTTAGACTCACATACCAGAATCGGGCAGTGAGTATACTATTTTTCGCTTTTCTTGACTCGAGTGTCTGTAATAGCCATCGTGACGTAAAAATGAGGAATCCGCAGATTCCAATAATATGCCATATGGTAGGTACTTCCGTACTTAATATGTTATTCATGGTGTGTATGTTTCATCAATCGTCTTACAGTATATAGATCCCGTATGCCGTGAAGAGCCCTTTTACTAATTGTGTACTTTGTTTTACCTCCGATTCTTTTTCGTGTGCTCAGTAGGACTTCTTTGCCCGAAAGTTTCTTTGCTTCTAGCAAACTGGGTATGAATCGATGCATTCCATCAAATAGATGAAGGTGTGCTAAGTGATGTTTTCGAATGAGCTTCATCGCACCGGTATCTCGAGCGCTATCCAGTGTAAATAATCTTCTTGTCCAGTTTGCAATTCTTGAAGCGGCTCGATTTATCACACTCCGTTTACGATTGATCCTAAACCCACACACAAAGTCCGCTGTTTTTGCCGCATCGATAAGTTTGCAAATATCTCGGGGGTCACATTCACCGTCACCATCCATGAGTATACATAATTCGTTGGCGGCATTCTGTATGCCGTGCCATGTAGCATGGCTTTGTCCATTACGGGTATCAAATGCAATAAGGCACACATTTTTTGTCCTCACTATTTCACGACTTTTATCCGTACTTCCATCATCCACCACAATAATTTCAGCCTCAGGGTGATATTTCTGTAATTCATCAAGCACAAACCCGATGCTCTCCTCCTCGTTGTAGACCGGAATAATAATAGAAAAGCTCATAGGTACTCATTCTAGCGCTTTTACGCCCAACAAAAAACTCTCAAAAGAGAGTTTTTTGAAAGCATAGTATGAACCTTACGCTCTATTTTCCAAGAGCAGCTTTGAGGGAATTCTCGAGGGAGTCAGCTGATACTGCGCCGCCTACAACCGTATTGCCTTTCGCGGTCACGATAACTGAGTATGGGGTACCTTTTGCGCCAGCTGCAATACCTGACTGATATTGTTCTTCAACTTTCTTTGCATACTTACCACTGTCGAGACATGTCTGGAACTTTGCGCGATCTAGACCGATATACGCCGCGATATTTCCAAGCTCTGTTGGTTCTAGGCGGTTGTTAGCAGGGGTAATTTCAAAGAGTCGATCAGTGTACTTCCAGAAGGCATCGTTGCCGCCAAGTTCTGCTGCGCACTCGGTTGCTTCAGCTTCTTTTCGTGCTTTTGAGTGAAGCGCATCAAGAGGGAAGTGTCGATATACCCATGCAACCTCGCTACCGCTGTATTTAGAAACAACAGATTTTACGGTTGCGTGGAACTGCTTACAGAATGGGCATTCAAGATCTGAATACTCAAAGATCACTGCTTTTGCATTCGCATTGCCTCGAATATGATCGGTTGATGTTATCGCACCAACTTTTACGGCAGAAGGGGCAGCTGCGGCAGTTGGTGTTCCTGCTGCGGCAACAGGAACTGCGGTGCGGACACCTCCTACATTGCTAAGTCCGAAATAGAGTCCGCCACCGATAAAGAGCCCAGCGAGAGCAATTGATACCGGAAGCGTGAGCCAATCCATTTTTTGATCCATAATATATGCTTAATTGAAAGGATAACTCGAACATTGTATCACGCAGCCACTATTTTTGTTATGCTTTACACATGACTAATCGTGCGATGAAAAGTAGGTCAAAGCGCGCTCGACCTTTTAAGATCTTTATACGAATCCTCTCGGCTATTTTACTAGTCTCGGTGATGTATGGGGTGCTTTCTCTCGTGCTACGGCCAAACCCGATGCCACAGGTGGCGCCTAAACCCGTCGCTACGGTTTTTATGAATAAAAACGGTATCATTCCTGCTGAAATTATCCTTAAAAAAGGGCAGTCGGTTGAATTTATCAACAATTCGCCGGGTACATGTTCGGCGGGGGACGCATCATGTAACGTGTGGCCAGCTTCTGACCCTGAGCCATCTCATGCCAATTACCCTGAATTTGATCCTAAAAAGCCTATTGCACCGGCAAAATCATGGATCTTTGTCTTTAACAAGGTGGGGAATTGGGGTTTTCATGATCATTTGTGGCCAAAGAACAAGGGGGTTATTCGCGTTATAGAATAATGCGCTATAATTAATGAGATTTTAAGAGATCTCTATGTACATCGAAGAGCAACAACTCAAAACATTCATCGCGGACTCCGGCTTAGTATCAAAAAAGGATATTGCGGATGCAGAAAAGGAAGCGCGTGCCAAGAAAACTGGTCTTGGTGAAATTCTCGTCTCAAAAGGCAAACTCTCCGAGGATGATCTTCGCAAAACGCAGGCATATGTTTTGGGAATTCCATTCGTGGATCTCAAAGGCCAAAAGATTGATTTTTCTGTGCTCTCACTTGTGCCTGAACCTATCGCACGAAGTCACAATATAGTCGCGTTCAAGAAAAATTCTGACACGCTTGAAGTTGCCATGCTCGATACTGATGACCTTCACGCTATCGACTTCATCAAAAAGAAGGTAGGTTTGCGCATCGTACCGCGTCTTACCGACTCTGATTCAATCAAGTCGGTACTCTTGCAGTATCAAAAGAGCCTCAAAGCCGAATTCGGTGACCTTATCAAGCAGGAAACTGCTACATTGAAGGCTCTCTCAGAAGAAATTGGCGATAAGGCAAGCGGCAGTGACCTCAAAAAGATGGCCGAAGACCTGCCGGTAATTCGTGTTGTCGACACTCTCTTGAAACACGCGATTATTCAAGGTGCTTCTGACGTTCATATCGAGCCAATGGAAAAAGAACTTCTTGTTCGATATCGAATTGACGGTTTGCTCCATGATGCGATGGTGCTTCCTAAAGAAGCGGAAACATCTATCACCGCTCGTATCAAAGTGCTTTCTAATCTCAAGCTCGATGAAAAGCGTTTACCACAAGACGGTCGATTCAAAGTTGAGATGAATGACGAAAAAGTGTCGCTTCGTGTGTCGATTCTTCCCACATTTTATGGAGAAAAGACTGTTATGCGACTTTTGCGAGAATCGGTTTCAGGATTTAGCCTCGAGCATCTCGGTTTCCATGGGGAAGCGCTTGAGCGAATTCATGCTGCTACCAAGCTTGCAACTGGAATGATTCTTGCGACAGGTCCGACGGGATCCGGTAAATCAACTACACTCTATACCGTGCTCGATATTTTAAATACGCCTGACGTAAACATTTCTACGGTAGAGGATCCGGTTGAATACCAGATGCCGCGAGTAAATCAGACGGCGGTTCGTCCTGATATTGGCTTTACGTTCGCGGTTGGACTTCGAACACTCGTGCGACAAGACCCGGACATTATCATGGTGGGAGAAATTCGAGACAACGAGACGGCGGCGCTTGCTGTGAACGCTGCACTTACCGGTCACTTGGTGCTTTCTACACTCCACACCAACTCTGCAGCAGGTGCAATGCCACGTCTTCTTGATATGAAGATCGAACCGTTCCTCCTCGTCTCAACACTCTCGGTGGTAATTGGTCAAAGACTCGTGCGACGCCTCACTGAATCTCGCGAGAGACGCCCTCTTACTAAACCCGAACTCGCTGCGCTTGGAAAAGTTGTTGATCTCGATCGAATGCTCGGTATTTTGCGAGACGAAAAGGCTATTGGTCCAAAGGATGATTGGGACAAGGTTATGTTCGGTGTTCCAAAAGTCACTCCAGAAAGTGATGGATATAAAGGGCGAGTTGGTATTCATGAAGTACTTAAAATGTCTCCTGCAATTAAGGATCTCATCATGAAAGGTGCAACTTCGGGTGCTATAGAAGAGCAGGCAAAACGAGAGGGAATGATCACCATGCTTGAGGACGGTATATACAATGCTGCTCAGGGCTACACAACTATTGAAGAAGTGCTGCGCGTCGTTACCGAATAGCTGCAAAATACAAAAGAGCCTCGCGAGAGGCTCTTTTGTATGTGTACATAACCTACGGTTATCTGATTTCGTAACTGATCGTTACGTTAGAGACAATTTTGCTTTCGCCAGTAGGGAGTGAAACCTGATTAGCTACTTCGCTTGATACAGCGCCACCCATGCCTGCATCTTTTGCAAAATACATTGGCTGGTATGGTGACTGCTCGTAGAAGCTTGTGATGCCGACAATTTTAACGCCAAGTGATTGTGCAAGCTTTTCAGCCTGAACCTTTGCGTCTGCGATTGCCTTATCTCGTGCTTCGCGGAGGAGTTCGTCCTGCTTGTCTACAGAGAAGGTGAGACCAGAGACGTTAGTTGCTCCGTATTCACCGATTCCTGAAAGAAGTGTTCCTGCATCTTCAAGCTTTCGAACTTTTATTTGAATAGTTTGAGAGACGACGTATCCCGCAAGAATCTGTTTGCCAGGAACATAGCTAGTGCTGTTAGTGTAATCATAGCGAGGGTAAATATCGTAAGAGAGGGTCTTAACATCTTTGTCTTCTACTCCGCTTTTCTTGATATACGCGAGAATATTAGCCATCTTTTCGGTAGCTTTTGTCTGCGCATCACTTACTTTGCTTGCCTCTTCACTTACGGTGAAGGTAAAGGTAGCAATGTCTGGAGTAGCGATGACTTCGCCCTTACCAAAAACACTGATGTTGTTAGGTACGTTCGTAGATTTGCCAATGTATGACATTGACTTAAGCTCCGATGCGATCTTTACGCCAACAAAAGCGATAAGAATAACGCAAAGACCTGTAAGAAGACTCTTTAAACGAGGATTGTTATTGATTGTATCCATATAATTTTAATAATAGTTCCAACTAGAAGACTTTGAGAGAATAATGCCTCTAAAAGCCTTTAAAGGCGCCTCTGCGGCCCTCTACAGAGAGAAGACGTGTGAGACGTCTAATTCTTACGAGATCCTCCTCCCGTGCGCCATTTCAGCCGAGAGTATTAGATTATCAAATAAAGAGAGTACCGTCATTGGGCCAACACCTCCGGGAACTGGGGAAATTGCTGAAACGAGGGGAGATACAGAGGCAAACTGAACATCGCCTACGAGGCGTTGTTTCGGAAGCTCCTCTTCAAGTTTTTTACCCGAGATACTGTTGATACCCACATCAATGACGATTGCGCCCGAGTGTATGTATGAAGCATCAATACATTCTGGTTTACCAATTGCGACAATAACAATGTCAGCTTTTCGTGAGATCTCCTGAGGGTTTGGAGTTTGAGAGTGGCAAACAAACACGGTAGCTCCTTTATGTTTGAGGAGTTCGGCTGTGGGATGGCCCACAAGCCTAGAACGGCCAAAGACAGCCACGGTTTTGCCTTTTGGATTGATGTTATAGAAATCCATAAGCAAGCTAACGCCTTTTGCGGTCGCCGGAATAAACTGAGGTTTTCCGATCGAGAGCAAGTGCTGGTTGGTATCCGTGAGACCGTCAACATCTTTTTGTGGGTCAATGCATTCGATGAGTGTGGCTTTATTGAGATGCGCAGGAATAGGGAGTTGAATGATAATGCCGTGGACGTCGGTGCGTGCATTGAGAGCGGCTATGTGTGAGCGAACATCTGCTTCTGATGTTGTTTCTGCAAGGTGAATATGTTCGACGAGAGCGCCGATTGAAGCTGCAAACTTTTTCTTTTGCTCGATGTAAATTGCTGATTCAGCATTGTTTCCAATGTGAATGAGGGCAAGCAGGGGCTTTGAGGAAAGTCTCGTAAGACGATCTATGAGCTGTGTTTTGTAAAAATCACGAGCGCGTTTTCCGTCGAGAATCAGTGTCATGGACGTGACTATAGCATGGCTCTAAAGCGCAGTCACTGGAGGCCTAGAGTGAGCGAGCGACGAGCCAGATGGCGATAATACCAAGAGTGTTGAAGGTGTATGAAATGAGAATAAAGCGTTTTGTAGAAATTTTAGACATTCCCACAAGTGCGAGACCGAGCTCATCGGGCAGTGGTGATGCGATGACAATCGCTCCAACAAAAGCGAGTGACCAGCGAATAAATCGATAACGAAATATATGTCGAATACGACGCGATTTGGAATGCGATAGCAGGAAACTTATATCTTGGGACACATGACCCTTTACGAAGCTAAAGATGATGAGGTCACCGAGTACAGACCCGAGCGCGCCGATGAGCGCAACAGCTACAGGAGGGAATACGAGCGTGAGCTTTGCAAGGACAACGATTGCGGGCGCTGTCGTGAATGCCGAGGTAAAAAATAATCCTGCTACGAATGCGCCTAGAATGTAGTAACCCTCGACGTGTGCCAAAAGATCGTCTATCAGTCCTGAGCGTACCAAAAGAAGAGCAACAATAATTGATATAACCACTACACCTATATCCCGAATGATTCTGCCGCGAGCTTTTTGTTCCATGGGGTACATTCTAGCAAATTATTGCAAACGAAAAGCCACTCGAGTGAGTGGCTTTTGTGAATTAGAGGGTGATTTCCTTTGCTGGATTGAAGATTCCGTCCTCTGCAATGAAGATCTTTGTGCGAGGAACAGAAGGGGTAGCTGACATTGGTTCGCCCTTATCTCGATCGAGGTAGCTTACTGAAACTACCGCCTGAGCCTTGCCGCCATTGTCGGTTACGGTATCTACTCGGATACCAGTAATGCTTACGCGGTCTCCAACGAGAGCGTATGACTTATCAGTCAAAGCGCTACCAGAGTCCTCGAACAAGACGATGTACTGGAATACACCTGAGCCACCTGAATTAACTGCAAGTGAGGTAACAACAAATTTTGCGCCACCAACTTCTTTTTCTACTGCGATATCACCAAGGGTGAGGGTACCTTTTACGTTACCTTCGCTGAACTTTGCTGTTCCGTTCTGGAGAGCAACGCGAGCTCCGCTTTCAGAAGCTGAAACAGAAGCGCTCTTGAGTCTTCCGAGGAGGGAAGTGTCAGTAGAGTCCTTGGTAACTGGAGCGTAGTCCTCCTTGGTTGCACCTGAAGGAGTCTCTGTTGTTGTCTCTGTACCTGTATTTTCTGTATTTGTAGCTGGGGTGCCTGCGCCTTTGAACGCCATGACAGCGATCACGACAACGACAACCAAGATCACAAACACTGCAATGCCTTTCTTATTCATATGAATTATTAACTACTGTCAGTAAAATTGACTCGGCCATTGTAACACTAGATGGTCTCAACCTCAATATCTTCTTTACCATCAGAAATAGCGACGGTGAAGTTAAGTCTGCCTAAAAGTTGTCCTCGTGGTGACGCTACATCCACTCGCCACAGTCCTGGAAACATATTTTCTTTTACAGAATAAGTTCGGAAACCTCCTTCACGGCCTCCGGTTATGGAGAGGCGAACTGTGTTTGCGGTTGTCCATGATTTGTCTTTCGTATCGTAGTACTGCCAGTTATGAATGACATCTGTTTTGAGATTTGTGGGCGCAAAAATTGCAGTGACGGCATAGAGAGGTTGGCCCGGTACCATATGAATGACTGGGTCAGAAGAGAACAGGTTGAACCACTCCTGATTTTCTCCGAATGCGTGGTATGTTCCGTCGGGAAGTTTAATGAGCGATCGATAGATGCCCGCTTCCTTAAGTGCGAGAGGGATTGGGGGAATAAGATTGGTGAAGTAGAGGGTATTTATGACACCAAAAATGACAAAGATAAGAAGGGTAAAGAAAGGTGCGCTTCGTTTGGTGCGCTGCGGTGCAAACCACGAGAGCATGTAGACAAAGAGCCCGGTAATGATAAGGCACGTAATACCCGTAATGATAAAGATAGAGTCACCCATCTTGCCTAAAATGATCGGGAGGAAAAAGATGAGATACGAGAAAAGGGCGGTAAAGAAAACGGCTATTTGAAAGCTTAAACGGAGATAATTTTTACGAAGGATTTCGTTTCCAATAATGTAGCCCACAATAAGGAGCAAGAAAGGCCAACTCGAAGTAATAGTTCCACTTCGAGAATAAAAGAGGAAGGATGCGCTGAAAAGACCTCCGAGACAAAACTGCATCATGAATATAAGTATCAAGTGCACAATTCCTGAATGTTCAGCTTCATATTTTGTCTGACGGATATTAAGAAGGACGATCGAGAGTGCTGAGATAATGAGATAAGAAATCAAAAGCGCATTCGAAAAGAACACGTCGATGCGACGAAGCATTAAGTTGTCGAATATGAAGCCGCCGACGACCGTTACCGGAGATACATAGCGCTCATATTTTGTGAAAAAGGGTAGTACCTTATCAAGCATGAATCTTATTATTGCACGCTTTCAGTCGTAGAAGCTGCGGTTGAGGTTGCTGCTGCGGGACTTGGTGCTTTGCAAGCGTATTTTTTATTCAAAGCATCAATAGTATTGTTGTTAACTTCTCCCGTTATTGCAATATCACTTTTTTCTTGGAAGTTACGGACAGCTGTTTGAGTTGAAGGACCATAATAGGCGGTGAGATAAACATTTCCACCGGTTTCCTCATTTGGATCTATGTAGAGACCTTCATTTTTGAGGGCGGTTTGGAGCGCTTTTACTTCAATAGGGTAATACGTAACGCCACCTGGGCCAACAATGCCTTCATTTGAAGCATTCTTGAAATCTTTTTTGTCACCGAATTGAGTGTTGTAGGTAAAGGTAAAGCAGAAGCCAGATGTGAACGGCTTGAAGTAAAGGAGGGACGCTGTGAGGATGACTACAATCGAAACAAAAATGATGAGAGTTTTCTGACCTGGAGTAAGAGTGTGTGATTCCATATAGATATATATTAAGTGCCCCTAGAGAATACCAGAGAAGAAAATAAAGACAATCGAAGTTCTCCTGTTCTGAGAATTTTATTCAGTTGCGGAGACTTTTGTGAGCTTGCTTAGAGGTAAGACATTTCCCGCAGAAGTTACAAATACATTTCGCTTCATCTTTTCTTCAGATGCTGTGCATAGGTATTCAACCTCGGCCTGGTATCCAAAAGGGAGTCGCTTTGAAGAAATAACATCATTAAATGTGCATGTTCCGTCTTGTTTTGATGCTGCTTCGAGCTGCTTGTACGTATAGGCATTATCCATCCATGGTGCCCAAGCGAATACTATGGCCGCGCCAAATAAAAGGGTGACGATTGTTTTCATATGGTTGGTTACTTAATCTTTTCGATTTCTGGAGCTCCCACAACTGGCTTGATTACTACTGTTGTTGGTACAGAAGGAACAGCGGATGCTGGATCGGTTTGTTTTTTCTGGAGGTAATATACGAGAATTTCTGAGTCGTTTGAATTGATTTTGACTGATTGCATGGTAATTCCTTGATCGATAGCAACCATGTTTGATGTTTTGTATCCATCCTCAGGAGTACTCATACCAGCTACAAGGTAGTAAAGATTTTTGGTGTTTTTATTTTGACGAGTGTAGAGCGCAACAACATCTGCCTTCTTGTCTCCGTTTATGTCTCCCACGGTTTCGTATCCTGCATACGAAATAGTTTCATTATTTGAAGGATCGCCGGCAGTAATAACGGCAAATCCGTTTACTACTTTGACCTGTCTGCCGTCTACGATAACCCATGTATTTTTAAGGTCATACGGAGATTTGGTAACAACGGGTTGAGATGTGGCTGGTTTCGGTGTTGTTGTTTTTGGTTGCGATACAACAGGAGTAGGAGCAGTAGTTTTTTCTGTGTCTGTTGTGACAACAGGTGTTTCTTCTGTGAGTGCAGTGTCAGTTGGTGCAGGCTTGTTTTTAAAGAGTACAAGACCAATCAAAATAATGAGTAAAACTATGATAAGTACCGTCGGCTTTTTGTTGCTTTCCATATACATAAAGTATAACACCGCTTACGTGCGGGCGTCTGGTTCTTTATGTATAAGCGCGATAATGATAAATGAAAAAATAAGGAGCATGTACCATGACGTAAACATGTGAAATGTGACCGGGTGCCATTCAGTTGCTTGGTGTGGATAGATCCAAACGCGGGCAAAGGTACCTATTTGTTCAGCCAACCAGACAAATGAGGCGAGCAAAGCATTCGTGAATAATGGGTGAAATGTATACCACGTATGTGTAAGTTGGACGCGTAGTTTTGTGTTCCAAAAGAGAGCAATCAGAATACCAAAAATAACCCACCGCATATCTGGTATGTAATGGTTTGCAAAAAAGTTGGCGTAAATCAAAAGACCTACAAACGCCAGGGATATTTTATGAGGAAGATGTATGAATGTGAATTTGTTTATTCTCCACGCGCGAGCCATATAGGAACCTACTGATGAATACAAAAATCCGGTAAAGAGAGGGACGGTGCCTATAGCAAAAAGCGCTGGTTCTGGGTATGCCCACGAGCCGACGGCAGGGGATGTCTTGAAGATTTCCATTCCCATTGCACATATATGAAATACAATGATGGCGACTACTTCTCGAGGTGTCTCAAGCTTTGAGAGGATCAAAACAATCTGAACGACTATGGCGATAAGAAACAGGAGGTCGTATCTGTAGATACCTGGTACAGAAACATACTTTGTTGCCAGGAGAAAAAAGAGCATCAGTCCACCAAAGAGGGAACATGACGCTTGTTTTTTGATAAAAATGTAGAATTCTTTGATAAATGAAGCCATGCGGGAGGGGTCTATCTATAATCGTGCTGTATTGGAAAAAGTTACGCTCGATGAGGGCAGCCGGCCCAGCAGCATGGTCGTCGTTTTCCTTCCTTTAATTCAGAGACAAGTCTTTTGATGTGATGAGCTCTTGTTTCTTCCTTTTTAACGGATGTGGTCCAACATATCCATTCATTACGAGCGAGTGGGGTGATGTCTTCCCATGCAAGAAGGGCTGCTTTGTCAGAAGCGAGCGCGTTATGCATATCACTCGGGAGAGTGTGAACCGTACCTTTTGAAATAGTATGAGTTGTCATAAGTAAATCCTACAATAAATTATGAATTTTGATATCATAACCACATGGAACATCACGCATCTTCAATACCAGTTTCTGACGAATTACCAGAGATTTCACTACGACTTGAGCATTACGACGACATATTTTCAGACTTTGATATGCGGCCGTATTCACGACGAGCCCTTTCAATTGATTTTTTAGGTGAAATAAAACGAGCGTCGCATGATAAATCGGGACATGTGGAACTTGTGCTCTATGTACCTGAGAAGGATCGTAGTGAATCACACGAAACCACGATACGAGAGAGATTGTTTGCGCATTTCAAGAAGCATCACCACCTCTTGGCACAGGATCGAAGCAGGATACTGCGATTTGGTTTGAGTATGGTTACGCTCGGTATTATTTCTATGGTTGGTGCAGCGCTTATCCATTTCCATTCTGATAAGGAAAACTTGCTCACATCATTCCTTTTGGTGTTTCTTGAACCTGCAGCGTGGTTTCTTTTGTGGGAGGGAATGGACCAGATTATTTTTGAGTCAAAGCGCATTAACCCAGAGCTTATTTTCTACCGAAAGATGTCCTCAACTCACGGACACATTCACTTTAAGTCGTATTAGACTACTCGGCTCGCTTTTAGCCTGTTGCGAGAATCACCCAAATCAGTGCAAATATAAGAAAGACTGCTGTACCGAGGATGAATCGGTATGCCGGTTTTACTATTCGCTGTGTCGCTAGTCGAATACTTAGGCTCATAACGACAAAGAATGTCCACGCAAACAGAAAGTCGTGCCATGTCCAGTTCCAACCATCAACAAAGGTATTGCCGAGAAGGGGAATGATAAGGGCAGCTGCTGACCACAGCATGATTTTTACAATTGGTTTTTTCATACGAATACTATAATCACCGTTAGTGTGGAATAGTTTCAGGTCTATCGAGAAGAATCAATTTCTGCCTGAAAACCTCCATAACAGAAGCGTTTGCCATCAAATGGCATTGCCATGTTTTGCATTTCCGGGCTATTCATTTCGGGGTCGCTCATAACTTTTGCGTTTACCTCATCTCGATGCTCTCGGGATTTGAAAACTATAAATGAGAGCCAGACGGTTTCGTCATCTTTTGCCTCAGCTGCACTCGCAAAGGAACGAGGCTTCATACCCATACCTTCGGGGTGGAGGTCCTCACCAATACACTCTTTATAATCGAGGGCGCCGTGTTTCATCCAAACCCTTTTGCCTAATTCGGCCATCTTTTTATATTCTGCTACCTTGTCCTTTGGAACAACAAGTAGGAATCCGTCTACGTATTTGTTTTTCATATGAAATTGATAGTTATGGGTAATACATATAATACCTGTTTTAACTCAGGAGTGTTGCATGGGAGTAGTCGCGGGGCCAGAACCGTTTTGGTAGATATAAAGCTGTCAGTGCCTTAGTGAAAATTAGTATTTTTCTATTTTTTTCTTGTACTCCTCGAATGGTTCCATTCCAAGTTCAGCGCGTCGAGAATCCATCTTGGAGCCATCTTCGATATCAAAAAAACTCGTTATTCCATCCTTTTT
This sequence comes from uncultured Candidatus Saccharibacteria bacterium, assembly GCA_964495425.1. GTDB lineage: Bacteria > Patescibacteriota > Minisyncoccia > Phycocordibacterales > UBA6065 > UBA6065. The sequence continues at coordinate 128,157 of CAZBVG010000004.1, forward strand.
TCTAAATTGAGTGCCGTAGAGTTGGGGTTTTCCTTCGAATACTCGAATTCGATCTATTAAAAACGCATAATCTGGCTTATCCACTTGATGTGCCTGCGCTTTTTGAATTATACCCGCTGTACGCTCCATGAGTTCAATACTATCCGAATGTTGAATGGTGAGAAAAAAGGATTTGTAGGCTTTGTCAGACGTTAGATCTTTAAAGGGGAAGAAGCCTTTATCTAATATGTTTTGGATATAATTTAGATTATTCCGCTGTATTTTTTTTAGATCATCGAGCTTAATAGCACCTTTTTTGAATTCCTTGATGGCATTTTGATCTAAATCAAATGCATGTTCGAGCCTTTTTAAAATTTCTTGTTGTTCGTTTTGCATACAATAAAAACCCCTTCATTTTCTTATTGTTACCAAGAAGAAACGAAAGGGTTGAAGAAGCCAACAGATCAATTTGTGTCTGAGTCACCAGAAGCGGTGTTGAGGGTATCGTTTTCTTGTGCGAACCCCATTTCCTGCTCACTGACGGCCTGAACCATGACCTGTTCGGCATGAAGAAACGTAATCGGGACTTGTGTTTTTACATCCATTTATCTCACCTCCTTTCATTAACCACACTAGCATTCGGCCAATAGATGGGCAAGCGACACAGATATTGGTAGTCCAGCTAGGGTTTCTGAGGGAATCCATTGTCCTTGAGGATTGATTTCAAGAAAGACATATCCTTTTTCTTTAGAAAAACACAAATCGATTGCACCCATGTTTAGTCCAAGAGAAATAACTAATTGGATGCATTTATCACTAATATCCGAAGGCAATGTGTATGGCTCATAGATTCGGTCTAGTTTGTGATTTCTCCAGTCTAGATTTCTAGGGTCACCAGAATCGACTGAGTGTGTAATCTTTGCAGCAAAAACCTCTGAGCCAATCACTGTAACCCGGATATCGAACGCTTGTATAATCGCTTCCTGAAAAATCACAGGACAATTTTGAACCAATTCAATATTGTTAAGAATTTCCTTCCTGTCGAGAATTTTTGTAAAGATTGCAAGATTATCTACACTGGTATCTTCGGGATCTAGGGACATTCTCACAAATGATGTTCCCACAGGTTTCATAATCAAAGGTTGATCGGCAGTTGACTCGATAAATAATTTAACCGCGACCGGATCATTACTGATTAAGGTTTTTGGTATCTTAAAACCGATACTCTTAGCAACTTTTAATTGAAGTGGTTTATTATTAGCGATTCTTGTTTTTTCCGGATTAGATACCCATCTGATATTAGGAAGCAGTAAACAGAATCCATTTAAAAAGATATCTGTTTCCATTTCTATATAATGTTCAATGGGTTTTGTGGTCAGACGTTTAATTTTACCTCTTGGACGTCTCCACCAGACACTTTTTATTTCATCGAGAGATATTATTCCAGATTCAATAATTAAGGAACCGGTCAATTCATTGTCATAGGTTAACGAAGCTTTAGCATTACTTGGGAAAAGACCCAAATCAAGCAAATGATAAGGCTGACCAATTTCTTCAAGTCGTTTGATTAGAAATTGTGCTGTACCATCTGCGGCATGTGAAACTACCAATACTTTTTTAGCGTGCATGTATGTATACCTTTCTGAGGTTGAAACTACAATATGCATAATATTTGTCAAACATGGGGTGCC
>CAZBVG010000005.1:0-44158 GCA_964495425.1 uncultured Candidatus Saccharibacteria bacterium
TGCCTGAGACAACTGACCAGTCTCGGAATTGTGAGGTGTAGTAGTTAGCTGAGGTTGTTGCCCATCGAGACTGAGTTGAATCCCAGTACACAGCTGAAGTGGTCGAGAATGCTAATCCAGTATTTTGACCAATGAAATAAAGAGCAGATGTAGTTGAGAAAGCTTTGCCCTGATTTTGTGAAAGATAATAGTCAGCAGAAGTAGTTGCCCATCGTGAAAGCGTTGAATCCCAATACACAGCAGATGTGGTTGAGAAGAAATTATTCTGATTCTTCCAGTAATCAGCAGACGTAGTTGAGAATGTTCCGTCCTGATTCTGACTCAAGAAATAAAGTGCTGATGTTGTTGAGAAGAAGTATCCTTTGTTTAAGGTATCGAGATATGTCTGTACTCGTACATCGGTGTAGTACTGATTAGATCCTTCAGCCACGTTTGTGGTGAGGAGACCGAGAGACGATGTCGCAACCTGAGTAAAAGTATTTCCAGGACCTCCAATGAGAAGTTCATTTGCTGCAATTGATGAAAGTCCTGTACCTCCACGTGTAGCCGCAAGAGTTCCAAACCACTGAGAAGTAAATGTCTGCGTGTCTCCAGCAGCAGTGATGGTAATACCAATATTAGTATCTGATGATGTTGCAAGTATTTGTGATGCGCCTGTCTGAAGTTGTCCCAAAGGACCAATTGCCGTAAGACCGCTGCCAGTTCCTCCAGCATCAACACCACAAGAGAATAAGCCGGTGCTTGAATTCCAAGTAAGTTTATCTGATGAACCTGAACAAGAAGTGAGACCCGCACCTCTAACAGCACCACCTATATATATATTAGTAGTAGTTGCATTAGTTGTAGTTGAAAGAACTGAAGTAAGGTTTGTGATTGTTGAAGAAGCAGAGGTAAGCACACCACCCGATGAGTTAATCGAAAAAACAGATGTGTTAATAGAATTTCGAATATCAACCAAGTTTGCTGACTGACCGAAGACACCCCGGATCCAAAGTGGAACGGCTGTCGTGGTCGTTGCATCAACTGTGAGTACGGCATTAGTTGCAGGCGTTGTAGTTCCGATTGCTGACTGACCTACACCCGAAACCGCGCCAGAGATTTGTGAAAAAGCAGAAGATGAAATTCGTTGACGAGGTGAGAGTGTTTCAAAAGTTACGTTGTCAGATGAAACCTCTACCTGTAGGTATACATTCTGTGATGAGAATGAATAATCCAACGCATCAGGATATCCGGCTGCGGTGTCACCGATGTTTACATTGAATACACCCTGCTTAACGGTTGTCGAGTGAACTGAAGGTGCAGATGTCGGCCATACGCGATTACCAGAACCAACAGTTGAATTATCCCAAAGTGAGAATTTGAAATAATACGTAGTTCCACTTCCGCCCAAAAGATTTCCAGATGAATCTGTGAGTCGACCTTGGTAGCCAAGAATCGACGGAACACCGGCCGCTTCAACCTTATGAACGAGTGCAGCAAAAGCACCAGAACCGATAACGGTTACTGAGATCAAAAGAGTACCCAAAAAACGGTGTACAGATTTGTTGAATTTCATAAGGTTTGATCAAAAAGAACCGGTGCCGAAATTGATCATTGAAAGTATACCAGCGTAGTTTTCGTTACTACCTGTGAATAACATTTTCTTTTTTAGATTTTGCCAAACGAGTCTGAATTTCAAACAACAACTCGGCATTCCGAGCCTGAAAAAAATAGGCAAAAAAATTGCATAAAAACTGCACTGAATCAGCGATCCAGAAAAAAGAAAAAACTTAAAAAATACAACTCAGAAGTATAAAAAATGGCTTAAATTCGTAATTTCAAAAAATGGCTTAAATACTAGGTTTTTTAATTATTGATCTATCAACGTTTATAAATGTTATTAGTAAGGTTTAGGATTCATCAATAATTTTTTTGCATGTGCACAACCTTCGGCCTTTACAGAAAGTATTCATCAAGGTGTTCTGAAGTTTTGCGACACTCTTCCTTATTACTCAAAATAAATTTTATTGGTCAAATCATTTTTTGACTCCTAGCAATTTTTCTTGAAAAATTTTACGTATTTTTTAAAAAAAATAAAATAACAAAAATACTATTTTGACAATAGTCCCCTACCGTCAAATGACTACGCCAATTGAATAAAAAACACCGCACATATTGCGGTGTTTTGAAGAGAAATTGTGCTACTTATATTTTCATTTGTGCTGAAGAAAGTCTGATGCCATCGACCAATCCTTTTAGCACAAGAAGAAGCATAGCGAGTCCCGCAACCAGCGCACTTTTTACTATGACATCTGTGTGCGCAATCGCTGCCACGACAAATCTCGTGAGAGCTGAGATGTCAGAAAGAACCGGCATGTTGGATATGACATTCGATACGGAAACGGTTGAAACGATGATGATCGTCGCCCCAACAAGAAAGACAAAAGGCGCGAACGTCCTTCGAAGAAGGAATATCATTCGCACCTTTTTCATAACCTGTATTTGGATATGTGTCATATATTTGGTAGGTACCGTAGTACCATCTTGTTAATACGTAATATCTTTACTAATCTTTCGCATTTCCTCCCGAGCTCTATGCATCCTCGTTTTAATAGCTCCTTCAGAAACACCTTCAGTTTTTGCTATCTCATCATACTCCTTACCCTCAGTCACATATAATCTGAGTATTCGAGCAAAGGTTTCAGGAAGCCGTGAGAACATTGATTCAAGGTAATCTCGATCTAGTTTCTGAGATACTTCTTCCCTATTATCGTGCGGAAGTATAGCCTCGAGATTATCATCAAGTAAGGAGAAAAATTCTTTTTCCCTTTTTACCTTCTTGTACCAGTGAAAACATACATTAAGCAGCACCTTATAGGCCCATGATGAAAATTTCGCACCTTCTACTGGTTTAAATTTTTTGCCATAGAGATATATCTTTACGAATGTATCCTGTACTATGTCACGCGCAATTTCTTCATCAAACACGATACTCTGTGCTTTTCGTAAGAATGCAGCCTCATATCTCTCAACTAGTAATTCAAAGAGGTATGGGTATTTGAAAGAAGCGAAGAGCACTTCCTCGTCTTTCATTGCCCTCATATCTGCCTTATGAGCCTGGGGATTCATCTATATATATGTATAACGTCCAAAAAGAGACAAAAGTTACTACTTTTTGCGTATTTGTGTCTTGATACCAAGGCGCCACTCATCAATGAGCTTATGGTTACCTGAAAGTAGCACCTTTGGAACACGATACTTCTTTTTCTTGTACTCAACGATTTCGGGACGTGTATAGACATCCGAACTTGCTATACGTTCCTCCTCTCGAGAATCAAAATTACCTAAAACTCCTTCAATTTGACGAGAAACAGAGTCCATCACTATCATTGCCGGTAATTCGCCACCCGTAAGGACGAAAGGCCCGACCGATATATCTTCCATCTTAAACATCTTCTTTATTCGAGCATCAATACCTTCATAGCGACCACAGACAAAAATGATGTTTTTATACTTTTTGGCAGTCGTCTTGGCGTAATTCGTATCAAAAGCTTTCCCTGAAGGAGAAAAGAAAATGATTTTAGTCGAGGCTTTACCACAAGCCTTCTTTGCCTTCTCAATTGCCTTCGCGACTGGTAGCGCCTGTATCACCATACCTGGACCACCGCCATATGGTTTCTGATCAACACGATCCCATTTGTCAGTAGCAAAATCACGCGGGTTGTAAAATACAACCTTGATCTTTCTATCCTCAATCGCGCGCTTCAAAATCGATTCTCCGAGATAAGAATCAAATGCGCCGGGAAACAATGTGATGACGTGAAATGTCATATTGACAATATTACACTTTTTGTGTTTTCGTGCAAGAAAAAACCGCTGCCTATGTGGCAGCGGTGGTAGTAACTGAAGGTCTCAATCGAAAATCACTTTGAATCGTGTACCGATTACACTTTTTGTTGCGTGCGATCATAAGATCAGAGACAGTCCCCTTTGCATAGCCAATGAGCGCATGCAAGAGTGCCATCTGCCATCCCAAAAAATCATCACACGTAGTAAAGTGCCCGATATGTCCGAACACTTTTCCATTTTTGTAAATATCACATTGCAAAAGTGCTTTCGCGACAATACGACGATCCTTGCATATGATTCCAAACGTCCCACTTTTATTAAAAAAGTTGGAAACCCAATGCTCGGTAATTTTTTCGTGTTTATGATAATCGAGTAAAAAGAGCCTTGCTAAATCACCATAAGGATCTAACAAATCGCGCAAACCACTAAGGTCTGCGACGATGCGCACGGAGTGCGTCGAAGGGACTAAAGGGTTCATGCATGAAAACTATACGTTAATTCCATATTTACGCAAACAAAAACCGCCTATTTCTAGGCGGTTTTTGTTATGAGATTAAAGGTTAAGATCTGCCATTGCTTCATCCACTGTTTTTGTTGCCTTACCTTCTCGCGACGGTGAGCCTGTTGGTTCGCTAATTTTGAGATTGACTCGAGAATTATTTTTCATTCCAACGATCCTCAAAAGTGTTCGGATCGCCTTTGCCGTATTACCCTCTCGGCCAATGATTTTACCCATGTCGCTTGGATTTACATCGAGTGTAAGAAGCACACCCATTTCATCCACGGTTCTGTTAATCTTTACATCGTTCGGATTGTCTACGAGAGACTTTATGAGATAGTCGAGAAACTTTGCATCAGCATCCATATTCATTTGTTGATTAACTGAAAATAATCGAGCAATTCCGCTCTAGAATCATTGTACCACCCGCCCCATAAAAGAAAACTGCCCCTGTGGGCAATTTTCAGAGCTGTGTAAGGCCGTTTTACGCCTTTGGAGCCGCTGCTGGAGCTGGAGCTGCTGCTGCAGGTGCTGCGCCATCCTTTGGAGCATCCTTCTTGATTGGGCTCTTCTTTGGAAGTGCGTTAACTTTCTTGCCGGCAATAACTTTCTTTTCTAAAAGCCAGTTGTGAACTGTATCTGAGAGCTGTGCGCCCTGAGACATCCAATATTTAACTCGGTCTGCTTTAACCTCCTTCTTGTCCTGGATAGGATCAAAAGAGCCCAAAACTTCGAGGTATTTACCTGATTTAGTTGAGTTCTTAGAATCCGTCAAAACGAGACGGAAAGTTGGAACATTTACGCGTCCTACGCGCTGAAGTCGAATCTTTAACATAGAATGAGATACTAGCAGAAAGGCTGCAAATCGTCAATAAAACCCCTCAATAAGCCATAAAGTAGCTAAATAGCCTCTTTTTGCTATAGTGGAGATCAATGACACATAGACCAAAACAAGGCCCTGGCTCTCACCCACACAAAGGACATAAGCCAGCCCACAAAACAGTGCACTCAGCAACAAAAGCCCACAAATCATCAGGTGATACTTTTAACGCGCTTATAAGTGTAAATTCAAAAGGCATCGGCTTTGTAGCAAATCCAAAAGATGCACGTGCCGAAGATTTTGAAATTGCTCCAGAAAATCTCCACACAGCCCTTCACCGAGATGAAGTTGAAGTTAAAACACTTGGTCGTAAATCAAAATTCAATCGACCGCTTGCTGAGGTTGTAAAAATTATCAAGCGCGAAAAAATGCGCTTTGTGGGCGTACTCGAAGATGCGGGCAAAGGCTACGCTCTCGTCCCTGACGACAAACGTCTATATAAAGATATTTTTGTACCGAAAGAAAAAACTCTTGGTGGAAAATCAGGCGATAAAGTCTACGTAGAAATTACCCAGTGGGATGAAAAGGTGGGCTACCCTGTCGGTAAGGTGCTTGAGGTTATTGGTCGTCACGGCGAGCATAACGCTGAAATGCGAGGCATTGTTTTGGAGCGAGGTCTTGCGTACGACTTCCCTGAAGAAGTTACCAAAGAAGCAGAGATTATCGGCAGAAAAGAAAAGATAATTACCCCTGAAGAGCGAGCAAAGAGACGCGACTTTAGTGCTACCCCAACCTTTACGATTGACCCGATAGATGCGAAGGATTTCGATGACGCCATTTCATTCAAAGAACTTCCAGGTGGACTCTACGAAATCGGTGTTCATATTGCTGATGTATCTCATTATGTGCGTGAAGGCACCGCACTTGATCGTGAAGCTCTATCACGAGGCATGTCTATCTATCTCGTCGATCGAACTATTCCTATGCTTCCTGAGATTCTTTCAAATGATCTCTGTTCACTTAATCCAAAGGAAGAAAAACTCACCTTCTCATCTGTCTTTATCATGAATGATAAGGGTGAAGTGCTCGAACGCTGGTTTGGAAAGACTATCATCAATTCATGGAAGCGATTTACATACGAAGGCGCACAGGATGTACTTGAGGGTAAGTCACAAGAATACGCAAAAGAGCTTTTGAAGCTTAATGAAATCGCAAAAAAGCTTAAAGAAAAGAAGGAGGCTGCTGGAGCAATTGATTTTGAAACTGATGAAGTAAAATTTGAGCTCGACGAAACAGGAAAACCTATCCGCGTCTATAAAAAAACACGAAAAGATGCTCACAAACTTGTTGAGGAATTTATGCTACTTTCAAACAGAGAGGTGGCCCTCTTCATGTGGAAAGCCCATGAAAAGAATCAAGGTGCGTTCCTATACCGCATACACGATGCACCCGTAATCGAAAAAATCGAGAATCTTGTTATTTTGGTTAAAGCGCTTGGTTACCACCTTCCTGTCGGAAAGAAGGGTATCGCCGTAAAAGATCTTAAGGCATTGTTTAAAGAAATTGCCGGCACACCAGAAGAGCCCCTCATAAAAACTGCTGCGATACGATCTATGGCAAAGGCAGTGTACTCTACTCAAAATATAGGTCATTATGGTCTTGCCTTTGAATATTACACTCACTTTACATCCCCTATTCGCCGATATGCCGATCTCATTGTTCACAGACTTCTTCATCGAGAACTTCTCAACGGTAAAATTCCTAAGGGTGAAATGGCAAAATATCAGAGAATCGCTGATGACAATTCCGAAAAAGAAATTCGCGCATCTGAGGCTGAACGAGCTTCGATAAAGTACAAACAGGTTGAATACATGCGTGATCATGTTGGCGAGACATTTGAGGGAACTGTCTCTGGTGTAACTGAATGGGGGCTATATGTTGAAGAAAAAAATACTAAGTGTGAAGGTATGATCAAACTCCGCGATCTTACAGATGACACCTATATATTCCATGAGAAGTCATACGCAGTAATCGGCGAAAAGACCAAGAAAAAATTCTCTCTTGGTGACACAATTAGATTTAAGGTTATGGGAGCGGATTTGGAGAAAAAAACGCTCGATTACACCTTGGTTAGATAATAAAAAACCACTCCAGACAGGAGTGGTTTTTTATTTTGCGACCGCAAGCGCCTCGTTAAATGCAATCGAGAGGAGTTTTGAGAATCCTTCTCTACCCATCGTTACGCCGTACAAAATTCCTGCACGCGACATAGTTTCTCGATTATGGGTAATAACAATAAGCTGAGATGACTTTGCCAACCCTTCAACCATATCACCGTACTTCTTTGAGTTTGCCTCATCGAGAGCGGCATCGGTTTCATCGAGAATAATAAAAGGAGGCGGATTTACCTGTGAAATTGCAAAAAGAAGCGCGATTGAAGTCAGGGCACGCTCACCACCCGAAAGCATTTCAAGTGATTTGATTTTTTTACGAGGCAAATTAACTTGAATATCAACACCAAGTTCCGTCTCTTCTTCACCTTCTTCCTCTGGCAAAGATTCGATACCCATTTCAGCCATTTCTTCGGCCGATGGTCCTTTCTTGCGCTTCTTCTCACGAACAACGGTAAGTGATGCTTCTCCTCCGCCAAACATAAGTGAGAAAAAGTCTTTGAATTGTCTATTTATTTTTGAAATACCGTCACTAAACATCGTATCGAGTTTTTCCTCGAGATCTTTAATGAGAGTTGTAAGAGAGGTAGCTGACTTTTCAAGATCAACAAGTTCGCGAGCCAAGAATTCATCTCGATCAGTTGTTTCTTTAAATTCCTTCATCACATCAGTTGGGTTTACTCCACCCTGATCCTCAAGTCTGACCTTAATTTTTTCAATATTTTTTCGTCTCTCTTCCTGACCATGGCGATCCTCATGTGGATATGCTGTATGATCAGATTCATATAGATAAGCGTCACGACCAATAAGTGAAGCCCCTTCTACGAGCTCTCGTTTAAAATCTTCTTTTTCAAGTCGCAGCTTATCTTCCTTTACCCGTGTTACCGAAAGCTTGCCGCGAAGCTCGTTTTCTTCGGCCATGATTCTGAACATGGCTTTTTCTGCATCTCTCGAAGAATCCTTCTCTTTCTCAATTTCCTTTTGGAGTACCGTGTATTCATGAGAAAGTTTCGAAAGCTCAGCCTCTACCTTCTTTGCCTCCTTGTCAGTGTCTACTTTTCGACCCTTAAGAAGGCTAATTTCTTTTTCGAGTTCACCTACTCTACTTTCAGCTCTTGGATTCTTATTTGATTCAAGGAAGGAAGAAAGAGTCTCCCTGATTTTTCCCAGAACAACTTTTACGGCACTCAAATCACTCGACTTTTCAATATCTGTTGCTAGTTCATCTATTCGTGCCACAAAACCTTTAACTTTTGCATACTCAATTGTTGCCGCCTCCGTCTGAGCGCTTGCCTTCTCACGAACAAGCATTTTCTCTAGAGTAGCGATTTCACCCTCTATGCGACCGATGAGACGATTACCCTCTTCCCGCGCCTCACGAGCATCTTTCAACTTTGATTCAAGTGAAATAAGGTCACTTGATTTCACGTCCTTATGTTTTGAATCCTCAAGAACCTTTTTAGCGTGAGCTAATTCTTTTTCCAACTTTTCAAGCTCTTTCTTGGGAGCAGCCGTCTCTTCATGAAGTGCTTTTTCTGTCGCCAAAAGATATTCTGATTCACGTTTAAAATATTCTTTGTAGACTGTTTTAAGTTCTTCCCGCAAAGCTATCGTCTTTTCTACCTTCTCTACCTGCTTTTTGAGAAATTTAAGATGCGGCGCAATTTCCTTTCGGAGAGATTCTACTTTCTCCATGTTTTCGCGTGTCTTTTCAAGCTTTCGTTCACTTTCTTCTCGTTTGTACTGGAAAATCTTGAGTCCAAGCGCATCTTCAATCATCTCTCGTCTCTCGCGGATATTGGCATTAAGAATTCGATCTGCCTCACCTTGAGAAATGATGTGATGGCCAGACGAACCAATATGTGCACCCGCCAAAAGCTCAACAATATCTTTCAGTCGCACCGCTGAACCATTTATAAAGTATTCAGAAAGAGAATCTCGATGAATAACGCGTTCAATAGCCACTTCATCAAAATCAATATTGAGAAGTCGCTTTGTGTTATCAAATACAAGCTTCACTGATGCGCGATTACCACGCGGCTGTGTTTCGCCACCGTTGAAGATGAGGTCTTCAGTGCGTTTTCCACGCATGGATTTAATCGACTGTTCTCCAAGCACAAAACGAAACGCTTCAGCTACGTTTGATTTGCCCGAACCATTCGGACCAACAATTGCGGTTACTTGCGCATTAAATTCAAGATTCGCCTTCTTAGCAAACGACTTGAAGCCGGTAAGTTCAAGGGATTTAAGATACATGACTGGAATTTATCCCTTTAAATATAGCATTTTTTACTCAACATGCAGTTCACACTCCATATTATTGACATTTCCATAAAATAATGTATTATACATACTGGCGCACATGAACCATTACGAATATCCACATCAGTACGAAGGCAGCTTCGCTCAAAAAGCGATGCAGGTCTCCCAGGTCGCGGCACTCATATCCCTGTGCTGTGCACTTCTCGCAGGGATACTCTTTCTTACCAGAGAGATCAATCCCGAGGGCTGGGCACTCGTCAGTGAGCCCGTTATCGGGTCAATCGCATCGGGAATCGTATCCTTTCTTGGGTTCTATTTTTGGGCCCTAGATTCATACGGTTACTTCGCGATCGATTTCATCGGAGAACGAAAAGAGCCGACGAACCCCTTCTGCTGAGCACAAGACGCACCCCACGGTGCGTCTTTTTTTAATTATTCCAACCCTTTACCTCTAGAGCTCTCAAAGCTGCGTTTTGTTCAGCTTCTTGTTTTGATTTACCTTCACCGACTGCGATCTGATCCTTACCAATCAAAACTCCTACAGTAAATGATTTGTCATGATCAGGGCCCGATTCCTTTACTAATTTATATGAAGGCGTGATACCTGTCTTTTCCTGAGCTTTTTCCTGAAACATACTTTTTGCATCTACTAGATTTCCACGAGCAATCATTTGATCAGCAAAAATAAAAATATTGTTTTCAATAAACTTCTTTGCTGCTTCGTAACCCTGGTCTAAATATAGCGCCCCAACGACCGCCTCAAACGTGTTTGCAAGAATATATTGTCGAGCACGACCAGTATCCTTTGATTCTCCCTTTGAAAGCAAAAGATAATCATTCATGGAAAGATTCGAAGCTACTTCTGCCAATGTGATTGCATTCACAAGCGCAGATCGATATGTGGTGAGCTCCCCTTCTGGCTTTGATGGATATTTTTTATACAAAAAATCGGTCACCACAAGCTCCAAAACCGCATCACCTAAAAATTCCAAACGTTCATTGTGCTCGAGCCGCACATTCTTATTCTCATTTATATATGAGCGATGCGTAAAAGCCTGCTTCAAAAGATTCTTATCTTTGAAGGCTACAGCTGCCTTTTCTTCGAATTTACTAAAGTTAATTTCCATTCGTATCAAGCTAACCGAATCAATCGCACATGTAAAGAGACTACTTCTTTGGAATTCCTTTTACAGCTTTTGTGATAATCGGAACCACATCATCATAAAAATTGAGTTCAGCAAGCTGATCTACATCAAACCATTGCGCTTTATCGAGTCCTCCGCTCGGACCTAGCTTGAGTGGAGCATAGTCTGTTTCAGCAAGAAAATATGTGACCTGCTTTCGAATCTTACCCTGCTCAGGATGTGTCGCCACATATTCGTTATTCGTCACCTCCTTTAGAATTTTGATATCAATGCCCATTTCTTCCTTAATGGCACGAGCAGTACCGTCCTTTGGATCCTCACCCTCTGTAAACTTACCTTTTGAAAGTGTCCACCGTCCAAACACATCATGCACTAAAGCGAGTTTTATAGTTCCGTCATGCCGAGAAAAAACAACTGCGCCTCCGAGCTTCACAATCGGCATTTTATCGAACGGAATATTAAATTTGTCGTCCTTCTTTTTTGAAACAGCGTCTTTGCCAGGTTCACCCATTTCCTTGTACACAGAACCGAGCACACCGTTTACAAACTTTCCAGAGTTCTCACCGCCGAATGATTTTGCTAGTTCGATTGCCTCATTAATAGCAACTTTCGCTGGAACCTCAGCACGATCAGCGAACAGAAGTTCATAGAGACCCATTCGCAAAACATTTCGATCAACAATAGAAATTTTATCCAAAGGCCAATCTGGAGCAGCCTTGGTTATGATCATGTCGATCTCGGGACGCTTTTTAGTAACGCCTGAACCGAGCTCTTCCATGAATTTTAAGTCAGCATTACCCGGGGCAAATTCTTCGGCATTGCGAACGATAGCATCAGAGAGGATGCTTTCGTTATGGTCGCGGAAATCCCACTCAAAGAGTGATTGGAGGACGACGGATCGAGCAAGGTGCCTATTTGCCATACAATGTGCTTGGTTTTTATGCCTGACTGATTACTTATATATCGTACATTACAGATTTCTCGACCGCAAGCAAGTTATTCCCCTAAAAACTAATGCACGACCGGTTGGTCGTGCACTTTAGTTTATCGAGCGAGTTCCTTTTCCTTCATCTTCTTCGCCTTCTTTTCTGCCTTCTTGTCCATATCGATTACGACAAGGTTTTTGTACTTACCAGTAATTGCAGAAGCTCGGTGTCGGAGATGAACGGTGCCCGTCTTTGAATCAGTCGTCAAAGCAGGGTTCTTAAGCGCGTGATGTGAGCGCCGATTACCTGTATGAGACCGCGTTGATCGCATTCGTACTACCATAGGTCCTCTACTTTAGCAGTATTTCCCAAAAAAGCAAGTATTTAGCGATATTAGGCGGATTTTTCGTCCAAAGTGAGCTTTTTAAGGAAACTGCGCCTATGGAGGGGTGAAATTCCGTGCTTATGTATAGCCTTATAATGCGAACTTGTACCATAGCCTTTGTGGGTCTCAAAACCATATGCTGGGTACAAAATCGCCTGCTCTTCCATGTGTCTATCACGGATAACTTTAGCAATTATTGAGGCAGCAGAAATGATGGGAATTTTTTCGTCACCCTTAATAATTGTTTGTTGGATCTCGAATTCTTTTGGTGCTTTTAATGAACCGTCGAGGAAAATTTCTGTAGCATCGGCAACAAGTGAAAGTGCTCTAAGTGATTCTTGAATGGCTTTTTGAATTGATTTTGAAATGCCTATGCTGTCGATTTCTTCTGCAGGGATTGAAGTGTGAGCATAGTCAAGTAGACCATGGGATTTAAGCTCAGAAATTTTAAGAAACCACTGTTCGCGTTTTTGTGCAGAAAGTTGTTTTGAATCTTTAATACCCGTGAAATGAGTAAAATCGAAATCAGGAGCAACGGTGCAGGCACACACAGTAACAGGTCCAGCCAAAGGACCGCGACCGACTTCGTCTATGCCTACAATGCATCTGATTTTGGTAGCCATATAAAGCCATTATCTCACGATTTCTCTACTCATTCTTTATTTGACTTTTGATGCTAAATATGCTATTATATTAAAGTAGGTAGATACATAGTGTATCTACAAAAAAAGATCTTTTACTCATGAAAACACACTCAGCAGTTGTTACTACCGAAGAATTCCTCGCTATCGAGGAAGCAGCCAGAGTCTGTGATGACACAAAGTTGGAAGAACTTCTAAAAAAGTATGGGATTCCCCAAGGAACCGAATTCTTTCAGATGATCCTCCCTCTCAGTTTTCGACACAAATGTGTTCATGACGGAAAAGCCGTCATGAATGTCGATCCGCGACATTTAGGAGACTTCATCATGTACGAATTTTGGCCGGAACTCTTCCGATTCTGAGCAAGTCTTACAAGGGCCTTATGCGCAAGCATCTGGCCCTTTTTGTTACAACACATTTTAGATTCTTGCGGATAACTTTTTTGATTTATACTTAAGTAACTATGGCTCGCTTTATCCATCTCCATACTCATTCCCACTATTCCCTTCTTAACGCCTTACCCAAGATAGAGGATCTCGTAAAAGCCGCAAAAGCTGATGGGGCTCCAGCGCTCGCGCTTACTGATAACGGCAACCTCTATGGAACAATTGAATTTTATAAAGAGTGCAAGAAAGCTGGCATAAAACCTATCATTGGTGTTGATTTTTACGTTGCATCAAGAACTCGCCACGAGAAACAATCAGGTATCGACTCTCGTCGTACGCGTCTCATCCTTTTG
Source organism: uncultured Candidatus Saccharibacteria bacterium (assembly GCA_964495425.1). Classification (GTDB taxonomy): domain Bacteria; phylum Patescibacteriota; class Minisyncoccia; order Phycocordibacterales; family UBA6065; genus UBA6065. Next base: position 13,417 of record CAZBVG010000005.1, read on the forward strand.
GCGAAAAATTATGAGGGATATAAAAACCTCATTCAACTTGTAACGAAATCTTATCTCGAGGGCTTCTACTACAAACCTCGTATCGATAAAGAACTCATTGAGAAACACAAGGACGGTCTCATCGCTATTTCATCTGCTTTTTCAGGCGACATGACTCTCGCCCTTCAGGGTAATGATCTTGCTAAAGCGTCGGAAATCGCGAATTGGTATAAGAATATATTTGGCTCAGATTTTTATCTTGAAATCACCCATCACCCAGATATAGATGGACACGACACACTGATGGAGCGCACCAGAGAGGTTTCAAAGCGCACAGGAATTCCTATGGTTGCTGGCGGAAATGTCTATTATCTCAAGCCGGAGGATAAACCCGCCCAGCAGACACTTATGCTCGTGAACTCTTCGGGAGATGACCGCATCTCAGACGATGATGTGGCGGATTTTTCTTTCATTTCAAATGAGACAGCTCAAAATTATTTTCGAGATTTTCCGCATGCAATTGAGAACACTGAAAAAATTGCCGCAGATTGTAATTTTGAAATTGAGCTCGGCAAATGGGTATTCCCTGACTTTAAACTCCCTGACGGTGAGACCGCCGACACATACTTACGAAAAATTGTGTACGAAGGATTTACAAAACGTCACATAGAAAAAAGTGACGAGCTGGTAAAAAGAGTTGATTACGAACTTGAGGTTATTAAGAATAAAGGTTATTCACCCTACTTCCTTATCGTGGCCGACCTCCTTACATATGCACGTTCACACGGCATACTCTCAAACATTCGAGGATCTGTTTCTGGATCCATGGTTACCTTCCTTGCAGGCATCACCAATATCAACCCGATCGAATACGAAATACCCTTTGAACGATTCCTTAATCCAGACCGACCATCAGCTCCCGATATCGACATGGACTTTGCTGACGATAGACGCGACGAAATGGTTGACTACGCCCGCAGTAAATACGGTGTAGAGAAAGTAGCTCAGATCGGAACCTTTGGAACTATGGCAGCAAAAGGTTCTGTGCGAGATGTCACACGTGCTCTCGGTTATCCAGTTGAGATGGGCAACAAACTTTCCGCTCTCATTCCACTCGGTTCACAGGGCTTCCCTATGACTATCGACAAAGCCCTTGAAGACGTCGAAGAGTTGCGTGAGCTTTATAAAAAAGACCCAGACACCAAACGCATTATTGATCTCGCAAAAAAAATCGAGGGCTGCGCACGACAAATGGGGGTACACGCTGCCGGTGTGGTTATTGCTCCAACCAATCTTACCGACTTCACCGCTCTGCAATATGACACCAAAGGGGAAAATAAAATTATTTCCCAATATGACATGTATTCAATCGAGGAGGCAGGACTTTTGAAATTCGACTTTCTTGGACTCAAAAACCTTTCGATCATTGCCGACGCACTCAAAATGATTGAAAAAAATCATGGTATTCAAATCAATCTCGATACCATGCCCGTAGATGACAAAAAAACATTTGAAATGCTCGCCCGAGGAGAAACATCTGACCTCTTCCAGCTTAACGGTGATGGCATGACAAAGTACCTCAAAGATCTCCGACCAACCTCTATCCACGATATAAACGCTATGGTGGCCCTCTACCGACCGGGACCTATCCAATTCATTCCCCAGTACATCGAACGAAAGCACAACCCTGCTCTCATTACCTATCTCGATCCTGCCCTTGAGCCAATTTTGAAAAAAACATACGGAATTCTTGTGTATCAAGACGACCTGTTGATGATGGCGAACAAACTCGCGGGATATTCATGGGGTGAAGTGGATAAATTCCGAAAAGCCGTTGGAAAGAAAATTCCGGAAGAAATGGCAGCGCAAAAGGAAAAATTCATCAAAGGCTGTATCGAACATTCAAAATGGCCCGATAAAAAAGCACGACAAATTTGGTCTTGGATTGAACCTTTTGCAGCGTACGGATTCAACAAAGCCCATTCAGTGTCTTATGGTCGTGTCGCATACCAAACTGCTTACTTGAAAGCTAACTTTCCAGGTGAATACATGACGGCAATCCTTATCCATGAGGCCGGTGATGTTGAGAAGGTGGCTGAATCAATCAAGGAATGTAAACGCATGAATATCCCTGTGCTTCCCCCTTCAGTAAATGAAAGTCTGGAAAAATTTGCCTTGATAAAAGGAGCAAACAAAGATGGCGGAGACGTCATTCGATTTGGCCTTAATTCAATTAAAAATTTCGGCGAAGGTATTGCGCGTGCAATCATCCAAGAACGTGATCGCGGCGGTCGCTATAAATCACTTTCTGATTTTCTTTCACGTATTAAAGATAAAAACTTAAATAAAAAATCGCTCGAGTCTCTCATTAAAGCTGGGGGCATGGATGAATTCGCCGACCGAACAGCTATGTATGGAAACCTCGACCGTCTTTTGGAATACAACAAAGAAAAAGCTAAATCGGGTAACGCCCAAGATTCTCTTTTTGGAGCATTTGCGGGACATGATGATATTCGACTTGAAACTGTTGCTCCGATAACTCTTAATGAAAAACTTTTATGGGAAAAAGAACTCCTCGGACTTTATATTTCCGGACATCCTCTCGATAAATACAAAGCAATACTAGAAAAGCGTCCGCTCCACATCTCTTCGCTTAAAGCTAAAGCTCAAAAAGAATTCGAAACGACACAAAAAGTAAAGGAGGATATGGTTGTACTTGGTTCTATCATCGAAGATGTGCGAGTCATCATGACAAAAAAGAACGAGCCAATGGCATTTTTACGCATGGCAGATCTAACCGGTTCAATTGAAGCAGTTGCCTTCCCTCGCACATACGCACGCTTCAAATCAATCATTGTCCCGGATAAATGCGTCGCATTGAAGGCAAAAGTATCAGAACGTAATGGTGAAATATCACTTGTTGCGGATAACTTCATGATACTCACATAATTTTGTGATATAACTTATCTGGTCAGCTCCAAACTGGCAGTGACAACCAGCTCCAAGCAACATCTGGTGCGAATGGCGAATCAGAGGGGCCGCGAGAGCCGTTCCAACGATTCGCGCCTCGCACGGCCGTAACAATAACGGTCGAATCTTGGTCCAAACAAGATTCCGTTGGCCCTAACGTCATAGTTAGGGCCTTTTGATTTTTCCTATCTTAATTTGACTAATTTACAAATAGTTATATAAATAAATTAGGTGGTCATGTAATGGTTGCACAGAACATCCATGACGTAAGGGAATATCCAACATGGTGCAATATCCAAGATTGGTTTGTCCCCGCTATAAGAATTGTCAGCGCAATTCAAAATGCAGTCCTAAGAGATAATGCCTCTGTCTCGTATCAAAGACATTAATTCGATTAGAAGTGCCTGGGAAAACCACCGATCATTGCTGTTTGTGTCTACTAAGTACTATAAGGCACACTTCTGTATCCCTGCACGGTAACATGTGCAGGGATTATTATTTGACCTAATTCAAACCCCGAGATACCATTACCCCATCAGAGATTGCCCTGGCTACCAACCAGGGGTACATACGATCAAACGATCCTAATCTGAAACAAAGAGACCAAAGCCAGGTGGAACCGCGACCCAAGATATTTGGCCGCCCTAGCAAATACATGACAATAGTCGTGTCGTTGCTAGGGCGTTTTACTTTATAAATTTATTACCATGTCATCCATAGAACACATTCGTCATTCATTTGCCCATCTTTTAGCAGCAGCCGTACAAGAGTTATATCCGGGGACAAAAAATACAATCGGCCCTGCAATTGATAATGGCTTTTATTATGATTTCGAATTTCCAGCCGATAACATTCCCTCAGACAAAGAACTGAAAGACATTGAAAAAAGAATGCGCAAAATTCTTCCTTCATGGAAGAGCTTTGAGCATAAAGAAGTAAGTGAAAAGGAAGCAAAAGAATTCTTTGCTCAAAATCCTTACAAACTAGAACTCATAGATGAGATCGTAAAGAAGGGCGAGAAAATTACTCTTTATACCTCTGGCAAATTCACTGACCTCTGTCGCGGTGGACATGCAGATCCAAAAGAGATGAAAGATGATGCATTCAAGATCGAACGAATCGCTGGTGCGTATTGGCGTGGGGATGAAAAGAATAAAATGCTGACTCGAATTTACGGCCTGGCATTTGCGTCAAAGGAAGAACTGGAAGCATATACCGTACAAATTGAGGAAGCAAAAAAGCGAGATCACAAGAAACTTGGTCCCCAGCTCGACTTGTTTACTTTCTCTGACCTTGTTGGTGCTGGACTACCCCTCTGGACACCCCGAGGAACTATTTTAAGAAACTTGTTAGACCAATTCGTGTGGTCACTCCGATCACTTAAAGATTACGAGCGAGTTGAGATTCCCCATATAACCAAGAAGGATCTCTACATGACATCTGGGCATTGGGACAAATATCAAAATGATCTCTTTAAAATAAAGACGCGAGAAGGACATGAATTTGCGATGAAGCCGATGAATTGCCCTCACCACACGCAAATCTATGCTCGAAAGGCATGGAGCTATAAAGAGCTTCCTCAGCGTTACGCCAACACGACCACGTGCTACCGCGACGAACAATCTGGTGAGCTTTCAGGACTCTCTCGAGTGCGCGCGTTTGCTCAAGACGATGCACACGTATTCTGCCGCATGAGTGACGTTAAAGCAGAGTTCTTGAAAATTTGGGACATCATCCATGAATTTTATCCTGTCTTTGGTTTTGACCTCAAGGTTCGCTTCTCTCGCCGAGATCCAGCTCATGCTGAGAAATATTTGGGAAGTGCTGATCGTTGGGAAACAGCTGAAAATTTCTTGAAAGAAATTCTTGCAGACAAAAAGGTAACTGCAATCGATGGTGTTGGCGAAGCAGCATTCTATGGTCCAAAACTCGACTTTATGGCCAAAGATTCAGTAGGTCGAGAATGGCAAGTCGCTACAATCCAACTAGACATGAACATGCCGGAGCGGTTCGATCTCACCTGCACGAACGAAAAGGGTGAAAAGGAGCGCATCGTCATGATCCACGCCGCGATCATGGGTTCTATTGAGCGATTCCTCTCTATCGTTATTGAACACTATGCTGGCGCATTCCCTCTCTGGCTTTCTCCAGTGCAAGTAAAAGTTGTGCCTGTGCGAGAAAATCACAACGAAAAGGCCTCTGAGGTTGGTGAGCTCCTCAAAGCTGCAGGTTTGCGAGTTGACACGGATCTTTCAGACACTGGTTTTGGAAAGAAAGTTCGCGAGGCAAAGGATCTTAAAATTCCTTACACGATTATCATTGGTGACAAAGACATCGAAAACGGAGTAGTCACGCTCGAATCACGGGATAAAGGTAAGGTTGGAGAAATGAAGGCGCAGGATGTATTGAAAAAATTGCTCGAAGAGGATAAAACAAAAAAATAGCCCAAAATAACAGAAACCCCGCAAGAAAACTTGTGGGGTTTTTAGTCTGCATCGGCTTGCAAATCCAATGGAGGCTGTTCATGTGGCGGAAGAGTTACGAGCTCTTTGCCATCATAATGTTTTGTAACTTTAAAGTGCGGGAGTACTGCCGCGATTGCTGTTACCGCAACCCAGCGTGGCGCGATGCCTGTTACGAGAACTTCATCACGCTTATCCTCTGGAATACCAGCGATAAGCTTTTTGACATTCTTTGTAACGATATCTACACCCTCTTGTCCTCCCACTTCAATGTGGAAGGTGCCTCCCCTACTGCCAACCCTGCCGTCATAGAGATCTCGGTTTTTCCCCGAAATATCGATGGTGAACATAGGAATCCTTTTGTTGATTTTAAAGAAAGCAAAGGGAGGCGGTGAGGCCTCCCTGTTTTGCTAACGGAATTACTCCATTAGCCACGCTGGTCTCGGAGATACTCACGGAGAGCCTGCACCGAAGTGAAGACTTCGCCATTGTATGTGAAGTAATCTCTGTGACCGACATGCGTTTTCTGAATCATGACTATGTGCTCCTAACACCCCGATTGTTCCGGTGGGGTTGCGATTGAATCGCTCTCTCCCGGTCTTATGAAATCAACTTCTTTCGAAGTTTTATTCTTTTTTAAGCGGTAAGCCCGCTTCGCCGGATAGTTTTGCAATTACCATCCTACTAGTTCAAGTATAGCATATAAATATGATTTGTCAAGTTATCTTTCCTAGAAAAAAGCCACATAAACAGGTCATTTATATGGCTTAGTTAAGCTCTTAGAGTGCGCCGATGTCGTTTGCGAACGTGGGATTAAATGAGCTTCCCCATGATGAATTAATCTCTACCTGCACGGAAAGTTCTTGCAGTCCGCGAGCACGCTCATCAAGAATTTGATTGGTCGTGAGTCCGAGTTCCCTTTTGAGCATCTTCATTTCCTCTTCGCATTCAGTAATTTCTTCCGAAGAGCTCGAATTCAAAACGATTTGTCGAAGCGCGACAAATCGTTCGATGTGTTGTTTGCGAATTTGATCAGGAGTCATAAGTGGAGCAACCTCAAACAACTCTACCCCAAATTATTTAGACGTCAATTGTTGCCTTGTGAGCATTTGACTGGATGAACGACTTACGTGATGGAACGTCTGTGCCCATGAGCATATCAAACACCTTATCAGCATCCTGAGCTTCCTCAATTTTCACTTGCTTTAAGAGTCGTCGTGCTGGATCCATAGTAGTTTCCCAAAGTTCGTCTGAGTTCATTTCTCCAAGACCCTTGTATCGCTGTACGTGGAGCTTCTGAGCCTTCTTGCCTTTCACTTCTTCCTCAGCTTCTACTTCCTCGGTCGGCGCCTCTTCTGAACTCTCTTCTACCTCAAGAGGAATTTCGTCTTTTCCGAGTACTTTTGTTTTCTCTTCCTCAGAATAAAAATACATTGTTTCTTTACCTTTCTTCACTTTATAAAGCGGCGGTTGAGCGATATAGACATACCCACCTTCAATAACTGGTTTGAAATATCGATACAAAAGTGTAAGAAGAAGTGTTCGAATATGCGCACCGTCAACATCGGCATCGGTTGCAATAATAATCTTGTGATAGCGGAGTTTTGAGAGATCAAATGTCTCACCGATCGCTGTACCCATCGCAATAACAAGATTCTTGATCTGTTCTGAACCAAGCATTCGGTCAAGTCGTGCTCGTTCAATGTTCAAAATCTTTCCTCGAAGCGGAAGTACAGCCTGAGTCTTTCGATTTCGTCCCATTTTCGCGGTTCCACCTGCAGAGTCTCCCTCCACAATGAATACCTCTGATTCTGAAGCATCACTTGATTCACAGTCCGCGAGCTTGCCGGGCAACGTCATACCTTCGAGAGCTCCCTTTCGCAAAATAGAGTCTTTGGCCGCCTTTGCTGCCTTTCGTGCCTTCATCGCAAGAATTGCCTTCTGCACCATTGCTTTGGCATCATCAGGATTCTCTTCAAGGAAAAGCTGGAACGCTTCGCCGAACACGGTCGCGGTTGCAGTCTGAGCCTCTACTGAACCAAGTTTAGCTTTGGTCTGACCTTCAAATTGGATTTCACGAAGTTTAACAGATACAACAGCCGTGAGACCTTCCAACACGTCATCGCCAGTAAAACTATCTGCCTCCTTTCCGCCGTTTTTCTTGGCGTAGTTATTAAGCGTTCGTGTAAGCGCTGTTTTAAAACCAGTGATATGAGTACCGCCTTCAGAGTTATAAATATTATTTGCGAACGGCAAAATTCGAGATGAAATATCATCTACATATTGAAGGGCAATTTCTACAGATTCTGCCCCTTCAACTTTCTTTTCTACATAGAAAATATTCTTGTGAACCGGCTTCTGAATTGAATTAGTGAACTTAACAAGAGAGATAAGACCTCCTTCAAAATAAAACGACTGCGATGGCACATCGAGCCCGAGCTCACGGAAATAAGCAACATCATCTAGATCGAGCGAGCCTTTGTATTCGCGAGCGTCGATAATGGAAATTCGAAGACCTTTAACGAGGTAAGCTTGCTGTCGCATGTAATTGACCACGCGATTAAAATCAAATACCTGCTGACCGAAAATGAGGGTATCCGGAGTAAATGTCGTTATGGTGCCGTGAATTTTCGAGGATCCAACTTTTTTAACAGCGCCTTTCTTTTTTCCTTGAGAATACTCTTGCATGTACTTACCTCCTTCGCGATGAACTTCTACTTTGCAGTAACTTGAAAGCGCGTTAACGACAGAAGCACCCACACCATGGAGACCTCCAGAAACCTTGTATCCAGAATCTTCGCCACCGAATTTACCTCCGGCGTGAAGTACGGTCATAACCACTTCAAGTGCTGAAACCTTGGTTTTTGGATGCACATCAACAGGAATACCTCGTCCATTGTCTACAACACGCACCGTCTCACCTGGCAAAAAGGTGATTTCGATATCATTTGCGTGACCACCCATCGCCTCGTCTCGAGAGTTATCAAAGATTTCGTTTATGAGGTGATGAAAACCATCAGGACCTGTAGTTCCGATGTACATGCCCGGGCGTTTTCGAACTGGTTCAAGACCCTCAAGAACCTGAATTGATTCTGCACCGTATGATGATTTTTTAGCTTTTTCTTCTTTTGCCATAGCTGATTCGATAAAATGAAAACGCCGCTTAACTGCAAGGTTTTTAACAGAGAAAGTATACCAAATTTTGACCCTTTTTTCTCCTTGACACTCTCCATTTTCCTTGTAAAGTTATGCCAGAAATTGCTCCATATATGAACCCTATCGCATCATTTGTTATCCCATCCGTTGTCATAGTTGGCGAGCGCACGCCAGACCTTATGGTACGCCAACTGAAAGACAGAGGCTGCAGCTGGGCCTCGGATGTTGAGAAAGCCATCCGGCGACTCCCCTGCATCCCACGGCAGCATGTCTACCCGTTTGAATTTCGGACGAACTCGGAAGAATCGGAAACAATCGAGGAGTTCCGCGAACGACGCAAGCTCGCTGATTCTCCACCGCTCTCCGAAGTTCCTCCGGAAACAGCACTGTCACTCGCCATCGCACTCTCAACCACAAGTACCGAAACCCTCCAGGGCCGTCAGGTTGTCGTTGGCTCACCACCCATGTTTAATAACGGCCGGGCCCACGTCTTTTCTATCCTGTGCACGCGAATGAATGGAATCGTGCTCATGCTCGAGCCCGTCTGGCAAACAAAACCGCTTGCTCGTGATTCAATCTGGTTCTTCGGAGCGCCGTATCCAACGCTCCCTTAATTTTATGAGACCCGCCCATGCGGGTCTTTTTTTATTGACATAATATGGTTTGATTGTAGAGTAGCATCCAGAACCTCCCTATGAATCCTCCCTTGCCTGCTTATAAGAATACATACAATCCGGGTCTTGTTCACAGATTAAAAAGGTCAGGTTGTCGATTTGGACAACATGTCGAAAAAACATTGCTCGAATGCCCACGATCAGTGGATCCCATTGGGCCGCGCGAGCTGTTTCGCACCGAATGCATAACTGACCGAATCACACACAAAACGATCTGTGAAAAAGCGCTCTCGGTTGGATTACAGTATCTTACGCCATTTGCGCTTGAACCAATCATCGTTGATCTTCTGAACAATCAAACCACTCATGATCTAAAGATCTTCCTGGGAATGCGACCAGTCATGACAAGTTTTGGTGTTCCGATGATCTTTGTGCTCTTCCAAAGCCAGACAAATATCACCATTATCGTGAGAAACGCCTTGGATCACGAACAACATTCCCCTCATGAGATATGGTTGTTTGCCCGATAAGCTTTAATCTCAAACAGAGAGCGCACCTCTCTGTTTTTTCTTTTCCTTGAATTTTTCGCCCTTTTTAACTAGACTGGGGACACTATGGATTATCGAATAGATACCTCTGCACAAGAGGCTTTGATCAAGGATATTAATAAGCGAACAGATGTTGAGGCGGCTCGAATGAAGCGATACCTCGATATGAAGGACCTTTCTCGAACACCAGAGAGCCCTTTGTATGAAATTGTAGACCGCACACGCAAACTCCCCTTCCTCAAAAACTTTGATAACATCATCATTCCAGAAATCGTTCCAGCGGATGTAAGCTTTGATCTCTTTAACTTTGCCCCAAATCATCCCGCTCGAAGCACTTCAGACACCTACTACGTCGATAAAAACAACATCCTCCGAACCCATGACACCGTCATGTGGTACTACTACCTCCAGCTTCCTGAGATAAAAAAGAAAATCGCTGCACAGAAGGAACTCGGTGTGATCTGTTACGGAAAAGTATATCGAAAGGATGAAATCGATCGCCGACACATGAACATCTTCCACCAGATGGGTGGCCTCTATCTCGTTCCAGACACTGAAAAACAATTGACGCTTGAAGACCTCAAAACCGCCCTTTCTAACATCGTAAAAGGTGTATTCGGCCCAGATATCGTCTACCGCTTCAATACTGACACCTTCCCCTATACAGACCCATCACTCGAGGTTGAGGTGCAGATTAAGGGCCAATGGATTGAAATCCTTGGAGGAGGTATGCCTCGAAAAGACGTCCTCAAAAACTTTGGTCTTGAAGGCTACAACGGCTGGGCATTCGGATTCGGTCTTGAACGCCTCGCAATTATCGGTATGGAACTTCCAGATATTCGCCTTCTTTGGTCAGATGATGAACGCGTAAAAAAGCAGCTCAAACTTGGAACTATCTATAAGGAAGTAAGCAAATTCCCTGCCATCGTTCGAGATATTTCTTTTGTCGTAAACAAAGCGGATTTTGCGCCAAACAATTACTTTGACCTTGTACGAGATGTTGTTGGTGACTTAGCGGAAGAAATGGCGCTCGTCGATGAATACGAGAATGCTAAAAAATTCGGAGAAGGCAAGAAAAGCTATGCGTATCGAATTACTTATCGATCAATCGACAGAACCCTTACAAGTGCCGAAATTGATGCCCTCCACAAGAAACTCGAGGAACGAACAAAGGAGGTATTTAAAGCAACAGTGCGATAAAAAACCGGCATGTGTGCCGGTTTTTTTATACAAATCACCACCCTTGCGCATTTACATATATATGGTACGGTATTGCCAGTTCTTTGCTTCATATGCCCCACCTAAGTCACGTGCACCCAATCTTTGATTGGTTTTTGCACATTCTATCCCTCGCGTTTGAAACAACAACGCTCGATATTCATCAAGACAGCAGACTCGTCGAACTCCGCGATGCAGTTATCGGCGACAAAGCCGGTAAAGCATTACGCGACGGTGTAACCATCTCCTTTAACCCCGCCACAAAGTCACTTGCCTTCCAATGCACTTCTTTTGAGACGGCTCGCGAACTGCGTGAGGCAATCGGCGATGGAATGATCAAAGGACAAACACTTATTGTGCTTGTACCTCAGGAACATTGCACCGCAACGTAACCTAAGTGAAATCAATCTCTGCTGCCTGACTGCTAACCACCCGTTGGGTGGTTTTTTTATAGTTATTTCTTCGTAAACCCTTCGAGTGCTTTCAAGAGCTCCATTGGCAGCGTGAAGACAACGGTATTTGATTGATCTGAGGAAATGTCATTTATCGACTGAAGAGTTCTCAAATGAAGCGCCCCAGGAGATCCAGCGAGCATTGCTGCTGCTTTTGCCATATTTTCTGATGCTGCAAGCTCACCTTCTGACGTAATAATGACAGCGCGCTTTTCTCGCTCTGCTTCTGCTTGCTTTGCAATCGTTCGCTCCATATCAGGTGGAAGCGAAACATCTTTAAGTTCTACGTTAGAAACCTTAAGCCCCCACGAATTGGTTTCGGTGGCAACAACTTCTCGAATTCGGTTTGCAATAGTCTCTCGCTCCGACAACAGATTATCAAGCGTCGTCTCACCTACAATATTTCGCATAGTTGTCTGAGCATATTGCGAGACGGCATACATAAAGTCCTCTACCTCGAGAATCGCTTTTTCTGCAGATTCAACTTTGTAGTACAACACCGCGTTTACTTTGACGGAAATATTATCTTTAGTGATAGCGTTTTGATCCGGTACATCAACCGCTTTTACACGCATATCGACCTTGCGATACGACTGAAAGATTGGGATCACAATCCTCCATCCTGGCTCCATAATCCGCGTAAAACGGCCCATGGTGAACTTGAGGCCACGTTCATACTGATTTACCTGTCTAAGGCTTATAATGAGGAGAAATACGAGTCCTATAATGATATAGAGCATGAGTTTAGGTTTGGTTATGCTACTAGAACTCTAGTATACCAAGTGTGCCGCGCTCAGAGCTACTTCATTTTTTGGAGCCACCTCCCAGGCTTGAACTGGGGACCTACTGTTTACAAAACAGTTGCTCTACCAACTGAGCTAAGGTGGCAATGGCCTTTCGGCCGGATTTCTAACTTACTACAAAATACGCAAACAATAAAGTCCGTCAGGATTTTATGCCCGCTTTCCCTCCTGCATTGCTACGCCATCTTTGGTTTCCTTAATTTTTTTAAGGTAAAACGACGCAGCACCGCCCCGAGAAAGATCCTCGGTCTTCTTTGAGGCTTTATTCACAATATCAGAAGAAACTTCGTGCATTTTACTTGAGGCATGCATAAAAAGCCGCACCACATGCACAAATGCATAGTTCAAAAGAAGAATTGCGTTATGGAGCGTGAAATACGAGAAGAACTTTCCTGTCGTATGATGAAGATTCTGAAGGAGTGGATCCGTCTTTCCTCGAGCTGCGCTAATAGACGCGCTTTCGCCGCGAGCAAGTTCAACCTTCTTATGAACTAGAAGGATAAACATACCGACTACCGACACCCCCATGAGCGAAAGCTCGAGAATCATATGTTTTATGCGCCGTAGCGTGTAAATCGAGTGATTTCAATCTTCTCTCCGAATTTCTGTACTGCCTGCGAAATAAGACCGGCGATGGTAAGTTCTGGATTCTTTATAAATGACTGTTCCTGGAGCACACGGTCAGCAAAATACGCTGAAAGCTTGCCCTCAAGAATCTTTGCCTTCATAGCTTCAGGCTTGCCTTCAACTTCAGTAGCAAATACAGACTCTGCTGTCTTTCGGTCTGATTCAGTAATATCCTCCCGTTTGTTGAATTCTGGCTTAGTTGCAGCAATATGCATAGCGATATCATATCCAAGTGCCTTAAACTCAGGATTTCGAGCCACAAAGTCAGTTTCGCAAGCAAGTTCAACCATCACGCCAACCGTACCTGTTGAGTGCACATATGACGCGATCTGAGTAGCACCGAGAGTTCGGTCTCCTTTCTTTGCAGATGCTTCCGCGCCCTTCTTTTTAAGAATGACAATTGCTTTCTCTTTATCGCCGCCAGCTTCTTCGAGTGCCTTCTTGCATTGCATGACAGAAACACCGGTCAATTCTCGAAGCTCTTTGATGAGGTCAGGGGTAACCATATATAAAAACTAGATAAGTGATAACAAAACTAACACCAAACTGAGGGCCTTATTATACCAGAAACTACTTAGTTGCTGAAACAGGCTTTGTGACCTTTGCGTCACCGTATGCTCGAGCGAGTTCGTTTAGGAAGAATGAGGTTGAAGCTGCTGAAGAATCGTTTGCAGGGATAGCGTAATCTACGAGAGAAAGATCGCAGTCAGATGACGCAATAGCAACTACTGGAACACCCATCTGGCGTGCTTCCTCAACTGCAATGTATTCCTTCTTAGGATCAACAACAATGAGAACACCTGGCTTATCCTTCATAGAAACAATGCCGCCGAAAAGCATTTCAAGCTTTGCAATTTCTCGATCGATCAAAAGTCGCTCTTTCTTTGTGTACTTTGCAAGTTCACCCTTTTCCTTTTCCTTGAGGCGGTTTTCGTACTTTTCGATTCGCTTTCGAATCTGTGGGAAGTTGGTGAGAGTTCCACCAATCCATCGGCCGCCAACTACTGGCTGACCAATCTTTGCAGCTGCGTTTTTAACAGCAGTGATTGCCTCACTTTTACCAGCAACGAAGAGAGCCTGCTTGCCGGTAGCTGCAACTGATGCAACGAAAGCCTTTGCTTTCTCAAGTGCTTCGTTAGTCTTCTCGAGATCGAAGATTTCGATCTTATTTTTCACTCCAAACACAAACGGCTTGGTAGATGGGTGTCGGCGTGCCTTAGCGAGGCCAAAATGAGCCCCAACTTTGAACATCGCTTCGATCATTGAATTCTTGTCTTTGGTCATAAATATTGTTCCGAAAGCTTACCAAAAAGGCCTCAAAAAGGCAAGATTGAGGCCCATCGATGAAGAATGCAGGCGCAGTACTTGACAATTACTAAATGTATTATACTGTGCTTAAAGATTGATTATCGAAAAACGACTTCGTTCTACAATGACCTCTACTACAAAAACCTCTGAAGCTAGGACCTTTGAAGGTATTGATCTCTTGATCAGTTTGGCATGCGTCGCCTTAACAGGTGTTTGCAGTCTAGCTATCGGCTTAGCATTCACCGTGTTGAAAAATCCCAAAGCCACTTTCATTTTAGCCCCCTTAGGCGGTTTGGCACTTTCGTTCCTCCGGACAATGTTTTTCAATCACGAGAAAACTAATCGAGGGGCATGGAAACTGGCTATCAAGGACGGATTTAATCGCCTGGAAAGCCACTACAAAGACTTGAAAGAAACATATCCGACGAGGGGCACTGGATGGAAAGGGTTAATCTCTCGGATAATTGCGACTGTTCTTGCAACAGTGTTAGCACTTAGCCCTGTGCTCATTAACATGTTAGGTGTTCTCTTCACGGGGGTAGCATTCGGACTCATTGTCCGAGTAGCATTACTTGTTCTGGGAAAATAAATGACCCCGGCCCGACATTAGTCGGGCTTTTTTATATTTAGCTATTCATCATCCTCCGCTCCACCCTCTGCCACTTCACCCTTCCAGTTTGCGAGAGTATCGATAATATCCCCAAGTTTTTCCCCTGAAAGCACTGTTTCAATATTGTGCCAGTTCTCACGGATTCGATGATCAGTGATTCGGTCCTGAGGGAAGTTATATGTTCGGATCTTCTCAGAGCGGTTTCCAGTACCGAGCTGACCCTTTTTGTTTGCAGCAAATTTCGCCGCCTCTTCTTCATCTTTTCGCTGCTGGAGCATTGCCGTAAGCATCATTTCTGCCTTTTCACGGTTTTTAAGCTGGCTTCGTTCAGCAGTTACTCGCACCGCAAGACCTGTTGGTTTATGGAACAATCGCACAGCGGTTTCCACCTTGTTCACGTTCTGACCTCCCTTTCCACCAGCTCGAGAAAATTCAAGCTCAATTTCAGCAGGATTAAGAACGATATTTGTCTTCTTGCGGATAGGCAAAATAGCAATTGAAACTGTTGAGGTATGCACTCGTCCCATTTTTTCGGTTGCAGGCACGCGTTGGACACGATGTACACCCGTCTCATATCGGAGTTTCTTGTAAATATCTTTACCGTGAATTTCCATCGAAAATTCTTTATACCCACCCACGTCTGCCTTT
Organism: uncultured Candidatus Saccharibacteria bacterium; assembly: GCA_964495425.1. Taxonomy (GTDB): domain Bacteria; phylum Patescibacteriota; class Minisyncoccia; order Phycocordibacterales; family UBA6065; genus UBA6065. Next base: position 28,812 of record CAZBVG010000005.1, read on the forward strand.
GATTCGTCGAGAATAGAAACCTTCCAGCCCTGATTTACGGCATATGTCTTGTACATATTCGCTAATTCTTCAGCAAAAAGAGCTGCTTCATCCCCTCCTGCACCAGCGCGAATTTCCATAATGAGTTCGTTAGGAAATTCCTCTTCTTCTTTTTCAGCTGCATCAATCGCCTCAACCTGTTTTACAATGTCAGCTTTTTGAGCCTGAATATTTTCCATATCCGCCTGACCCATTTCTTTCATCGATGGATCTGATTCCATAAGCGCTTTCAAATCAGCCTCGTCTTTCTCGAGTTTCTCGTACATATCGGCGAGATATGATGTTTTGTGATTCTTTTTGTATTTAGCGATATCCATACTGGTTACTTAGAAGTATATAGCAAAAAGGAGCGGCGTAACCGCATCCTTCTTGTATAACCTGGCGTTGTTACGCCTTCTTCTTGGTAGTTTTTGCTGCTCGAGCCTTGAACTTTTCTACTCGTCCCGCTGTGTCGATCACAGTCTCATTTCCAGTGTAGAACGGATGAGAAGCTGACGAAATTTCAACCTGGTAGAGAGGATATTCCTTACCATCGGTCCACTTGTCAGTTTCCTTTGTATTTACAACAGAATTAATAAGAAAACGAGCCTTCGATGAGTTATCGAGGAAGATGACTGGACGATAGTTCTTTGGGTGGATTTCCTTTTTCATATAGGCAGAAAATATAACAAATAAGGCTCAAAAAGGCAAGAACTTCTCTTTAACAACCATTCGACTTACCCAAAATAGGGTCAATCATACACTCCTGAATATTAGCCGCCTTACTCATAACCTGTGTGCCATATGAAGCACCTGTACCGGCAGAACATTTCTTACCAGAATAATATCGACACGCCGCGTCTCGCTCAGCAGAATATGTTTGAAGTCCGGCGCCCAAATCAGCCAAATATAATGCAGATGCAAGAATTGCATGCTCAGGATTCCATGGGTTTGCCAACCCCACACCAAGAGCACTCTCGATACGTTCATCAAACATATTCCATGTAGATGGAATAAATTGTGCCGGACCCATGGCACCCCCCCAACCAATTGGTTTTCCCCCTGAATACATTGCAATCCAACACGACACTCGCTGTGATTGAGGATTAAGACCGAGATCACGTGTAATTTCGAGGAAAATTGGTACATCACGAGTCGGCGACATAGTTCGAGGTTTTGAGGTACCCGTGTTTACACCCACACCATCACCCGTCTGATAATCTCGCAAATAACATGAACCGAGGTTCTTTCCGAGCGAAGTTTCCTGCATCAAAATAGCGAGAATAAATGCGGGTCGAACACCAGTTTTCTGAGATGCGATGTTTGCATATTCAAGCGCTGTTCCGAATTGAATTCCGTCAGAATCGCGAAGTGCGAAAAGTGCCGTAGAAATTTGAGCAATTTTTGCTTCTTTATCCTGAATCAAACGAGCGTACGCGGCCTCTTGACCTTTTGTAGTAGCCAAAATTTGATTTTTTTCTGCTTTTTTTCGTTCAATAATGCGCTGCTCAGCCAAAATTTCCTCACGAGCATTGGTCTCCTGATTTTTTCTATCTTCGAGATTTGCCTTTTCTCCCTCTGTCTCTATTTTAAAATTCTTCACATTATCAATTGAAGTATTGAGTGAATCCTTCACAATTTCGATTGAATCTACTTCCCCGAAGAAATCAGAAATAGTTCTATTGCCCAAAAATACCGAGATCATTGATATAGAATCTGATTCATTGGTACGACGAAGCAGATCAGCCAAGGAATCCGTGCTTCGATCAAGCTTTCCCTGTAGATCAGTAATTGTTGCCTGCTTTTTACCGATATCTTTTGTGAGTTGTGAAATAGCGAGGTTTTTAACCTTTATTTTTGCCTGGGCTTGCTTGATTTCTGCATCAATCAAAGCAATATCGCGCTGGAGCGACGCTTTTTGATTCTTTATCTCATTTGACTGAGCGGTAAGTGCTTCAAGCTCCTTTTTTGCCTGATCATAATCAGCCTGAAGTTGATCCTGATATTTCTGAGCATCCGCCTGAGTCTGGGCAAGAGTAATCAAAGGAAAAGCGGCAACCACAGCACACAGAAATACTATCGCTACCTGTGACAGACCTTTTTTCATTGAATCCATTATAGCCTGCCCATAAAGCAAAAACACCTGACGAACAGGTGTTTTTGTTTGCTATTTCTTTTCCTTCTTTTCTGCCGCTGGAGCTGCTTCTGCTGCACCTTCCGCTCCTTCCTTTGCTTCCTTACCCTTCTTTTCAACTTCGATTGCTGAGAGATCTACTGGAGCTGTTGGCTCTTCAACCTCATCCTTTGGCTCTGAAACTGAGGCAATGATGTCGTCACCCTTGATTGCGAGCTCTACGCCTGCTGGGAGCTTAACATCTGAAGCCTTAATTGATGACTTGAAATCAACGAGTGCTGAGATATCTACTTCGATCTTATGTGGAAGATCTTTTGGAAGAGCTTCGATTTCAAGATCATGGAGCACCTTAATGAGAGTACCTCCGAGTTCTTTGATTGCTGGTGCAACACCTACGAATTCAAGAGGAACATCAACCTTGATTTTCTTGCCTTTTTCAAACACATAGAAATCTGCATGAAGAGGCTTGCCGGTAACTGGATGAAGAGACATGTCATGGATCAAAGATTCAACTTCAATACCATCACCCTTGAGGATAACTACCGTTGATTCACCTGCTGATTTATATGCTTTTGCAAAATCAACAGAAGCAACTGAAATAGGGGTTGAAGCCTCCTTCTTTCCGTAAAATACGGCTGGAATCTTGCCTGCTTTGCGGAGCGCGTCCACATCAGCTTTGAGGTCTCTTTTTTCGATTTTGAGTGTTATTGCCATAGGTACATAAGTATATACAGAGTCGCAAAAATTACAAGGGTTTTGAGAAAGAGAGGGGTTTTAAGCCACTTATCCCTGAGCTATATGAGAAATCATATATTCCTTGGTAATACCCACTTTTTTGCCCGGATTAAAGATATTTTTTGGGTCAAAAGCGTTTTTAGTTTTCTGGAAAACCTGTATCATCTCTGGACCAAATTGCTTTACGAGATACGGTGTTCGAATTATCCCGTCATTATGCTCCGCCGTGATTGAACCTTTATACGACAGTACAAGGTCATATACTTTTTCTGATACTTCGTCGATTGCCTTCACATTTGAACAATCCTTCATATCCATAAGGGGGATTATATGAAAGTTTCCATTTCCCGCGTGACCAGCGATGGTGTACAAAAGCTTGTAATCATCGAGAATTTTTCGCATCTTTGGCAAAAAATCAGGCATTACAGCTGGTGGAACGATAATATCGTCAACAAACGGTGCTGTTCGGCGTCCATGAACATGACTTCGAAGCAAGTTGAAACTCTCATGACGAATCGTCCAATATTTTTCTGAATCAAACTTATTTTTTGCTCGACGCATTTTAAACCCATACTTTTTAATGCGCGCTTCAAGCGTATCAATATTCTTTTCAATTTCTGCTGCATTGTCCCCAGAAAACTCAACGAGAAGCACAAGCTTTGGAAAACCACCGGTAAGCGCCATCCACCCCTCAGGAATAAAACTCCAAATCAACCGGAAGAAGTTGAGCTTCATCGTTTTAAGCATCGACGGCATAAACTTCACCGCAAGCGCCATAGTACTATCGTCATATGACTCAACACTCTCTGGTTTTGATTCCAAAATATCATTTACAAGATCCCCGAGGCCGGTGAGATTCGGCATAAAGATTACAAAGAGTTTTGAAAGAGGCTTTACCGGCACCAACCGTACTTTAATCTTTGTCACAATACCGAGCGTCCCTTGTGATCCAACAATGAGCTTTGTGAGATCAAATTTTTCTTCATTCCACACATTCCATAGATAATATCCGGCAGAATTTTTCGATGTAAGCGGCTTTGCTTTTGCAATTACTTCCTTATTGTGCGAAATGAGGTCCCACACTTTTCTATAAAGATCACCCTCATAGCCAGGCTCAGAGAGTTTGTCTCTAAATTCCTCTTTTGAAAGTGGTTTGATCGTATATTCGTTGCCATCCTCAAGTATGACTGAGAGTTCATTTACAAAATTCTGCATCTGACCGTATTGAAGTGTCTTTTCACCCGCTGAATTATTCCCCACCATACCACCGATCGTATTGAGATTTTTCGAAGCGGTATAACACGGCAAAATTGAGCCGATTTTCAATGTCTCTGGTTCAAAATCTCGATAATAAGTTCCCGGAAGCACAGTTGCTTCAGTTTTTGAAAGCTCAAGAATGCCATGCATATAGCGCGTCACATCTACGATAATTGAATCGTTGAGTGGACCACCTGCCATACATGTCCCTGCCGACCTCACAGTTATTGAAAGATCAGCATATGCGTCTTTATGGATGCGCACAAAATGAATGACGGCCTTTATGTCCTCGGCGTCCTTTGGATAGAGAACAATTTTAGGGCGAACTTCCAACAAGCTCGCATCATGACTCACCCTTGTGAGAGCAGCATCACTCTCGTCGATATCTCCCTTAAAAGACGTCTTCAAATATTCCTTGAGCGCTGTAATTGAATCCATTGTCTATAACTTATTGAAAATTTTAAGCTTTTCCTCAACCACCTTCTGCATTGCTTCGACAGTCAGTTTCATAATTTTGTACGGAGCAACTTCGTCGGGATGAGCAGCAACCTGAGATTTAAGAGCATCGCGAAACGCTACACGAATTTCAGTATTCACATGAATAATCGCTACACCGGCGTCAATTGCCGCACGGAAATCATCCGCCGAATTACCCGAACCTCCATGCAACACAAGTGGTACTTTAACCGCATCGGAAATATCTTTAATTCTCTTTATATTAAGCGCTGGATCTTTACCGCCCGACAGCATTCCATGAATATTTCCCACAGCTGGAGCAAGCATGTCTGCGCCAGTAGCCTTAACAAATCTGAGCGCTTCCTCAGGTGTCGTCAAAAATTCTTCAGTAATCTTTACCCCTTCAGGAATTCCATCTAACACTTTTGAAGACTTGCCGATAAAACCAATTTCACACTCAACGAGAATATGTTTGTTTTTTGATTTTGCATATTCAACGCATTTTTTGGCGAAAGCAACGTTTTCATCAAAACTCTTCTCGGTACCGTCATAAATAACAGAATCATAGCCGGCATCGACGACCTCTTTTACTTTTTCAAACGAATACGTGTGATCTGCATTGAGAAAAACTGGTACGCCTATGTTTTTTACTGAATCTACAAGCGCTCGTACCTGCTGTACCCCCAAAAAATCTCGCTCACCCTCTGAAACACCGATAATGACAGGCACATTAAATTTTTTTGCTGCATTCACCACCGCCCAAAATCCTTCGACATTCGAAATATTAAAATGACCGATTGCTACTTTTCTTTTAAGCGCATCATTAACATACCACCGCAAGGTTTTTCCTCCTGATGTAAACAGATGTAACATGGGTATTATTTTACCATACATAAAAAAGCCCTCGTATTATAACGAGGGCAAGAAAAACTAGTCGGTCCGCATATCTTCGAAATAAAACCGCAAGATTGGCGCAAGATTCACTCCGCCAGCCCTCGATCCAAACCTAAAGCTTGAAAGGATGCGAAAACTTTGTTTCTCCTTGTTCTCCGGGACGAGAATCATCTTGGGATTAAGCTCCTGCATTTCTTGTGCTAGAGACTCGATCGGATCAGCAGCTGATACAACGAAGCCTGTAACAGCGCAACTGATTTCCCGAAGACAATACACCATCACGTCGACGAATTCCTGATCATCAGCAACAACAACAATCATTATCTGTATATATGGGGTTAAACACTCTACGGACAAAGCAAACACGCCTTGCCTGATAAAGTGTTCAACCTCTTAAAAGAGCTAGGGGAGCAATATGACACACATTCATTAATATTGCAATATCTGCCAACAAAAGAGGTCCTTTTCCCCACTTTCTGAGATATAGTACGCATACATCGCTTATAATAGACTCATGTTTTCCAAAAAAATTGATTTCCTAGCAATCGGCGATATTGTGACCGATGCTTTTATAAAGCTTAAAGACGCCCATGTTACCTGTAGCGTAAACCAAGACAACTGCGAGATTTGCATGAAATTCGGGGATAAAATTCCTTTTGAATCTGTCGACGTCATTGCAGCTGTAGGAAATAGTGCCAACGCAGCGGTTTCAGCGGCCCGCCTCGGACTTAACGCCGCACTTATTTCAGATATTGGCGGTGATATATATGGAAAAGAGTGTCTCGATAATCTCAAGAAAGACAAAGTTATCTCAAAGTATGTCACAGCGCATAAAGGTATGATTACCAACTATCATTATGTGCTCTGGTTTGGTGACGAGCGAACAATCTTGGTCAAGCATCAAGATTACCCTCGCAAACTCCCCACCTTCCCTGAACCAAAATGGATGTACCTTTCATCACTTGGTGGTAATTCAGAACAGTACCATCATGAAATTGCAAACTATCTCACAAAACATCCGCAGGTAAAGCTTGCATTCCAGCCGGGAACCTTTCAGATGTCACTTGGTCTAGAAAAGCTCGCAGAAATTTATAAGCGATCTGATATTTTCTTTTGCAATAAGGAAGAAGCACAAAGAATTCTTAAGACACAGGAAAGTGACATAAAGAAACTCATGCAGATGCTACGAGAAAAAGGTCCGAAACTAGTTGTTCTCACTGACGGACCACACGGTGCATATGCCGATAATGGTACGCAGGCATACTACATGCCTCTCTTCCCCGATCCAAAACCACCTTTTGAGCGAACCGGTGCTGGCGACGCCTTTGCTTCAACATTCACTGTTGCCATCGCTTTAGGTAAATCGATTGAAGAGGCTCTCATGTGGGCACCAATCAATTCTGCATCAGTTGTACAGGATATCGGTGCGCAACGAGGACTACTTACTGAAAAACAGCTTAAGGAATGGCTCTCGAAGGCTCCAGCAAACTACAAACCTCGAGTTCTCTAACACAAAGCCCGCCTACTGGCGGGCTTTTGCTTTAATCGAGCTTCTTGCGAAACGGAGTCCAGAGTCGTTTATCTAGACTATAGAACAAGTAAATAATAAGTGTACCGATAAGCCAACCCGCTACTACCTGCGATGGATAATGAACACCAAGATAGACCCGAGACGCTCCAATCAATACAATAAGCGTTATCGTGCCCCATAAAAGCGTATGGCTCTTTGGATGACGCAAGGCGACCCACCCCAAGATCACTGTCGACATAAGCGCATGTCCCGATGGTAATGCGAAGCCTGTCTCGTTGTCATAATACGTAAGCGCTGGATCAATTATGTAAGGTCGATCAATACCGAAATAATGTTTAAGCGCCATAAGAATTCCATAAGAAACTATAGCGATAATACATAGCTCAGCTGCCGCGCGCCATTTATCAATAAACAGCAATGCAACAAAGAAAACAGCGAGCATGATGGGATACGAACCAACTCCATGAGAAAGAAAATAAGCCACTGGCTCCCAACGCGGTCCGATTGATTGAACCAGGTGAATGAGAGTGTAATCGAAACTTGAAATGTAATGAATGAATGCTTCCATATAATTAACGGGTTGATCGTGTTCTTTGTATATCTGATCTTCGTAATAATTCGTCTCGGAGGGTTTCCGCTATTTCCTTTTCTATAATCGGCAACATGCCCTCTGCTTCATTTCGTATTGTTTTTGGATTATCAGTTCCGGCAGTAATAATGACAATTTTTGAAAGCCCAAGAATTTGAAACAAAAAAGATCGCTCTATCTCTACATTTTGAATTTGCCTGTATGGAAACGCTGTTTCAATTTTGGTAAAAATGCCAGTTCTAATCTTAAACGCATCATCAGCGATACAAAATAAATGATTTTTGTAGACAAGATAACCCGAAATGAAACCAATAATACCCGTCATAACAGACGCACCGAAAAAGATTATTTCACCCATGATAAGAAGTGGCTTCACTTCCTGAGGTATGACCGTAAGTCGCACAGCGATAATACAAACCACAGCCAAGAATAGAAATCCCAAGGACACAGAGAGTCGCTCAGAGAGAGATAACCAAAAAGTCTTTGTGCCCAATCTTTGATATTCGTTTACGGGCAAAGCAGGATTCATTTCGTTCATATATTTAGTATACAACAAAACACTCATTCGCTTGGAATGAGTGTTTTGTAAAGGGTCGATTTATGAGAGGTGCTTTGAGACAAGCTTCGTCATTTCAAACATGTTGACGACAGCCTTTCCGCCGAAGACCTTCTTCAAGTTAGCGTCAGCGTTGATGTTTCGCTTGTTCTTAGGATCTTGAAGATTATTCTTCTTAATATAAGCCCAGAGTCCCTTTACGACTTCTGATCGAGCCATCGGACCTTTGCCGACAACTGCGGCGAGGTCAGGGCTTACAGTAAGAGGCTTCATAAATGCAGACGTTGCTTTTGCCATTGGTATTTTATTAATGAATAGTGACTTGCTGAGTATAGCAAAGAGTGGCCCAAATGGGTAGATCTTGCTAAACAGCAGGGTTTTGAGGGGTTGTTGACACTTCTTTCTTGCTCATAAAGGCAAATACAGCCGCAATGAGTGTTGTTATAACAATTCCATGAGTAAATCGAATGGTTTGAACCGTAAGAATGGTCAAAACAAGATTCGCGGCAACAACAATCGTGTACGCATACATAACCGCCGTAAAGGTATTCGCCCAACGCGAAGCACGTGAAGCTATCTTTAATGTGATCCAGAGAAGTGTTCCTGCGATGAGGAATGTTATGAGCATCTGGAGGATAAGCACGAGTGTAAGCAAAACCAAAACGAAAATCGACAACAACCAAGCACGCTGTGCGACCATCTCAAAAAGATCCGTTATCTTTTCGCGAGTTAAGGTTGTGTCTGGGAAATCTTTAAGTGAGTATACTCGAATTTCACCATCCCCTTTTTCTGACATAATACTGTCCTTCGAGGCAAATAGAACCGTGTCATGCACCTTGGTGCTTTGAAGCGTTGCAGTAGCACTCGTATCTATAACCAACAAATTCTTCTTTGCAGTATGCATATCACTTGTCTCAGGCAGTGGAAGTGCATACGGTACCGGCTTATTAATTGAAAGCTGCCCTGATTTGAGCGTGAGGACCACGTCGCCTGGAACAAACTCCAAGATAGCTGCTTTTGATCGCGGAATGAGGTCTCTATACAAGAAGATCGTAAAGAAGATGCTCAATAAAATGGCGCTCACAAATGCCAAGGTAGCGATATAACCTAGTCTAAAGTGAACCCTGCCTTCAAGTATTTCCTTATACCACTCTTTGCTTGTAAAACTTTTCTTGCATTCCTCTATAAATTTTTTCATAGAACAATCGTACACCTAGGCTATAAAATAAAAAAGGGGTTGGTGCCATACGCAAAATCCCCACATATGTGGGGATTTTGAGAATCAGGTCTATTTAAGTTTTATATAGAAACCTTCGCTACCATAGAGAGTATATGTTCCATCACCTTTATCCTGAGCATACACCTCAAATTCATCGCCAATATGCTTTTCCATGTCACCAACGCTTTCTACACCCCGGATTGATCCAACAACCCCCTGTCTCCAACCAAGAGTGGTGGTGATATGTTTACCATCAATGACGACAAAACATTCGCCATCAGCAAAACAAGCCGTGTTTACTTCGCTGAGCTTTCCTGAAAAATTAGCTACCTTGAGTTTGCCTTCAGCGCCCGAAGTTGTGGTTGTGCCGATTCTATCGCCATTTTGTGACGTTGCATCCTGAGGCACATCGGCTGGTCTCGCTTGTGATATCCAATATGCACCGATTGCAATTACCACGATACCGATAATAATGAGAGTTCTATTTCTTGTATTCATAATTTGTAAGTTACATTCTGCTTATACTAAGACGGACCTGAAGCACTATTCTTACACGACAAGTCTTCTATGACGGAGCTGATGCAGAATTTTACAAGGCTCTACAATACGCGGATCCACTATTTCATAATACATATTTTGACCATGTCGACGCGTCTTAACCAAGCCATTGTGACGTAATAGAGCGAGATGTTGGGAGAGATTTGCTTTAGAAAGCTTTGTTATCTTAAGAAGTGAGTCCACGCCTGTTTCACCCTTTTTTAAAATATTAAGTATCTCAAGCCGCTTTGAATTAGCGAGAATTTTATAAATATGTGCGTTCTGAATATACGCATCCTGTGGTAATGGTGATTTCATATAATTAGAGATGATGTGTGGTACTTTGACCCGCCGTGTGTTTTTCCGCCTCTATCACAATCTTTTCCATCATAGTCACAACTTCAATTGGATATGTTCCTCGCGCCGACTCTTCAGAAAGCATCACTGCATCTGCTCCTTGTAAAATTGCATTAGCTACATCAGTAACCTCTGCTCGCGTCGGTAGTGGATTATCAACCATTGAAAGCATCATTTGTGTAGCAACAATAACAGGTTTACCTGCCTTTTTAGCTTTCTTGATTATTGAATCTTGAACAAACGGAATCCGTTCAAGTTCTACTTCGTTTCCGAGATCACCTCGGGCAACCATGACTGCATCAGCAGCTTTCATAATTTCATCTAAGGCATCGACAGCAACAGCTCGCTCAATTTTTGCAATAATTTTTTGGGTGCCAGAAGCCGCTTTAACAAACGCGCGACATTCTTTTACATCCTCCGCAGAACCAACAAAAGATAAAGCAATATAATCCACTTTTTGTTGCGCAGCGAATTGTATAAATCCTTTATCTTCATCTGTTAAAGAAGATATGGCTTTATGATTGTAGGTGTGACCATCCTTTCCCTGCACACGCGGTCCCGGTAAATCAACTATGATCGGGATATGACGACCGCACTCGGCTTCAATTTTTCGAATTAAATTGATTTGTCGTATTCGTTCATCAATATTTCCCCAAGAAAAATTGAGTCTTACTACGTCTACCTGATGATTAACCATCGCCTTTAGCACATCTGGCTTTTCAGAGGCAGGACCGATCGTTGCAACAATTTGAGCTTTTGAGTGGATCATGCTGGTACTTGTGATTCTGTCTGACGTACTTCTTTCTTAAGTACTTTTCCGCTGGAATCTATATCGTATATAAGAATAGCACCGAAAGGCATTTCTACGTCTGCGATGTGCTCATCAGGAATTCCTTCCAAATACTTAATTATGGTTCTGAGAGAATTTCCGTGCGCAACAACAAGAACATTTTTGCCTTCTTTAACGAGAGGTAGAACGGTTTTTGTAAAGTACGGCACGGTTCGCTCATACACCATCTTAAGCGACTCACCTTTAGGAATTGGGTAATCCCAACCGCGTCGAAGTTTTCGAAATTCCTCGGCACCGAGAATTTTTTCCATTTCCCATTTGTTTTTGCCAGTATAATCTCCATAATCACGCTCGTTCAACGCGGCAGAATGCTCCGTGGGAACATTGAAACGATTGCACACATTGAGTATGCACGATAGCGTCTCGATAGAACGCACGAGCATCGAAGCAAATGCGCGATCAATCCGTATATCGTTTATAAGCAGACCCATATCTTCCGATTTCTTAAAGCCATACGGATCAAGATGTCGATCTCGCAATCCGGTCCATTTACCCAGCTTATTCCATTCAGACTCGTGGTGACGCGCCAATATAAGTTTTCCTGACATACATCTATTATACGTTATCTATTATCAACACCAATTGCTTCTGATACAGATTTAAATCCGTCTCGCTTCAAAAGCCTTACAAGCCCATAATTAATTTCACTGATGACTTGCGGCCCCTCAAACACCATGCCGGTAATAAGCTGAATAAGTGTGGCACCTTTACGAATTTTTCTATACGCATCTTCGGCACTAAATACTCCACCACTTCCGACAAGCACAAATCGTTTTCCTTCCCTTTTATATATATAAGAAAGCAATTTATCAGAAAGATCTTCAACGGTTTTTCCGCTCATTCCACCAACATGCGGCACCTTGCTATCCAAAATTTTTGGATTCACTCTTTTTTTAGTGAGATTCGTGCAGATAATCCCTTGCACACGGTGTGAACGTGCCACATCGAGCACTCGATCAAGCTCATGATCCGCCATGTCGGGTGAAAGCTTAATAAAAATAGGTTTCTTTGTGGGAATCTTATCAAGATGCGTAAGAAGAGCATCCAACTTTACGTGGTCAACAAACGGCTGGCCGCCTTCTGTATTCGGACAACTAATATTAACTGTAATGTAACTTGCATACGGCTCCAGGGTCCTGAAAGCTTTCGCGTAATCCTCTATTGCCTTTGAAAGCTCCACATTTTCCTTGCAATTCGTCATTGCTACACTTATGCCAAGTGGAATTTTAAAATGTTTTTTTGAGAGTCTTTTTGCAATAATTTCGCAGCCTTCATTTTTTAGACCGTAATACACAACCAATCCTTTTGATTTTGGTAGTCTCCAGAGACGAGGCTTGGGATTGCCGGCACAGGGATAACCAGTAATTGATCCAACCTCCTCAAAGCCAAAGCCAACATGCGGCATTATGTCTGTAAGAACAGCGTTTTTATCAAATCCTGCAGAGAGACCAATAGGATTTTTAAAGTGAATACCCAATACATGCTGCTCGAGCATCGGGTGCTCATACCCAAACAAACTTTTCGTTAACATTTTACCGACCGGAGTCAAACCGAGGAGAATTCCCGCCCTGGTCATTTGGTCATGAATAAATTCCGGATCATGCCGAAAGAACAAGGGCTTGAGGGCACGTGTATAGAGAGTGTGAATAGCCTTGTTTCTCAAGTGGACTACTGTCCCCTTCATATAGTTTCAGAATCAATTAATTACTTAATTATTCTAACATGCTATACTTGCGGTGTCAGTATTCTTACACTAAAATCATTAACAATATGATTAGATTTTTTGATCGACTCGAGGATGTAATACGAGAACATCTTTCTCGATACCCTATTACCTATTCCATCATTGGAGGTATTGGCGTTGTTCTCTTCTGGCGCGGTGTATGGGAAACCGCAGACATGCTCATGGGTACTCACCCATTCCTTAATTTGTTTTTCTACGCACCCGTGCAGCTAGTTGTTTCCACATTTGGATTGATGCTCACCGGTCTTATGGTTTCAACCTTTATCGGAGATCGAATTATTCTCTCTGGACTTCGCCATGAAAAAAAGACTGTTGAAAAAACAGAGGAAATCATGAAAGAAGAAGCAATTTCTCTCGCTCACATTCGTGACGAAATTCGCGATCTTAAAAAAGAAATTAAAAAGCTAAGCGAAAATTAATCCACTATACTTTCGGTGTGTGGCGTCGGAAAAAGTACAAAAGGATCAAAACAAGATACGCGGTAAGAGACATCATTGGAATAGTAATGTATCCAAAGGATACAAAGAAAATTTGCGCACACGATATTCCTTGTGCCGCACATGCTCCCAAAATGCCTGGTGCAAACATTTGTCCGTAATATTGAAAGAAAGCTATCGCTCCGCCGACAAGCGAAAGGAAAAAACTGTACTGGAACACCAATTCATCTTGTACACGTCGAACTTTCTCGTTATAAAGCGCAATACCAAACAAAATCACTTGCGGGTAGAGGAATACTCTCTGCCACCAGCACAGCTCGCAAGGCGCAAAACCAATAACATTTGAATACACGAGGCTGAATGCAAAAGCACACAAGCTTATGACAAATCCGATGAGAAATGCATGGTCAGCTGCCTTCCTCGACAAATGATGAAGACGCTTTGATGGATTTTTAAATATGACCGCCGCAAGTGCGACCGCTAAAACCAAAACGCATACATGAGCTAAAAGTGTTCCCCAAGAAAAAATGTTTGTGAGCGTTGTTGCAAGTGGAGACATTTTTTTAATTAAATTGAACTGAAAAATTATACATGCCCATCGCACAGATACCCTGAAGCTCTGCCCCAGCTTGCTGCGCAGGCACTTCAATGTCAGTTACTCCTGTTGCGGCGAGATTTCCTGTATATCCAATACTTGGAATGCTCAAAGCCGATGAGCAATCAAACGTTCCGTTGGTTTTTACTCTGAAAACTGTTGGGACATTCGCCTTTGCTGACGTGATGCGAGGAGAATATCCGCCCTTTGCATCTATTTCAACAATCTGTTTTCCATCGGCCATATACACATTACTTACCGGTGCGTATGAAGCATTCGGCTTGTCTCCACCCTTTGCGAGAAACACTGCCCCGCCAATAAGGGCGATGGTAATAAGAATTGATGTGATTGTTGATTTCATAGGTTGATCTTATTGTACTAAAAATTAAAGATCGGTTGAATAAGACCAAACGCAACCAAACTATTAATAAGCGTAAAAAGTCCAAAAAAGATAACAATGAGGCCAGCTGCTTTAAAAAACACACCCGACTGCGCTTTCTTATGAATACCCAGCGAGCTAAAGGAAAGAAGCAGCAAAACAGGCAATGTACCGAGCGCAAAGACAAACATAGTTATCGCACCGACCCAAAAACTTCCCGTTGAAAGTGTATAAATCTGCATGGATTGCGTAAATCCACACGGCAAAAAGAACGTGGCCACACCTACAAGCACAGGAGTAAGCGTGTGTTCTACTTGCTTGAGTCCATGCACTCGATTACCCAAAAATTCTGGAAGTCGTGGCTGAAGTTTATGCGCCCACGGAAACACGTCTAAAAGATTTATACCGAGCACAAGGAGCACGATTGAAACAGCTATACCTAAAATAAACGTACCCACCATTCCGATTTGAAATACAGAACCTACCGCTCCAATCACACCACCTAATATGAGAAATGAGACGAGTCGACCACCATGAAAAAGTATTTGTGGTCGCACTTTATTCCCTTCTTTGGCGTAATGTGCCGACATCGAGAGCACGAGGCCACCCACCACTGCCATACACGTCGAAACAGAAGCAATGAGGCCGATAATAAATGCTGTGCCATAACTTACGTGCGATGCTGAAACCATATTTACGATCCCGAGTTTCTGAAGCACAACGAATCCAAGAACAAAACCGGCAGCAATCGGCATAGCAATTTTAAATTCTTGCCAATTTACTGACTGGGTCTTTTTTTCTACTGAAAGTTCGTATCCATGTGGCTTTAGTACCTGACTCAAACTCTCGGCAATCTGTTCAGGCGTCTTTCCATCAAAATTTCCAGTAATCATTACAGTACTCGTCTCGAGAGACGCCTTCACCTGTGTTATGCCAGATAGTTTGCTGAGTTTTTCTTCAATAAGCACGGTGCAGGCATGACAGTTCATACCTAGTACGTGAAATGTCTGAGTTGTGAGTTTCTGTGTAGTCATAAAATTAACATAATATTTATAGCGG